>JANQPD010000024.1 GCA_028285465.1 Owenweeksia sp. | reverse complement strand
TTGCCTCCCGTCTTTTTTTGGCCCTTGGGGGTAGTGTGGGCATGGTATCGGCACGCGCTATGGTACGCGACCTGTTCGAAACAAACGAGGTAGCACGCGTATTTTCCAGTCTTATACTCGTAATGGGTGTGGCTCCCATACTGGCACCGGCTTTAGGAGGTGTGTTGGATCAGTTCTTTAACTGGCGGTTTATTTTCGGTTTTCTCACTGCAGTGGGTATTGTCTTGTGGCTTGTTGTTTTCTTTCGCCTCGAAGAAAGCAAAAAAGCCGACCCGGAACTCTCGTTAAATATGCTGGCCGTACTTAAACGCTACTGGCAGGTATTGCTAAACGGGCAATTTGTGGCGTATGGACTGGCCGGGAGCTTAGCTATGGCCGGATTGTTTACCTATATCGCCAGTTCTCCCATAGTGCTTATTGAGCGCCTTGGTTTTGATCAGGGCACCTACACCGTTTTATTCGGGATCAACGCCTCAGCTTTTATAGTGGGCAGCCAGGTAAACCGCCTGGTGCTTAAGAAATATAGCATACTAAATGTATCAAAGGCTACCGCGATGGCCGCACTACTCCTTTGTATACTTTTTCTCGGGTATACGGCATACAACGGATTTCCCCCTTACACCACCTCCGCTTTTTTTGGTCTCTTTTTGTTTTGTTTTGGTTTCATCAACCCCAATACCACGGCACTCTCCTTAGAACCCTTTAATGAGATGGCCGGAGTAGCCTCGGCCCTGGTAGGTAGTTTACGCATGGCGGCAGGCGCTATTGCCTCTGCTTTTGTAAGCGCTTTTTCAGCGGATACCATACAGCCCATTTTCTGGTTTATGGGAGCCATGGCATTGGTTATTGCTACCCTGGTATTCACGTATAAACCTAAATATACCTTAGGCACTCAGAGCGCTTAAGCCGCCTGGGCACGTACTATTTTAACGTAGTACACGGCTTTGGCCAACTTGGCCGATTTGCCATTGGCTTTTAACTGGTGCGCAAATACCTTCAGCTTGTGCTCTCTCTTGTTCACCACAAAGAGCTGTGCTTTTACCAGTACCTTCTCACCTATGGCATCCGGCTCAAGCAATTCTACCTCTACCTTGCTTATTTCCTCCCGGTAACCGTCAGGCAAAAGCAATGCTTCTACGCGCTCCTTAATTACCATGGCGCTTTGTTCAATAGCCTGCAAAGCATCCCATTCACCCAGGCGCTTCTTGCTGCTGCCACGATGCAATATTTGCTGGTAAACAGCTTGATTGGTATGGGCTAAAATTTTTGCATAGTCTTTCATAGGGCCATCAACTAAAAAAGGCGCCCCGGTTATCTCGGGGCGCCTTTTGATTTATACTTTACATTTTCAACACATTACAACGGCACCCCTAAATGCAAATAGTTCCACATAGCAGACACATGCTTGCGTTTTGTAGGACAGTTGTTATTTTGCTGAGAATTGCTCATTTGCTCATTCAAATATAGCATTTTGTTTTAGGTCTCCCGGATACAATACCATTATTTTAGCCATATGTACAAAAAAGTGATCCTCATAGGTACCTCAGCAGGTATATTGTTACTGGCCTATTACTGGGGTTCCAACTGGTTTATGCTTTCACTCAACTACTGGGAATTATTGCTTACTGCTACGGTTTTACTTTTTGCCTTGGCCGGCGGGGCCTATGTGCGTTTTACACAAAACAAAACCCAGGCTGATGCCCCGATGCGCGCAACTCCTGAATTGGCATTGCCCCTAGCGTTCAAACTTTCTCCGCGCGAAGAAGAGGTATTGACAGAATTGCTGCAGGGAAAAAGCAACAAGCAAATAGCTGAGAAACTCTTTATCAGCGAAAGCACGGTTAAGACACACGTTAGCAAGCTTTTGGAGAAATTTGACGCAAAAAGCCGTACCCAAATTATGCATAAAGTGCAACTTTTGTATGGAGATACTTTAGGAGGAAAAGCCTGAAATCATACCAAAGTATGAGGCATAAAAGCCCGTAAGTACCCACTTTTGAGCGCTTCAAAACAACTATTTACTATGAAAACCATTTTGATCAGGTACGGCATTTTGGCCGGTGGGCTGGCAGCCATTTTCTTTTTAGTTCCCATTTCCTTTTATGATCCTACCGATAGCAGTGGTGTCATGATGAAATACGGGGAAATTTTCGGGTATGGGGTACAGTTGCTCAGTATGCTTTTTGTGCTCTTTGGGGTACGCATGATCAGTAAACAGAACGAAGGACGCTTCACATTTGCCCAGGCATTGGGAAGTGGGCTCGGTATAACCATAATCGCCACCCTTGTCTTCTACCTTGGAAACGTCCTGTTTTACGAAGTGATCGACCCTGATTTTCTTACCGAATTCATGGAGGGCTATGCTCCGGCCATGCTCGAACAGGCAGAAACTGCAGAAGAAAAAGCTGCCCTTAAACAGCAGTTTGCCGAATGGGGGCCGCTCATGGCCAACGGTTGGTTATATGCGGGTATTATGTGTATGAGTGTTTTTTTGTTTGGACTTTTCTTTTCCTTACTTTCAGGCTTTCTCTATAAAAGAAGTTGAATGCGTCTTTTTTTAGCCTGTTGTTTCTTGCTTTTTCACCTGGCAATGAACGCCCAGCAAGGCAATTATTTCGAAGAAATCAGGAAGCATCGGCTGGCACTGAATGAAGAATTTGCCGACCCCAAAAAAAGCCCGCTCACTAAAGAGGGGCTGGCTCATTTTGACAGTTTAAATTTCTTTCCCGTAGATACCAACTTCAGGCTATGGGCCCATGTTGTGCGCACTCCGGATAGCCTTCCGTTTAAAATGCTCACCACAACCGCCCGCCTGGCAGATTACAGGCAGTTTGGCTGGTTGCACTTTAACATAAACGAAACACTATTAAAAATACCCGTATACGAAAGCTTGCGCCTGAAAGGAAAAACGGGCTTTGCAGATTACCTGTTTCTTCCCTTTACTGATCTCACCAACGGTGAAGAAACCTATGGGGGAGGTCGTTTTTTAGATCTTCATATACCAGAAGGAGACTCAGTTTTGGTAGATTTCAATAAAGCATACAACCCCTATTGCGCCTATAATAGCCGCTACTCCTGTCCTATTCCGCCTGAGGAAAACCACCTGCCGCTAAGGGTTACGGCCGGTATTTTGACCTATGGAAAAAAGCATTGACCTATCTTAGTGTACATTCAATGTGAAGCATGCATTCAGCTTGTATGGTTCTACACATCCAAAACCGAGTGTGGGGCACTCAACGTGGTAAAACGCACCGTTCGGGATCTTTCATCTTGTACTGCTTACTTTATTGCTCTTACCCGGATGGGAATGTTCATCAGAGGCCATTCTCCCTCATCGGTTTCCTGGCGTGCAATTTCCTCCACCACTTCCATCCCCTCTATTACACGCCCGAAAACCGTATGTTCTCCATCGAGATGTGGCGCTCCGCCCAATTGTGCATAAGCTTTGGTTTTCTCTTCATCCAGGGAAAATCCATATTCGCCAGCCATGGCTTTAAGTTGGGCCGGGCTATAGGTTTTGCCCAGCACTATGTAAAATTCGTAAGGGTCGGTTTCCTTTTCGGGGTTGTTTTTATAAGAGCGTGCCGCTGCTACCGCCCCGTATACATGCAGGTTACCCGCAACTATCTCTGCCGGGATGCGGTAATCTCCCAGCTTCTTGCGTTTTTCAATGGTGTTCCTGCCATCTGTACTACCGGCCTGGATCACGTGTTTTTTGCTTACCCGGTAAAACCAGGTTTCATCAAAGTACTCTTCTGAGGTAAGAAAAGCAAAATTAGCCCTATGAAGAGGGGTGTTGTCAAACAGCTCGATCTTAATACTACCAAAGCGTGTTTCAATGAGGAAAACATGTTCGTTGTTCTTTTTCGCATAGGCCTGCAAAAAAGAAACTGCATTTGCCCTGGTTAAACCCTCCGGCTGCCTTCCCGGTTCTTTGCTCTTACCCGCTTGGCTTTTGGCTTTCTCCTGTTTAACCTGCGGTTGTTCAACCTCTGTACGTCCACAGGCAAAGCAAAGAAGTAATAAGGGAAAGAGTTTAGTTGAGATAGATGTTCTGGAATACACTTTTTTCCTGTTCTTGAAGTAAGTGCAAATAATAGATATAATTTTTCAAATACCCATTCAATGCTTCGCTCCCTTTACACTTCAATAGCTCCAGCTTTTCCATGTTGTTCAGGTAAAGCTCATTGGCAATGTCAAAAACACCTAAGTCGTCTTTTGAAAGCAGTTCGCTGTTGAACACCTCATGCTTCACCATATGTTCTTTAAACTTGCTTTTAAGGGCATCATCGGCCGCAAAGTTTTTCACATCTTCCAATACAGATACACTGCCTGCAGGATATAGTTTTCCCTCTTTCTGAAAGTTGAATTTCCCTAATTTGAATACCGAGAGGCATTTAATTACAATATCCATCTCTCCGGCGGGATACCGCTTCGGTACTTCCGTTACTTCGACCAGGCATCCGTAATTGCCAATATTCTCCTTACTGGAAAAAGGGATTCCAAAGGGCATACCTTGCTCCAGGCATTCGTTGATCAGCTGTTTGTATCGATCCTCAAAGATGTATAACTGGCTGTAATCCCCAGGCAATAAAAACAGGCTCAGCGGAAACAATGGAATCTCTTGCTCTGTCATTATATCTATTCTACTCACAAAAGAAAACCCCTTTTCCTGCAAATAGTTTATGCGCTAAGCGGACTTACTACATGCTCTTTTTCCAGGGTTAGCTTTTCCGGTACTACGTTCTGTATAATGCTGCTCAGTTCTTCAATGATCTTGATCTTGAGTTCTGCCCGCGTATACACCATGCTAATTTCACGTGTCGGCTTCGGGTCTGCAATAGGTTTCACAAAACGCTGATCTTCTGCGGGTAGGTCTATGGCATGCAAATAAGGCAGTAAGGTCATGCCAAAGCCCTGCTTACTCAAGCGGATCAACGTTTCAAAGTTGCCGCTTTCGAGGTCGATGGGACGCTTGCTGTCGCTTGCCATTTTGCTGCAAATATTGAGTATACTATTGCGGAAACAGTGTCCTTCATTGAGCAGCAAAAGGTCGTTTACATCCAGTTCGGAATTGGTGATAAAAGACTCTTTACTCAAGCGATGATCGTCGGGAATAAACGCCATAAAAGGCTCATAAAAGAGGGGTTTTTCAATGATCCCTTTTTCATTCAGGGGCGTCGCCATTAACGCAGCGTCCAACTCATCCTTGCGCAGGCGATCCAATATAGTATCGGTGCGCAGTTCCTGTATCTGCAGCTGAATGTTGGGAAATTTTGAATGAAACTTATTGATAAAACGAGGCACCAGGCTGGAGGAAACCGTAGGAATTACCCCCAATTTAAAAGGTCCTTCCAACTGGTTCTTAGACTCCTGCAGGATTTGCTTAACCCGCTCACTTTCATTCACTACGATCCTTGCCTGGGAAATCAGTTTCTCACCAATATTGGTGGGCCTTACCGGGTGTTTGCTTCGATCAAAAAGCAAAACGCCCAATTCTTCCTCCAATTTTTGAATTTGCATGCTAAGGGTAGGTTGGGTAACAAAACAGGCTTCCGCTGCCCGAGCAAAATGCCGGTGGTTGTCAACCGCTATAAGATATTGTAATTGAGTGAGTGTCATTATATAGAGTATTGAAATTGATTATGCAAAGATAATAATCAAATCTTATTCAATGTAACAACATTAAATGGATTTTTACATTAATTCTCTTTCCCGGCCTACCTTTGTACTATGTCTTATACCATTCATGAAATAGACACTAAACTGGAGTTTGCATTGCAAAAACCTTTACCCGGTTTAAACGCACAGTTGCAACTGGCTCCTGAAGGCAGAGCACTGCTGGATATCGACAAACTGGATAAACGAAAAGTAAAGCATGCAGCGGTACTGGCGCTCTTTATGGAACATAAGAGGCGTCCTGCGCTCATACTTACCAAACGCGTATCTTACCCCGGGGTACACAGCGCGCAGATGAGCTTTCCGGGAGGCAAAAAAGAGGATACGGATAACAACTACCGGGAAACCGCATTAAGGGAAACGCATGAAGAGATAGGCGTAGCGCCTGAACACATATCAGTAAAGGGCGCATTGAGCCCTTTGTACATTCCTCCCAGCAATTTTTATGTACAACCCTACGTAGGTATTCTGCACGAAAAACAACCTTTATTCCCGCAGGCGGGTGAAGTGGATAAAATTCACCTGATTGATTTTGAGCAACTGCTGGATGATACTTACCTGAGGTATGAGGATTTTCAAAGAAACGGGTTAAACATGCGGGTACCTCTTTTTATGTTGAACGGTGAAAAGATCTGGGGAGCTACCGCTATGATGATCAGCGAGCTCAGAAGCCTTTTTCTATAGGCAGAAGGGCACTATAAGAAGTGCTATATTTGGCGCCATAGGCAAATGAGCTTTCATGAAAATCAGATTTTTTGACGCCTTTGGCAACTCGCTGTTTATCAAACGCGTATTGATCCTTGCTTTCGGTGGAATAGCACAATACCGGTTTAACTGGGCGAACAAAACGACCGTAGAGAACAGTCGTGTACTCCAAAACCTCCCTAAAAGAAATGTGCTCTTTGTAAGCAATCACCAGACCTACTTTGCCGATGTTGCCGGAATGTACCAGGTATTCTGCTGTTCCAAATGGGGGGTATACGATACCATAAACTTTCCTTTTTTTCTACTCAACCCCAAGTTGAACATTTACTTTATAGCGGCAAGGGAAACCATGAAAGCTGGTTTATTACCCAAGCTCTTTGCTTATGTAGGCTCCGTAAGCATTAAGCGCACCTGGCGGGAAGCCGGGAAAGAAATAGACCGGGGGGTTGATCCCAGCGACATCAGTAAGATCTTTACGGCGCTCGAATCCGGCTGGGTCGTTACTTTTCCGCAAGGTACCACTACCCCTTTTGTTCCCGGACGCAGAGGAACGGCTCATATCATAAAGGAATCAAAACCTATTGTAGTACCTGTAGTAATTGATGGTTTCAGAAGGGCTTTTGACAAAAAAGGGCTTTTCCTGAAAAAGAAAGGGGTCAGGTTATCCATCAAATTCAAGCAACCTCTGGAAGTGGATTACGAGAAGAGTTCGTCTGACATCCTGAAGCAAATCATGCATAGTATAGAGCAGACTGATGATTTTAACACCCTGAAAAAAATTGCTGAGCAGGAAACAAACGCAAACGTATAAATGTACGTTTACTCAATTAAAAGCTTACATAAATGATTCATACATACCGCATTTGAATATCATCGCTATATTAGCATAATTACATACCTAGCACATGTTTAAACGACTTATTATCCTCTTTCTGCTCACTTTTTCAATTGCCTCCTGTAAAGAAGATGATCTCAGCGGTGAGAACCCGGCCTTAGGTTCGGAGAATGTAATCGTGGCCACGAGCTTTCTCTACAATAATGAAATTTTTCATAAAGATTCTGTTATAACCAACAGCTTGGGAAACCGTTTTTTCATTGAAGAAATTAAAATTTTGGTGGGTTCCTTTTACCTTGTAAACAATGGTCTGGATACCATCAAAGCCGATAATCCTTTTATGGTTTCCCGTTCCAGTACAGATGCAAAGCCTATGCGGTTAAACCCGGGTGGGTATTCGGCCCGACCTGTTGTGCAAATCGGATTGGATAGTTTGCAGAGCGTAGAAGCCAGAACATCGAACCAAGATGAAGACAGCCCTTTAAGAGATCCCGATATCAGTCGCGTTCCTGGCCTGGCAGGCATAGGCTACAACCACCTGGTGATTACAGGCAGGGTTATTGATGAGGCTAATCCGGATGACTCAACCGGTACCATTCCCATGCATTTGCAGGTAGGTACGGAAGAACTTGCGGACGTATTCATAGGCGAGCCTTTTAATTTTAGTGTGAACACTACACGCGATGCGAAATTTGTGCTTTCTATCGACATTGGCCCTGCCCTCGACACGCGGGATTTGGCAGCCAGGCCGATCGTAGTAAGCGACCCTACGAACGCGGCTGACTTCAACGCAGCTACTGAAATACAGTCAAATACGATCATTAAAATATTTTAAGTCATGAAAAAGAAAATCTACCTATATCTGTCCCTGGCATTGCTGGCCCTTGGAGCATGCTCTAAAGATGAGCCTTCCGGAACAGATACCCCTACCAAAGCAGATGTTGCTTTTGGGCTCCAGTTGAGTTTATACGGAAACGAGCAAGCTTTAAATGAATACTTTACTACTTCTAACGGGTATAAGATAATCCTCTCTAATTTCAGGCTGTATATATCGAACATAGAGCTTACAAAAGAAAACGGGGAGAAAGTATCGGTAAAGGATGTAATGCTTTACGACATAGGAGAAACGGAGAGCAGAAGCTTTACGGCAAATATTCCCGTTGGAAATTATACCTCTGTACGTTTTGGCCTCGGTTTGGACCCTGCTACCAATGACAGCGATCCTACTTCTTTCGAGAACAGCCACCCCCTGGCTGCTTACCAGGGAATGTATTGGAGTATGCTCAAATATAGATTTGCCATCATCGAAGGACGGGCCAACGTAGCAGGCGGAGACCCCGCAAATGATGCCCTTATGGCCTACCATCCCGGAACAGATCCCGCCTACCGCACCCTGGACATTGATTATGCCTTTAATGTCGATGCAAATTCAGCCGCAAGCCTCAACTTTGTGGTAGAGCTCAATGAGCTCTTTGACGGAAACGGAGGCAATATTGACCCGGTAACTAATAACGCTACACACTCAACCCCTGCCGAAATGCCGTTTACCAATATCCTGATGGATAACCTGCAAGGATCTATTTATGCAGAGGCAATCTATACAAGGCTGTGATATGAACTACAGTGCTTAGCTTTGTCGCAAAGCACTTTCATGAACATACATTTTATTGCCATTGGGGGTAGTGCTATGCATAACCTGGCAATCGCTTTACGCAAGAAAGGGCATACCATAAGCGGAAGTGACGATGAAATTTTTGAGCCCTCAAAATCACGCCTGGAAGCGTATGGGCTTTTACCCGAAAACACGGGTTGGGATCCCGGTAACATCCATAAAGACCTGGGTGCCGTCATCTTAGGCATGCATGCCCGCCCGGATAATCCTGAATTAAAAAAAGCGCAGGAACTGGAGTTGCCGATCTACTCTTATCCCGAATTCCTCTATGCACAAAGCAAAGACAAAACCCGTGTGGTGATTGCCGGCAGCCATGGCAAAACCAGCATTACCGCTATGGTGTTGCACGTGTTCCACTTCCATGGCCTTTCTTGTGACTACATGGTAGGCGCCCAGTTGGAAGGTTTTGAAACCATGGTCAACCTTACGGATGAAAACGAATTTATACTGCTGGAAGGAGATGAATACCTCTCCTCGCCCCTCGACCGAAGACCAAAATTCCTGCACTATAAACCCAACATTGCTTTGCTCTCCGGTATTGCCTGGGACCACATTAATGTATTCCCGAGTTTTGAGGCTTACCGCGCGCAATTTGACCTTTTGCTAAGTGCCATAGAGCCAGGTGGAGCATTGGTGTATAATGCTTTGGATGAAGAAGTAGTACACGCCGTGAACCGCGCAAAAAACGAAATTAAAACATTCCCATACCGCTTACCCGAATACAGCATTTCAGCAGGCCAGGTGTTTATAGAAAGTACAGAGGGAGCTATTCCCCTGGCTATTTTTGGTAAACACAACCTGAACAACCTGGAAGGGGCACGCTGGATATGTAACCAGATGGGCGTTACCGATGAACAGTTTTATGAAGCTATTCCCAGTTTTAAAGGTGCCTCCAAAAGACTTGAAAAGCTGGAAGGGACGCCTTTTGATGTCTTCAAGGACTTTGCCCACGCACCCAGTAAGGTAAGAGCAACTGTTCACGCGGTTGCGGAACGTTTTCCCAAAAAGAAAATAAGGGCATGCCTGGAGTTGCATACGTTTAGCAGCCTCAACCAAGACTTCATAGATCAATACGCCGGGAGCATGGAAGCCGCTGATGTACCCATCGTATTCTTCAATCCAAAGGTATTGCAGCACAAAGGCCTACCTGCCTTGAGCAAGGATGAAGTGCAAAAGGCTTTTGCACATCCACACCTCAGTGTATGTAACGGAAGGGAAGAACTTATAAACCTTGTGAAAGATGGATTGGATAAACACACCGTATTGTTACTCATGAGTAGTGGTAATTTTGAAGACATCGATTGGCTAAAGGAACTCGGTTAAGCATGTGGATGTAGCCAAAGAAAACAAAACTTACCTTTGCACAGCAGCGTCTATGACTAAGAAAGAACTCTTAAGCGAACAAGCACTACACATCATTCTCAACCGGCTGGCTTGTGAGTTGGTTGAGAACCACCGCGATTTCTCGGATACTGTACTCATCGGTTTACAGCCGAGAGGCGGCTTTGTATTAAACCGCTTACGGGCTTTGTTGGGGGAGCAGGGCTTTGAAAGGGTAGATACCGGTTTATTGGACATCACCTTCTACCGGGACGATTTCAGGAGAAGGGAGAATCCGTTATCTGCAAACCAAACCCGGATAGATGTTTTACTGGAAAACAAGCGGGTAGTATTTATTGACGATGTGCTCTATACGGGACGAAGCGTACGTGCCGCTTTGGATGCCATCCATTCTTTCGGTCGCCCTAAAGAAATTGAGCTTTTGGTTTTAATTGACAGGCGCTTTAGCCGCGAACTCCCCATACAACCGGATTATACTGGCCAGCGCGTAGACGCCATAAGCTCTGAGCGGGTATCCGTAGAGTGGCAAGATGAAGCCGAAAAAGATTCTGTTTACCTTTTAAATACCACTCATGAGCGAGCTTAGTGTAAACCACCTCTTGGGCATCAAGCATTTAAACCCCCAAGACATAGAGCTCATTTTCAAAACAGCAGATCAGTTTAAAGAGGTGATCAACCGCCCTATTAAAAAAGTGCCTTCCCTAAGAGACATTACGGTGGCCAACCTCTTTTTTGAAAACAGCACCCGCACCCGCTTAAGCTTCGAGTTGGCTGAAAAACGCCTTTCTGCAGACGTAGTGAACTTCTCCGCTTCCTCCTCTTCGGTAAAAAAAGGAGAAACCCTCATTGATACGGTAAACAATATTCTGGCTATGAAAGTGGATCTCGTAGTGATGCGACACCCCAACCCGGGCGCTGCGGTTTTCCTTTCTCAGAATGTGAACAGCATTATCGTAAATGCCGGAGACGGAGCTCATGAGCACCCCACACAGGCACTGCTGGACGCTTTTTCCATTCGCGAAAAATGGGGAGAGCTAAAAGGAAAGAGAATTGCCATAGTGGGAGACATCCTTCACTCGCGCGTAGCCCTCAGCAATATTTTCTGTCTGCAAAAACTGGGTGCAGAAGTAATGGTTTGCGGGCCCACAACCTTAATGCCGAAGTATATAAAAAGCCTGGGGGTACAGGTGAGCCACGATTTAACGGAAGCATTGGAATGGGCAGACGTGGCCAACATGCTGCGCGTGCAACACGAACGGCAGGATACGCGCTACTTTCCAAGCATTCGCGAGTATGCCAGGCAATATGGGGTAACCCGCGAATTGCTCGACAGCCTCAATAAAGAAATTACGATCATGCACCCAGGCCCTATAAACCGGGGGGTGGAGATCTCAAGTGATGTAGCAGATGGCGACCACTCGATCATTTTGCAACAGGTAGAAAATGGAGTGGCGATACGTATGGCCGTGCTTTACCTGCTGGCTGCCAAAAAACAAATGGAGTTTTCCGCTTAGGCTGCTCTTACCAAAACCATTAATGGAGTTAGAGATCTGTATACTTGGTTCTTCCTCTGCGCTCCCGATGGTGGGCCGGAATCCAAGTGCGCAGTTCATCACCCTGGCCAACCGCCATTTTTTAGTGGATTGCGGAGAAGGCACACAAGTGCAGATCAGGCGAAACCGCATAGGTTTTGGCCGCATCAACCACATTTTTATTTCCCACCTGCACGGAGACCACTTTTTTGGTTTGCTGCCTTTACTAAGCACCATGCACCTGCTCGACCGGAACAAAGAAGTACACATTTACTGTCCGGAATCGCTTAAAGAGATCATCCAGGTGCAAATGAAATGTAGTGAAGCACGTTTTCGCTTCCCCATTCATTACCATTTCCTCAACAGAGAGGGAAAACAGCTTTTGTACGAAGACGGTAAAGTTCAGGTGCACGCTTTTCCTTTAAAACACAGCATTGCCTGCTGGGGATTTCTATTCTCAGAAAAAAAACGGGAGCGAAACATCCGGAAAGAAGTTTTGAAACAATATAGTATCCCGGTTCCGGAGATCAGGCAAATAAAGCAAGGGGCAGATTGGACCGATGAAGAGGGAAACCTTATTCCCAACCACAACTTAACCGCCCCGGGTCCTCCCGAACTTTCTTATGCCTATTGCACCGATACAGCCCCTCTAAAAAATCTGGATGCATTTTTCACCGCGCCTGATTTACTCTATCACGAGAGTACTTTTACGGAAGCACATGCAGAGAGAGCAAAACAGACCAACCACAGTACGGCCAGGCAAGCCGCGGCCGTAGCAGCATCTGTAAACGCACGCCATCTGTTACTCGGGCACTATTCTACCCGCTACCTTGAGTTAAACGAACTGCACAAAGAGGCTAAAAGTGT
>JANQPD010000097.1 GCA_028285465.1 Owenweeksia sp. | reverse complement strand
AGTCCGAATCAAACTATAGTGCTTAACTAGAGTGAACATGGTTTACTTCCTTCTTTCCCATTTTAACTAATATTTAAAGGTACAAGTCTAAAGGAGTGCACCGTCCCCAACTAAGTTGGGGATCGGGATGTACCTGCTTGCAGCAGGCAAGTCGAAAACAAGTCATTTTGCCTGCCTCGATCCGCCAACACTGTTGGGGGCGAATACAAATTTTCTGCGAAAATTCACTCGACATGATAAAATTCTACTACTTTCATAACTAAGCATTATTCACGTTGATTACACTTAAAAAACGCGTTTAGAATTTGGCAAGGCTTTTGACATTTGAAGATTGTATAAAACCAACACCATGAAAAGACTTCTTTCTTTATTGCTTGTTATACCATTTACCTCCTGCGTAAAAGAAGTACCCCTGGAACTGGTAAACAAGTACTATACAGCAGCCGAAGTACGCGCACTACCGGTGCTGAATTACGATCCTGACGGCAGCCCTCCCGATGTACGGATCGATATGAAGCGCGCCTCGGCCAACTTTTGGGAGTTCAGCACCAACACGGTAAACAACGCCAGAAGCTTCCCCATTTTTTTAACTTTTCCGGCCGAAGTATTGGGTACAGACGAGCGCTGGCAAGTCCGCATCGTGGATGAGGACCTGGACCGCCCGGTTGACGAAGAAATATTCTTTTTTGAGTTCCACGCAGTAGAAGATGGGGTCGACAACCAGATCGCGTTTAATGCGGATGGCCGGGTGGTGCTATCGCTCAAATACAATGAGCAATAGGCGGGTTTATAGCTTGGCCCTGATCTTTTTAAACAGTTCGGAGCTATACACAAAATCCACGATCGCTTCGTTCTCGGTAGTGAGCAACTCATCGCTGCTTCCCTCCCAGGCCTTTTTTCCTTCCTTGATGTAAATGATATGATCCCCGATCTCCATTACGGAGTTCATATCATGCGTGTTGATCACCGTGGTAATGTTGTACTCCTGGGTAATTTCCTGCAGCAGGTTATCAATCACGATGGCCGTAGAAGGATCGAGGCCTGAGTTGGGCTCATCGCAAAACAAATACTTAGGGTTCATGCTGATTGCGCGGGCAATAGCTACGCGCTTTTGCATCCCTCCACTCAATTCAGCCGGAAGTTTTTTATTTTGGTTTTCCAGGTTAACCCTTTTCAAGCAAAAATTAGCCCGGTCCAGCCGCTCGCTTTCGCTCATATCACTGAACATGCTCAACGCAAAAGTGACGTTGTCTTCGATGTTGAGCGAATCAAAAAGGGCATTTCCCTGGAATACCATACCCATTTCCATGCGCAGGTCTTTGCGTTCGTCATCGTCCATGGCGCCAAGCCTGCGGCCGTCATATACAATTTCTCCACTGTCAATCTGATGCAAGCCTACCATGCTCTTCAGGAATACCGTTTTTCCCGCACCCGAGCGGCCAATGATCAGATTGGTTTTACCCTCGTGGCAAACGGTAGAGATCCCCTTCAGCACTTTTGTGTCCCCAAAGCTCTTTTCTAAATCATTTACTTCGATCATAACAATAAGAGTTGGGTGAGGACATAGTTGGCCAGGATGATGGCCACACTGCTGGATACCACGGCACGGGTGGCATTGGTCCCTACCTGTACCGCTCCTCCTTTTACATAGTAGCCGTAATAGGAAGAGATGGTAGCGATAAGAAAAGCAAAAACCACCGTTTTTATAAGGGCATACGAGATATAGAAGCCGTTAAATGCGGTTTGTAAGCCCAGCTGGAAATCCTGGGGAGAAACTACGCCACCCAATACGGCCGCGCCATACCCGCCTAAAATACCCAGGAACATACTAAGGGTGATAAGTATGGGGTTGAAAAGGACAAGGGAAACCACTTTGGGAAAGATCAGGTACCCGGCAGGGTTCACGCCCATCACTTCCAAGGCATCTATTTGCTCCGAAACCCGCATGCTGCCCAGGGTAGAGGCTATGTTAGACCCTACTTTACCGGCCAGGATCAGGCTTACCATAGTGGGGGAAAACTCGAGGATGATGGATTCGCGTGTGGCAATAGCCACGTAATAGTCGGGGATCAGGGGATCATCAAGGTTGTAGGCGGTTTGTATGGTTACTACGGCGCCCACGAATACGGAAATAATGGCAACGATCCCAAGGCTGTTGATGCCCAGGAGCCCAAACTCACGCACTAGCGCTTTGTAATATTCCCTCCAGTTTTCCGGCTTGCGAAATGTTTGTCCGAGCAACAGCATGTATTGCCCTAAATCCCGGATTCCAGTAGTTAAAAACATATCGCTAAAATAAGAGTAATTTTGTACCGCAATTGGCATATAACGCAGATCGCATGCGCAAGTTTACACAATTCATTCTTTTATGGGCCACCGTGCTCTTGCTGCTTGGCACTCAGTCGTGTGGCACGCGCGAAAAATGCAATTGCCCAACTTTTAATCATGTATTAGTCGGGTGGCAGCGCGTGTGAGTAGTGACATAACCCTCCAAAAATACCTTCCGGCCGGGGCCGTAGCCTTAGTGGCACCGCTTATGCGCAGGCATCCGCTTGAACTTAAAATAAGCCGCGCGCGTAAAACCAAGTTTGGCGATTACCGTTTCCCGGATGCCTCCGGGCGGCACCGCATCAGCATAAACCACAACCTGAACCCCTATGCTTTCCTCATCACCTTACTGCACGAACTGGCGCACCTGGAGGCTTTTGAAAAGCACGGTAAGAAAATAAAGCCACACGGAGCAGAATGGCAGGAGTGCTTTAGAAAACTGGCTTTTCCCTTCCTCGAGGCACAGATCTTCCCGCTAGCGCTTCAAAAGAGTTTCATCCACAGCCTGAACCGGGGGCATGCCAGCAGTTGCACGGATTTAAACCTGTACCGGAGTTTACAGGCCCATGATGCGGAAGAAGAAAAGAAACTGAGGGTAGAACATATCGCCCAGGGTGCGCTTTTTATGGTGAACGAAAAAGCCGTTTTTAAAAAAGGGCCTAAGCTGAGGAAACGGTATAAATGTGTAAACATGAAAAACGGCCGTGCCTATATGGTGCACCCCCTGGCAGAAATCACATGGACAAATCAACCTACGCATGAATAAAACATATTTCTCTTCGTCTTTTACCTTGGGCATACTGGGCGGAGGACAACTCGGTAAAATGCTACTGGCAAAAACACAGGAATGGGACATCCGTACACATGTGCTGGACCCTTCGGAGAATGCCCCGGCCCGCGTGGGCTGCCATTCTTTTGAACAAGGCGACCTGCAAGATTTTGATACGGTGTATGCCTTTGGCAAAAAGGTAGATGTACTGACCATAGAAATCGAAAACGTAAACGTAGATGCCCTGGAAAAGCTGGAAGAAGAAGGGATACGCGTATACCCGAGACCAAGTGCCTTAAAGACCATAAAAAACAAGGCGCGCCAAAAAGAATTTTACCGGAGCCACGGCATACCTACCTCTGCCTTTCACACTTTTGAGAACAAGAACGAGTTGCGGGAGATCATAAGCAAAACAGACATACAAACGCCTTTTGTCTGGAAAGCAGCAGAGGGGGGCTATGACGGGCGTGGAGTGCAAATTGTGCGCAATGAAGGCGAAATGGATGCCCTTCCGGATGTACCGGGTTTGATAGAGGACCTCGTTCCCTTTGAAAAAGAGATCGCGGTCATTGTGGCCCGCACCCCCTCCGGGGCAAGCGCCTGCTTCCCGCTGGTTGAAATGGATTTCCACCCCACCGCCAACTTGGTGGAATACGTATTTGCCCCCAGCGCCCTCTCCCAGCAAAAACAGGAACGGGCAAAAGAGATCGCCCTTAACGTGGCAGAAAAACTAAACCACGTGGGCCTGCTGGCCGTAGAAATGTTTGTATACGGGGAGTTTGGCGTGCTGGTAAACGAAGTTGCCCCACGCGTGCACAACAGTGGCCACCTTACGATAGAAGGGAATGTATGCTCGCAGTTTGAACAGCACCTGCGGGCTATATTGGGCCTTCCTTTAGGAGACACTTCTTTACTACGGCCTGCCGTTATGATCAACCTGAACGGGGAAGAAGGCTTTGAAGGGCCCGTATATTACGATGGAATGGAAAGCGTGTTGCGCATGGAAAGTGTATATGTACACCTGTATGGCAAGGCCGAAACACGCCCGTTCCGGAAAATGGGGCACCTGACCATACTGGATGAAACGCCTGAGAAGGCCCGGGCCAAGGCCAAGGAAGTAAAGGAAAGAATCAAGGCAATAAGCAAATAACCGCAAAAAGAAAAAAATGAAAGTAGGCATCATCATGGGTTCCAAATCAGACCTGCCCGTTATGCAGAAAGCAGCGGAAATCCTGGAGGAGCTGGCTGTACCTTTTGAACTGGACATCGTTTCAGCACACCGTACCCCGGAGAAAATGTTCGACTACGCCAAACATGCACATGAACGCGGCATTGGCGTGATCATAGCCGGAGCCGGGGGAGCGGCCCACCTTCCCGGGATGGTCGCTTCGCTAAGCCCCCTGCCAGTTATCGGGGTGCCGGTAAAATCGAGCAACTCTATGGATGGATGGGACTCCGTCTTGTCCATACTGCAAATGCCGGGCGGAGTGCCCGTAGCTACCGTAGCGTTGGACGGGGCCAAAAACGCGGGCATCCTGGCGGCCCAGATCGTGGGTACCAGCCAAAAAGAAGTGCAGGATAGAATACTTGCTTATAAAGACGGACTTAAAAAAACGGTTTTGGAAACCGCTGAAACCCTGAAAAACAGGCATGCCTAAGCCGGGATCCTCATAGCTTAGTAACAGATCGCATGTGCAATGGGGTAGATTGTATCCTGCATCATTTCATTGACCCCATGCCGGGTTATATGATAGGGGAAATAAAATACAATCGAGGGGTACAGTTGCCTACGACCAAAAGCTTTATTTGTTGGTGTTCATTTTGGCTTAGTTACTCACTTCATTCTTATTTCAAAGGAGTTCATGAGCTCGCCCTCAAGGCTCGGTTGACCCAAAACGAACCAACCGAACGATGTGAGCTCATGAATACTACTAAAATAATCGTGACATGAATAAAAGGTCAAGCCTGCCTATCAGACAGGCAGGGCTTAATTCTTCAGGCTAAAAAACCAGCGTGTTGCCCCGCCTTCGAAGCCCCAGCCGCTTACTATGTTTCGCTTCGGCTCTTCTCTGGACTGCAATCACTTGTTTTTCTAACCTTAGAAGAATTAGGCAGGTGGGGCTTTGAGCAAAAGTCTTTTCTTTAAACCAAACGAACGCATGTAAACCCCTCTTTACTAAGTGGTGCAAGCTGGTTTGCGCGCTTTTTTCTACTTTTAGTGAACGTCTAAAATTTTGCTACTATGAAAAAAGTATTACTAAGCATTACTTGTGTCGCTTCAGTTGTATCGCTGTATGCCCAGCAAGTAAGCCTTAAACAGGCCCCTCCCGTTCCTGAAAGCGAAGAGGAAGCACGGGTTTACCCCCAAAAGCGGCATCACTCTTTTTCCAAAACCGAAGCCGTTCTTTATTCGGAAGATTTTGCAAACGGCATTCCCGGAAACTGGGAAAACTATTGCGAGAACGACCAGGGTATTTTATTGCCCAATGGCTCGTGGGAATACCGGGGCCCGAATTCCACACCTCCCAATACTACTGGATCGAGGGGCGCACAGGCTGGTGCAGGTACCCCCCTGCAGTCTCCTACCGCAGGTAACGGCTTCATCATTTTTGATTCTGATTACCTGGACGATTCCGGCCTCCCGAACAATACGGGCAACGGCATTGCCCCGGCCCCGCATGTAGGCATCCTCATTACGGATACGATCGACCTGAGCGGGCATCCTTTTGTAGAGCTGAAATTCAACGCCTCGGTAAGGAAGCTGGACAGCGATTTTAAACTGGCCATCAGTACAGACGGGGGGCTTACCTACACGGATACTACCGAGCTTTACCCCGATCTATCCGCCAACATAACGGTGTCCAGGGATGCTGAACTCGTGGTCAATATCTCAGCCGCTGCCGGCAACCAGTCTATGGTACGGCTGGCCTTTCTGTTTGAGGGATTGAACAGGGGCTCGTATTACTGGATGATGGACGATATTGAGATACGCGAACTACCCGCGCACGAGTTGCGCTTTACCAGTGCAGGAAATGCGCCCGCCCACGACATCATTTACGAAGCCGTGGGCGCCAACCACCCCAAAGAAGGGCATATATCCATGCAGCAGATCGTGCCGATCAGCTTTGATTGTAACGTATGGAATTACGGGGCACAGCCCCAAACCGATGTGCGTTTTATGGTGGAGGTCTTTGACTCGGCCAGCACCCTGGTAAACACGCTTACTGCCTCTACCACCGTGCCCGTTGTAGCCCCCGGAGACACGGTTGATTTTACTACCTTTTTTACCCCGTCATGGATCCCCAATGCCCCTAATGATTATACGCTGGTGTATACCGTAGTTTCTGATTCTACCCTTAACACCGCCCCGAGAGACTCTTTTAACCTATTTGTTACGGCTGAGGCATCGGATGGCTATCCGAACGGGGAACGCACCGGCCTCGACAATGCGGTTTTTGGGAACAGCTTAGGCACAAACGCTCTTGGCGATGACGGCAGCGGCATGGCGGTACAACTCGATTTCAGCAATCCGGATGACAATTCCAGCCAGGTAGAGATCTGGGGCTTTGAAATACGTTATTCTACACTTACGGTAGACGGTGGGGACATCATTTTTGAAGTGTACGATACGGCCGGGTTCAGTTTTACCAACGGGTTTGGGGCTCCCGCCTTATTTTCCAAACAATTTAACGTGGCTACAGGCAGTTCGGGCACGGTCGCTTTTTATGACCTTACAAACGGGGGCAATGACCCTGCCTTACTCCTGGACCCGGATCGCTACTTTTTTGTAGTGTACTTTTTCTCCAACAGCGGCGCCAACCTGATCCGGGTAGCCAACGACCGTACTTTTGCCTCTCCTGACGGCAGGCACGCCGTGATGTACAACTCGGATGATTCGAGGTTTTACTCGGGGTATTCCAACTCCAGGAACTTCAACCATCCCTGGATAAGGGTGTATTCCGAGAACGTACTGGGCATAGGCCTGGAAGAGCATTTTAACCGGGAACTGGCCCTGTACCCCAATCCGGCAAGGGATGAAGTGGGGTATACCCTTGAGGAAGGAGGCCGGTATACTTTGGAGATAAGCAGCCTGAACGGGCAGGTAGTACATGCGGAGGAACTGGTGAGCAACGGCAATCAGAAACACACCTTAAACGTAGACGCGCTTGCGAGAGGGGTTTACCTCATTAAGGTGTACAACGAAACTAGTTCTTATAGCAATAAGTTGATTGTGGAATAGTCTTTTTCCCTTCGTTTATTTGAAAAGCCCGCACAAAGTGTGGGCTTTCTTTTTAAAAGGCCGGCATGCTTATTCCACGCAGGTTGCGATAGGTTTCCAACGCATACACATCAGTCATAGCCGAAATATGGTCCAAGAGGCACATCACCTTCTCGTAATCTCCTTCGGAAGGTTTAAAACGGTATTGATAAGGCAGGAGTTGCAGGATCTTCCGGTGCCTGCTTTGCTGTTGTGTTTCATCGAGTAGGGCTGCTTCCACAAAATCCTCTATCAGGCCGCTCATGATCTTAAACCCGGCCAACTCGATCTTAAGCACACTTTCGTAGCTGTATATCTCATTTACCGAAACCTGGCTAATGTGAGATAACACCTCGTTTACGGCTGGATCATGCTTGATCAGAGCGCCATTAAACGTTCCCTCCAGTATTTCCTTATGCTGGTCTTTAAACGCCTCGGCACAGGCTTCCGTAAGGTAGTTTATCGATTTTGCCCGCAGGTAGGCTATCGCTTCATTCGGATCGTGCTGCAAAACCGCCAGGTTTTGCTTTACCCGCGTCATATCTTCGCTTTTGCGCAATGCCACCACGGAAAGCAGTACCTCTTCTACTTGCTTATAGCTCAAAATACCCAGCCGGTGTGCGTCCTCAAAATCTATAATGGAGTAGCAAATGTCGTCTGCCGCTTCTACCAGGTATACAAAGGGGTGCCTGAAAAAAGCAGAAGGCGCGGTGTGATCCGGGCGCATGTTCAATTTGGAAGTTACCCGCTCGAAGGCAGCTCTTTCCGTTTGGAAAAAGCCATATTTAGCCCGGTGTTTTGGTCCTTTCCGGATGGTATCAGGACTTGCGCAAGGGTATTTCAAAATGGCTGCGAGGGTGGAATACGTAAGCCTGTAACCTCCCGGGAGCCTTCCGTTGAACTGCCGGGTAAGAATCCGAAAGGCATTGGCATTCCCTTCAAAATGCGTTAAGTCCTCCCATTGGTTTTCGTCAAAGCGGCCACGGAACGAAGCATCTGAAGCCCGGTCTAAAAAATACTTGGAAATGGCTTCTTCCCCGCTGTGCCCAAAAGCCGGGTTCCCCATATCATGGGCCAGGCAAGCTGCTGAAATCACATTCTTCAGTTGGTTGCGGTAGAAATCCCGGACCTCCCTTTCTCCTTTCACCTCGGGCAAGTCGGCTAAAAAATCACCCACCATTTTCCCGAGGGACCGCCCTACGCTTACCACCTCCAGGGAATGGGTAAGCCTGTTGTGTACGAAAACCGCTTCCGGTAAAGGAAATACCTGGGTTTTATTCTGTAAACGCCTGAAGGCAGAAGAGAAAATGATCCGGTCGTAATCGCGCTCAAAGGCAGAACGGATGCTTTCTTCCCCTTCCGCAACACCAAAACGCTCGGTGGTATAACAGTTGCTCCAATTCATGCGCAAAGATTAAGCAATATCCAGCGAAAGCTAATCGGAATGCCAAAAAAATATACATGGGCAAACCATACGGACTTTTCTTACGTTTATGTAAAAAAGAATAGAGATGATCCCTAAAACTTCTCTAAGAGCTTTCAGCGAAGTGGCCCTTTACGGCTTGATCTGGCTGCTGCTTATCGGTAGTTTCTTACAGATTTTGTGACTTCCCTTCGATGTAGGTCTCAATAATAAACTGTAAATTATTGTATATAAGCGGCTTGGTAATGAAGCCCTTTACTACATTGAATTCGTTCGCTTTTTGCTGATCATCCTTGCTCAAAGAATTACTCATGGCAAATATCACCGTAGGTTTATGCGAATAAAGATGGGTATACCGCTCCAGGAACTCAAAGCCGTTGAGTATAGGCATGTATAGATCAAGCAATAAAACATCAGGGAAAGCGTCTCCCTGGGCATCCAGTTCCTCCAGGTGCTTTAATGCCTGCTCTCCGTCAGGACAAATAACGATACCCGCCTCTGCATAGTTGCGCTTTATAATGTTCTTTAATACAAAGCTATTTACCTGATCGTTGTCTACAATCATTAAGCTTAATGCCATTATATCTCGTTTGTTTTAGATGGGGCAATACCAAATTTTTCTTTATACGCCTTACCAAAGTAGCTCATACTTTTAAAACCCAGGGCATAACTTACTTCGAAAATGCTCTTGTCTCCTTTTTCAAGCATGTGTTTTGCCTTGTTGAGCCTGAAATCGTTTAGGTATTTAATAGGTGTCATCCCGGTGAGGCGTTTGATATCGCGCTCCAGTTTTGAAGGCGTCATATTCATCAGTTCTGCTATCTCGGGAATGCTGAAGTTCCTGAACTTAAAGTGATTTACCAAGAGGGCTTCCATGTGGCTAAGCATGGGGTCTTTCACCCCGAACTCGTGATTGATAGGAGCGGCTTTGTCGTATATTTTGCGAAGGTTTTCGCGCGATTTCAACAAATTGTTGATCCTGGAAAGCAATACATCGAACTTAAAGGGCTTCACGATGTAATCGTCGGCCCCATGGTTGTACCCTTCAATCCTCTTTTCATCGTCTCCGAGGGCCGTAAGTAAAATAATGGGAATGTGTTTGGTACGGTCGTTTTCTTTCAGCTCATCGACCAGGTCGTAGCCACTGGCAACCGGCATCATAATGTCGCTTATGATCAGGTCCGGATGGTGCAAGCGCGCTTTATCAATTCCTTCCCTTCCGTTTTTTGCTTCCAGCATGGTGTAGTGGTCTTCCAATAAGGCTGACATGGAAGCCAGTAGCTTCTCATTGTCTTCTACCACCAGAATTTTCTTTTTCATGACATTTTGGTTTTAGTTGTTGTGTTGATCGGGAGGGTAACGGTAAACGTAGTTCCTTTACCCGCTTCACTTTTAAAAGTAATATTTCCTTTATGTAATTGCACAAATTCCTTTACCACAGAAAGCCCCACGCCTGTACCTCCGACATTACCTACGTTACTCGCCCGGAAAAAGGAGTTGAAAATGGTTTTTTGGTCTTCCAACGGAATGCCAATGCCATAGTCTTTAATGGAGACGTTTATCTTTTCTTTGTCTCTTTTTACGGTTAAAAGTACTTCTTTAGACGTGTCGCTAAACTTACAGGCATTGTTGATCAGGTTTCCGAAAACGTAACGCAATAACGAATAATCGCCCAGGTAGAGCAGTTCCGCGGGCGTATCGCGGGCAAAAAGAATATCGATGGCTGGAAATGCTTTTTTTACATCGTGCTCCACTACTTCTTTTAAGAGCCCTATGAGGTCGAGTTCATCCGGGTAAAAAGGCGTTTCTCCCGAAGTGAGCTTCTTGAGTTGAAGCATATCGGCAATCATTCCGTTTACGCGGTCAATTTCCTCCTCCATGCTGGCCAGCGAAGCCTTTAACAATTTCTCGCTGTTCTTCACCTTCAGCATTTCAATATTGGCCTGTATTACGGCCAGGGGTGTTTTAAACTCATGACTGGCCACCGAGTACAGGTTTGACTTAAACCGGGAGAGCTCCTGCTCTTTACTGAGTGCCTCCATAAGGTCTTCGGTAAGGTGTACGCTTTCTGTGATGTC
>JANQPD010000081.1 GCA_028285465.1 Owenweeksia sp. | reverse complement strand
GCCCTGGCGGGCGTGGCTCTGGCCTATCCCTTAACCTCCATTATGCTAGGCTTGGGCGCCTGGGCCGGCACAGGAGCGGCTAACCTGCTCAGCATTTCCCTGGGAGACAATAACAAGGGTGTCCAGCAGAAGCTGATCGCCAATACAACACTTCTTTTACTGCTGATTACCTTCGTTTTTGCTGTCCCTTCATATTTTTTTGCCGAACCGCTGATCAAAATGATGGGCGGCGAAGGAGAAGTCCTGGTTTATGGCATTACCTACTTCAAGATTACTATTCTTGCGGCACCTTTTTGGGTCTATGGCCTGAGCCTGAACTTCATCATACGCGGCGAAGGTCGTATGAAAACAGCCGCTATCATGATGAGCTACGGTTTGGTGATCAACCTTATTTTGACTCCTGTTTTTATCACCTATTTCCATATGGGTGTGGGCGGTGCCGCCTGGGCTACTAATATTGGTATGCTCATTTACTGTGTGGTGGGCTACCTATACTTCAAGCGAGGAAAGGCCTCTTTCAAAGCCAACATCCATTCCCTGCACTATGACAAAGAAGTTTTCCAGTCCATTCTTAAAATGGGTTTCCCTGGCTTCATTATGACGGTAATGGGCTTGGTACAAGCCATCGTGGTGTTCAACGCCATCGTTAACAATGGTACCGAAAGCGACCTCTCCTTTTTTGCGGCTGCCAACCGTATCTTGCTCTTTTTCATGACGCCCCTCTTTGGCCTGATGCGGGCTCTACAGCCGGTTATCGGCATCAATTTTGGCGCAAAACAATACGATCGTGTCAAAGAGAGTTTTTTGATGTTCACGAAAACGGGCTTTTACATTGTGGCTCCCTTCTGGCTCGTACTAAGCCTTTTCCCCGATGCCAGCATGCAATTGGTTCTGCCCGATCGGGTGTTTACCGCGCAGGAACTCTTCAACCTGCGGATCTTTATGGTTATTCTGCCCCTGCTGCCCATTGTATTTATGGGGCTCACTTTCTTCCCCGCCATCAACCAGGAGAAATACGGGAGCATTATTGGCCTGGCCCGGCAACTGGTTTTCTACGTACCTGTTATGCTGCTACTGCCCCGCTTCTTCGGTGTGGACTGGGTGTATTACGGTTCAACCGCCATTGATGTATGCATTACGTTTTGGATCCTGCTGGTCGTTAAAAAAATGTTCGCGCAGCTTAATATCACATCACAATCTAAAAATAAACCGGCTGAAACATGAAGGAATTGAGTAGCATATTCAATACATCCCTGAGTCAAGGCTTTTTGAACTGATGGAAATAGCCGGATTTGAAAAACCTACTCGCTTTTATCAAACGGCCCTATATGGCGGGTGGGTGAGCAGGAAAAAGGAATCCCCGCTACAGAGCGGGCTAAACTTTGATTCTCATTGCTGTGCAATGGCTGCTGTTGCAGCACTGCCTTGTCTACTTTGTAGCCCCAAGCTTACCAAAATCGAACTTTATAGAAGACCTGAGAGCTGTAATAAAGTTCTGCCGAATTAATAAGACTTGTGTCTAGAGTGCGATAAAGGTATAGCGTATTCAAATAAATTCAGTTCTCCTGAATTCATCTTACAAACAAACATCAACACTCTTTCAATGTACCCTTTCTATTTGAATCAATCCCCCAATAAATTGAGCTGATCGATGAGCTTCAGGAACTCATCTCGTTTGTTTTTGCTCAATACAGCCGTATGGTCTTTTAATCGGATCATATTACCATCAATGCTGTCGATATGGTCAATGTTGACAATGTGAGAGCGATGAATTCTGTAAAAATTTTTAGGAAGTAATTCCTCTAATTTTTGCATAGACTGTAGCGACATGATTTTGCGACCATCCACAGCAATAATCTTTACATAAGGCCCATCACCATTAATGACCACTATTTCATTAAATGCAACCTTGATGATTTTGTTATCCGCCTTGATGAAGAGTTTATCTGCGTGCTCCGGAGAGGAAGTACTTGAGGGACGATCAACAATAGGTTTTTTTAATGAGATGACTTTAGCCACCGCCATATAAAACCGGTCGAAATCTATCGGTTTTAATAAATAGTCTGTCACATCCAACTCATAACTCTGTACAGCGTATTCCGGATAGGCAGTTGTCAGAATGGTGGCGGGCCTGTTTGGTAGTATTTTCAGAAAATCCAGCCCTGTAAGGTCAGGCATTTGAATGTCGAGAAACAAAACATCTACCTCACCCTTTTTAATATGATGAAGGACCTGCAATGCAGAGCTACAGGCAGCAACTAATTTCAACTCAGGAACCTTCGCGACATAATCCGACAGAATTTTTCTGGCAATATATTCGTCATCGACTATCAGGCATCTCAAACTCATAATTCAATCTTCACATCTAATTGATAAATACCACCTTCCCTGCTTACTTCCACTTCGTGTTTCCCCGGATAATTAGCTTCCAAAAGTTTCAATGAGCTGGTAAGTCCAATACCTTTTCGGCCCTCCGGAATATGTTTCACCTCTTCTTTGACGGTATTTTCCGTATGAAAATGAAGTTCGTTATTTTCTACTTCCATACTGACCTTGATCCACCCCTTCAGGTTGCTCTCCAGATCGGAGTGTTTAAAACAGTTTTCAATAAAATTGATCAGGATCATAGGTGCTATCATGTGTTTGGACGTGATCCCTGCATTATAGAAATCCACGTTTCGGCTATCCTCATGCTTAAGCAAATAGATACTCAAATAGTGTTCTATCAGTTCCTTTTCCCTTGATAAAGGTACGCTGTGCTGATCACAATCATAAAGTAAATAGCGCAAGAGCTTGGATAACTTTGAAATCATTACCGCAGCTCGTTCATCTCTGAGGTAAGCCAGTCCATAAATGTTATTCAGCGTATTAAAGAGGAAGTGAGGACTTATTTGACTTTTCAATAATTTCAGTTCGGCTTCAACCCGTTGAGCCTTATGCTCAATTTTTTGGATAGCATTGAGATAATACACACGTGCCACCCGCAGGCTGGCCATAAAAACTATTCCCAGCAGCACCAGCAACACCCATAACCCTATCCTCACTGATTTAGGGGCATATCTTTCACTGATCTGAGTTAATTCCAACACCTGGGCCATGATGGTATGAGCCCTGATGCCGAGGATAAAGACAATGATATTGAGAACAAATAATAAGGCCAGTTTCCGATCTACTTTCCCCTCTTTAGCCAGGTATTCAGGAAAAACTTTATATCCAAAAAGCCAAATCACCAGGGTGCCAAACAACAAGTAAGTGACTAAGAAATAAATCGTATCGGCCCAGCCTCTCTGATAGATCAATACCAAACTCATAGCGGCATTCGTCCCGAACCACAGGATGTGGGGGCCCACTTTGAGAAATCGCTCAGTCTTCGATAATGCCTTATTCATTAGGCACAATATTAAGCTCCGTTTCTGTAGCGTCATTATCAAATGAATGAAACGATGATTTAGATGCACGAAAAACTCGTTTTACTAATTGAAAGGCCTTATTGGTCATAATCCTCATTTGGTTCATTTATACGCAGGCTTCGTACATCTTTTTTTCTGCCGGCCGGGGGTGAGAATACATTCGCCTGGAAATCAAAAATCCAACAAGAATGAGAAAAATCATTTACTTATTCGCCATTACACTATTTACCATTTCAGCCCCGCTTCTTGCTCAAGATAAGCAGGATGAAATAATTGCTGTCTGGGATGCGGATGAAACAAAAGTAGAAATCTACAAGGTAGATGGAAGATACATAGGAAATCCGATCAATTCAGAAGGAGTAAGAAACACAGAAATTGAAGTACTTAACCTAAAGTATAAAAACGGCAAGTGGGTCGGTAAAATATACTCGAAAAAGAGAGGACGGCTCCTGGATGTAGAATGCCAGGTGAAGGGAGATAAACTTCTTCTTGAAGTAACTGCCCGATTCATCTCCACAGATCTCGAGTGGCCGAAAGTCAAATAATTGAACGCGCTAGACATCTCAGTTATGAAGTTTGCTATAAGCATTGTTTTGCTCGTCAGTTTGGTTCCATTGAACGCGCAACAATTAAAAATTGGCGTTATCTCAGATTTTGACCAATCTCCTAAACTGGAAACCATATTAGGTCAGATGCTTCAAGAAGTTGACCAAACCGCAGGCTCATCAAGGAAGGTGAGTTTGGGGGCCACCACCTTTGGAGTCTCAAATATGGGATCTGCTCAAAGGGCTTATCGTCAATTAGATGGTCAGGTTGATCTGGTGATTGCGCTGGGAAGTGTCACCGCCAAAGGGCTTTCATTGGTGAGCGACCTCCCCACACCCGTTGTTGCTTTGGGCATTATCGACCCGGAGTTACAAGAAATCCCTTATGTCAATGGAAGCTCGGGAAAGCAAAATTTCACTTATATCTGGCAGACAAAGGACCTGGAAAAGGAACTGGAGGCTTTTAACAAAATCCATGATTTTAATAAGGTGGTAGTATTTGTTGATGAGAAAGCAGCATCAACTGTCAATCAGCAAAAAGCCAGGGATCTTATGGATTCACTTTCCAAAAAGTTGAATACGCAACTATCCATCATTCCTGTGGGAACCAATATGGAGGAAGCGATCAATCAATTACCGGCAGAAACAGACGCAGCATATTTCACGGTTCTGCTGAGTCAAACCGAATCGCAGCTTCAATGGCTGGTCAAGCGGCTAAACGATCGCAAAATCCCGACTTTTTCTGGTAACGCCAGGCTGTTACACTATGGTGTGCTTGGCTCGATGGCCAATGAAAATGACCTGCAACAGGTCATTCGAAAACTCGCCATCATGACAGATGAGATCGCATCAGGATCAGACCTTTCATCCATGCCTGTAACACTGGACACTAAAGACAACCTGCATGTCAACATCGCTACGGCTCAAAAAATTGAGCTGTCCATTCCCTTTGAAGTGCTTTTCACAGCCACGCTCACAGGCAATGATGACAGAGCGGTCAAAACCTATTCTTTTGAAGAAATTGCTGAAAAAGCGCTGGCAGAAAACCTCAATATTCAGATCAGTTATCAGGATGTAGAGCTCAGTGAAGTGCAGGTCAAGTCTGTCAGGGCAAACCTTTTGCCTTCAATAGAGTCAAGTCTACTGGCATCACAGATTAACGAGGAGCGTGCCAATGCTGTATTTAATAACCCGGAACAGGCTTTAACTGCCAATGTCACCTTTACCCAGTTGCTTTATTCCGAGCAAGCCATTGCTGCTCTCAAGATATCGGAGTATTTACAGAAAGCACAGGAGTACCAAACCGAGGCCGAAGTATTGCGCATATTGTTTGACACGTATACCGCCTATCTGAATGTCTTGTCAGCCAAAACAAATGTGTTGATACAAAGGGAAAACCTGTTGAACACACGAAAAAACAGGGAGCTGGCAGAAATTCGTGTAGGCATTGGAACATCCAACAATGCTGACCTTTACCGTTGGGAATCCGAATTAGCCTTGGCCAACCAGTCAGTGATCGATGCCCAAACCAGACTCCTGGCGGCTAAACTTCAACTGAACACACTTTTAGCAAATACGCTCGAATCAGAGTATGATGTAAAGGACCTATCGCTAACCGATGATCTGTTCGAGGCTTTTAGTCAAGGCCCATTGGCGGAAGTTGTAAAAACACCGGAAAGTTTACGGATTGTTTCAGACTTTTTAGTGACTGAAAGTCAACGTCAAAACCCCAACAAGAAAGCACTGCTGGAAAGCACCAATGCCGTTAATCGTCAACTCACGCAAAGCAAACGATCGCTTTACGTGCCTACAATCGCGTTGCAGGCACAGACCTCTCAGGTATTAGGAAGGGGCGGTGCCGGATCTTCAATAGATGCTGGTACTATGGCATTAGGCATAACTGAATTGCCGGACAATTCGTGGTTTGCCGGAGTATCCCTGTCGTTACCCATTTTTAGTGGATTTGGCAGAAACGCGGCTATTCAGCAATCTAAGGTCAGCCTCTACCAATTGGATCATTCTCAAACCTTACTGGACCAGCAATTGGAATTGGGGGTTCGTGCGGGTGTACTGGACCTATTGAGTACCAGCACAAACATTCGATATAGCAGATCTGCATCAGAAAGTGCCCTTGAGAATTTTGAGCTGGTTCAGGAAAATTACAGGCAGGGTCAGGTTTCTATCACTCAACTGATTGATGCACAGCAGACCGCCTTACAAGCACGATTGGCCTCGGCCTTTTCTATATATGAGTATATCCAGGCTCATCTTCAACTAGAATTTAATGTGGGCTTCTTTATGATGCTCGTGCCTGAAGAACAGCTGCAAGATTTTAATCATCGACTTCAACACTACTTAAACAATCAGAATTGATGCGACTAATGAAATATCCATACCTAATACTCTTTTCACTCATCCTTCTTTCCAGCTGTGGAAATCCAGGTGAACCAAAAAAGACAGCATTGGTAAAACCCATTAGATATGGGGTGGCAGAATCATTTGGAGGCTTGACCACACGAACCTTTAACGGAATTACGCGATCCGGTTCAGAAACCAATTTGAGTTTTCGTTCGGGAGGATTACTTACTCAACTGAATGTAGCAGTCGGTCAGCGCATCAAAAAGGGACAACTGCTGGCGCAGTTGGATCAAACAGATCAGTTACTTGCACTTGAGCAGGCGCAATTTGATGTGGCCAATGCCAAAGTTCAGCTAAAAACTGCTTCTTCCGGCTTTGACCGTATCAAGCAACTTTATCAAACCAATAATGCTTCTTTAAGTGATTATGAGCGGGCAAAGAGTTCCTTATCCAATGCGCAAAGCTCTTACGAGATCTCTCTGAAAAGACTGGATAAGCAGCGGTCTCAGCTTTCCTACACGATAATAAACGCTCCAATGTCCGGCATTGTGTCTTCGGTAAATGTTGAGACCAATGAAGTGATAAGGCCAGGCCAGTCTATACTCATCATGAGCAGAGAAGGTGCTGATGACATAGAAGCACAAGTAGGTGTACCCGAAAAATACATCAGCCAGGTTAAACAAGGAAGTCATACCAAAACCAAGATACCTACACTTTCAAAAGAGTTTGATGGAGTGATCACAGAAGTAGGCTATAGCTCTTCTGGCGGCACATATCCGGTGGTTAACTCCCTGACCAACCCTACGGATGCGGTAAGGCCAGGTATGCCGGTTGAGGTGACTTTCACCTTTGGTGATAAGGACCAGGAAAGACAATTGATTGTTCCGGTAAAAGCCGTGGGCGAAGATGAGAACGGACAATTTGTTTATATCCTGAACCCGGTAGGTGATGAGATTTATGAAGCGAAAAGAAAGACTATAGAAACCGGTAGCCTCACTTCCGGAGGATTTATCGTGAGATCTGGTTTGGCAGAGGGTCAGATCATAGCTGTGGCTGGCCTGAGGACACTTTATGATGGAATGAAAGTCACACTTTTAACTCAGAACTGATATGAACCTTACCGCTGTAGCGATCAAAAATAATCGCGTCACCTATTTGCTTTTAGGGATCATTATCATTCTAGGTATCACGGGATACGATTCGTTGCCAAGAGACAGTATGCCTCCTTTTACGATCCGGGTGGCAAGGATTGTGACAGTTTTTCCAGGGGCCAGCCCGGAAAGAATAGAGCTTTTGGTTACGGATCCACTTGAAAAAGTCGTCCAGGAAATCCCAGAAGTAGATTATATCGAAAGTGAATCGAGAACCGGTATCTCTGTTGTCAAAATTGCACTGAAAGAAAGTATTGACGAGTCAGCGCTCAGACCTATCTGGGATCGATTAAGAAGAAAAATCGAGAATGTGAATGTCCCTTCCGGGGTTGCCAAAGGTCCAGACCTAAAAGATGAGGATTTAGGAATTACCTATGGCATTGCCGTGGGTTTAAAAAATGATGGATATGAAGCCAAAGAGCTGGAGGAGTATGCTGACCGGTTACGAAATGAGCTAATCCGATTGGATGATGCCGCCAAAGTAGAGCTTTCAGGCATATTGCCCCGAAGGGTATTTATCGATTACAACGATGCAGCACTGGCAAAAATCGGTCTATCAGCCAGTGAGTTAAAGAATGCCATCTCCGGCACGAATATTATCATCCCTGCGGGCCAGATTACTATTGAGGATGAACGGGTCATTTTGGAGCCCTCCGGAAATTTTGAAACGATTGAGGATATTCAAAACATGCTTATTCCGGCAGGGAATGGCAGAGAGGCCGTGTTTTTGAAGGACATCGCTGAAGTATATGAAGACTACATCTCCCCGAGGGAAACTATAGTCAGGATGAATGGCCAACCGGCTATCGGGCTGCATATTTCACTGAAAAAAGGGGCGAATATCATTCAGTTAGGGGCAGAGGTGGACGAATTACTTACCCGTTTCAACCAAAGCCTTCCGGTTGGTGTATATGGGGGGATATACAACTGGCACTACGCGGTTTCAAGTAGTTTCAACCAAAGCCTTCCGGTTGGTATATCCGCAAAGCGCATTGCCTCTCAGGATAGCTCAGTAGCTACAAGTGTCAGCGATTTTCTCTCTAACCTCATTCAAAGTGTAATCATTGTGCTGGCTGTGATGCTTATTTTCCTGGGGTTTAGAACCGGAATAGTCGTGGCGAGTTTGATCCCTACGGCCATAGTGATGTCGCTGTTTTTGATGGGTGTACTTGATATTGGCCTTAACCAGGTTTCATTGGCCGCACTGATCATGGCCTTAGGCATGTTGGTCGACAATGCTATCGTAATGGCTGAGTCGATGATGGTGAAAATGGAAAGAGGCGACAAGGCGCTGGATGCTGCAATATCTTCCTCCAAAGAGTTAATGGTTCCATTGCTGACCAGTTCTTTGACTACCTCTGCCGCTTTCCTCTCGTTTTTCGTGGCAGATTCAATTATGGGTGAGATCATGGGGCCGCTGTTTTCAGTGATCACCATTACACTGCTTTCCTCATGGCTTATGGCACTGACCATAGTACCCATGCTGGCCATTCTATTTATTAAGGTTAAGCAGAATAAGAGAGATCAAAGGCCAGGTTTGTTTGAAAAACTCAACACTTATTATAAACGTCTCATTATTTGGTCATTGGCTAAACCTGCTTTGATCTTATCGGTGGTCTTCGGCTTGTTGGTGCTTTCGCTTTTTGGTATGGGCAAACTTGGCTTCGTATTTATGCCAGACAGTGATCGCAACCTGGTCACCGTTGATATTACATTACCTACCGGAACGAGCCTGGAAACTACCGATTCGCAAGTCTCTCAAATTGAAAGGTATTTGAACGACAGCCTGCTCATCAATGACGATAGGTCGCACGGGGTTCAGAACTGGTCTTCTTTCATAGGTGAAGGACCTAAATCTTATGATTTGGGTTATCAGCCTGACCAAAAACAGACTAACTACGCCCACTTATTGGTGAACACCTCATCTGGTGAAGACAACCAATGGGTCATCGATAGGATCAATAGCTTTGCTTTTACTCACCTTCCGGATGCCAGGGTCACGGTGAAAAGACTAACGAGTGGTGGAGGAGCCAAGGTTCCTGTCCAAATCAGGATTAGTGGGCCTGATGCAGAAAGGTTGACTAAGATCGCTTCTGAAACCAAGGAACGTCTGCGGGCTACTTCGGGAACCAGCAATGTAGATGATAACTGGGGTCCAAAAATCAAGAAGGTATATATAGATATCAACCAGTCAAAACTGAACTACAATGGATTGACCCATCAGGATGTTGCCCTGTCTTCCTACACCACTTTGTCAGGCTATACGGTAGGGGAATACCGGGAAGGGGAAGACAACATCCCTATATCTATGCGACCGGAAGGCAGCCTTGAAGTGGCCTATGACGATCTTGATGGGTTGAGCATTTACAGTCAACGAACGGGTAAATCGGTACCTATGGCTCAAGTGGCAGATATCAGTGTGGACTGGCAGTTGGCAAAAATTATCAGGCGGGATCTTAATCGAACCATTACGGTGGAATCACAACTTCAGGCCGGATATACGGCTGGCGAAGTCACGGGGCAAATGTTGGAATGGCTGAATGAGCAGCGTGATGCGTGGGGAAGCGACTATACTTTCGAGCTTGGAGGAGAGTCAGAGGCCAGTGGCAATGCCATGGGCGCGGTAATGGCTAAGCTGCCTGTTTCATTCTTCATCATTATCCTACTGCTCGTAATGCAATTCAACTCGGTACGGAAGAGTAGCATCGTATTGCTTGCTGTTCCTTTTGGGATCATTGGGGTTGTGGGGGGACTCCTGATCACGGGCACTAATTTGAGTTTCACCGGATTCCTGGGCATTATTTCCCTATCGGGTATTGTGATCAACAATGCGATCGTATTGATCGACCGGATTCAGTTAGAGTTGGATGAGCATGAAAAAGACCCATACGATGCTATACTGGCTGCGGCACACGAAAGGTTCCGCCCAATTCTGCTTACCACTTTTACCACTTCCCTGGGTTTAATTCCACTATGGCTGGGCGGTGGTGACATGTGGGAACCCCTGGCCATCGGCATCATCTTCGGGTTACTCTTTGCCACGGTGATTACGCTCGTACTTGTTCCGGTACTCTACCGCTTACTCTATAAAGTACCTATGCCTGATTGATGGTTTTGATAAGCTTTTATAAAAAAGAGGACACATGACTCTCTATCATAAATCATTGTTGAACATTGTATGCGGACTGCTCTTAATAAGCAGTATTCCGGCTATGTCACAGGATCTTAAACTGGCCGGATTCAGTTATACAAGGTTTCCCAGCACCGATATAGTGGATTCAAGATTGAATCAGAGTTTGCAAGTCAGTGAATATAATTTCTTCCTGAACCTTCCCAAGCCCCTTAAGAACAAAAAGACCTTTTTGATCCATGGATTTCAGTATCGGTTAGTGGTTATTGACGGGGATAATGATCTCCGTTTCGGCTTGGATAAACAGAATCTGAACCTGATAGGCTATCGCTTAACTGCTTTGCACCAGTTAAAGAATGATTGGAAGGTAATGGTTTCGTTGAACCCTACCTTATCTTCAACATTTAATAAAGCGTTAGAAAGGGATGATTTTCTTTTCAATGGCCTGTTCCAATTTATTAAGAAAAAGTCTGAACGCTTGTCATATGGAGCGGGTGTCGCATACATATCCACTTTTGGAGAACCCGCTTTTCTTCCTACCCTTCAATTAACGTATAAGTCGAAAAAAGACAAGTTTCAGATATTGTTGCCACATCATATCACTTATGATCACCATTTTGGAAGATTTACGGCAGGGTTGCAGCTTTCAGCAAGTGGCTCACGTTATAATGTCAATAATTCAAGAACCCATTCACTCAATAGTTTTGAACTCGTAGATCAGTTGGCCTATTCCCGGGTCATATTCGGGCCTTCACTGCGCTACAGAATTGGTAAGGTCATACAATTAGAAGCCTCCGGAGGCTTTACGGTTGGTCGAAGGGCAGAGCTTCAAGGTGATCTTTATGAAGAAGTGGACTACGATATTAACAATGGCTTCTTCCTCCAATTTGGAATTTCTGTTCTACCACCCAAAAAGAATAATTGATGATCCGGTATTCTTATCAGGTGAGTACGCTATATGCCTTTCGGTCTTATTTCCTCTTAAACCCCAAAATCATGAGAAATTTAAATCTTTATACTGATTTTGACCTGTTATAGCTAGACTACAGAAACACTTACTCCTCTTTGATCTTTAAAAATACAAAACATTCTTTTTCAGAGATTTAAAAATTTAGATCCCTGCTGGGTCGATAAAAAAACACCTGAAATCAATTAAAAAAGAGACAAATTCACATTTTCTTCTTTTTTAATTTCCTCGAAAACAGGCCGCCATGGCTGTTTTCTACGTTTTGGTAAATTTTTGTACCGTGGTACAATTTGTAGCCCCGGCAGGAATCGAACCTGCATCTAAAGTTTAGGAAACTTCTATTCTATCCATTGAACTACGGGGCCAAGATACTATACGGCCTGCAAAAGTAAGGGTCTTTATGTTAACCTAAAACATATATGCGAGAGATAAGCGTGGAAAAGAACGATTTGAAAAAACAAGAAATGCGCAATACTTCTATCTTTACCCAAACAACAAACGTGATGATGAAAAAACTACTCTGCACCCTGTTAATAAGCCTGTCAAGCCTGGCTCCAAAGGCGCAAAACTATATTGTATCGGGTACGGATTTAGGCGTTACCAGTGCCGGCCTCATAGGTTTTGTAATTGGTACAAGTACGTATGATGTGCGTTCCTATAAAATCGTGTACCGTACCGTAGATATAGACGGAACGCCTACAATGGCAAGTGGCTTGTTGAGTATCCCGCTTAATACAAACTGTAACGATTACCCTCTGGCCGTATATAACCACGGTACGGTGCTGCTACGTGAAAATGTCCCTTCGCGTGATAATAGTGAAGCGTTCGTAGCCAAAGCAATGGCTACCGAGGGGGTGGTGGCTATTTCACCTGACTATTTGGGATTAGGAGACAACCCCGGTTTACACCCTTACCTGCATGCCGAGTCTCAAGCCACCGCTACTATTGATATGATCCGTGCGGTACGTGAGTTTTTGCCGGATAGCCTGGGTATAAGCCTTAACGGAGAAGTGTTTGTTTCCGGGTATTCTCAGGGAGGGCATGCGGCTATGGCTACCATAAAGTATATTCAAGACAATAGCCTCTCTAACGAGTTCAACATAGTAGCCGCAGGGCCAGCATCGGGACCTTATAACCTGAGCGGCAGCCAGTCTGATGTGCTGATCAGCAACCAGCCATACAGCTACCCGGGTTACGTATGTTATTTGCTTTTCGGCTTAAACCGGGTATACGGAAACATCTTTAATACATACAGTGAAATCTTAAAAGCGCCTTATGATGTGCTTATACCCCCTTACTTTAACGGGAATTATCCTATGGATTCCGTAAATGCTAAGCTACCTGCGGTATTGGCCGATTTTATGCAGGATACGGTACTGGCAAATTTCATTGCCGATTCAGTAGGCCAGACACACCCCCTTTGGCAAGCCTTATTGGCGCAAGACAATTATGATTGGCGCCCCGACTTTCCCATGCGGATGTACTATTGTACGCAGGACGAACAGGTGAGTTTTCAAAATACGCTGGATGCAGAAGCGGCCATGCAAGCACGCGGAGCCACAAATGTTACGGCCGTTAACAATGGAGCACTGGACCATGGAGATTGTGTGTTGCCTTCTTTAAACGATGCACGCGACTGGTTTATAAGCCTGGCCACGGCCTGCCAGCTAGTGAGCATAAGCGAGCAGAAACTTGCCAGCCTGAAGGTATACCCGAATCCGGTAACAGACAAGCTTATGCTGGAAGGCATAGGTGCTGAAGAACAGCTGTTTGTGCAGATATATAGTCTGAACGGAGCTCTGTTGTGGCAATATGCAGGCATGCCTGTGGAAGTGGTTTCGATAGGTCAGTTAAAAGCCGGGATGTACCTGCTCAACATCCGCCAGGGCAAAGGAGAGAAGATCCTGAAAATAATAAAAGAGTAGCAGAAACCGGTCAGGGTTCCAGCATGGATCGCTTTTGAAGGAGCAACTCGTGCGCATGGGTAGCTTTTTCCCAGTTTTTCATCAGCGAATCCAGTTTTCGTTTCTCGGCCTCGTATTGCTGATAAAAGTCAGGCGTTGCGCTTAACGCCTTAAATTTCTCCGGATCCTGAAGTTGGTCATCCCATTCTCTGATGAGGGTCTCCTGCTTTTCTATTTTCTCTTCAAAAGCGCTTACTTCTCTTTCTGTTTGCCTGAGGGCTTTATCCAGCTGCTTTCTTTCTTTATAGTCTCCTCCTGGTTTTTTTTCGGCTTCCGGCGCCTTGGCCTGCATTTCTTTCTTCGCTTCTACCTGCCTGAAATCTTCAAACTTCCGGGCTTCCAGGTATTCATCGATATCCCCTAAAAACGGGCGTACCTTTCCGTTCCTGAATTCATAGATCTTATCTGCCAGCCCCTGCAGGAAGTAGCGGTCATGGCTTACCACAACCAGCGTACCATCATAGGCCAGCAAAGCACTTTTGAGCATCTCCTTGCTCTTCATGTCCAGGTGGTTAGTGGGCTCATCCATAACCAGTAAGTTATAGGGCCTTAACAGGAGCTTGCAGAGCGCCAGGCGTCCTTTCTCTCCCCCGCTGAGCACCTTTACCTTCTTGTCCACGTCTTCTCCGGTAAAGAGAAAAGAGCCCAGAAAATCACGGGCGCGTTTCCGCAGGTCTTCCGGGGCGGCATCTTCAATAGTTTGCAACAAGGTTTTATTCCCATCCAGTGTTTTGGCTTGTTCCTGTGCGTAGTAGCCAATGTGCACGTTGTGGCCTATTTCTATATGTCCCTCGTGTGCTAAACGCTCTACAATGATCTTGACCAAGGTAGACTTTCCCATCCCGTTTTGCCCGAGAAAGGCAACACGTTCGTGTCGGTTTATCTCCAGGTCTACCTTGTCAAAGATCTTATGGTTCCCATAATATTTTCCTACCTCATCAGCTTTTAAAACCACTTTACCGGAGCGAGGGGCAGGAGGAAAGCGAAAGCTGATCTTGCGGGCATCATCGTCATCGATTTCGATGCGCTCCATTTTATCCAGCTTTTTGATTAGGCTTTGTGCAAAAGAAGCCTTTGAAGCTTTATAGCGGAACTTCTCGATGAGTTGTTCCGTTTGCTTTATCTCCTTTTCCTGATTTTTGAGTGCCTGTGCTTGTTGCTCCATACGCTCTGCCCGGAGTTCCGTAAAGCGTGTGTACGGTACCGGATAGTCGTAAAGCGTTCCCATTACTACCTCAACGGTACGCGTGGTGATGTGATCGAGAAAGAGCCGGTCATGCGACACCATAAGGATAGCCCCCTCGTATTCCTTCAGGAAATCCTCAAGCCAGATAATGGAATTGATATCCAGGTGGTTGGTAGGTTCGTCAAGCAACAGCAGATCGTTGGGATAGAGCAGGAGTTTAGCCAGTTCTATACGCATGCGCCACCCTCCGCTGAACTCCGTAGTTTGCCGCTCAAAGTCCTGTGCAGTAAACCCTAAACCGGTCAGGATCTTTTCCAGCCTGGCATGGTAGGTATAGCCTCCGATTAAATTGAAGCGATCTGTATACTCATTCAGATCTTCGATCAGTTTTAAGTAGGCGTCTGATTCATAATCCGTTCTGATAGTCAAAGCTTCATTGATCCGGTCTATTTCACGTTGCAGGTGTTTTACTTCCGAAAGGGCTGTTTCAGCTTCCTCCCATACCGTTCTTCCATCGTGTAAGGGGAGTTCCTGCGGCAGGTAACCCAGCTTAAAATCTTTTGGCTTGCTTATGTCTCCGGCATCAGGTGAAACGGAGCCGTTGATGACTTTGAGTAAAGTAGATTTTCCTGCACCATTGGCGCCAACCAAACCGATCTTTTCACCGGGATTGATCAAAAATGAAATGCCTCTAAATAATTGCCTGTCGTTGTATTGCAACAGGATGTTGTTAATGCCTATCATACTTTTGCAAAAGTAACCGCAAGCAATGAACTCCTATGAAAAAAGGCACTAAACTATATAGCATATCCAGAATGAAGTGCCCGCGTTGTCATGAAGGGCGTGTTTTCAAGAATGCGAATCCTTATGTTTTAAGCGATATGTTTAAAATGCATGAGCACTGCCCGCATTGTGGTTTGCGCTATGAAATAGAGCCGGCTTTTTTTTACGGGGCCATGTATGTGAGTTATGGCTACGGGGTGGCACTTTTTGTCGCTACTTATGTGATCATGCGTATGTTCTACACCCCAAGTGTGTGGGAAGTAGTGATTGCATTGGCCGCCATTATACTTCTTGGCTCTCCCCTTATTTTTCGCCTGGCGCGTATTACGTACCTCAATTTATTCGTGAAGTATAACCCGGATAAAAGAGGCCCTAAGCTTAAGTAAAGCGACTTGCCTGGAATACCTCAGGTATAGCTTGGTTATTCTCTATGTGAGAAAGGAGTACTTCCGCGAGAAAAGGAGCCATTAATACGGCCCGGGACCCCATTCCGTTGAAGGCGTACAGCGCCTCATCAACAGGGCCTATTAAAGGTTTTCTATCTTTTACATTAGGTCTTACACCCCCTAAGTGGTCAACAATATCAAAGGGCCCGGAGTAGATCTTTTGCAGCTCTTTAATTAACCACGCACGTCCTTCGGCAGTGGTTTTATCCTTTAATTCATCCCAATGGTAAGAAGCGCCAACCTTGAAATAGTTGTTTCCAAGAGGTAGCACAAAAACCCCGGCATGCAAAATGATGTCTTCGGGTAGGCCTGTACTTTTGATAACAAGCACTTCACCCCGGGTAGGGTTAAAGGCGTATTGCAGGTATGGGAATAACTGCCGGGACAGGTGCCCGCTGCAATCAACAAGGTGCTCAAAAGATATTTTCCCTTGGGGTAAGGACAGTGTTTTTTGTTTCAGGTCAAGCTCATTTGGGGAAAGCTGGTGTCGTACATAGTGTTTGCCAAGAGTTCTTCTAACGGCTTGAATGAAGTTTTGGGTGTGCACCCAAAACGTATGCTGTACTTCTCCAAAGCCATAAGAGCTGTTTATGCCTTTGAAATGCCTGGTATGGATAACATCATGTAGATAAGGACCATATGCCGGGTGTTCGCTTTTCTCAAGCCAGTGGTTTTGCTCTTCCTGGCTCCGGATAAGGTGCCAAACAGGTATCGGGTAATAGAAAGAAGCGTTCAACATTTTTTCAGCCCATTGGTAAAAAGCGGGAGCTTTTGAAAAAAAGGCATCCGCTTCATGCACCAGTTTAAGGCGCTTGAGCACAATAGGGTTTGCCAGGCCGGCAGCTACGAGGGAAGAACGGCTCAGGTCCGGTTCAGACAATACAAGGTGCTTTACCTTCTTTTTTACGAGGTAGAGGGAGAGAATGCTGCCAGCCAGGCCTTGGCCAATAATGATGTAGGGGTAATGCTTCATGGGATAAAAGAAAAATCCCCCTTGGCAAAAGCGAAGAGGGATTTAAGGTTATAGTATTTACTAGCATTAATACTCCCAGAGATCGTGTTCGTAATTTCTCAGGTTTTCTTTGATGGCCGCGGCCTCGAGCAACTGCTCTAATGGGGCATTGCGCTTATACTCGGAGATCTTCCGGTCATACACATTGTCCTGCTTATAAATTACCGCGTTAAAATAGCGTATATGGAAGATCTGGTCAAAAGTCAGGCGTGCGGAGTTGTTTTGCGGGTTAAACGCGATATGCGTAGCCAATGCGTAACGCGCATCTGGAAACCAAACCCAAAACAGGTCATAGAGTTCCTGGGTCTCAGGGTCTCTAACTACGGGCGCCAGGCCAATGATGCGGTTTTTCATTTCCCCTCGCTGCTTATCAAAAAACCAGTCTGATTTAATTTTATAGGCTACTACATCAGAAGGCACGATGTTAATCTCGTTGATCCCCAGGATAATAGAGGGGTCATCGGGATCGGTCAACGTATCGGTTTTGGTAATATAACTTTGCACCTGCTCGGTAGTGAGGGGAATCTCAAAACGATCGTCCGCAAACACTTCTACTATAGTACCTTCTACCAGAATACCGTCTTTCAGTACATCAAAAAGACTTTTGCGATCCGGTATCGCCTTAATAGGGTAATAAAGATGGTGGTTTATCTTTTCCCTGAGGTCGATGCGTTCCCAGTGCCGGGTACTCCACATCATGTCTGCTTCCCTCAAATAAGGATAGGGAAAGACCTGGTTGTGGTGGTAAAACTTCGGGTCATCGGGAATGATGCCATCATCCTGGGGGCTAAGTACCTGGGCATGGGAGGAATAGCCTATGCCAAAAAGAACCCCAATTAATAAAAGTCTAGCAAAAGTCTTCATGGTCAATACTTTTAGTTTACGTCAATAGGTATGGCGCTTACATTTTTCACCGTTAAACCGCCAGGACCTCTTGCCCTGATATCTCGCACAACAATGGTAGAGTTGGGTTTTAAGGTACGCAGGCGCTGCCCGATAGTGGCCGTCATCTTATTCCCACGCACTTTCTCGGGTGGAAAACCGGGAATAGCTACCTCAAAAGAAGTTACAGTTAGCGGCAGATCAAAAGGAAAATCCTGGTAGGCCGCTTCAATCGTAGCCGCTTCAACAAGGTTACGGGCAAATTTGCCACCTGCCCTCTTAAAGATCAAGCCTTGTGCAGGGGGAAGGCCTTTGATCCTGAATTCCTTACTTCCCATATTGCGGACGCTGGTGTTTCCCTCCTCATCTGTTTCTTCTACCGAAACACTGATGGTGATTTTCTTCTGTCCGCTGAGGTTCGTTACATTGGCCATATAATTGCCATTGGAGCCACTCACGCCTGGTCCGCTTACCCTGATTTTTGAAGGATCTACACCGGGAACCCCTATTTCCAGGGGATTTTGTACACCCCGGTACAATACGTTCATCTTGGTAGGTGAGATCACCACGGTAGGAGGCGCTACGGTATACGTGCTACTCACTTCGTACTCTTTAGGCTCTTTTCCGATCTGCTTCAGGCGGATCACACCCGCCCACTTCTGTTCTCCTACTGCATTGGCGGGGAAACTTATAGTACCTTCACCATTTGATATCTGTGCGGGATCAAGAGGCTCGCCATTGATAATGATCTCAGGCTCCTGGGTTTCGTCAAAAGCCGCTAAGAATACCTTGGCCTCATATGTACCGCCTTGCGTTACATAGTTGGACTTGGCATCCACAACAGCCCTAACCCCTGTTACTTTAATATCGTCAATGGAAATGTTTGTTTTCAGTTCCCCAATAATATCCGATTCGGTATTCCTTACATCCGCTTCGATATTGGTTAGGAAAGGTAAAATAGCGGCTAAGGGATAGTGCTCAAAATTGGCCTTTTCCCATTCAACCGCTGCCTGTCCTTTTTCCATTACTACCTTATCCGTATTGAAACGGGTATTTATAGCTTGCTTTAAGGCGTCATTATTTGTCAAAGCGAGCAGGGAAGTCCTGTAGGCATCAATCTGCTTACGTAGTTCTGCTCCCTTTCCTTCATTCAGAAGGTAATTGGCAGGGGGCTCCTTGGAGTCGAGACCCACCGGTACTTCAGCTCCATTCTCATCTTCTTCGGTGCCTCCGGTAAGTTCGATCAGATCTTTTTTGATCTTCTCAATTTCATCTGCCAAAGCATCGCTTTTATCTTTTACCTCAAAGGCTTTGTCTTTCCAGGGACCCGCCTTTACCGGGTTTTCCTCGGCCGCTCGGATAAAAGAAGCATATACTTGCTCATTTTTAGATTGAACCGTATTCACGGTCTGATCCAAACTGTTGTCCAACTTGGTGAGGGCCTTAAGGATGTCTTTGGATATATTAAGGGCAAGAAGGGCAGTCAACACGAGGTACATCATGTTGATCATCTTTTGCCTTGGGGTTTGTTTACCGCTCGCCATTTTTAGCTTGTTCTTTTTCTAATTAAGATTGGAATTGTGTGATGTTAAGAACCTTGTCTTAATTACGGTTTGTATTCATGGCAGAAAGCATGCCCCCGTAAATGTTGTTCAACTGGCTCATGTTCTGCACCAGGGAAGACACTTCGCTTCCGAGTTTCTCGGAATCCTCAATAGAAGTATTTAGTTTTTCCATCAAAGTATTTTGCGCCTCCATGTGATTGGCAGAGCTCTCCAGTTGAACGGCATAGAGCGCATTCAGGGATTCCATATTCTTGGAAGCCAACGTCAATTGCTCACCATATTCGGAGGTAGCTGCAGCTGCATCTGCCGTTGAATTCAACCTGCTCGCGGCATCGCCAAACTTGCGCAGGCCATCGCCCAGGCTTTCAATAAGTTCTCCATCGATCTTGGCGTCTTCCAGCATACGGTCAAGTTCTTGCGTAGTCGAAAGCTTATTTTGTTTAGTCCCCATCTCTAGTTCAGCATCCGGGTCTTCCATACCGGCTAGTTCGGGGTATACGAGTGTCCAGTCATATTCTTCGTGCGGCTTTTCAAAAGCGGAGAAGAAAAAGATTACCGCCTCTGTAGTAAGACCAACCACAAGCATGGGATCTGCACCTGGAAGGTGAAGAATCTTAAACATCGCACCCAAGATTACTACAGAAGCACCCCAGCCATACAATTTTGACATGAAGTTCTTAAATCTCTTGCTGTTTACATCAATTAAAGCCATTGAACTGAAAAATTAAATTTAGAAATTACTAGTTATTGCGCAGGTTAAAAGTCGGCTACATCGCGGCCCATAAAGCTCTGTACGGTCCGGAAACCTACATAACTCTTGGCCGTGTCCTGGTATTCAAAATCACGGGTATTTACCTGAAGGAAATAAGCTACATCCTTCCAGCTACCTCCCCTGATCACTTTGCGCTTTAAGGTTTCGTCATCGCTATCATACGCATTGTACTCAAAATTGGGGCTTATGTCACTTACATAATAGTAACTTGCTGCATCAAAAGCGGTATTTGTCCATTCTGACACATTACCGGCCATACAATACAGGTTGAAATTATTCGGGGAGTAGGCTGTAGCTTTTACCGGGTAAAAACCACCGTCACTCACCAGATTACCCCGTTGTGGCTTGAAGTTGGCTAAGTAGCACCCGCTGCTGTTTGTAGAATACGGTCCTCCCCAGGGGTAGGTGCCATTGGCATCACCACCGCGGGCAGCATACTCCCATTCTGCCTCGGTAGGCAACCTGAATTCTTGCTCAATAACTTCTCCCTCGGCTTGTAAGTAATCGTTTCTATGCTTGGTTCTCCAGTTGCAAAAAGCACGTGCCTGGTTCCAATCTACGCCGACTACGGGATAATCGTCATAGGAGGGATGCCAGAAGTACTTATCGTGCATAGGATCGTTATAGCTATAGGTAAAATCATGAATCCACACCAATGTATCGGGATAAATGTTAATCATGCCACCTTCAAAGAAAGAGCTACGGTCAGAGATCTCTTTGTTTTCTTTTATGTAGTCACGGTAGGAGAAATATTCTCCGTCTCCATCTGCATCGTTATAGTCGTAAATAACGCGGTTGTCTTTTTTGGCCGCTTTCTGCTTGTTGATGTAGAAATATACATAGTTTAACTGGCGCGTGTCGATCATTCTACGGCCCATGAACATTTCTTCAGGGGGGAGATACATGCTTTCTATGATCTCGGTATACTCTAAAGAAGGGTAGTTTTGGGTTTCCCACTCCAGGTAGGGGTCCCAGTTGATCTTACGCTGCATAGAATCGGGGTAATTCAAGGAAACATACTCCTCGAAAAAAGAAGGTTCCGGGTTGTTGGCGGGGTCAATGAGCTCATACCCTTCTACCAAACCATCTTCTCCAAGGCGGTAGCGCAAAATAGAATCACGTACCCAGTATACAAACTGGCGGTACTCATTGTTGGTAATTTCCGTCTGATCCATATAGAAGGGCGGAACCGATACGGTTTTTGATGGGGCCGTAAGGCCGTTAGGTACATCCTGATCGGCAGTACCCATATTATAAGAGCCTTGTGGAATGTATACCATGCCATAAGGTTCAAAGGGATACCATTCCGGTCGATCCTGTACACCCACTAATTCTCCATGATCGTTGCTGTTGCATGCTCCAAGGAATGCGATACCCAACACCATGATTATCAGCTTTTTCATATCCTTCCGTGTTTAAATCCGGTTTTAAACCAGTGTGTTTTAGTCAAGTCTGCTATATTACAAAAATTGTACGTTTCTATAAATCGCTTTTTCGCGTTCAGGAACTTTTATCCTAAAGCAGTAAGAAACCATGAGCTCGTGGCTCCCTCCACTGCCGGCTGAAAGGCTAGAGGTAGTGAAGTCGTAAGAGTATCCTGCTCTTAGCCCTTTAAAGAACTCGTATCCCAAATTAATTGCCACAGCATCCTGTAGTCTGTAGGTAACGCCTCCCCATAACTTATTATTATACATTGCTGTAACATTAACGTCAGCCGAGGGTGAGGCAAGGAGGTCTGTTTTGAGTAAAAGGCTGGGTTGGATGTCCCAGCTTGTGCCTGCTATGGCATAATTGTACCCGGCCATTACATAATAATGGCGCGCATTTCTTACCAGCGTGCTTACATTCTGACCAACATTCGAATTGTATTCTGCAGCAGCCTCTATTACCCGCGTGGTAGAAATCCCCCCCCAAAAGGTGCTGGACTGGTAGTACACACCAAAGTTGGCGTCAATACCCACGCCTTGCGCATCTGCGGCCAGGATACTCGGGTCCAGAAAGCCATCGGGCTCAGAGGGAAGCCATGCCCCGTTGTTTACGCTTTTGGTGCCTATCATAAGATTGGCTCCTATGCCCAGGCTACCATTGCCCAACTGTGTTTGAAAGGCATACCCGATATTGAAGTTGGTGTTTTGAAAAAAGCCGATCTCGTCATTTACAATTCCCAGGTACACTCCACCGTGCAACAGTTTAATCGGGGCCGTAATGTTAAGGTTTTGTGTTACCGGCGCTCCGTCAAAACCCACCCATTGCGTGCGGTAAAACAGGCTGGCGCATATGGCATCATTGCTACCTGCATACCCGGCATTGTAAAAGGCACGGTTATACATAAACTGTGTGAATTGGGCATCCTGCTGAGCCCATGCTATTGTAGAGAGAGAGAACAAAAACAGGAGCGCGTAAATTTTCCTCATAAAGTGGCGGAGGTTTCTTGCTTAAATTCTTAAATCAAAACTCCAAATATAAAATTTTGAACAGAAATATGTTGGTAATGCATTAAAAATACGAAAAGATTAACACAGCTAAATAGCCTTTTTAACCGCTTGCCACCAGCGATAAGGGACTTCATTCTTTAACGCCTCCTGGTAGTCTTCATAGCTGCAGGGGATCAATTTGGGGCGATTGAGGCCACTCTGGCCAATGGCTCCCGGGATTTCTATCCACCAGCGGTCGCTCATGTGGCTGCGGTAAAAGATCAACTCATGCTCTCCGTCATTGATGAGTACGGTAAATTTCTGGTACTCTTCCTTGGCTGTAAAAGGGTAATCGCCTTTTCTCTGATTGACCCCCTCTACAAAATACCAGATCATTTGTGCCAAGAGATGGGCCGTGCGGCCGTCATTGTCTTTCAGTGGGTTGTACTCATAGAGGCCAAAGCAACTCAGTTTATCACTGATGCCGGCATAACGCGCCAGGGCACAAGCCTCCTCGCCGCTGAACCCGTTAGGTGAATGAAAGCTGTTTCCCGGGGCATCGCTTTGCCTTACTGCGGATAGGTCGAAGCTCACCAGGTCTGCATCGCGGAGCACCGGTTCTGCATTGTGCAGGTTGTGCCGGATATTTCCCAGACGGTTTACATCAAAATACATCCGCTCCATAAGGTCTAGTTCCTCCTGGTTGGCAAAATACGTTTGGTAGCCCAGGTTGGCAAAGTTGAAGAGAATGTAAGGCTTCTGCAGCACAACATGGCTTAGGTAATTTGAAGCGTTCAAAGCCTGGTCCTGCCTGCCCAGGTCAAGCCGGGCATCAATGCTTACCAGGTTTACCGTTTGTTCCATGCGGTCGTAGGCGCGGTAAGCAGCGTAGGTGAGGTCCTGTCCCCCTCCAATAATTATGGGGATGATCCCCTTTTTGAGTAACTGGTAGCAAACTTCTTTTACCGCGGCATAGCTGTCCCCGAGGTTTTCCCCTTTATAAATATTCCCCAGGTCGGCCATCTGCTGTTGCCATTTCCCACAGAAAAGAGGATAAAGGTACTCGCGCACCGCATCGGCTGCTCCTTCTGCACCGGTGTTGTCATAGCTGCCCCGATCCTCCATCACGCCAAGCAAAGCCAGCTTTACACCGGTCAGGTCGGGAATGCCGTTGAGTTCATCGTGCAGGCGCAGGTTTTTAAAAAAGCTTTGCGGATGCGCCTCTTCAAAGGAAGAGGTAACGCTGTTGCGCAAGGGAGCCAGAAAGTCTTCCAGGATCATTTCCTCCGGCCGCGGCCTTTTTTAGGTTCAGGAGCCTCTGCGATAATATGCTCACAAGCCTCCCTTGTAAGCGTTTTGGGGTCAATATCTTTCGGGATCTTATAATTAGACCTGCCTGCCTTTATATAAGGTCCGTAGCGGCCGTTCAATACCTCAATTTTAGGCTCCACGTCATCAAACACGGCAATGAATTTGTTTTTATCCGCTTCTTTTTTAGCTTCGATAAGCTCCTTAGCTCTTTCGAGAGATATGCTCAACGGGTCGTCCCCTTCTTTTGGTTTCATAGACACAAAAGTGCTCCCGTACTTTACGTAAGGGCCAAACCGGCCCACGTTGGCCGTAACGGTTTTTCCTTCATATTCGCCTAGCTCACGAGGCAGGTCAAAGAGCTTAAGAGCTTCTTCGAGGGAGATGTCCGAGATGCTCTGCCCTTTCATTAAGCTGGCAAACTTTGGTTTTTCTTCATCCTCTGCTTCGCCTATCTGTATCATGGGGCCATACCGCCCGATGCGGGCAATAACGGGCTTTCCGCTTTTGGGGTCCGTGCCGAGGTGACGTTCACCGCTGGCGCGTTCTGAGTTTTCCTCCACATCTTCAATAGTGGGGTGGAAGTCTTTGTAAAACACATCGATCATTTCTTCCCATTGCTCCTGGCCCCGGGCGATCTCATCAAACTGTTCCTCTACCTTGGCGGTGAAGTTGTAACTGAGGATCTCCTCAAAATGCTGTACCAAAAAGTCATTTACCACGGTACCGATGTCTGTAGGGATCAGTTTGTTTTTGTCTGCGCCGGTAGTCTCACTGAGCTTCTCTTCTTTAAGATCTCCGTTGAGCTTTAGCTGGAGATACGTTCTTTGAGTGCCTTCCAGCTCAGATTTCTCTACGTACTTTCTGTTTATTATAGTAGAAATAGTAGGGGCATAAGTGGAGGGGCGGCCTATGCCGAGTTCTTCAAGCTTTTTCACCAGGCTGGCTTCTGTATAGCGCGGAGGATGTTGTGTAAAACGTTGCGTAGCTACAAGGTCTTCCCGATTCAGGGCATCGCCTTTGCTTACGTTGGGCAGCATGCCTTCCTTTTCTTCTTGTTCCTCGTCATCTGTCCCTTCAAGGTATACTTTGAGAAAGCCGTCAAATTTGATCACTTCTCCCCGGCTTACGAAGTCCAGGTGCCCTTCGGGAGTAGCAATTTTCAAAACGGTGCGTTCCAGTTGTGCATCGCTCATTTGGGAAGCCAGGGTCCGCTTCCAGATCAGGTCGTATAATTTTTTTTGATTGGCATCTCCGCTAACGCTGTGTTTGCTCATATCCGTAGGGCGGATTGCCTCGTGCGCTTCCTGAGCACCTTTGCTTTTGGTGCTGTAATTTCTTGGATTGGCGTATGTGTCCCCAAATTGCGCCACGATCTCTGCTTTGGCAGCGCTGCGTGCCTCTTCAGAGAGGTTTACACTGTCTGTACGCATATATGAGATGTGCCCCGCTTCGTACAATTTCTGTGCAACCGACATCGTTTGCGCAACCGAAAAATACAGTTTGCGCGAGGCTTCTTGCTGTAAAGTAGAAGTAGTAAAGGGCGCAGCAGGAGATTTCTTCCCCGGCTTTGTTTCTTTATCGCTTACCTTAAAGGCATGGTCTTTACATGCCTCCAAGAAGGCACGTGCTTCTCTTTCTGTGTCGAAGCGTTTGCTTAGCTCCGCTTTGAAACTTTTCCCTTCTGTAGTGCTGAAATGACCTACCACTCTAAAGTAATCCTTGGAAGTGAAGTTCTGAATGTCCTTTTCGCGCTCTACAATTAAGCGTACGGCAACGGACTGCACCCTCCCTGCCGATAAGCCACGCTGTACTTTTTTCCAGAGTACGGGGCTTAATTCAAAACCCACGAGGCGATCGAGCACCCTGCGGGCCTGTTGCGCATTTACAAGGTTCTGGTCTATCTTCCTGGGGTTATCAATAGCTTTTTGAATGGCACTTTTCGTGATCTCGTGAAATACGATGCGGTTGGTAGTGGCTGCGTTCAAACCCAGGGCTTCCGCGAGGTGCCAGGCAATGGCCTCTCCTTCGCGGTCTTCATCCGAAGCCAACCAAACCATTTGGGCATCTTTGGTGAGCTTTTTCAGTTTCTTCACTATCTCTTTTTTGTCTTCGGAGACACTGTAGGAAGGTTGAAAGCCATTCTCGATATCGATGCCCATGTTCTTTTTGTCCAGGTCGCGAATGTGCCCGTAACTGCTCTCCACCTGGTAGTCTTTACCCAAGTATTTGGCAATGGTTTTTGCTTTGGCGGGAGACTCTACAATGACTAAATTTTTGGGCATAGGGGGTGTATTCGTTTCGTTTGCAACGGCCAAAATAAATCAATTGTTTACGTATGTACCAAATGTTTGCCGTGATGAGCATATTAATTTTTTCTTATAGCTGCTATTGGGAAACGGGTTGGGAATGCCCCTTAACAGGAAAGCGGAGGTCAAAGAGCAGTCTCCCCGCCACCTTTAAACCTGCTGCCAAACTGACAAGATAGCAGCCTTTTTGGTACCTTTGCCCCCTTAAAATTTTCAAGCGCATGAATGAGGTGCAGACCACCCATAAAGTGATAGATGAGGCAAAGCAGGGCGAGGCCGTGTTGTTGGAAGATGGGCTTACGGACAAAAAGCTGTACATTGAGAGCTACGGCTGCCAGATGAATTTTTCGGACAGTGAGATCGTGGCCTCTATACTGGCTAAAGAAGGATATGGGACTACCCGTAATATTGAAGAAGCAGATCTTGTTCTGCTCAATACATGCTCCATTCGTGATAAGGCGGAACAAACCGTACGCAAGCGTCTGGACGGATTCAATAAGCTTAAAGGAGACCGCCCCGAAATGAAAATTGGCGTTTTGGGTTGTATGGCCGAGCGCCTGAAGAGCAAACTGCTGGACGAAGAAAAGCTTGTAGACATGGTGGTGGGACCGGATGCCTACCGCGATTTGCCCAACCTGGTAAAAGAGCTGGATGAAGGGCGTAAAGCCGTGAACGTAATTCTCTCCAAAGAGGAAACCTATGCAGATGTAAGCCCGGTAAGGCTTGGCACAAACGGAGTAACCGCCTTTATCTCCATTACGCGTGGCTGTGATAATATGTGCACCTTTTGCGTTGTGCCTTTTACCCGTGGGCGTGAGCGCAGCAGAAATCCACAGACCATTGTGGAGGAAGCAACAGACCTCTGGAATAAAGGCTATAAAGAGATCACCTTGCTGGGGCAGAACGTAGACTCTTACTTATGGTACGGAGGCGGGTTAAAAAAAGATTTTGTGCACGCAAGCGAGGCGGCTAAAGCATCAGCCGTACATTTTGCAGACTTGCTGAACAGAGTTGCCGAAGCGGTCCCCGGCATGCGGATTCGCTTCAGCACCAGCAACCCCCAGGATATGCATGACGAAGTATTGCACGCTATTGCCCGGCATCCGAACATATGTAAATACATACACCTCCCGGTACAATCGGGCAGCAGCCGCATTCTGAAATTGATGAACCGTGGGCATACCCGTGAAGAATACTTTGCGCTCATCGACCGCATCCGTAAAATCATCCCGGGCTGTGCTATTTCGCACGATATGATCTCCGGCTTTCCTACGGAGACCGAAGAAGACCACCAGGACACCTTAAGCCTGATGGAATATGTGAAGTATGATTTTGGGTATATGTTTTATTACTCTGAGCGTCCAAATACTTTTGCGGCACGAAAAATGGAGGACGATATTCCCTTAGAGGTGAAAAAACGAAGATTGAATGAGGTCATAGCCTTGCAACAAGAGCATAGCCTGGTGCGCAATAAAGCACACATCGGGAAAACAGAGGAGGTACTGATCGAAGGGACTTCCAAGCGCAGCGAAAAAGACTGGTATGGCCGGAATACACAAAATGCAGTGGTGGTTTTCCCAAGAGGCAATGAAAAGCCGGGCGACTTCGTTAAGGTGCGTATAAAAGATTGTACAGCGGCCACTCTTTTAGGAGAGCGGGTAGAAGACTAAAACCGAACATGAGAAAACTGTTTTTCCTCCTTGTTTTTTTGAACACCTTGGGGCTAACGGCCCAAACCCAGGTAGGAGACAAATGGGTAGACAACGACCTTAGCCTGCAGATCGAATACGAGGACGTCCGTAAAACCGGGGTCTTTACCTTTTGTATTTACCAGACCGTGCGCAAGCAGTGCATAGAAAATCTTACTACAGGCTTGCACGTAGAAGTACAGGACGCAAGCGGGAAGGTGCTCTGGAAGGGCACCGCTATGGGGCGCAAAAAGAGCATGAAGCTCCCTGGGAAATACCCCAATGCAGCTTTTTTGGTGCTCAAAGCATTTAAGCCCTTTGTGGTAAACAAAAATACAGGTACGCGCATTCATCAGGATGAAACGCTTGAATTAAAGTACAGCATTAAGTGAGCAGTATACAAGATATAAAGCAACGCTTTGGGATCATCGGGCATTCGAGCTTGCTCGACCGCGCGTTGGCAAAAGCTACCCAGGTGGCCTCTACCGATATTTCTGTCCTGGTAACAGGGGAGAGCGGTGTGGGAAAAGAAGCCATTCCCCGTATTATTCATGGTTTGTCGCACCGCAAGCACAACCCTTACATTGCGGTAAACTGCGGAGCCATACCTGAAGGCACTATCGACAGCGAGTTGTTTGGCCATGAAAAAGGCGCTTTCACCGGTGCCACCGGCACCCGGAAGGGATATTTTGAAGAGGCAGATGGCGGAACTATTTTTTTAGATGAGGTTGGAGAACTGCCGCTTGCCACCCAGGTGCGTTTGCTGAGGACCCTCGAAACGGGAGAGTTTATAAAAGTAGGGTCTTCTAAAATACAAAAGACAGATGTACGCATCGTGGCTGCCACGAATGTAGATATGCTCGCCGCCATTAAAAAAGGGAAGTTCCGGGAAGACCTGTATTACCGCTTGAATACGGTAGAGATAAAGATCCCGGCCCTGCGCGAACGAAAAGAAGATATCCATTTGATCTTCCGCAAATTTGTTTCCGACTTTAGTGATAAATACCATGTGCCCCCGGTAAGGCTTACCCCGGACGCGGTGGAATTGTTGAAGAACTTTCGCTGGCCTGGCAACATTCGCCAGTTGAGAAACCTGGCTGAGCAAATTTCTGTGGTGGAACAAAACAGGGAAATAAACTCTGAGCTCCTTATGAGCTACCTGCCCGCTATAGGGCAAAGTGAATTGCCCGCTTTGTATGAAGAGAAAAACCAGGGAGGGGATTTTGCCAATGAGCGTGAGATCTTATATAAGGTGCTTTTTGATATGAAAAATGACCTCAATGACCTTAAGAAGCTGACCCTGGAATTGATGAAAGAAGGCGGAGGGGTAGCTTTCGAAGAAGAAAACAGCCAGTTGATCCATAAAATATATGGCGGTAAAGAAGAGCCAGCGTCCATACAGGCAAAAACGCCCGTTACTGAGCCGGCTAAATACCTGCCAATCTACCAGGAGGGCGATACCGAACTACATGACGAAACCTATGACTCCGAACACGAAACCGTAGAAGAAGAAAACTTGTCCCTTCAGGATAAAGAACTGGAGCTTATCCGCAAGGCGTTGGAGAGAAATGGCGGAAAAAGAAAAGATGCAGCCCGTGAATTAGGCATATCTGAACGTACCTTGTACCGGAAAATAAAACAATTCAAATTGTAGTGAAAAAAATCCTGTACCTGTTCTTTGGCTTTATTTTTCTGAGCGCCTGTAGCGGGGGATATTCTTTTACCGGAGGAGATGTGGGCAATGCCAATACGATCTCCATTGATTTTTTTCCGAATAATGCAGACCTGGTGCAGCCACAACTGAGCCAGATCTTTACAGAAGCTTTACGCGACCGGTTTGTAAGGCAAACACGCCTTGAGCTGATCTCCAGCGAAGGCGACATGATGTTCGAAGGCTCTATCGTAGACTATAGCATACAACCACTCAATGTACAGGCACAAAACGAGGGAGAGTTTGCCGGCCAGGTAGCACAAACCCGTATTTCCGTTACAGTAAATGTTATATTTACCAATAAATTAGAGCCCGATAAGAGTTTTGAACGCACCTTTAACCGCTTTGCTGATTTTCCTTCTGACCAGGAGCTTTCAGCCGTGGAAGTAGAGTTGTTGAATCAAATCTCGCAGGAACTGACGGAGAATATTTTTAACGAATCTGTAGGAAATTGGTAAAGTGGAAGCACAAGAATTTATAGACCTGCTTGAAGCGCCTGAGAAAGCAAAAGAAAAAGGGATAGACGAACTAAAGAAATTAGCACAGGCGCACCCCTACAGCCAACCCCTACAACTCTTATACGCCATACGCCTCCGGAAATCCAGCGAGCACCTCTTTAATCAACAGTTGGGAAAAGCTTCTATTCTTACCAATGACCGCTCCGTGCTTTTTGATCTGTTTGAGCAGGAAGAATTGGACGTACTGCAGCAGGAGCAGGAAGAAAGAACCACAACGATTTCCGCCAAAGGCATGATTTCCGATCTTACGGAAGAAATGTTGATACAGGAAGGTGAAACGGAACGGGCAAGCTTGCCTGGATCTGAAGACGACACCGCACTGCCGGAAAAGGAAAAAGAAATCTCGAAAGAGCCAGAAGAAGCACAAAAGCTTGAGCCGCTTAAGGTCCTCAGTGCGGAAAACTCAGAAAATTCTGAAGAGCCGGAAGAACCGGAAGTGGAAGAAGCATCGGATTCCTCCGAAGAGGAAGAGAATAGGCCGGAAGAAGGAGAAGAGAAAGATACTCCGGCAAAAAAAACTGAGCGCAAGGAAAAAAATATAGCCAGCCTTCCTGCTGATGAAAGGATCAAGGCCATTTTAGAAAGAAACCGGAAGTTGCGTGAAGATTTTGAATCAAAAAAGCGCAAGGGGGAGGCCCCGCTTTCGGATATGGATATGCGCCTTAAAAAGATCAGGGAAAAGCTGGAAGGGCTTAAGCGCAAGCCCGAAGAGTCTGAGCAGGAGATCCCTGAAGAAGAGCAACGCAATAGCTTACCCGAGCCCGATGAGATTCCTGCCCCTGCGGTAAGCGAAGAGGATAAGCAGGAACAGCTGGCCACGTTGGAGGAAGAAGCAGAACAAGAAACAAAAGACGAACGGCAGGCAGAAGGAACAAGCGTATATACTGAAGCGCAAGCGGATGAAGAGGTTGAGGTACAGGAAGAAATGTCTTTGGCCGGTGAGGCTTCTTCTGATGAAGAGAAAGAAGGGGACACCCCCCACTTTACAGCAACGGATGATGAACCGGAAGTGGACAAAACCAAAGAGGACTTTGACTTTGGCCCGTTGATCACGGAATCTATCGAAGAGGAAAACGTGGAAGAAGAGGCTTTAACCGAGTCTTTGGCTTTTGAAGTAGAGGAGGAAGATGAAGCGCAAGAAGAAGCAAGCCCGGAAAAGGAAACAACAGAGGCGCCCACACCGGTAAGTGGTGAAACAGAAGAAACATTAGAGCAAACAACCGCAGAAACAGCAGCGGATACAGATGTGGAGCCAGAGGCTCAGGGAGATGGCGATGAAAAGCGAGAGGCTTTTGTGCTGGAAAGTAAGGAAGAAGCCATGCCCGAAAGCCACCCGGTGGAGCCGGAAAAAGCCGATGCCGGTGAAACCATGAGCTTTGCCGACTGGGTAAAGCGCCTGAATAAAACCGGAGGCTCCTCTGTAGAACGCCTCGAAGCCAGGGTAAGCCCAAGCGTTGAGCCGGGAAATTTCGATGAAAAGGTACAATTGCTGGATTCTTTTGTAGAGAAACTTCCAAGCCTGAAGAAAAAAGTAGCCCCCGGACCGAAATCGACCCCTATAGAAATAGGGAATTTGGTAAACGAGGGAAGCGACCGCCTGGTAACAGAAACTTTGGCTAAGGTGTACATTGAGCAAAAGCATTACGATAAGGCAATGAAAGCTTACCAGATCTTGAAGTTGAAATATCCCGAAAAAAGTGCTTTCTTTGCCGCCCAAATTTTGGAAATAAAAAAGCTGAAAGACAATAAATAAGGCATTCCATGACGATTCTGATTTCTGCCCTCATCATTCTTACGTGTATACTGCTCATCATAATTGTGTTGATCCAAAACCCTAAAGGAGGCGGCTTAAGCTCTTCTTTTGGTGGTAGCGGTACACAGCTTTTTGGGGGCGTAAAAAAAACCACCGATTTCCTGGATCGCGGCACCTGGACGTTAAGCATTGTTTTGGTAGTTCTGGTATTGGCGGCCAACGTACTTTTTACACCCTCCCAGGAGGAAGGTGAGCAGGCACCCGAGGTCATCAATACAGAAGTTTCAGCACCGGCTCCTATTGTAGCTCCCAGTCCGGTACAGGGTGGGGAAATAGAACAAGGCTTAATACCTGAAGACGTTAACGAAGAAGAAAACGAAAACCCTTAAGCTAGCTTTGCTTGTAAGCTAGTTAAAAAGGGCTCAAATACATAAACAAAAGCCCCGAAGAGAACCTCTTCGGGGCTTTTGTCGTTTTAAGGCCATTCTTTTTCCGAAGCATATAAATATGCATTCTTTCTCCAATCCGGGCTGCCATGCGTTTTGTCATTTTTTTCATCCGCTGCACCCTGACAAGGTAAAATGGTGTCAGCTTTTTTTGTCTGTAGCCCTTACGGGTGATAGACTACTGTCAGCCTGACACTTTATTGTCACCTTGTATTACTTGGCACATTTTCTGACTAAGCCTTGGCGTCCTGTATATGCAGGATGAAAAGTAGAAGTTTAACCAAAAATTAAATACGTAAAATGGCTGAGATAAACCTTCGCCCTCTAGCAGACCGGGTATTGGTAGAACCAAGCGCGGCTGAAACAAAAACAGCTTCAGGGATCATCATCCCCGACACTGCCCAGGAAAAACCACAACAAGGTAAAGTGATTGCTGTGGGCAATGGCAAAAAAGATGAACCCATGACTGTGAAAGTTGGTGACTTAGTGCTTTATGGCAAGTACGGAGGCACCGAAATCAAGCATGACGGCAAAGATCTTTTGATTATGCGCGAGTCTGACATCTACGCAGTAATCGGTTAACCTGTTTACATCCAATCATAAACTTAAAAATCCATAGTAAAAATGGCTAAAGAAATAAAATTCAACCTGGAAGCACGTGATGCTTTGAAAAGAGGGGTGGACCAACTGGCAGACGCTGTAAAAGTGACCCTGGGCCCTAAAGGCAGAAACGTAGTGATCGAAAAATCATTTGGTGCTCCCACTGTAACAAAAGACGGGGTGTCGGTTGCCAAAGAAATTGAGCTCGAAGACAAGATCGAGAACCTGGGGGCACAAATGGTAAAAGAAGTGGCTAGTAAAACAGCCGACGTAGCAGGTGACGGTACAACTACAGCTACCGTACTTGCACAGGCCGTCTACAACCAGGGCATGCGCAATGTGGCGGCCGGAGCTTCTCCGATGGACCTGAAGCGCGGTGTGGACAAAGCCGTAGAAAAAGTAATTGAAAACCTGCGCAGCCAGTCAAAAGAAGTAGGTACCAGCTACGACAAGATTGAGCAGGTAGCTTCTATTTCTGCGAATAACGACAGCGCCATTGGTAAGCTTATCGCTGAAGCGATGCAAAAAGTGACCAAGGAAGGTGTGATTACCGTAGAAGAGGCAAAAGGTACCGATACTTATGTTGACGTGGTAGAAGGTATGCAGTTTGACCGCGGATACGTTTCTCCTTACTTTGTTACCGACAGCGAAAAAATGGTAACAGAAATGGACGCACCTTACATTCTCATCTACGATAAGAAAATCAGCAGCATGAAAGAGTTGTTGCCGGTACTGGAGCCCGTAGCGCAAAGCGGAAAACCTTTGTTGATCATTGCCGAAGACCTTGACGGTGAAGCATTGGCCACATTGGTGGTGAATAAGATCCGCGGCAGCTTGAAAATTGCTGCTGTGAAAGCTCCCGGTTTTGGCGACCGCAGAAAAGCCATGCTGGAAGACATTGCTATTCTTACCGGAGGTACTGTAATTTCTGAAGAGAGAGGGTACAAACTGGAGAATGCCAGCATAGACATGTTGGGTACTGCCGAGAAAGTAAGTATCGACAAAGACAACACTACGATCGTGAACGGTGCCGGTGAGGCAGATGACATCAAAGCACGCGTAAACCAGATCAAGGCACAAATTGAATCTACTACTTCTGATTATGACAAAGAAAAGCTACAGGAGCGCCTGGCTAAGCTAGCCGGTGGTGTAGCCGTGTTGTACGTAGGTGCTGCTTCTGAAGTGGAGATGAAAGAAAAGAAAGACCGCGTGGATGACGCATTGGCCGCTACCCGTGCCGCTATTGAAGAAGGCATTGTGCCCGGTGGTGGTGTAGCCCTGGTGCGTGCTGCAGTAGCCCTCGAAGGCGTAGAAGGCGACAACCTGGATGAAACAACCGGGATGGGCATCGTTTCCCGCGCTATTGAAGAACCCCTGCGTCAGATTGTGGCCAACGCCGGACTGGAAGGCTCCGTAATTGTAAGCAAGGTAAAAGAAGGCAAAGGCGACTTTGGCTTCAACGCAAAGTCAGAAGCATATGAAAATATGCTCGAAGCAGGGATTATTGATCCTACCAAAGTAACCCGTGTAGCCTTGGAAAATGCTGCTTCCGTTGCTGGTATGTTGTTGACTACCGAAGCAACAATTACCGACATTCCAAGCGAGGATGGTGGTGCTGGCGCTGCTGCCGGTATGCCTCCAATGGGTGGTGGTATGGGCGGCATGATGTAAAAACATTAAGGCTTCCAACTTACATTATCCCCTTCCGGTTTTGCCGGGAGGGGATTTTCATTTTACGGAAGGATAGAAGCTTAGGCCTGCAAAATGTATAGTTGCCCTCAAAGACAGCCGGGCTATTTTACACCAGCTAGTCCGATACCTGCTGTTTCACCCGGCATACCATCAAGCCGTCCCTAACCGGGAAAAGCACGTTTTCAACACGGTCGTCATCCTGCACCTTTTTATTGAAGTTTACCAGGGCCTGTGTTTCTTCATCTTTGGCATCAACGGGTTCCGTTACCTTTCCGCTCCAAAGCACATTATCCGCAATAATAAAACCACCCGGGCGTACGTGGTCAATCACCAGATCGTAATACGCACTGTAGTTTTCCTTATCGGCATCTATAAAAACCAGGTCCCAGTTTTCGCTAAGGGTAGGCACAATTTCCAGGGCATTGCCGATGTGCATCTTGATCCGCTCCTGCTGCCCGGCCTCTGCAATATAGCGCTTCACCATATCTTCCAGCTCCTCGTTTATGTCTATGGTATGCAAAAAACCGCCGGGCGCCACCCCTTCGGCCAGGCATAAGGCGCTGTAGCCTGTATAGGTGCCGATCTCTAAAATTCTTTCCGGGCGTATCATATAACTGAAGGTGGAGAGCATACGCCCTTGTATATGGCCGCTTAGCATACGGGGGATAAGCACTTTGGCGTAGGTTTCCCGGTTTAGTTTTGCCAATACTTCGCTTTCCGGAGAAGTATGCCTGCCGGCATATGCATCTATTTTTTCAGGTAAAAAATCCATGTGCTTTACTTTATACGATGTTTTATTATCAACGAGCTAACCGGTTTCGTGGTTCAACTCTGCTTTTCCTGTTCCGTGCCATTTGCTTCATAAACCAAGGTGCTTAGTGCTCCCGGGTCAAAAATTTCATTGGCCACCTCCTGCAGGTCCTTTGCAGTGATGGCTTCCACTTTTTGGCGTATTTCTTCAAAAGTATCAATACGGTTAAAGCTTAACAAGGATTTGCCATACCCGAGCATCAGGGAGCCGTTGTTTTCCTGGGCCATAGCTACCTGACCCAGGAGTTGTCTTTTAGCACGACTCAGTTGCAAAGTTCCTAGCTTTTGCTCCCGTAGTTTCTGCAATTCTTTTTGCACCAAGCGAATTGTGCGTCCGGCATTTTCGGTGTCAGTTCCCAGGTATACACCAAAAAGACCGCTATCAGAATAGGTATTGTAAAAAGATTCGATGTTGTAGGTAAACCCGAATTTTTCCCTGATGTTAAGGTTTAAACGCGAGTTCATTCCGGGTCCCCCCAGAAGGTTGTTTAGCAAAAGCAGGGTGCGTGCTTTTTCACTCGATGCAGCATAGGCTCTCCCTCCTATAATGGCGTGTGTTTGATATACATGCTTAGGGATGCTTAAACGAAAAGTTTCTCCCGGCGCGGGCACCTCTCTTCCGCCCGTTGCTTCATGTTTGGTGTCGGCTTCCAGGTGGCGTTCCAGTAGCTTCAATAGCTTTTTGGCCGGAATGTTCCCTACGGAAGCAAACACCATGCGGTCTGTTGCGTATTCACGCTGCATAAATTGCGATACTTTATCCCGGTCGAAAGAACGCACCGACTCAGGGGTTCCCAGTATGTTCATGCCCAACGGGTGGTTAGGGAAAACCAGGGCTTCAAAATCGTCAAAGATGAGCTCTGAGGGAGAGTCCTTATAGCTGTTTATCTCATCAATGATTACCTCTTTTTCTTTTTCCAGCTCTTTTTCTGGGAAAGTAGAAGCGAAGGCGATGTCGCAGATCAACTCTAATGCCCGGGCATAGTCGCCACTGAGGAAAGAAGAATATACCACCGTTTCTTCCTTACTGGTATACGCGTTCAGTTCGCCCCCTACATCTTCCATCCGGCTTAGGATGTGGTAGGCTTTTCGCCTTTTTGTGCCCTTAAAAAGGATATGCTCAATAAAATGTGCCAAGCCGATCTCATCTGGTTTTTCATCGCGTGAGCCGGCAGATACCAAAAAACCGAAGTGGGCTACAGGGCGGTTGATGTGTTTGTGTACTAGCCGTATGCCGTTAGGCAGGGTGAAGATCTCAAATTCTTGCATAAGCAGGCAAAGATAGAGGCTGGAACGCCATCAATGAAGGCGGTACATACCACATAAATTCTTTAAAACAGCAAAGTAAAGCGCTACGGTAAAACGCAGCGCTTTACTAAATACCTAAACGCTCCGGTCTATAGTCTACTTGCCGTCTTTCAACCACTTATCCAACCAACCGAAAAACTGGTCGTGCCAGATCAGGCCGTTTTGGGGAGAAAGGATCCAGTGGCCCTCTTCAGGGAAATACAAAAATTTGCTCGGCACGCCTTGCAGCTGTGCCGCCTGGAAGGCTTCCATGCCCTGGTTTTCAGGTACCCTGAAATCCTTGCCTCCATGGATCACCAGGATCGGGGTATCCCAGTTCTGTACGTAATCTTTAGGGTCAAACCTGGTATAGCTTTCTTTATTGGCCGCCAACCAATAAGGCCCTCCCAGGTCGTAATTCGCAAAGAAGAGCTCCTCTGTGCTCAAATACCAGCTCTCGAGGTCAAACAAACCACAATGTGAAATAAAAGCGTCAAAGCGCTTGTTGTGTATACCCGCCAGCATGTATACCGAATAGCCGCCATAACTGGCTCCTATACACCCCAACTGGTTTTCATCGCTCCAGGGTTCTTTGCTTACTTCATCAATTGCGGCCAGGTAATCGCGCATGGCTTGCCCGCCCCAGTCTTTGGAGATCTGCTCATTCCACTCACGCCCGAAACCGGGTAGGCCTCTTCGGTTAGGGGCCACTACGATGTATCCCTGCGCAGCCATCAACTGGAAATTCCAGCGGAAGCTGTAAAACTGGGAAACCTGGCTTTGCGGACCCCCCTGGCAATACAGTAAGGTAGGGTACTTTTTGGCGGGGTCAAAATCCGGGGGGTAAATCACCCAGGTGAGCATTTCCTTGCCGTCACTGGTTTTCACCATGCGCTTGTCAATGCGGCTCATTTTGGTGTTCTGGTAAATGCCATCGTTTACCTGTGTAAGCTGTATGGCTTTTTTGCTTTTGGGATTCAAAAGGTAAGTTTCAGTAGCATGGTTCATGTCCTGGCGGTCTACCAGCAGGTTTTTACCGGCTACTTCAAAATGGTTCCAGTTGTACTGGCCCTCACTTACGGCTTTCAGGGTAGCTTTTCCGTCAGCACTCACTTTTTTGGGCAGGTTGAGCGCATAGATCTGGTTGGTGCCGTTTTCAGGTACACCTACATACAGGTTGCGCTCATCTTTCCAGGCATACGATTGGAAAGTTTTATCGTCATATAGGCCCATGGCTTTGAGTACATGTATTTTAGCACCTGATGATACATCCATGACCACAAGGTCATTGACGTCACTTTCGTAGCCCTCAGTGGCCATACTCAGCCAGGCCAGTTTGCTTCCGTCAGGAGAAAACCCAGGCTCTTTATCATACCCCTGCATGCCCTGTGTAATATTGGTGGTTTTCATGTCGGAAAGGTTTACCATGTACAGGTCGGAGTTTGTGCTTACTGCCCATTCTTTGCCGCTCTTCTTTTTGGCTTCGTACACTACTGTTTTGCCATCCGGACTCAGGGTAAAGGATTCACTTCCCCCAAAGGGATTGAGGGGCGAATCAAACTTTTCACCCTGCATAAGATCCTGGTAATCTGTAATCTTCCCTGGCTTTGAAGGGTCGTAATACGCAATGCATACATGGTTGTAACGGTCATCGCTCCAACTGTCCCAATGGCGATACATCAGGTTGTCTATGATGCGTGCATTTGCTTTCGGCAATTCCGGATAGAGGTCTGAAGTACTCTGCTCCAGTTTTACGCTAATGGTAAACAGGAGGGCAATACGGCCGTCAGGCAAGGTATAGGCCTTGATGTTGTCCGCTCCCTCCTCAAAGTCAGTAATGGTGGTGAGGTTTTCCCCGTTGGGATCGATCAGGTGGAATTGCCCGCCTTTGGAGAAGCCTATCCGCTCGCCATCCAAAAGGTAATGGGCGCCATACTCACCTCCTTCCATATCGGTTAGCCGAATGGTTTTTTCCCCATCCGTATGCATCAGGTATAAATCGCGGTTGCCTTTATTTTCTTCGGTATCGTAACGGGTTACGCCATAAACAAAGCTTTTTCCGTCAGGGCTGGCTGCATCGAGGCTCACACGGCCCAGTTCCCACAGGCGTTCGGGTGTCATTGGCGCCTTTTGCGCCCAGGCCGAACAAAAAAGAGCCAGGGCGGCCAGTGCAGTTATCGTAGTTTTCATATTGCGGTTTTTGTGAATGATGCCCGAAAGTAAGGATTTATGTGTTTTGATGCGGATAGTGTTTCGGGAGCAGTTGTTAAACGCATACATATTCTACACATAAAAAACGCCACCTGGGAGGCAGCGTTTTCTGATTTTATAGAAGTGATAGGGCTTATAAATTCTTCAGTGTGCTCAGCAACTGTTCTTTTTTACGGTTGGCGACCGGTATTTTTGATCCGTCTTCCAGGATCAGATAACCCCCATCGGTTTGCACATAACGCTTCAGGTAGTTCATATTTACCAGATGGCTTTTATGTATCCGGTTGAAATTATAGTTGGTCAGCATATTGTCGAACTCCTTCAAAGTTTTGCTGGCCAGTAATGATTTTTCGTTGTGCAGGTAAAAGGTGGTGTAATTGCTGCTGCTTTCCAGGCGTATGATATCGGAGATCTTGATCACGTGCATACCATCTGAGGTAGGGATCACAATTTTTTTGGGAGAATCACTCGCCTGGCGGATGTTTTCGACCAGCACATTCAGGTTGGTGGCGTTTTTCGGCAATCCCCTGCGGCTCTCGATCTTCCGAACGGCTTTCACCAACTCTTCGGGGTCAATAGGCTTTAGCAAATAGTCTAAAGCACTGAATTTGATCGCCCGTACAGCAAATTCGTTGTGGGCTGTAATAAATACGATCTCCGGGTTAAGGGCGTCATCCCTTTCAATGGCTTCCAGAATATCAAAACCACTTTCACCTGCCAATTGGATGTCCAGAAAGAGCGCATCGGGTTTCAGTTCATTGATGATTTCAATTCCTTCCGCCACATTAGAAGCCTCCCCGGAAATTTCTACTTCAGGACAAAAGAGGTCAAGCTTTCCCTTTAAGGTATCTCTTGAGTTGTCTTCGTCATCTATAATTACAGCTTTTATCATACTATGTTGTGAGTTATTATTCTATGGGGATTCGGCAAATAACTGAATGATCACTTTTGTGCCGTTTGCTCCTCCACCTGGCTCAAACTTATCAATAATTTCAATTGAAATATCATCATTGAGGGTCTCCTTTAGTAAACGGATACGATCCTTATTTATTCGAGTGGCCATAGAACGATGATCCTTACGGGCTCCTAATTCTTTGGCAGCCTTTCTTCCGATGCCGTCATCTTCAATTTCACAAATCAAAAATTCACCCTCTAAGATAAAGCGAATATCGATGCGGCCGTTGCCTTCCTTTGGTTTTATACCGTGTAAGATAGCATTTTCTACGTGTGGTTGTATGAGCATAGGAGGAATGTATACGTCATAATCGATCTCTTCGTCTACTTCAATGCCGTACGTAAATTTGTTTTTAAAGCGCAATTGCTCCAATTCCAGGTAGTTTTTAAGTATGCTTACCTCCGTTTCTACCGGGTGCAGATGCTCCATGCTCGACTCCAGCGTGAGTCGCATCAATTTGGCGAAATTGTTTAGATAGCGCACGGCCATTTTAGGATCTTGTTTAAAGATGAAACTGCTGATGCTGTCCAGGGCGTTGAAAATGAAATGAGGGTTCATTTGCAGGCGTAAGGCCTTACGCTCCATATTGATCAGTTGATTTTCCAGTATTAGTTTCTGATTGAGCCTTTTGGCGCGTTCATTCACAAAAACGTATACCAGGGCCGCAGCAGAAAGTACAATGAAGCTGATGAACCACCAGGTTTGATAGTAAGGGGATTGTATGGAAAAGGAATAGCTTAAAAGCGGGTTGCTCCACGTGATGCCATCAAAACTCATTTGCGCTTCAAAGGTGTAGCTGCCCGGTTTAAGATTGCTGAATACGGCTTCCCGCCTCATCCCCGCATTGGTCCATTCCCCCTCTTCCTGTGTGCGCAGCCGGTAGCGATACGTTACCTCTTCATTCAGCAGCGGATGTATGCCCGCCAGGGCAAGGCTTACGAAGTTCAGGTTGTAAGGCAGATCAAGCTGGAAGGGCACCTGGGAAAAGGGAAGTGTGTCTTTGGCGTATTGAGCAATACCCTGTACATCACCATAAAACAGCTCTATCTCCGTTAACGCAAGCATCAACTTTTTAGGAGGAGACAAATCCTCGTACGACAACTGCTGCAGCCCTTTTTCCGTACCGGCGAGTATGCCGGAAGTACCGATGTACAAGGCATTGTTGGTACATGCTCCACCCGTGAAGCCTTCGTTCTTCTGCAAAAGGTTCACTAAAAAAGCCCGGCTGTGTTGAGGGTCCGGGTAAATCTTAAAAAGACCTTTGTTGCTTCCGGCCCACAGGTAGTTGTCTGAAAGTTGCAGACTGGTGATCTCGGCAAAATCCAGTCGGCTGCCGCTGATCTGTACTTTGCCTTCTTCGCCCGCTCTTATCAAGCCTTCATTAGCGGTTGACAACCATAGAGATTCATCCGTAGCCGCAGCAAAAGCATTAACCTGTAAGCTGTCTATCCCGAGGTTAAAGGCACGGTCGGCACGGAGCAGCCATTCCCCGTCTTTGTAGCGGTAGAAGCCGTTAAAGTATGTGGCAAACCATATGGCTCCTTCAGGGGATTGCGAAATGCCGAATACCGTAGAAGCCGGTAAATTGTGTTTCTTTTGCTCATCGCTTAAGCCGTTTTCGGAGAGCTTGAGAAGCCCGCTACCGGTCCCTATCCAAAGGGCCTCATTTGCAGCTAAAAGTGAAAAAATGAATTCGGATGGTTGCGTGCCTAACCGAAGCTTGGAAAAGCTTTGGCCATTGTAGCGGTATAACCCCCGCTCGGTGCCCAGGTACAACGCATCCTTGTATACTGAAAGTGCCTGTACGGTGCCAAAATCAGGGGAAGTCACGGGTTCCAGTGCTTGATCCGCATTTACTTTCCACAGTTGGTTAGGTGAGGCTGCCATCTGTGTACCCCTATACTCTACCACGGCCGACACGGCTATGGGGGGATCGCTTTGATGCAGGACAGAGGCAAATTGCCCTAACTGTGTAAGGTTTTCGTTTCCCAAACCCCATAGCACATCCAGCTTATCAAAGTATAAGCTACCGTACTTTTGATCGGGAAGCAAATGCTCGGAAGTGAGCTCTGTTGTGTTTCCGTTTACCTGATGTAAAAACCAGCTGCTCCCATCTGTAGCCGCTACTTTATTTTGCCCTAGGCTAAGGGCAGTCATTCGCTTATTTCTCAAAAGTGTGCGTCCTGTACCGTCTGGGAATTTTATTTCCAAGCCATTCTCCCGGGCAAGCGCTAGCATTTGCTCATTTGCCCGCATGGCCATAACAGGAATACTGTCTAATTGTACGGTCTGTGTATCTACGCGGTAAAGCCCGGTCTGGCCACCCACATATACCGTATCTTTAAAGCCAGCCAGGGCGGTAAAATTACCGGGTCCGGGAACTACCCTGAGGCTGTCCCCTTCTACTTTTAAAAGCGTGCCTTTGCGCGTGAGCGCCCATACAATGCCCTCCGCCATTGGCAATAAACATGCAATAGGACTTTCAGTCAGGGGAGAAAATTCTTTAAAGCGAAGGCCGTTGAATTGCACCAGGCCCTTTTCGGAACCAAACCAGATGTTTCCTTGCTCGTCTTCCGCCAGACTGTAGATGAAGAGAAAAGGAACAGGCATGTTATTGCTTACCGGGACAAAAGTATAGCCATCGTAACGCAAAAGCCCGGCCCCCTCAGAAGCAAGCCAATAGTAGCCCCGCTGATCTTGCAGCAGGTCGGTTAAATTCGTGGAAGGCAGCCCGTCTGCTAAACCAATGGTTTGAAAGGGGTACTGTTGCGCGCAAACCGGGATGGTCCAGAGAAGGAAGCAAAACCAAAATGTAGCTTGTTTTTTTTGTATTTTCATGGCCAAGAGGAAGTCAAAGATTATTGAATAATCCCACATTTCCCAACCTAATTAAGCCTAATCATGAAATTGCTCCTCGCACTGGCCTGTTCACTTTTTGCTTCATCCTATACCGGGGCGCAGGATCTGAGCGCTTTTGCAGGTGCACGGTCAGAGGCTTTGTCGGGAGCAAGCGTTTGCCTGGAAGGAGTATGGGCTGCACACCAAAATGTAGCCGCTACGGCAGCACTTGACCGGATGCAGTTGGCGCTTAGTCATCAAAACCGCTTTTTACTGCGCGAATTTGCCCTTTCACATGCAGCTTTTGTAGTGCCCACTTCGCTGGGGAGCTTTAACCTGGCGGCCGGTTATTTTGGTTTTGACCTATACAACGAAATGAAGATAGGGGTGGGGTATGCCCGTTCCTTTGGCAGGTGGTTCCAGGCGGGCCTGCAGTTCAATTATCACCAGTTTTATGTATCGGAGGCCAGTGTGCAACCGAGGGCCTTTACTTTGGAAGCAGGTATCCTGATACAGCCTGTTGAAAGGTTTTCAATAGGCTTGCACCTGTTCAACGTGAATCAGGCTGAGTTTAGCGAAGCAAGACAGGATGCCCTACCCGTATCGGGAAAACTGGGCGCTCTCTATGCATTAAATGAGCACGTTAAGCTGTTGACCCAAATACAGAAAACGATCGGCAGGGAGGAGATGTATGCTGTTGGTCTGGAGTATGAAATGCTGGAGCTTGTAGTCTTGCGTACCGGGCTGCAACTTCCCAATGTAAGCAATAGCTTTGGTTTGGGTTTGGTACTCAGGAGCTTTTCAATAGATCTTTCTTACGCGTATCGCGATGCCCTGGGAAGCAATGCAAGCGCCTCCCTTCAATATCGTTTCCGGTGAAATTCCTGCCGGCTATCCTAATGCTGTTCTTTGCCTTTTCCACAACAAAAGGACAAGAGCCTATCGCTCCCCTGGAGCAGGAGTTGGAGTCCATTGCCAGTGGCAATGAAGAAAATGCGCTTGACCTCGTTCAACTGGCCGAAAACCTGGCTTTGCTGGCAGAACATCCCCTTGAAATAAATTTTGCCTCCCAGCCGGAACTTGAGCGCTTACCTATGTTAAATGTCTTTCAAGTGAGTAACGTGTTGCAGTACAGGAAACGCACAGGACCTATCTACTCACCTTATGAATTGTTGCAGGTAAAGGGTTTTGATCGAAACCTTATTGAACGGCTACTTCCTTACCTGGACTTCAACACACAGCAAACCCTCCCTGAATTGAAACTTGCGCAAATAAGGAAATACAGCCGGCATCAGGTCGTTTTACGTTCGGGTATTGACCTTGAACGGCGTGCCGGTTTCAGGGAACCGAACGGTTTTCTTGGCCCGGCAGGCAACCACTACTTCAGGTATACAGGGCGTTACCGGAACTTCTTGCAAGCCAGCTTTACTGCCCAACAGGACCCGGGTGAACCTCTTGGCCCACATCAAAGGTTGGGTGTGGATTTCCTGTCGGGACATATAGCGCTCACATACTACGGGAAGCTACGGACACTGGTGTTGGGAGATTACCAGGTGGAGTTTGGGCAGGGACTTGCTTTTTGGACAGGTCTGGCTTTTGGTAAAACGGCTGCTGCGATTGGAGTAAAGCGTTATGGCCGTGGAATAAGACCTTACTCGGGTGCCGAGGAAAATCGCTTTATGCGTGGGGCAGCGGCTACTTACCGGCTAGGAGGCTTTGACCTCACTGCTTTTTTTTCGCATAACCGCATTGATGCCCGTGTTACAGAACCCCGGGATTCTATAACATTTGACGGTGTGCCGGCTGTAAGCAGCCTCCAGAATACAGGCTTGCACCGTACTGAAAACGAACTGGCAGGCAAAGACGCCAACACGTTGCAGAGTTTTGGTGGAAACCTTAATTATAAAGGAAACGGCTACAGCATAGGAGGTAGCGCAGTGTGGCATAACTTAGGCTTACCTTTGCGATCTGGCAATGCGCTATATAGGAAATACTACCTGCAAGGCGGGCGTTTTGGTACATATTCTGTAGATTTTAATCGGTTGTGGCGCAATTTTAACGTGTTTGGAGAACTAGCCTTTAACCATTTAGGAAAGAGCGCGGTTAGCCTGGGCGCAGAAAGCAGCCTGGCTGACAACCTGCTGTTGAGTTTGCTGTTCAGGCATTTTGACAAAGCCTATAGCACCTTGTACAATGCGCCTTTTGCTGAAAACGGGCAATCCGGGGAGCAAGGCTTGTATATAGGGGTAGATTGGCAGGTGTGGGGTCGTATGCGCATCCGTGCCTATGCAGATCATTATGCATTCGGTTGGCCCCGCTTTCGGGTAAATGGCCCCTCAGAAGGAAGGGATTACCTTGTGCAATGGGAGCATAGCCTGGGTTCTTTTGTAAAGTATTACATCCGTTGTAAAAGCGAAACACAACAAGTAAATCAGCCGGAAGCTACCCTGCCTTTTCTGATGTCCCGCAAAAGGCAAAACCTGCGTTTTCACCTCGCTTATGCCGTAGGGCAAGGGTGGGATTTGGCGAGCAGGGCAGAATATGCCTGGTTTGATACACCTTTGGAGCATCAAAGGGGCTTTTTGTTGTTTCAAGATGTCCGCTATACTTTCCCTTCAGAGTCTCTTTCTTTGAGCACCCGTATTGCGTTGGTTGAAAGCCCGGATTTTGATACGCGTATTTATGCATATGAACACGATGTGCTTTATACGTTCAGTATACCAGCATATTACGGACAGAGCATGCGTTTTTACATTCTGGGGAGCTATACACTCAATCAACATATCCGGTTGCAACTGCGTTATGCCCGGTCCGATTTTTTTGACCGCAGCACGATCAGTAGTGGGTTGAATGAAATTGAAGGGGATACACAAAGTGAGGTTAAGCTTATGTTGAGGTTCAAATTGTAAGCACTTATCAACCTATAAAGGGACAATGAACAGGGATTGTTTCTAAGCCCATACCTTCGCGCCAAGTTCTGCATATGAATAAGGCCATTGGCTATATGTTACTCTCTGTATTGGGTTTTTCACTGATGAACCTCACTGTCAAGTTTCTTGGACGGCTGCCTGCCACAGAACTGGTTTTCTTCCGCAGCGTGGTTTCCTTGATTCTTTGTGTTTATTTTCTCAAAAGAGCACATGTTCCCTTATTTGGCAACAATAGGAAGTTCCTTCTTTTACGGGGGTTATTTGGCGTTATTGCACTTTCCTGTTTCTTCTATACTCTACAGAAACTTCCCCTTGCTTCGGCTATAACCATTCAGTATTTATCTCCCATTTTTACCGCTTTGTTTGCCACCGTTCTGCTGGGTGAGAAAGTACGCCGGTTGCAATGGTTATTTTTTGTCATCTCGTTTATCGGGATCGCCCTCATCAAAGACTTTGACCCGAATATAAGTCCTGAGCTCTTTTTGTTGGGTTTGGTGTCAGCCGTCTTTGCGGGTTTGGCGTACAACTGCATCCGCAAAGTAAAAGACACGGACCATCCCATCGTGGTTGTGTTTTACTTTCCGTTGGTGGCATTGCCGCTTATGGGAGCAATAAGCTTTTTTAACTGGCAAACTCCAATAGGCTGGGAGTGGGGGTTGCTCCTTTTAATGGGGGTACTTACTCAAATAGCACAGGTATACATGACCAAAGCACTGCAATCGGCCGAGGTAAATGAGGTGGTCGGGCTCAAATATGTGGGCATACTCTTCGCGCTCAGTTTTGATTTTTTCATTTTTCACCAATCGTACGCAACCATGGCTCTGGTGGGTATTGGCCTGGTATTGGCCGGGGTAATACTGAACATCTTGTACAAAGCCCGGCTTAAGAAAGCTGCTGTAGCAAAATAGCCGTTGCAATAGCTACGTTTAAGCTTTCAACCCTACTGTTCCCTTTACGGGGAATGGTCACTTTCTCTGCTTTTTCTTTCCAAAAAGCATCGGGCCCATGGCTTTCGCTACCCATTATCAAGGCCGTCCGCTGTGATGGGGTCTTCGCTAATTGTTTGATGTCTGTCCCGTGCGTGTCCGCAACCAGGAGCCTGTATCCATTGAGTTCATTCAGGACCTCAGGCGATGTGCCGTAAGTTACTTTTACTCTTCCCATGCTCCCCATGCTGCTTTGTATGGTTTTTGCGTTGTATACATCGGTTGTTCCCATTGTACAAAAAATATGATATATGCCGAACCAATCAGCCGTGCGGATGATGGTACCAAGGTTCCCTGGAATGCGGATGTTGTCTAAAACCAGGGCCAGTGCACCCTTTGCGGGTACGGTGATTTCTGGAAATGGAAAAATCGCCAGGGTACCGTCTGCAGTCTCCAGGCTGGAAATGCGCTTAATTTCTTCCACGCTTGCCTCCTGGCGGTTTTTTACATATGCAAAACGTTCACCATTTGAGAGCAGATGCCTGGGCGTTAGACCGGTTGCAAGCAGATCCGTAATGGTTTTTTCCCCTTCGGCCACAAACAATTTTAGAGCATGGCGTTGTTTTTTTTGTTTTAATTTCTGCGCTAAGCGCTCAATGGACTTGGGTAGCATATGGCTTACATTTGCACTTCTAAGCGGGCTAATTTGGTGAAAAAGGTTCACATTTTATGGATAGTCATAGGTATGGCTTCCCTGGTGTCATGTCATTACACCAAACACGTTCCCCAAGATCAACGTTTGTTATGGGACCAGGACATCCGCGAAAAGGATGATAAGAGCGCCATTAAAGGAGCAGAAAGCATTTTAAAGCAGCAGCCCAATCAGAAAATTCTTTGGTCAATGCCCAAAGTGACGATTTACAACTGGGGCAACGGGCAGGATTCCAGCTTTTTCAGCCGAATAGGGGAAGCTCCGGTGATCCTGGATAGTATAAAAACGCGCAAGGGAGCTGAGCAATTGCAGTATTATTACTTCAATAGGGGTTATTTCGGGGCAAAAACAGATTACAAAATATCCCTTTATGAGAAAAAGCGTTGGGCCCGGGTAGATTACTATGTTACACCCGGTGCACGTTTCTATCTTGATACCATAGAAACAGAAGTGCGTTCTCCGAAACTGAGAGGTTTGGTGAATCATTTTTCTTCGGAAACCGTCTTAAAAAAAGGAGATCCTTACGATGCAGATCAACTGGACCGGGAACGCAGCCGCCTGGTGGAAATTTTTAGAAACCATGGGTATTACAACTTCTCAAAAAGCTACATAAGCTACAAAGCTGATACTACATTGGGCAACTACAAGGTGTACTTGAAGCTCATAATAGACAAAAAGCCTTTCCGCAGCGGAGATACAATCCTGTATAAGGAGCACGAGAAGTACCGTTTTAATGAGGTGTATATAGAGCCGGATTACGATTTTAAAAACCAAAGTAAGCCCGGTGACAGTATGGAGTACATGAGTTATGTTTTGGCCTATGATACCCTGGAATACAAACCCCGATACCTCACGGATGCCGTTCACTTTAAAGAAGGAGATATTTACCGGCAGAAAGACGTGCGGGAAACCTACTCTCACCTGGTAGGTTATCAGGCTTTCCAGATTACAGAGATTAAGCTTAAAGAAGGCCCGCGCGATACCGCAGGCCCTACTTTAAATGCAATTATACACCTGTATCCCCTGCCTAAATACACGTTCAACATCCAGCCGGAGTTAACTACTACAAATGGCTATGGAGGACTCAACATGAGCCTCGGAGGGACCTGGCGGAATGTATTTGGTGCAGGGGAAGCGCTGGACCTGAAGTTCAGCGGAGGTTTTGATTACCAGGCCACCGCAGGGGATGACGTGGCATCGCAGGCCATTGAGGTTGGGGGAGAGCTTTCCATTAGTTTTCCGCGTTTTCTGCTTCCATTCAATTCGGTAGGCCTGCTGCCTAAACGGATGCGCCCCCGTTCTAAGATCAGTTTATCAGCCAACCGGACAACGCGTTTCGAATTTGATAGGGAAAGCTTTGGAGGTAGGCTGAGTTATTTTTGGAACGAAACCCGCTTAAAAACACATAACGTAGATCTATACGATGTTACTTTCGCTAAGCTCTACGAGATCAACCCAACTTTTGAGGGCAATTTAAGTGAGTTTCAGCAGCTTTCTTTTCAGTCGGAGTTTATTACAGCCACCCGTTACAGTTTTACCTATAACGGCCAGCTCGATGAAAGAAAGGTCAATCACCAATATTTCAAAGGGATTTTTGAGATGGCCGGAACCAGCATTCGACTGGGAAAAGCCCTGGCACCCCAGGGAGAAAATACAGACGGTTCCTTTGATTTAGTAGCCGGAGTTCCTTACTACCAATACATTAGGCCTGAGCTGGATTATCGGTTTTATTGGAATTTTACAGAAAAACTGAGCTGGGCAAACCGTGGGTATACCGGCTTTATACTGCCCTATGGCAACAGTGCGGT
>JANQPD010000044.1 GCA_028285465.1 Owenweeksia sp. | reverse complement strand
TCTCCATAGGGCCACCCCAGTTCCAGGGCGTGTTCATAGGTGCGCGACCCCATTACGTAGCAGTCTATGGATGCTAGGAAATCGGCTATGTATGCTTCGGTGAGGGCAACCCCTTGTTCAAAAGTGTCGGTGGATTGCATCCAGGAAATGTCTCCGTCCTTTTTGGCAATAAAGCCATCAAGGCTTGAGACCATATGCAGGGTTACGTTCGACATAGCGGTTTTTATTTTCAAACTTACAACAGTCCTGTAAAATGCAGCGCAGGCATACGAAGGTGCATGCCTCCTGGCCCCAGGAGGCGTTTAACATCCACCCCGGGGAAGGCCCGGTCAATTTTGCTTCTTTTCACGATGTGTTGTCTTGGCGGGGTCTCTTATCGCTCCGAATAAGTAGATCCCCTCTTCGGGAAACTGAAGAAGGGTGTCTTTTTCGTAATGGTGTATGGGGTGGTCTTTGCAGTTGTACACTACTTTCAACAAGGACTTGTCGTAGTAGAGGAAAAAATGTGCGCTATCTGCGATGGAGTCAAGCTCCTTTTTTACATACTTCACTTTGTTAAACAGGTTTTTATTCAAGTAGTACTGTATCGAACTATGAATAGGCCAACTGGAGTCCAGGTGGATGGTCTTGTTTTCCGAATGGCCCAGTTCCTGCAAATAGGAGAGCACTTCCCTTGTCCTGGAATCATGATCCCAGGTTATGGTTTTATACAGGTTCAGGTTTTTCACCTGGTTGCTTACGAGCGCTATACAAATGAAGAGAATGTATGTATTGGAGAACCACAATAGGCGCGGGTTACCAATGTCGTTGGCATAGAAAAAAAAGACAAGTATGATCAGGGGATAATAGAACAGGGCGGTCCTGTCGATCAGGTAAAGGCTGTCTAAGAGGTAGAACTGTACAATGTTAGACAGGATGGGTATAAGCAGTAAAAGGGTTAGCTGGAACTTTCGCTGCAGGATCAAATCCCTTAGACAGGATCTGGGTTTACCCAGCCAGGTGGCGCCTGCCATGAGGCCGAGGAATCCGAGAATGAGCGGCAAGGTGTTTTTCACTTTTTCAAAATTATAGGGATCGTAAAGCGAAAAGGCAGTTAACGATTGTAGGGTATCGGCATAAAAGCTACGGTTGCCTCCGTAGTAAAGGCTGTCGTTCTGTACCAGCTTTCTTAGGGGTTCGTAGATAACAGCAACCAAGAAAAAGAGTATAAACAGATTGGGACCCAATAAGTGGTAGAAGCGTTTTTCTTTTTCCCTGGAAACCAAATAGGAAAAATGGATGATGAAGAAGAGGGCTACCCAATAGTTGAGGAGGGGAAAATTGCTGAACACTGCAAAATTGGCCAGTATAAGGGAGAGAAAAGCATACTTGAAGGTGTAGGTATGGAGGAAGCGCAGCAGGTAATAGATGGAAATGACCATAAAGGATAAGGCAAGTCCGTAGCCCCTGGCCAGCCCGAAAAAATCAAGGAGAAAAGGATTGCAGCATAGGGCAATAAACAAACAGAAGCCGATGAGAGGCCTTAAGAATGTGTTGGCTATTTTGTAGGAGAAAAACAGGTAAAAGGCAAAGGCAATAACATTGGGTAACCTGGAAACAAAGGTAGCCTCACCAAAAAGGTGCCGGAAGGCTTTTATGAGCAGGGTGTTGATAATGTGGTTGTTTGCATCGGTGGGGGTGAAGTTGAGGATGTGGATCACCTCAAGCCGGCTGAAACTCGTTATGGACCAGGCTTCGTCATAGGTGATGTCTATGTTTAAGGCCCGCAAAAGCACGTATACGAATATGAAAAGACCTATGAGGATGTAGGCAACTGTATTCTTCACTTGGCGTAAGTGTTTAATGCAGTTCCCTATATAAAGGCAGAGCAGGTTTAACCCGGCGGCAATTGCTTGCCGCGTAAATATACTAAAAATAAAGTGGCTCCGCGCTACCCTGCCGGCAGGCGCCCGCTTTTTAGAGCGTCCAAGTCAAAATAGTCAGCTATTGCGATCTCAGCTCCTTTCTTTGGGGAAAATGTATAGGGTTCTCTAAGCTTTTTGAAAGCAGTGGGGGAGAACAGGTTTCTTTTTATCTGGGTGGAGATAAAGAAGCTTATCAAAACCCCGTTTTTGAGGCGGGGCTTTGATAAGCGGTAAGTAGTAGATGCTTGATCTAATCGTATAAGCTACCCTATTTGAATGGTACTGATCCGGACCAGGTATGTAGGATAGCATAAGCCTCTTACAATACCTGAAGTTTCAACTCTTCTACTTCTTTATTTGAGTGTACTTGAATGATGTAATTGCCTGCTGCCAAACTTTTAATGCTAAATTCCTTACTTACAGGGATATTACTTTCTTTATAGAGAACCGCTCCTGTATTGGAAATGATCACTACCTGGTCAAAAGTGGTCATTTCTGAATCGGAAGGTTGTATTCTAAATGTTTCCGAAGTAGGATTGGGGTATACATTGTAATGAGACCCGGAATCACCCTGCATTTTTTCTTCTTCCTGCAATGTACCTGATTGAACAGCCTGGCAATCGCTATTGCAGATCGCGGTTATATCGTGTTTAATCTGATCTATTTCCATTCTCAGCGCGCTCAGCTCATTCTTCAGGTTTTCAATTTCCTCTGTTTGGTCCTGCAGTTCTTCATCCTGCCGCTTCAGGGCTTCCGTTAAAATGGGTACGATAGCCTGGTAATTGACCGCTAAATATCCTTTTTGATTTTCTGAAACCAACTCCGGCAATACTTCCTGTAATTCCTGCGCTATAAAGCCAATGTTGTTTCCTTCCCGGAATTTCATTTCCGGAAACTCCTCATGCCTGAAAACATAAGACACACCTCTAAGCCTGTTTATGGTTGCCATAGGATCCGTTAAGGTGCTGATGTTTGTTTTATATCTTTTGTCTGAGGTAACAAACTGCCCGTTATTGCCTATTGACCCGTTCACATCCAAGGTAAATCCATTCCAACAGCCACCAAAGCCTTCTGGTGGTGTGGGCTCATCACATTCGGGGGCAGTATACCCTATCCGCACACTTCCGGAAGAAGTTATGTACATCCGGTCTGTGGCACTTGTGGTAAATACCAAACCGTCTGCCCCATTTATTTCTAAACCATCAGGTGTGCTCGGGGAGCATACCCCACGGGGTTTAATAGACATGTTTTTAAGTTGGCTGGGGCTATTTGCCCAGCCGTATGGAGAAAAGTCTCTCCTAAAATACAAACCCGCATTTTGAGCTGCACATATTGTTTTTTCAAAAGCTTCCAGAAGCATTATCCCCTGACCGGCCACATCTAAATCTGCCAAGGGCTCGGATGTGGAAACGCCCACCCTTGCATTTTGAGTGATTACAAAATCCGTTTCGTATGCACCACTCATAACGTCAAATTGCTCCACTTCAATAGGATTGCCAAAGGTATTATTTGCGCAAGTCCCGTTTGTACGGATATTCAATCCGGGGCTATCGGTACAGGTCATTTTAATACCCAGCAATCCATTGGGGTTTTCTTCATTAATGCCCACCTTTCCCTCTGTATAGATGATGTCGCTGATGGAGCCGGGCGTGTTCCCGTTACTGGTGAGCCAGTCTATATCTTGCAACGGTGCCGGGTTGCTGAATACAAATCCATCTACATCTACAGTTAAGACAGAGGTAGCGGATGGGTTTGGTGTTAAATTGCGTAAACGTAAATTACCGGCTACATCCAAGGTGGCCGTAGGCGTATTGTCCCCGATTGCGACCAGCCCCATGGTATAAATGTCATCGTCAATACTACAGGCAACATCATCATTAGTACCGGCTACATACCAATCATTATCCTGATCGGTACTGTGTTTTATAGTTCCATTTTGGATCCGATTGTGTTTATAAAAAATATGGAATTCAGGATGAAAATCGGGCATTGCAGGGATATTAATGGTGTGTATCAATACCCCTGAAGGTTGTTGTGAGGTAAAAACGGTGAAGCTAATATCATTTCCTACTTTTTGGATCGAAAGGTAGTCGGATGAACTTCTTGTACCGGTGTTCACATAGCCAGAGACGATATTCCCCTGCTCATAAACAGAAGCCCAGCTTACATCTACTAATATAGCATAATCCATATCTTGCCAGGTACTGGAAAAAGACTGAGAAATTCCGGCCGATATGGTTGTTTGACTGCCTACTCCCAGCTCATATGTCCAGTCGCAATCGCTTTTTAATACTTGACTTGCACTTCCAATTCCCGTTGTGTTTCCATTGGCAGCTGTTTTAGTATAATATGGTGTGCCGCCCGTTAATTGTACACCGTTTAAGTTAGTCCAATTAATGTCGGTCTGGCCAAATGCGTAACCATAGAGCACCAGGCAAACGCTTAGAGTAATGAGTTTTCTTGTTTTCATCTTGTATTTTGTTTTGTACCTACTCTGTTTGAATGGCTTTTCGGTTTCCGCCCTTTTTGTATGCCTTGCTTTAAAAAACAGACAGGAGTAGCGCACAGCTATCCTGTTCTTAGAGCAATAGCGGTCAGTTTATAGACCAGTACGGGCCCGTTCCGATCGTTAGGTCAAATATGAAATTTATTAGCCTTCAGAGTTTTATGAAAAGCATCGGAAAAATGCCAACGTGGGTTGAAATTCGCTGAACGTTGAAAAAGAAGCAGGGTTTTAGGCCAAATGTGCTTTGTGGTGCTTAAAAAAGCTTGCCCTTCTCCTTACCGCCACTTCAGCGCCGTGATTTTCTTCCAGTTCGAGGAAGCCGGTCTTTTTAGGGTAAGCAACGATCTTATTCAGGTTTATGAGGCAAGAGCGGTGCACCCTGAAAAAATGAGAACAAAACAAATCTTCAAAGTAATTTAAGGGCTGGGTTAAGACTTCCGTTTTTCTACTTACCAACTTAAGAATAGAGCAGTTGCCCCGGCAAGATTCAATACGGATTATTGCAGATAGGGTTACCATTTTAAAACCGGCAGGGGAAGGTAGAATCACTTTCTCGGGAATACGCGTATGATCCCGTATTAAGGTATGAACGGAATGTCCTAGCCGGAAGCCTTTTTCAAAAGCGTGCTTTACGGCATTTTCGATGAGTAAAGCAGGGATCATTGCATCCTGTTGGTTTTCAAATCCTTTAATATCAGTAGTGCAGGTAAATTTTTCCGGGCGCCTTTGCTTCTCGATCCGCAGGTAGCTTTCTAAAAAAGCGACTTCCCTGCTCCGAGGAATACAGTCCGTTATATTTTCTTCACTCCTCTTGCTAAAAAGGTGAGTGGAGAAGATTTAAGATCAGAAAATAAAAGGGCTCGTTTCTCATCGTATCCACACTTTTCTATCAGGTGCTTAGAATTGTTTAGTAAACATAGGGCTATACCTTTTCGAAGGTAGAAAAGAATAAAACGTTAAGGTTTTATTAAAGTAGTTTTGATAGGGGCATAGCTATAAAAACCAGGGGCATTTTGCTGGAAAAATCTGCAATACCAGGATAAAGGAGATGTCTTCGCCTATGTAGCTTCTTCACGGGGCAGGTAGGGCTTGAGGTAGGCCTGGATGGCCAGGGAAAGTTTGCGGGCCTCTTCCAGGTCGTATGCCTGCGGTGTTGTTTTCGTTACCCTGCCCTTAGCGTAGTACTCACCTGAAACCAGTTTGCCGGGAGCTGTGTCGATCAGATGTATGTGGGTTTCCGCCCCTTTTTGGAGAGAAGTGCCCAGCAGGAAGAAAAGGAGTCTCGGGAACCACCCGGCATCTCTACCCAGTTCAGTCTGCACCATTCCGGGGTGCACCGCGTAAAGCGAAATGTGCGCGAAGGCTTCCTGGCTTGCCAGCAGGCGGGTCATGAGTATAATCCCCAGTTTGGATTGGCGGTAGGTTTTAAAGCTGGAAAAGGCATCCCTGAACTCGAGCTTGTTAAACTGTATGGTGCCCTGGTGAAGCCCTGAGGAGGTAAACAGGATCTTGGAAGCCCCGTTTTTCGGGATCAGCTTTTTTAGGGTATACAGGATCAGAAGGGGTGCCAGCAGGTTTACCTGCAAGGTTTCCTCTATGCCATCGGCACTCTCTTTAAAGGTGAAGTTCATTATGCCGGCATTATGGATCATAAGGTCTATCCGGTCTACGGATTCCCGTACTTTGCGGCAGGCGGATTCAACGGAGTGGAAGGAGGCTAAGTCGCAGGGTATGGCCTGCACCTGTGCAGCCGGATGGGCACTCATCAACGTTTGCTTGAGCGCTTTTGCTTTTTCTTCTGAGCGCGCAAAAAACAAGAGGGTATACTGTTCCTGAACCAGGTGCCGGGCAATCACCTGGCCGAAACCGGAGGTGGCCCCGGTCATGAGTGCTATCTGGTTTTTTGTTCCCAATGCTCTTGGTATTTCGTTAAATCGTTACGGTCCTAAAGGGTGTGTTTAGCTGGTTAAATTAGGCATTGCGAAGGGAGTAGACAAGCAGTTTTTCCCTTACAATACGGCCGTATTTTATGCCTTCGCTTTTGCGCCTTTCTTAAGGGGCTAAGGGGCAAAGCCTGTTGCTATGCGGTCTACCCAATCCCGTATAAGGCCATCGGCAAGTTTAACGGTAGACCGGCCGTGGCCTCCTCCTTTAACCTGGTGGTATTGCTTGTCGGGATACTGCCATTTTTCATAGAGGAGGGCGCATCCTTTCGGGTCTACGATCGGGTCGCGTGTTCCATACAATAAAAGCAGGGGGTATGCTGCTTCTGCGGCATGATCCGGCATGGCTTCCATGATCTTTCGGCTCTGCATCATCGTATGCAAACTGAAATGGTTTACCAGCAAGGGGTCGTTTGCTCTTTTTTCAGCTTCTTCCCGGTCTTCTTTGTTTTCGATATGCGCGGGGTTGCCCGCCATGTTCACGACCGGGCTGTGGCGGGCAAAGACGGCATACCAGGCATATTTTACATAATCACCGAAGCCGGGCGACATGCCTTTGGAGGCTTTTATCCTGTAAGCAGGGTTCACGAGGATGGCGCCACCGATGTATTTTGTTTTCTCCGCAACGGCCAGCAAAACCGCGCACGACATACTATGCCCGAAAAGGATGACCGGGCGTTTGCGTGACACATAGTCTTCGTCTCGAGTGATGAGTGCAACATAGTCTTCCAGGAAGCGGGAGAAGTCGGGGATGTCGCCCCGTTTGCCTTCCGAATAACCGCTGCCGCGGGGGTGCATTACGACCACCCGGTATTTGCCGTTGCTGAGTTGCGCAATAAGGTCTTTTTCACGGTGGTGGTTTATTCCGGTGATCCCGGAAAGGATAAAAACAGTGGCCTCATAAGCCTGATGGGGCATGTATTCGTACACAAAGAGGTTGCACCCATCCGCTGCCCGGAAGAAATATCCTTCGCTATGTTCAGGAATTTGGGGCCGGGCCGGGTTTTTCATACTTGTACAGGCGCTAAAAGAAAGCGCCAAAATAAGCATAAGGCAATGCTTCATGGGATGGGTGTGCTTTGTGTGAAACACAGCAGTAAAACAAAACAGCTTGTTTAATGGTTTTAACAATGGATATGCGTTCTTCCTTGGTAGACGAGCGCAACACAAGTGAGGTTAACTTTAGTTTTTGTTTCAGCACAAGCTATTTACAATATTCATCAAAGTGCATTTGAGCTCTTTTCCCATATTCCGTGTACTTTATCGCTAACTTCAAGTCTTCGCAGCAACCCGTCATGTCTCCCATTTTTCTTTTAACCATTGCCCTGTTGTCATATGCTGCACTATTGTTTGCTTTCAGAGCGATAGATTCTGAAAAATACTTCAACGCTTTTTCATACTCCTTTAGATTATCATAGGCTATACCCATACTGTTAAATAACTGCCAGGATCCACCTTGTTTTGTTAGCACTACTTCAAAGTCTTCTAAAGCACCTTTATAATCGCCCAGGGCATCTTTCACATTTCCCCTGTTGAACAAAACCTTCATGTTGTCTGATTCAAGTGAGTGAGCTTTATCAAAGCATAAAATGGATTTCTCATAGTCAGATATATAATAGTAAGCTAACCCGCAGTTGTAATGATAAACCCAGACTGAGCTGTCCGCCCGGATCGCCTGTTTATAATATTCAATGGCTTCGTGGTTTTTGTGTGACTGAAGGCTTTTATTCCCCAGGTCAAAATAGTACTCGGACGATTGAGCATGTAAAAAGAACGATAGGGCGATCGCTAAAACGGAAAGGTTGATTCTAGTCCTTATCATTTTTATAACGGGCTAAATTATTGATGAGGCTGTTGATTTAGTGGTGAATATACGTATTTGCTGTTAGTAAATAATCTCCATAACAGGCCGCATTACTGGTTTAGTGCAGTCAGGATCTTCCTGGTAGCTTCTTCCAGCGTAACTTCTCTTTTTATATACGCTTTTAAGTGCTCATCCAGTAAGGCATAATACCTGCCGAAAACCCCGGTCCTTTGCATGTAGGTCTCTTCGTAGGTCATGTTGTTTTCTGTAAAGGCCTGTTTGCATACCTCGCCTGTTAAGTAAAACAAATAGGCGTGCCAAAAAGAGCGGGGCGGTTCAAGCTGCATAACTTCGCATACGTCTTTAATGGTTCCCCCTACAAAATAGGAACTGCTCAAGATCAGGTGATGGGCAGATTCGTGAAAGAGGAGTTCCACCCAATTGCCCGGAACATTGTTTTCGCCAACTGCGGTCATAACAACATGAGTGGGGAAAAGCGTAGTGTAGGGACGATGTTTGGGGTTCCAATTGGAGGCTGTGCCGTAATAACTGATGTCGACCTTGATTTTCTCCACTTGCCAAAACTGACGCGTGAGTCTGGTAATGCTTTTTACAAAGGGTGCTTCGGTTTGCCTTATTAGCGCAATGTTGTCACGGAGCACTTTCTCACAGGCTTCTTTATGAACGGGCCAAAAGGACTTTTTATACACCTCATCTACACTTTTTAATACGTGTACATGTTCCTGGAATTGCTGTGGAACAGATCCCAAAGTTCTACCTTCATGGGTAATCCAGCGTTTAAATGTGCTCATGTAGTCGCTTCTTTTCAGGTCCAGGGACACAAGGTGCTCACGGTAATACGCGAGCGCCTGTTCCAGGTTTTGTTTGGCGTGCCCGGAAAGGTCTTGCTGAATTAGTGTACTATCCAGGTGGGCCGTTACAAATGATTCCAGCCACAAAAAATGATGCAGGTTAAACCAGTAATTGATCTCAAACGTAAAACCTTGCGTAGTGTCCCGGAAGTGATGCTGCGCCCGGATGCTGGGGTATGTCAGGCCAATCAGTATGCAGAATAGAAGTTTCTTCATGCGGGTTGCATTTGTGTTTATTAAAGCGCGTAGTACAGAGTATGGCCTTTGCAAGGTATCGCTTTGTTATGTAATGCTGTAGTGTATCAGGGAAGTAACGGCAAGCAATAAAACGAACCCGGTGTAAGCCATAGATAACCAAAAGGTCTATGCGGTATAGCGCCTTGGCCTAGTGTTTTGTAGCCGCGCCTTACTCTTTTGGAGGGTGTATAATGATCTTTCTTTGGCCAACCCAGGTGCCCTTTTCGTTTTGCTTCAATGCAATGGTATTGGAAAAACCACCGGTCCGTGTCAAATTTTGGGTCATTTCTTCAGTGATGCGCTCATCTCCTTTAAACCAGGTCGCGTTGATCCAGTATTCATCAAAATCCGTTCTTTTTAAAGTCATATGTATGTGTGCGGGCTCGGAGTGGTTGGGGTAAGGAGCGGGTTTTATGGTATGGAACCGGTATTTTCCTTCGCGGTTTGTCTTGGCCCAGGCACGCAAATACCCGTGCCGCCGCCCGTTGCCCGTTTCATTGCCTTTCTTTTCATACACCCCCTCGTGGTTTGTGTGGTAGGCATATACGAGCACATTCTCCGCAGGGGTGTGGCCGTCCCGTTCATACACGGTTCCTTCCAGGATCAAGCGTTCTCCTTCCACCTTTTTACCGGCAATGGTGGTTTCCCAGGAGAGCTTTGCGGGTGCTTCGTTGGCCCCACACCATGAGCATTCCGGAAGGGTGGGAGCAGAAACAAGCTTCTTGCCTTGCATATTCTTTACTTCGAGGGTTAAAAAAGCAACGAGCAGGCTGTCTTTTGTTTGTTTCAGATCAGCGAGGAAATGCTGGTCACTTCTGTTGATGAAGCGGCTGCCCATTTTCCCGGTGTATTGCTTAAAGTGAATGTCGTAGGCTTCCGGCCTGGCGTCTTTAACCGTGGTGTGGATGTGCCGGTTATCTGCGGAGCGGCCGTAATCGCCCGGCAAAATGGTTTGCACGAATACGCGCCCTTTTTCATCCGTAAGCACTGTTCCGTTTAAGCGGGCGGTCGATTCGTCATTCGGGTCGGTGGGTTTGTATTCGCCTGCAGCAGAGGTATGGTATAGGTGTATGGGGTAGAGGCGCTTTGTCTTCTTTTGACACAAAGGTGAGGCACAACCGCAATTTCTGTCCCGCCTCCTGCGCATCCCCTATCCGGAGTTGATGGGGTGCTGCAAAACGTTCAAATTCCCTTAGCGTTTCAACTTCGGCTTTTTCAAGGTGCCAGATGGTCCTGTCTATAGAACAGTGTGCACACAGGGAACCGATCAGGAGCAAAGCGGTGTACTTTTTCATATGGGTGCGGTGGTTTGATGTGCTGTAGTGGTTTTAGATGTTATTAGCTTGTCGTTTCTTTATTTTTAGTCAGTTCCAAATACTTTTCCATTCAGCGTATGCGTGCAGCAACTACAAGCTGGGGTCATGTCCTTTGCTGATAATTCTGGATTTGACAATTTTAATTTACCGTCACTATTAATGTACAACCCAGAGAAATAGGTGGATTCCCCAACACGAACGTAGTCCTCTTTATCGTCTTCATTTAGAGCTACAATCCAAAAAATAGGCTCTGGCTTATCTAACCGGGATGTTGCCTCACTATAAACTTCATTCCAATCTAATCCAACCTTAGAAAGAAGAAATCTGAAGAGTGGTGTATAATCAAGTCCTCTTTCCGTTTTTCCATGCATTGATCCTTTTACCTGTTCTAATGAATCTCTTTTCTTGTTTCTTGAATGTTTATAATCACCACCGAAATTATGATGAACGCCTCTTGCTCGGGTATTCACTTTTCGATATAGTGGCTTTTTCTCTCTATTCATTTTGGTTGTTCTAATGAAACACAACGCTTTGTGCAAAAAATGACACGGTTAAATATGTTTAGTTTTCAGACGTGGGCAAAGCTAGTCGACCAGCTTAAACCTTTCATTTGGCCTTGAATCCCTGTTATTTTTTGCATTGCTTTAGCGGCTGTTTTTTTTCTCTCGTAACTTTTTTATTTCCCTTATGGGAAAGATGTCGTTAGTTTGTTCATTTTGATCATGAAAGAACACAAAGTTTCTGGTTTTACCAATATAGTAATAAGTGCTATCACTAATGATTTCCTTATCAGTTAGATTTAGAGTAGTCCCTAAGTATTTTTTGTTTGTTTTTACTGCTTCGTAATCTTGATACGCTGAACTAATTGTTAATCCGAGTAACACAATAAAAAGCCTTGCCAGATTCGTATAAATTATTTTAGGATATTCATTGAACTTAACAAACCACTGTCTCCGGGTCTCGTAAATCAGTGTGTCCAGAGCAAGAACACCAAATAAAATGTAAAGGAAATGGAGATATGTCAAAAACGATAATTCTGAGAGCCATAACCAAAAAGGAATTCCAATAATCCAAAGTGATATTAACAACATTAAGTTAATCCCATTTATGGCATAGGCGAGAATTCGTTTTAGGAGATTATTTTCAGTGAGGGCATTGTGTAGTTTCTGGGATATATTATCAAGTTCCTTTTTTGGCTGCGTTAAGAATATCCACAGATATTGTAGAAAAATTATGGCGATAAAGAATAAAAGATCACTTAGAAATAAAGTCAATATTTCAGAGAACTCTAAGTAAGATGAAATATTGATTCCAAATAAGGAATAGTAAATCGTCAGCTTGGTAGCACCAAGTAATATTATCAGTGTCCCAAGGTACGGTATATAGAATTTATAATCGTCCTTTGTCAATTGCCTGTCGTATATAAAATTGCCACTAACAGCTTGCATATGGCTTTTAGTGGTTTCGCAGCACTTTCCTGGCCAACCAAACCAAGGCTGGCTACGAAGCAAAAACCTTGCTGGCAGCCATGCATCCGCTATAAGCTATATGTGTTGTTGTCACACCTTTTTATTTTAATTCTTCTATGATCGCTTCAAGTCCTTTTTTAAGTCCTTCAAAATAATTGTCGTTCTTGAAATTCGGAATCATTACTTCATCAATGATTTTTTTGGTCTCTAAATCTGTCAGTCGTTTTTCAATTCCAAAACCATTTTGAATTCTGATTTTTCTGAGTCCTTTTCCGAGAGCAATCAAGATTCCATTGTTTTTTTCTTTTTGTCGTACTCCCCAATAATTTGCTAAATCCAGTGAATAGTCGTCAATATTGGCATAAGGCTCTAAAGTAGTCAAAGTCACGATTGAGATTTGGTCACTCATATTGGATTCATGTTCCTTAATTAGTGCTGTCAATTCTTTTTCTTCTTGGTCTGTCAGTATGTTCTCAAAGTCGTTTACATATCCTACTGGTTCTGGAAATATGGAACCTTCAGTTTTTGTCGAAAAAGGGTTGTCTGTCTGTGTTTTTTTTAGAAGTCCACATGAAGTTGTCATGAGGAAAACAGTCAGAATTGAAATGGTAAAACTGGTTTTAAATGGTTTCATTTTTAAATGTGTGGCAACGTTAGTATAAAACCTACCCCTTGCAGCGACTATAGGTCTTTTATGTATAAGGTATTTATCCCTTTAAAACCATTTACAACCGCTTATGGACTATCCAGGCTTTGTTTGCGAAAGATAAAAAAACGGGCTTTAGGCGCAGCATGTATCAAAGGGCATCCAGGGAAGTACGCCCTAATGGTTTATGCCCATTGTTGTGTGTAGTTTTTTATTTCTTTTTCAATTCGGTAAATAGTTTTCAAGGAGTCTCGTTTACTTAGGTCTTTACCAAACCGTCTCTGTCCGTTTTTGAATTTGAACAAGATGTCACCTTGTGTAAAACCCCAAAAGTCCAACGGAAGAAATGTTCCCTCCTTCCTAAATTCAACTCTTCGAAAATCTTCAATTGGGATGTGCACCTCCTTTTTGAAAAGGTTATTCACGTTCGTAAGATGTATTCGGTCAGAACTTATTGTAATTCTTACTTTTCCAATGGCTTCCCAAATTATGTGATTTCCGGTCAGGACGCCAACTCCAATCATCACAAGCCAAAGGAACCACAAGCTGTCAATTTCCGAAGGTCGTCCGATCATACCAATTAGAAGAACTCCAACCATTATCCAAAGCAGTATTGTCCAGATGGTAAGGAATATAGTTGTCGGTCCAAATCCCGGTACTTTAATTTCAATGGTCGTTGGTTTCATTCGAATTACGCAACGGTTTGGCTATGCGCAGTAGCGCCCTGCCGGGCGCTACTGCGCATAGGTTTTGTTGTGCCCAGTTTTTATTTTTTTTACTTTTTCAAATTCTGCTCCTGAGTCTCTAAATATTACGATTCGTGGCCTACCAATGAAAAATGGTCGATAGAAGTAGGTGTTCCATCCTTCGTCTTTAAAGTCGAAGTCGATTCTCGCTCCTGATACGGTGTAAGTTCCTTTTCCCATTGTCGGGTTGTAAAAAGTGCCATCATCATTCAGAATCAAGGTTTCTCCATCGTCAATTCCATCTGTCGCCCAGGTGTCAGTCACTCTACTTTGGTACTCTCCAACAATCAAGAAGTCGGGGTAGAAAGAATTGTAAATGACCAAGGCCAGGATCAAAGTCAAAATGACGGTCAAGAATTTTTGTCGCTTGGTCATTCGTTCATTTCAAATTGGCTACCAACGTTAGTATAACAGCACTTAGCCCCTTACGGTGGCTATATACCTTTTATGTATAAGGTATTTGTCCCTTTTAAAATCAACCCTATACATGCTTTTACCTATTTACAAGCGTTTATGTGGTATCCGGAATTTGTTTGCGAAAGATAAAAAAACGGGCCTTAGGCGCAGCATGTATCAAAGGGCGTCCAGGAAAGTACGCCCTACGTTTTATGTCCATGGTTGTGTGTTCGTGCTTTATTCGTTTATATCTAATTCGGTGTCAAAATAATTTGCATCCCGAATAATTAATTCCATATCGCTCAATGCTATTTTGCCTTTGAAGTAGTTTTTTTCGATGTTTAACTCTGTCAAATGTTCATGTAAATCTATATGGCTGGCTGTCTTTATCTTTTTTATTGTGTCATATTCGGATTTCACCAAAAGAGTTGCAAAGTCAGGATTTACATATCTTAAACGACAAAGATCAGTCAGCTTGGTTAGTAGAAAACAGTCCTTTCTATTAATATCAAGTTCTAAGCACAGCTTTTTTCTATTTTTTTCAGTACGAATTTTATCATACAACTGAGAAGTTGTCTTTAATCCAGAATCAGCTAACTTATCAATAATCTGTTTGGATAGAATTGAAAAGTCTTTCAGTTTTCTCGGTTGTGGGTGATGACTATTCAATTCTCTGCGAAATACAATCCAAAAGTTTTCAGGTAAATCACTTTGTTTTGCTATGGCTATTGCCTTTTCTTTGGTTTTTAATATCTTCTGAGCGTCAAAAAGATTCACTACTCCGATTTTCTCTAGATAATCAAATCCTTTATCAAGATATTCTCCAAGTACTTTTTGACTTGGAAGTAGTTTGGTCTCTCTTAATTTGTTTTTGAAATCTTTTAAATTTATTCCCTCAAAATCTATATAATAACTCATTGCTATTATCTGTTAATCTAATTTTAATATTATATTGCAACAAGGTTTTGTGCACATTCAGCATTACGTATATTATATTGAGTTCATGCTTTTCTCACTTACATTGCCTCATTCCATTCGTCTTTGTATTTTGCAACACCTCGGATATCTGACATTTTTTCTTTGTCAAGTATCATTATCATAAAGGCTTCGTCAGGAACATCATCCCATTGACACTTTATGCCATATTTTGAAGCAATTTCAAATCCAAATTTTGGATAATAGTCTTCGTGTCCTAAAACTATTATGAAAGGAACGGATTGTGCCTTAATGATATTGAGACTTTCATTGATTAATCGTTTTCCTATTCCTTGCTTTTGATATTCTGGCAAAACAGCAATTGGGGCTAATCCCATTCCAACAATGCTTTCATCGTTGTGCATTATTTCTGCTGTACTATAGAAAATATGACCCACAATAGTGTTATTGATTTCGGCAACTAAAGAAAGCATTTGTGAATCTGATTTTCTAATTTTGTCGATAACTTTCCCTTCTTTTGATTGACCAAATGCTTTGTCATTCGTCTGCTTAATTGCACTAAAATCATTTTTGCTTTCTTCTCTGATTGTAACTATTGTCCCAATATATCTTCCTTTTTTAGCACCCATTTAAACTACTCTTTTGTACTATGTATCTTTCTTTGTATGACGCACAACGTTAGTGTAATAGCACTTACTCCTTTGCAGCGGCTATAGGTCTTTTATGTATAAGGTGTTTATCCCTTTAAAACCATTTACAACCGCTTATAGGTTATCCGGGCTTTGTTTGCGAAAGATAAAAAAACGGGCCTTAGGCGCAGCATCTATCAAAGGACATCCAGGGAAGTATGCCCGGTTTTTTGGCTTGTTTAAAGACGGTGGGCGTTATGCCGGTTTCTTTTTTGAACGGGACCGAAAGGTGGGCGCTGCTGCTGTAGTGCATGTGGAAAGCGATCTCGGCAAGGGGCCATATTGAGAATCCGTAGCCCCCTGAGCTTGTCGAAGGGGGCTACGGATTTTCAGAGGCCTGTTCTGAGCTTGTAGGAGGGTATACCCCGGGAAAGCCGGTACTTATAGCCATGCGAAAGTTCGCTTTGCCATTTGTTGGCTGTGTTCCGGAGCCTTTGTTTCGATAAGATCTTCAGATTAGTCTTTTTTCTTTTCTCGCATAAAGTCAAAGGCACCTTTTCGAAGTTGTATGCCGTATTCCAAATAGGCCTTCATACAAGCCAGGAAATTGGCCCACCCTCCGGAATTTTCTAAAGCCCATTTCAGGTTGCGGTCATTAAGTTCCTTTCCACCTTCCTTTACGCTTACTACGGTGCTGTGGTCCGCTAATGCTTCCAAAGTGATTTGCACAACCGTTTCCGGGTCCCAAACAAAGGAAATAGAACGGTTGGTTTCGGTTTTAATTTCTTTGACAGGAAACTCATCAGGAAATTCAGGAAACTTCCAGATTACTTCTCTTCCGGTCTCTAGCCGGCCACTACCTTCTGAAATAAAGTATTTGCTCATTTTATCAGGATTTACAATGCCTTCAAAAACGTCACTGGCCGGTTTTTGGATTTGTATGGCCGCATTGGGTTCTAGTTTCATTTTAGCGGTTTTATGTAGTTGTTTAAAATTGGTGCTTCCGGCTTGCCCATGAGCAGTAGCGCGCAGCAGGATGCTATGGCGTATAGGTTTGCTTGTAGCGGGTTATTTTTTATCCATTGTCCGTCTCGCTCTTTTAATGATTTTTTCCGTTTCTTTCGTCTGAGATTCCCTTTTCCACTTTTCACATAATGTAAGCACAAAATCTGGTTTTGACTTGCTGGCATCATTTAACCAATTTCCAACACTGTCTTGAACATACTTGGATTTATCAGATTTCAATTTTTCCAAAATAGGTAAGGCAATCTCGGGATTCTCTTTTAGTTGTTCAATATGTTTGCACCAAACTCCTCTTGGTCGAGTGGATTCAGTCGTGAATCGCCTTACGTTTTCATCTTCGTGCGTTGCCCAGTCACTTAATACCTTGACAGATGCTTTCAAGTTTTTGTCAATTGCAGGGCGCAAAGCCATCCATACGACCTCTCGAACTCCAAAATGATTATCGGCAACTAATTTTTTTGATTTGGCTAATTTTTCGTCAACGGTCAACTCTTCATTCAACCCAATTAGATAAGGCGCATAGCAACGAACGGAGTCGGACAAATGAGCGCTTAATCTACCTAGTATTTCATCGAGATGTTTAGTTTTTGCATACACTTGAAAAAGTGTTGAACCAATCAGCTTGGTCGTATGCATTGCAGAGGGTTTGCTTTGAGATTCAATTTTTTTGGAAATCAGATGGATTTGGTCTTGTTCAATTCCAACTTTCGGAAATACAGCTTTTATGAGTTTTAAATGGTCAACCGCCAACCACTCGGTCAGGTTTACGGTTTCGACTCTTCCCTGGTTTAGTAATTCCAAGACCTCAGCAGGAATGTCTTGGGCTTTTCTGGCGCCTTTACGGTTGATTATTTCTTCGTTCATTTTACGGTTTTCCCCTGGTTTACTACAACGACTTAGCTAAACTGCGTTTTAATACAATTTAGGTATTGTTTTGCGCCTTATTAATGCAATTTAGCCTCAATGTATGCTTTTGGGCTCATTCCGGTTTTCTTTTTGAATAGGCGAGAAAAGTATTGTGGATATTCAAAGCCCAATTTGTATGCCGTTTCAGAAATGGATACATGCGCGTCTAACAATATGTTTTTAGCCTCCTCTATGAGGAAAAGGTTGATTTGGTCTATGGCAGTCTTTCCAGTCTCAGCTTTTATCGTATCACTCATGTATCTATGGCTAACCCCCAATTTAGCGGCTATAAAATCAACAGAAGGAATGCCTTCTTCCGCCATTCGGTTCTCATCGAAATATGTATTGAGTACATCCTTGAATCGCGACAACATGGTTTGATTGATGTGTTTTCTATCAAGGAATTGCCTTTTGTAGAACCGGTCAGAGTATTGCAAAAGTGTGGTTAGCTGCGATAGAATAAGCTCTTTTGAGAATTCATCTTGATTGTTGTGGTATTCGTTTTCAATGTTCTTGAATAACGATTTAATCAATGCCTCTTCTTTTGGCGAGAGGTGAAGCGCTTCATTCACGCGATATTCAAAGAAGTTATATTTCTTGATTTGCCGATACAACCCGGTACCTCTGATAAAATCCCGGTGGAAAGAAATGTGATATGCTTCGCTGCTAAAGACAAGACCTTTAAACACTAGTGTTTGGTTTGGTGCAGTGAATAGCAAAGTACCCTTATCGCAGTCGTACTTGGTTTTGCCATAGATCAGTTCACCACCTAAAATATTCTTCAGGCTGATGCTGTAAAAGTCACAGGTTAGGCTGACGTGTTCCTCTTCAGGAGCACAGTTTTTAACATCCTGTTCCTTGCCTTTATAAGAGGATACGCTGAACAGCGGATTCTCGGGTTCTGCCATTCCATTGTACGCATGAAAGTCGCTAATGTGTTTAAATTCTAATTCTTTCATTTGATTTCTATTGAGGCTACCATTTCATTTTCCCACCAGTGATTTTGGACCCCTTCAATGGACTCTTGTAACATGATCGATTCGCCAATTCGTGGAGTAGCTAAAGGTAAGTCGACTTGTGCAGCAGCATTTGATACTCTTTCTACAGGGTCAGTCCAACCGTGTGTAGCCAGCGCAAATGATCCCCAATGAATCGGGACAATAAACTTCGCTTTAACATCTCTGGAAGCAACGACAGTTTCTTCCGGCATCATATGCACACCCTCCCAAAGTTTATTGTATTGGCCACATTCCATCAGGCCCACGTCAAAAGGTCCATACTTCTCACCAATTTCCTTAAAGTGATGGCCATAGCCACCATCCCCGCTGAAGTAAATGTTGCTTGTTTCGCTTTGTATGATCCATGATCCCCAGAGCGTGGCGGATTGATCGGTCAAGCCTCGACCAGACATATGTCTGGAGGGAGTGAGTACAATTTTCAATCCTTCGTAATTAGCCTCTTGCCACCAGTCGAGTTCAGAAATGCTCTCTTCGGAGATATGCCATCTTCTAAGGTGATTTCCAACTCCAAGTGGAACGAAAAAGTGATGGACCTTGTCTTTCAACTTGTTGATTGATGGATAATCCAGATGATCGTAATGGTCGTGTGAGATTATTACCGCATCAATGTCTGGCAGCTCGGAAATGGTTATCGGCATTTCGCTATGGAAGCGTGCTCTTCCCAGCAAAGGATGCGGGGCTGCATATTGACCGAAGACGGGATCGAGCAATATCTTTTTACCTCCGGTTTCAATCAGAAAAGACGAATGTCCCAGCCAGGTAATTCTGGAATTTGTATCTGGAAGATTGGCAAGGCTTGAAGGGTCAATCTCTTCTACTGCTATATTATGATCTGGTGCTACATTGGGATCAGGATTCATTGTTTCCCTCAGCATTGCAGCAATGCTGTGGCAATTCATTTCCAGCACAATTTCTTCAGGATTGGTGAATACCCCATTAGCATAATGTCCGGTTTTGGCATAGTCCGCCTGTTGATCAGTGTTTACTGTTCCTCCGAATTGTGGACTCAGGTATAGGAAAGAAATACCGATAAGGGCAACTAGGGCAATCAAAGCGCCAACTCCAATCCCCAACCATTTAAATACTCGTTTCATCTCTTAAGAAGTTTTGGTTATTCTAAATAAAACAATATGTAGAATTGGTTTTATAACAATTCCTGTAACAATCATAGCATGCGGCCCATCCACAACCAAACTTACGGTGCGCACAACGAAGTAGCTCAATGATATGATAACCAACGGCCAGAGAAACTGCTCCCTGCCAATGACAAAGAGAATCTGCATCAGTCCGACCGCCATTAATGGACCACCGATGTCGCTTTTGATCGTATTTATTCCCAACAATGAGTTGGTCATGATTTCATTCACGGTAAAGTTTTCTTCTGGGAAAAATGCCCATAGAGACCCGTTGTAGATCAAGGTCAGCCCCATTAAGCCAAGAAGTATTCTAAGCATCCGGATGCCTGCGTTTTTCATATCATCAGCCTTTTGGAATCAATTCTAGAGTAGACGCCTCATGTTTCTTTCTGTCGTAAGTCAACCTCATTAAAGGATAGACGATGTTCATCTTCCTAAAATAAGCCTTGTTGACTTTCTTGTTGATCTCGTCCAGGTCTTTTGGTACCACACCCTCTATTGGTACAGTGGCATCACCCAATTTCATGGCCCCTTCCGGATGTTCCAAAAAAGCATTGTACCAACTGCGTTTGCCAAACTTGTACTGTCGAACAAAGAACCTTCCTTCCGTTTGTACAATGGTGATGTCAATAAAGCGATGGTCACCGCAACGAATCTGGCTTATCCAAGCTTTATTCACGTGCTTTATCATTTCTTGAGTGGTCATGATAATACGGCTTAATTGAAGCAGAGAGAATCATATTCCCTCTGCTTTTAGTTATTTATTAATTATTGAAGAATTCCGCTACAGCATCGGTTGATACCTGTACGGCTTCTGGTTTGTGATAGAAATCAACATGGCCAAATTCCGGCACAGCTAAAACTTCATGTGTATTGGTAAGCTTTTCAATAAATGCAGTTGAGCAAATGGCTGTCGGTGCATCTTTACCGTATACGACTAAAGTCGGTTGTGCGATCTTGTCTGCATAATGCTCTCCTATAGAGATAAGAGATTCCATTGCCTGGTCACCTATATGCATGTTTGTAAAATTTTCAACCACTTTAGGTCCTTTGATCCCCTCTCTTCCATAGTAGTCATAGGATTCACCAGCCATAGGAGATCCGGTCAACTCAATATGCTCTTCTCTTGATTGTTCATCGTCAAGTCCAAAAGGAGCAACATAATGTGGTTCTCCTGTTTCGTAGATCTTTTGTCTTGAAGCATTTGCCGCAGCGATCATTTGGTTTGCAGCATCTTTGTTAGTCCACTGAAAAGCGTCCGCTGCCATCATTCCGGAAACTGTTGCAATTTTCTTGATTCTGTGGTCTGTTACTGCTACCGATGCTATAATAGACCCCCCTTGACATACTCCCATTCCTAAAATCTCTTCTACAAATGGGAGTGTTCCTAAGTAGGAAACGGCGTCCCATGTGTTTTCGATAAGTCTAAACATATATCTGGTTTGTTTAAACTCGCCTGGCAATGCTGGTGAATCTCCCATTCCCAAATAGTCAAATCCTAAGAAGGCAAATCCTCTTTTAGCCATTTCCGGACCATACGTTCCCAGAACTTGTTCTTTAACCTGTGGGAACGGACTAGCTCCTACTATGGCTTTGTATTTTTTGTTTTCATCAAAGCCTTCGGGTAGGTATAGATTACCCGTTAGTTCTACTCCGAATGATTTGAAAGTTACTTTGTTAACTCCTGCTTTTAAATTATTCATGGTATCAAATTTTAATTGTTTGTATTTGAATTAATTTCTGATACAAATGTCCGCTGAGCAGCAGGATTGTCACGTAAACATTATGGTAGAAGACGTATACTTTTTGGTTGTACTTGGAAGGAAGTGCTCTTGTGCACAAGGGTTCTGTGTATAGTGCGTATCCCTCAGGGAATGTGCTATACATGATGTTGGCGATATTTATATTTCCATAATTCCAATCTGCTTCATGAATTTGAAAGTTCCGTCATATAAGCTAGTTGGACGAGTTGGGTCGGTTGAGGAACCTTCTGGTATATAAATCACCATCCCTTGCCTTGCCCTTGTAAGTAGAACTCTATAAGCATTCAGTTTATAGGCTCTATCAATTTCTTTGTTTATGTTCATCCATTTTGTTCCCTTAAACTTCTGGAAGTTCCATTCGGAGCTATGATGGAGATCTCCATCCCAAGCAACAATGGCCCAGTCGATTTCAAGTCCTTGGATATCGAATTCAGTTGCAACTTCTTCCAAAAAGTTAGAAGACCTTACGTCTTCTTTTGGATTTAAAAACCAGTTCGGGGGTTCTATCTCATTTTTTGCATGAATGCCGAATGGTCTCAACCTTTTGGCTCCAGATGAGCAAACCAATCCTATCCGCTCATTTCCTCGAACGATATTTCTCACCCATGCTTTGGCTTTATCAAGGTCACGCGTTAACTTGATTGGATAGTCCCGAATAAGCTGCTCATACAGGGTTTGGGCTTTGTTTAAATTATTGTCTAAAACTGAGTGAACAAAATCTGATACTTTTTCTGATCGGAATGATCTAACTGAAACGGCAAGATGCAAATCTGTCTGTGCCTTCGAAGTCCGATGCATCCAGTCTCTCAGTTCAACGGACTTCAAGTAGTCATTATTATTTGTAATAAGCTCCGAATGATATAGGTTCCATTCTGAATAGTGTTCTTTAAGTGCTGAAATCCATTCTTCAAGGCCAGCTTCTCCAGTATTAATTTCTTGGCCTCCTCCAACCAGACAAATAATTGTGCACCAATCACGGTGTCTGTCGAGAATACTGATAAGGAAATTTGGCTCTGACATTTTGAAATCTGCGTCACCCCTTTTTCGCATGAAGGAAGTCGATTTCTCTTTAGTCCAAGCTCTTTGAGCTTCATCGAAAACAACTACTTTTTCTACTGGTGCTAGTTCAGATTGAAGCGCGTCATCTCTAAAATGATGAATGTTTTGAATGAAGGCATTTACTTTTTGACTCGCCTCTCTTTTGGTGATATTTGAGTTACTTGATTCGTCTCGTGCTAGAGCCTCTCTCAAAACTTGAACAAGTGGTCCGTTTCCGGAGAGAAAAACAGCATGTTCATCTTCATCAGCTTTCATTCTTTCATTTACAATGTTCAAGCCTGCAAGTGTCTTGCCAGCACCAGGGACTCCAGTGATGAAGCATATTGATTTTTTGTTATTGGCTTTTGAGTTCTCAATGATCCGAGAAATACATGAACTCGTTCTGGATAGGTTAATTGCTCCAGAATCAGATCGAGAAATTTCTTGGACGTCGTGACCTTTGTACAAAGCTTGCGCGGCTTCAACTATAGTGGGGGTTGGTTTGTATTGAGAGTTGGCCCATATATCTGGATCAATCAGGTTGGAATCGTCCTGGATTCGCTCAATAATATCTTTTATGTTGAATGAGTTGCAGAGCAGAGGCCTATAAAGCAAGTCATCATATTTTTGAATCTCATTATTAAATGCGTCTGCTTTCGAGGATATCAAAACTGGTACTAAATCCTTGTCATGACTGCCTTCATGAAAGTTCTTCAGGTCTAGAGCATAATCCAATACTTGATCGATGGCATGGGTAGGATGGGACTTCTCACCGATCTTGAATTCCAGAATGAAAATTGAATTTCCAGAAATAACCACATTGTCAACTCGCTTTCCCATTCTGGGGATGGTAAACTCAAAGAATATGTGTCCATTAAATCCTTTCAGTTGATCTTTCAGAATTTCAATTTGCTCCCTCCAAGAGTTCTTCTGAAGTTCATCAAGATCAAAACTGTGATTGAGCGTTAGTTCGCCAATTATTCTGGAGTTTTCGTCCTTAAGAAAGTCTAAAATTGAATTGGAATAATATGATCGGTTCATGATAATCTTAACAAGAAGCAGAAATTACCGCCAACGTTTAGGTTATGAAATGTAGGGCTTTTCGGAGGATGTTTCTGTTTGCGGGGAAAGAAAGGGTAGAGGAAGAGTGCAAGCCTTTGCTGTTAAGCCCAAATCTCCCCAGCCATTGTTAGTAGCCGATAGTTATGGTTTCATTTTAATACTATCGGTTTGTTCTTTCCAGTCTAGTTTTAATGGGCTTGCTGCAAAAATATGTTTCCAAATGTCGTCTAAAGCTGTAGTGCATTCGTATGAGATATACCGTTTGGATTGGTAATTATACGCTTTTGCAACAATTCTATTGTTTGCAGCATTTGCACCTGCTTGCCAAAAAATGGGCGTAACTAATTTGCCATTTATGCTCCTTTCTTTATACACAATTAGCAGTCTGGGTTTATCTTTTCCTACAAGTTCGGGTTCAATATGGGCATTCATTTCATACATCTCACACAGACTGCCAAATGGTCCATATTCGAAAACCTCATATTCTTGTCCGGTTTTGATTGCAGAGTCGGAACTACGTACAACTTCAAAACATGAAGCGAAATAACGGTCTTTTGCTGGCTTAAAATAGCCTTCAATAATGATATAGTTGGTTTGATTGTAAACGCTCAACCATTCTTGAAAAGGCGTAATACCTGGTGAGCAAGCCTCACTTTTTGGTGTTGCCCCTAAAAAGCAAAACAGGATTAAGATTAACGTTGTTTTTTTCATTTTTCTTCCGGTTTTTTCTTCCGTTTTCTTTGTGAGTGCAGGGCATATTTGTGCTATCGGCGTTAGCATACTAGCACCTGCATCTTAGCAGGAGCTATGGATTTTGTATCCAGGGCAATGTCTATCTTTTTTAAAACCAGTTTTATAATTGCTTACAAGCCATTATACCCATTTACAATCGTTTATGGGGTACCCAGGCTTTGTTTGCGAAAGATAAAAAACGGGCTTTAGGCGCAGCATCTATCAAAGGGCATCCAAGGGAGTACGCCCGGGTTTTTTGGATCGTTTAAAGGCGGTGGGCGTCATGCCTGTTTCTTTTTTGAACTGGGCCGAAAGGTGGGCGCTGCTGCTGTAATGCATGCGGAAGGCGATCTCCGCAAGGGACCACTCGTTGTAAAACAACAGTTCTTTTACCCGTTCTATTTTCTGCCAGGTAATGAATTTCTCTATGGTTATGCCTTCTACGGCAGAGAAAAGGCGGCTGAGGGAGCCGTACTCGTGTTGCAGTTTCTCCGCCAGAAAAGTGGAAAAATTGACGCGTAAGGGCTCCTTCTCATGGTGCACCTGTTCTATAATTAGGGTTTTGATCCGCGAGATAAGGACGGAGGGGCCGCTTTCCAGCAGGGTAAAGCCCAGGCCGTGCAGTTTTTCACGCAGGACCTTATGCTGTGAGGGGGGTAGTTCGTTTACCAGCTGTACCTCGCCCAGCTCCACCCGTGTGTAGTCGATGCCCAGAGCGTCAAGGGTATCCTGTACCGCCAGGATGCAGCGGGGGCATACCATGTGTTTGATGTGCAGCAGGAGCTTTGTATCGTGCATTCCGGGAAATGTATGGTGTAAGACCGAAGCTGCAAGGTACGCCCCGTCTTTAAAACGGGCTGCGCGTTTTTTTCTTCCAGCTGTACTTGAGGTTCAGGCCCAGGTAGTGCCCGCTAAGGGAATAGCGGCCGTGGCTGTCCGGTGCGTTGCGCAAATTGAACACGCGGTACTCCCCGGTAAAAAGAGGTTGAAAAGCGCCCATCAGTTCCAAACTGCATTCAAACAGGCCGTAAGCGGTCAGGTAGCAGGTCCCAACGGAAAGAAGCGCCCCGCTGTAATGGCCGGCATCCGAGCTTTCCGCTTCCAGGGTAAACACCTGTTTTTCCTGCTGCGTTTGCGTGTCTCCGAAGTTCACGGAATAGTCTATGTAACCGGAGGGCATGTACATATATTGAAAACCGGCGCCAAAAGACAAAAGCAGGTTTTGTTTTAAGCGGGTTTTGTAAGTAAACACAAGGGGAAGGTTGAGGGAGTAAAAGCCATAGGTCACCAAAGGAACCTCCTCATCATAAGGGTAATCGGGGTAAATATCTTCCCTGGAAAAAAACACTTCCAGGTGATGCACCGGGGGGATGCCTATATAAGCGCCTACTTTCAGGTCCCATTGATCTGCCGGGAACAGGGCATATTCCAGGCCCAACTGCCCGCTGAACATATGCTTGCTTTGAACGGGGTAGTTGCCGCTGAGGGTTTCGGTAGTGCCTTTGTAAAAGAGGTTTGCCTTGAGCCCTACCGAGAGGCGGCTGTATGCATTCAAGTCCTGGAAATCCTGGCCATGCGCCTGAAAGGGATAGCACGCGGCAAGTAAAATACTTGCCGCGAAAACCATCCGTTTATGTATTACCACGTTAAAGATAAACTCGAGTAATTGTTGTAGAGCCTGTAATTGCCCAATACATCATTTTTATTAACCCGCATAATGATAGGGGCATAATGTGCCCCAAAGTTATTCAAACGCTTTCTACGGTTTCTAACTCTCCATGAATCCCAGAAAGCGGCTACCGGCCAGCTGCAATCTTTGTTTACGTAATAGTTGTCACTGGCCGCGCCAATTTTCGCCCTGGATAAGCGCCATCTGCCCCTTCTTTTTCGGTAAGATTTTATCCGGGCTTTTGTTACGCCTTTGTGCGGGTAATTGTGGAACCGGATCCTTCTTTGGATCCTGCGGTTGCCATAATAGCTAAATGCCTTTTTAGACTTCCAGGCTTTACAACTCCCCATGGTCTTGGCTATCTCAACCACATCCGGATCCGAAGTACCGCCTACAAAGGCATTGTACGCATTGTAATCCAGGTTAGGAAATTCGTGCAAGGCCTCATTCCTGAACACGTAGATCGTAGTGCCAACAATAAGGGCACCATGTTCGTTTACCAGGGTTAGTTCTTCCTCGCTTAAGCCGTGGAACCCATCTTCAGGTACATTTTCTTCGTCCAGTTCATCGTTGTTCAGCCAGTCTTCTTCCGCATCTAAGAAGCCACCCAATAGAGAAGTAAAACCATGCGTGACCTCAAATTCACGCAAAGGAGCATTTTCATCGTGCCCTACTGCATCCTCGATGTCATCCAGCTCTTCATCGGTGATGTTATCCGGGTATTGATCCAGGAAGCCGGTTTCGTGATCCTCCACTGCGTTTTGCAGATTTTCGAGGGTGTTGTCGTAAGCTTCCCAACTGGTAAAGCGCAAAATCTTACTATCCGCACCATCTCCTGATTTAGGAATGGCCGTAACCGTAAAGTCTTTTGCTGCTTGTTTTTCTGCATTTTTCTGACAGGAAATCAGGAAAAGCATTGATCCTGAGAGGATCAATGAAGTGATTTTTTTCATTAGAACAGATTTAATTATTAATGGTGAAAAGTAAGCCTTAAAAGTATAGCCAAATGTTAAAGTTTTGGATGTTTACGGCATAAATTGTTCTATCCTGATACCGAGGCATATTCTTCCTAGAAGATGCATGTAAACAGGTATGTAAAATTCTTCTTAGGCGCACTAACGGGGCTTGCGGGGTTTGGGAGAATGTGCGCGCGGGAGGGCAGGCACCATACAAAGGGTTGCACTGCATTGGTGACTGGCTTTCACACGGGGCTTATGCAACAAAAGAAAGACCGTTATGCATCGGGTTTTTGTTTTGAGCCCATAGATAACCCGCTTGCCGGCGTGTTTTCCTATATGCCGGCTTTGCTTAGGTTAGTCCAACCCTAGGTATAAAGAAGCGCAAATAAAATGTAAGGTTTTGTCGTTTTACGTAGGCTGTGTATGGCATCATATTGTTTTGAACAGCCCACTCCAAATTCTTTATGCTGGCTTTTGCTCCGAATGGTTTTGGTCCTTATACTTTTCTATAGCGTCCGGGAATCAGGTCAGTTCAAAAAAGTACCGGGGCAGACGCCCCCGGTACTTAAAAATCCAGCAGGGCTTATTGAACTACCCATTTGGCCTTGGCCGTATTGGAGCCGGAAAGCAACTGAACCACGTATACACCGCTGCTTGGGGCGCTCAACATGAATTCGGTGCTACCTCCAACCAGCGGTTTTTCAAACAAGACATCTCCCGCGCTTGTAATTACGCGGATAGAGGCACCTTTACCCACTTTGTCAAACATTGCTGAGGCCTTCCTGGCAGAGGGGTTGGGATGTATCAGGATGGATAAACTATGATCGCCTTTTGTTTTGTTCTTCACATAAACACCCCTGCCGGGAGGGAGCAGCTGCCTTTTATGAGACGGAGCTAGCCTATAACAGTAGTTAGATTGTGATAAGAATTGCTCTGCTGTAATGTGTTCGAGCAGGAGATCTTTTTCAGCCTTGCACACACAATCCCAATAGTCGATAATACTTGATTCATTTCCTGAAAACAGCCTACTCATCTCACTCAACTGCTCCAGGGCTTGTGTATAATACTCACCAAGGCGATATAAGTGAGCGATGCTTAGCTCCAATTCAAAATATGCATCGTAATCCTCACCGCTATCCAGATGAGACAACCTTCTGTTCGCTTCATTAATTAAAGCACTGACATAGGGATCCGGGTCATTAGTTCCTGCCCGGTTGAGGCTCAGGGCTTCGTATTTGTAGGCGTTGCTAAGTGCAATCTGCGCATAATAGTAAGCAAGTTGTAACATGAGGCTCTCATCGGCTGACAGGGATGGCCAGTTTTCGTTAGCGTGGACTTGCGTAAATATCTCATCAAAGATGTCCAACGCTTTCAGGTCATTTACTATCTCACCGGTTGCATTATTACTCATTTGATCGGTGGCCAATACAATGGCGTCATTCATCCTGCGCTCTGTGCCTCCTCCGTCTCCGGGGTTTCCGACTACTACCGTTATATCCGTACTATTGCTAAAAAATAGCTGAGGTAGGTTGACTGCCGAGGAAGTCATGTCGCACGAGGTCATCAGATTCCCGATTGGGTTATAGGGACTCCAGTTTTGCAGGTTCAACTGATTGCCACTTAAGTAAACATCTACCGGAACAAAACCACTTCCTGTGCTCGGCATATTGTTGTCCTTTACGTCCAATAGATACTGTTGGGTTGTGCTGTTATAATGGAGGTAGGAAGTAGCCTGTACTGAAAAATCCCCGGCAATATATGTAGTAGAACCAACGAAATTATTCACTCCATCCGCAATAGCCAGATTCGCCACATTGTCAATATAGATTCCGTAGGTGTTGTTCTGGAATGAATTCCCGGACTGCCCACCAATAAATATGTCTCCATCGTGCACATACAATCCTATATGCCCATTATTATCGAAATGGGAACACACCGCTTCTACATCGGCTCCATTCGTTTCCACACCTTTGTAGTTATGATCGGCATTTACGTCATTGAGATAGATCGTGGAACCTTGCTGGCCGTTAAATGAAATACCCTGCATAAAATTATGCTCGAATTGCGATCCGATTGTAGCGCTGTAGCCATCCATATCTTGTGCCCACCACCCAATGCTGGAGTTATGGGTTACTGAACTGTTTTCCAGCGTGACTTGCTTACCTCGGGTATGAAGGCCCGTTGTGTTGTTGCTAAAGGTGCTATTGGTAATCGTGATAGGGTACTGCTGATTTAAAAGCAGTGCTTGAATACCGTATTTCCCATAACTGAAATCGCTATGATCGATCCGGGCTTTTTGCTGGCCATGTAATCGAACTCCGCTGTGAAGGTGTGCTGTATCCGAAGCCGTAACATCCACCGAGTCAAATACCACTCCTGAAAAGATGTTAAACCGTTGGTCTTTTCGGATCAGGACTTTTCCTTTTTTCAAAACAATGGAATCCAAAGCTTGAGGGATAAGAGCCGATTGAACGACCTCTAAAACAACGTCCTGCTTCCCGGCACCTTCAAGGGTCATAGAGCTGTTGAGTCCAATATCCCAATACTGTGCTTTATTCGCGTTAGTCACTTGCTGGTCAAGACGGATCATGCCATCGCCTGTGAAGGTGAAATTCGCATTGTCCTTCAAAACTATTTTGCCTGCAATTTCCAGAACTGCACTGTTGCCTAACAATTCAATAATAGCTCCGGGATGGATAACCAGCTGGGCTCCGTCTTCAATCAGCAAGCGACTTAGGTCATGAATGGTCAGTTTGCCTCCGTCGTAAATTTCTAAAATGCTATTGCTGTGAAAAATCGCCTCAGCCCTATTAAAATTCTGTCCGGTTCCGCCTAAGATCATTTGCCCTCCGTTCTCGATCTCCACATGAGCGCCCCCGCAAGGAGCATTGAAGGTTTCTACCTGGAAGGAAGATCCGGCTTGTGTAGAATCATAAGGGGAAGTCAAGTAACCCACTTTTCCATAGTGGTTCACATGCAAAAGTCCCTGGTTGACAATACGTGTGCTCTTCAATATGCGGGCCGGAGCATCAGCTTGCTTGGGCTCACCATAGTTATAGTAATTACTCAACACCAATGGCTGTCCATTTTGTGGACCTTGAATAGGGTTATCGGTCATTCTAAGGATCTTCATGATGTAACTGATATTATCATCAGTGATTTGTAGATGTGCTTGATTAACACTAATCTTTGCTTTACCTACTTCATTGAAGTATACAAACTCAAAAGGAATTTTCCCTGTTTGAATTAAAAGATCCTTATGATCCTGAATGTTGATGAAAAGGTCAGTCGTATCAATGGCCAAGGCACTTACTGTAGGGATAAAGGTGTGGTGTCCAAAGGAGACTCTAACAACACCATCACTGGCATCAAATATGTCTTGCTGGCTGTTAGTATAGTCTCCCGGGGCATTATCATAGGATAATGTAGGGTAGTTGTTTACATAGCGATAGTGATTGGTATAATTATAATTGACTGCCTCATTGTGGAGCCATTTTGTGACTAAAATAGCCGCAAATGTAGCGCTAATAGTAAAGTACGAAGCCCACCTTAAACCAGTAATAACCGGACAGGGGAGACAGCCAAAACCCACAAATGGAACTTTGGCAATTTCATGGACGAGATCGTTTAAAACTAGAGCACCCAAACCTACGCCATAAACAGTTAAATGCTGGTACCACCTATTTAAGTTGTCATCGAGATTATCCCCCCTTTCAAGGATTAGTTGTGTGGAAGGGGTCCCATTAGAATTGTTAATCGCATAAGCTTCGGCATAACCAATAGTCCAAGGGTGATTTGTAGTCGTATTTTGCCCTGTTATATAATCAATCAGCCCTAATGCAGGAGCGAAAAAATCATGCAATGCTAAAGGTGCATGGAGTTTTTCTTTTAGTGATACCAGCATATCTCCACCCATCAGGAAGTTACCAGTCAATTCTTCGTTGTTCTGCTGCTGTCCTCTACCTTCCGCACTGCCATTGGTCATACCTACTAATCGACAACTTTTCGGAAAGCCCATACTATCCAATTCATGCACAAAAGCCGCTCTGATGGCTGCTGCTGCCGGATTGCGGTGATACACCAGCATCTGGTGACTAACAGGGCTGTTCAAGGCTTCATCATAGAGCTTTTTAGCCGGGTCTGTCATTCCATCAAGATTGAAGTCATAACCCAAATCATGTAAAAACTCCTGAAGACCCAAAGGAATATTGGCCCCCTGATGAGGAGCAGACATGGAACAGAACAGACGTGTATTGTGGCAACACCCTTCCAGTTCCATCTTGCGCAGGCCCCATCGAGAGATCAAGCCTCCCATACTCGGGCCAATAACCACAATTTCCTCATGACTTCCATTGGCCTTGAGTTGGTTGTTGACATAGCGAACCAGATTGATAAATAAATTGCCGTTTTGTTGGATCGTAGTACGGTTGGTATAGAAGTCCAGCAAGATGATATCATATCCTGAGCTTCGTAAGGAATCCATCATGTCCGGGAATTGTTTCAGTTGAGGAGCCGCCCCGCCAAAATCACCTGTAGATAAGGTATACCAGTTTAAGGCTCCAAAGCCAAAAGCGTTGCCATGATCATGTATTGAACTTTTTGTCATAGCACTCTCAAAACCTTCTAAAATGATTACCGGCTTGTGCAAACCTGGGTTAGGTCCGGCATTGTATCGGTATTTTACAAAACCTATACCTTCCCCTGAACCATAGTCGCTATAATCTATCGTACACGAGTCTATCAGAGGGCTCGGCAAAGAAATCCGGTCATCGGGAGGGCCATGCACCAGTTCCGTTACACTTATTTTCGTGGTGGATATCAAATAAGGATAGGTATCTGCATGAGGCCCGTTGTTGGGAGTACGGATCACGATATTTTTTTCCCCGTAACTGGTGTAGCTGATGCTAATACTATCTGAGGGCCAGGGACGAAAGCCGAGACCATCATCAAAGTCGATCTCATAGGTCGCTCCAACTCCGGGTAGTTCCATCAAAAAAGAGCTGGGTATGTAAAACTGAACCGTAGGATTGCTACCCGTAGCAAAGGCTTGAGAATGCAACGCTCCCAGGACAATACTTCGATGGGTTGAAAAAGACCTGGAAGCAATGATATTGGGGTCTACGTAATAAGTAGTGTCCACAACAATAATACTATCCGGGTGTGTGGAATAATTGACGGTATCTAAGAAGACCGTATCATTTATATGGATCGTGCCGGCATTGAGAAAATACCGATTGCTTAGGGTGTCAATTCTGATATAAGCACTGTCCCAGGCTTCAGATGTGATCATGTTAAACTCCCGGTCGATCAGTCCCAGCACAATATCTGTTTTTGGATATAGGGCCAAGAGCTGATTCATACTCAAACCTGCCCTGCTTTGTCCATACATAGCCATATCAAAATGCAACTCATAAGTCGAGGGATGGAAGTTAAGTGCAGTCGTATCGTAAGCCATGTGGTAGAGATACATGTGTAGGCTTCTCCACATCGAGGCACTAATGGTTGTATCATTAATCCCATTTAACTTGAGAGGGTTGGAGTGAGCATTGATAATCAGAGGTGCCTGGGGATTGCGATCAGCCAGCAATCCAGTTTGAACATAGGGCTGTAGGCTGTCATACCGGGCCTTCAAGCTATCATATAAGGTCATTTGCGCCTTGAGCATGAAGCCAAAGAGCATAAACAGGCTAAAAAGTGTGGCTTTGCGTTTCATCTTAAAAAGTGTTTTATTGATTACTGTATTGGCTGTACAGTACCACCCTGATCGTGTTAAGCCTTAGGCTGATTTGCTTCACTTTAATGGTTTTTGTTTGCTATAGCCAGGAGCCAAAAGCCTCCTTCTTAGTGATAAAAAACGAATTTGTACTCTATTGATAACAAGCGGTTAACGCTAAGAATTCGTCAGGGTAGCGTACTGTTGTACACAAATGTATGGCGCATGAAAATCATGAAATTCCCGATATTCGTTACTTTTAAGGTCTTTTGATCGCCTTTTCCCGATTGGAGCAATTCCTACCTGGAGTAAGACGTGCATAGTTGTGTTTTTCGCGACTTTTTTTCAATCTTTTCTTTTACTTGTCGCGCAAAGCGGAAAACTTTTTTTGAAAAAAATGGAGAAGCAAGCAGACTTTCAACAACTTTTTCTTCAAGAGGTCGAAAAACGGGTACCTCCCAATCAACAACTGGCCAAATACCTGGTCAATTCATTGGGGATTAAAAAATCCAATGCCTACAGAAGGATAAGCGGTGAAACACAATTTACCTGGCCGCAAGTAGCGAAATTGGCCCAGGAGCTCCATATATCCCTGGATGTAATGCTGAATCAGGACCAGAGGGAAATGGTCATGTTCAAGCTGCATCCCTATATAAACTCAATTGAAAAGGTACGAGAGTACTTCAGCAATACCCTTTCGTCGCTTCGAATGCTCAAAAGAATGGAAGATGTCGAGCTGTTTTGGACAGCGCGCGATCTTCCCATATTTTATTTCCTTTCCCATCCAATCCTTTGCCGCTTTAAGGCATTTGTGTGGCTGGGGGGGGCAGAAAGCCATACGCTTTTAGACCAGGGCAATTTCCAGTTTAATAGGATAGATGATGAGACGGTGGCTTTAGGTATGAAGGTGGGTAAAGCATATGCTGAAATATCCTCTACGGAAATCTGGAAAGAATCCAGTTTGGAGAATGTCCTTGAGCAGATCAGAGATTATTATGAGGCGGGCAGCATTACTAAAGAAACCGCTTTTCAACTGTGCCATGAGTTATCAGAGGTATTAGAGAATCTGCACGAGGCCACCGTAAACGGCTACCGGGAGGATTTTCCGGCGGGGCATTTTAACCTGTACTCGAGTAGCTATTTATTAGCCGAGAACAATGCCATTGCCAGGGTTCGCAACAAGCATATAGGTTTTATCCCCTATGCCAGCATTAATTTTATGCAGACGGAAAATGAAGCATTTTGCGCAAGGGCCTTGAATTGGTATAATGACCAAAAAAAGAAAGCCATCCTCCTCAGAACGGCATCGGCAGGAATACGCAATCGTTTTTTTAGCCAGTTCTTCAAGCAGGTTGAAAACCTGAAGAAAAGAATAGAATGGGACAGCGAGGACTAAAAAATGCGGTGATAGCCACCTAATAAGTAATTCCAAAGCCCTGTACTTGAAAAGCCCTGACGAAAAATAGCCGGATGAAATCAAGCCCCAAAGATACAAGTCGGTTTAGCTATCGTTAGATAGGTTTACCTGTCGGCAGACAGGCCTGCACGGCCTTGTTCTCTCATAGCTCTTAGCTTTTCTTTTCCGATGCCTGACTTCCAGTATTTTTCCCTGCTCCTGGCTTCTTTTCGGTTGGAATAGTTTTCCGTGTAAATGAGCACGAAAGGTCTGTAAGGTTTCGTAGTTTTCTCATAACCCTTGTTATGACGTTTCAGGCGATTACCTAGGTGCGAGGTCATACCCACATAAATGTAGTTTCTTTCCAAGCTTGCTATGGCGTATACGGTGCTCAAAAGAAAAACGTTGTGCCCAGGACAGGACTTGAACCTGCACGGCCTTGCGGCCACCACCCCCTCAAGATGGCGTGTCTACCAATTCCACCACCTGGGCATACAGTTTTAAATGACAAAAACCTATGGGTTAAACGGAAAGTAACCGGTGAAAGGTCTTTGAACGTGTCTAAACCAAAAGAGCGGCCTAAGCCGCTCTTTCTGTGATTCAGCAGGGGCTCGAACCCTGGACCCTCTCCTTAAAAGGGAGATGCTCTACCAGCTGAGCTACTGAATCTTGCCTTTTTTCAAAAGCGGGTGCAAATATAAGGGCAATAGTTTTTTATCGCCAAGGCTGGCACGCTTTTTTTCTCATTTATTTTACTGATGTCCTTTAAGCTTTTCATAAACAGAAAACTAAGCACCCAAAGCCTTTCTGTCCTTACTTTGCAGGCATGAAGATTTCTTTAGCGGGCTACATGGGAGCCGGGAAAAGCAGCCTCGGAAGAGCATTGGCAGAAGCCCTGGACGTCCCTTTTTTAGACCTGGATGCCAGTATCGAGGAGCAGCAAGGCATGCGGATCGCACAACTGATGTTTTCAAAAGGGGAGCTGCACTTCAGGCAATTGGAACGAAGTGTACTGGAAACTCTTTTAAGCAGGGAAAAATACGTGCTGGCCCTGGGTGGGGGCACCCCCTGTTACTACAACAATATGGACCTGGTGAATCAACACAGTACCAGCTTTTACCTGCGTGCCTCTCCGGCAGCTTTGGCACAGCGGCTGGCCAATACCCAACCTGAGCGCCCCCTGATCGCGCATCTTGCAAATGAGGAGCTGATCGAGTTTATAGCCAAGCATCTGTTTGAGCGCAGCGCCTTTTACGAAGAAGCGCAGCATATACTGGATGCACAACTGCCCATCGAAGAAAACATGGCCGCCATACAAAAGCAATTAGACACTTATGACAAAAGCAGAAACACTTGAACAGATCATAGCCGAAAGGCGTACGGTAAAACCCGAAGCATACAATGGAAAACGCCTTGATGAAGCACTGGTGAAGCGCGTCCTCGCCAGTGCCAACTGGGCCCCTACACATGGCTACACCGAGCCCTGGCGTTTCGTGGTCTACAGCGGGGAAAGCCTCAAAGCACTCGGTACTTTCCTGGCTACTCTCGATCAGCCTGACAAAACAGATCCCGATTTTAACCCGGTGCGCTTTGAGCGTTTGCAAAACCGCCCTGGCCTGGCTTCTCATGTGATCGGCATTGCCATGCGGGCAGGAGATAACCCCAAGATCCCCGAAGTAGAAGAAGTATGCGCGGTAGCCATGGCCGTACAGAACATGTGGCTTACGGCATACAGCCTGGGTGTGGTGGGTTATTGGAGCACGGGAAGCAAGGCGTACACAGATGAATTGCGCGATTTCTTCGGTTTTGATGAGCGGCACAATGCCATGGGGCTTTTTTACCTGGGTTTAAGCGATGCCCAAATACCGCCCGGCCGGAGGCTGAGCGGCATAGAGGCCAAGACCACCTGGAAGTAAACGGTACCCGGTTTTCTCAGGATCCCTTTTTTGGTAAACGCACCCTTGCGTAAGCTGGTTATGCTGCGTTTTATTTAGAGGGTTTCTTGTTTGGGAACCTTTTATATTTGATAGACTTCAAAAAAACACAAGCCCTTATATGCCACAAGCGTCCATTCATTCCAGCATAGATATGATCTACCGGCTGGATGATGCAGGACAGTTTACCTACCTGAACCCCGTGATGCGGCAATTCTTTGAATTGGATCAGGACAGCATGTTGGGGAAGCACTACCTGGACTATGTACGGGCAGATTACCGCGAACGAACCCACTCTTTTTATACCAAGCAGATCGAAATGGAACACAGCTCAAGTTATTTTGAGCTGCCCATTATCAGTCCCAAGGGACGGGAGTTTTGGTTGGGGCAAACCGTTGAAGTGGTGTGGGAAAACCAGCAGGTCAAAGAGTTTTTTGTGGTGGCCCGGGATGTATCGGAGCGCGTGAAAGCTACACAGAGCATGCTGCAGAGTGAGCAGAAGTACCGCAGTGTGATCCAGAACATCAACCTGGGCCTGATGGAGGTTGACCTGGAAGAAAGTATTGTGTATGCCAATGAGGCATTTTGTGAAATGACCGGTTATACCCCCGAAGAACTACTGGGTAAGAATGCGAGCGAGCTGTTGCTGAATGAAGAAGACCAGGTACAGCGGGAACAGCTTAAGAAAGCCAATGCCAAGCGCCTGGACGGAAGTGCGAGTGCCTATGAGCTGCGCATTCTGCGCAAAGACGGAAGCCCGCTTTGGATGATCATTTCAGGAGCACCCGTAAAAAATGCGCAGGGTGAAGTAATTGGTTCTCTGGGAATCCACAACGATATAACCGAACGAAAAAAACAGGAATTCCAGCGTACCGAATTGCTTCAAAAAGTAGGAGAGGCCAACCGGATGTTGCGTGAAAAGGAAAACAAACTGCGCGCAGTGATCGACTCTGCCCTGGATGCGGTGATCACCATCAACGAGGCTGGTGAGGTGCTGGAATGGAACGGGCAGGCCACAGAGATATTCGGCTTTGAAAAGAGGGAGACCATCGGGAAAAGACTTTCATCCCTCATCATTCCCGAAGCCTATGTAGCTGCCCACGACAAAGGCATGCAGCACTTCCTCAAAACCGGGGAAGGCCCGGTTTTACAAAAGCGTATTGAGATTACGGGAAAACACAAAAAAGGCCACCATTTTAATGTGGAGCTGAGCATTTCTCCCATAAAGCTGGAACAGGAGTACATCTTTTCAGCTTTTGTGCGGGACATTACCCTAAAGAAAAAAGCCGAGGAGGATATGGCCATGGCCTTACGCAAGCAAAAGGAACTCAACGAATTGCGCTCCAGGCTTATTTCCATTACCAGCCATGAGTTCCGGACCCCATTGACGACTATAAAAAGTAATGTGGAGCTGCTTCAGCACAAACTGGAGATGGGTATAGGCGAAGCTGGGAAGTTGGAAAAAAACTTCGGCCGCATCCAAAACGAGATAAACCGCCTTAGCCACATTATGAACGACATATTGCTGATCGGCAGGTTGGAATCCGGGAAGATGCCTTTTAATCCGACCCCCCAGTTGCTGCATCCCCTGGTAGAGGAGATCATTGGCCAGAACTTTAGCGGGGGCGGCCAGCGGGTAAAGATGAAGGTGCAGGGAAAAGCCCGCCCGCTTTCGCTGGATGCCAATATGTACGGGCATATCGTGATCAATCTCATAGGAAACGCGTTAAAGTACAGCGATGAAGAAGTAGAGGTGGAGGTAAACTATGTCCGTAACAAAACCTATTTTCACGTACGCGACAAAGGCATCGGCATTCCCGAAGCGGAGAAGCCGCAGCTTTTTGAGTCTTTTTTCAGGGCCAGCAATGCAGAAACCCGCTCCGGAACGGGCCTGGGCCTAACCCTGGTAAAACAGTTCTGCGATATGCACCAGGCGGAGATCGACTTTGCATCGCAACTCAACAAAGGCACCACCTTTACCATAATACACCTTATGCATGAATAACTTAAGCCGCTACAGGATTGGTATATTGGAGGACGACCCCATGATTGCGGAAAGCCTGGAAGACATCCTCGAAACTTTGGGCCACCAGGTACTTTTCTCGGTAAACAACGGGCCGGATCTTTTGAAAAAAGCGGAAGAGGAGGAGGTAGAGCTCCTGCTGTTAGACATACAGGTAAAAGGGGAACTGGATGGCGTTGAAACGGCCGCGCGCCTTTCGGGAATAAAAGAAGTGCCTTATGTTTTTACTACTGCTTTTGCCGATGATGCGACCTTAAAGCGCGTAAAGCAAACGGCTCCTTATGGGTATGTGATCAAACCTTATGGCATCAGGGAGATACAGGCCGCTATACAGGTTGCCCTGCTTAAACTGCCTAAAAACCAAAGCATATCCACAACCTCAAAAGAAGAAGACCATTTCTTCGTAAAGGAAGAGGGCCGTTGGATAAAAGTGCATTTCGATGCACTGCTATACATAGAAGCCCGGGGAGACTATATGTTGTTAAGGGAAAAGGAGGGAACGCACCTTGTTTACAGTACACTTAAGAAAATATTGGAAAGATTGCCCGCGCGCCAGTTTTTGCAGGTGCACCGCAGCTTTATAGTAAACCTGGACCAGGTTAACGGGCTCGAAGAACAGGGGCTGAACATCGGTACCCAACACATCCCTGTAAGTAAATCCAAAGAACCTGAATTGATGAAGCGCTTAAACCTGCTTTAACGCTTTTCATTCATCCGGCAAAAAGCCTTATTCGCAGTGTAAAAGTACCCAACGGTCGAAAAAAAGCATTTGCCATAGCGTATTGCCTGAGTTTTGAGGCATCAAATAAGCGATACCATGAATGCAGCAACTCCTTTATCCACGTCTCTTACTTATCCGTATACAGGGAGTGTAAATCAAGTGCCTTCGATCCTTTCGGTGAAGGGTGTGCCGTCTACTTTGCTCGCCTTTGCAGAAAAATGCCTCGAAACAGGGCAACAGATACAAAGGGGCAGCAAAGTGGTTTTTGAGCAAAGTTTGTTTACGGGTTGTATAGAACAATATGCGATTCCCCTGCTGGAAGACGTATCGGGCTATAAGCATGGAACGGATTTCTCCGCACACTTCAGGTATGGGCACAAGCTCGCAAGCGCACAGCCGGTCAGCGCCAGAGATACCCATGGTTTTGATGCCTATTATGGAGAGCACATGAAGCAGGCAGCAAGTATTACGGCCCTCGAAAAGCTTTTTTTGCTGCGCGCTGAACAAAGGCATACGTTCAAAAAAAGTTTTTTTACAGAACTTCTCCGGGAATACGGCCTTACAAGCCGTGACACTAAAGTATTGATACAGGGCACTTGTGTAAAAGGAGCCTCTCCGCAAAAGCAGAAGGCGGTTCTATTGGCCTTGCAACATCTGGCAGACAGCTTCCCAAACCTGGAGATCCACGACCCTTACCTGGAAAACGAGGGCGTATTGCAGAACCTGGGCCTCAACCTCACTATGAATTTCTCAGGGAATTATAATGTGGTGCTACACCTTTCCGACCAGGCGGTTTTTCGGTTTTACAACCGCACATTCTACAAAGAAATATGTACAGAAGAACCTTTAATTTTAAATTTGAGTAATATGATGTAGACCTTTTTCATGCAGATAATATCTTTTTGATTCAGTACAAAGCCCGCTGCATGACGGGCTTTTTTTATGCCCAAAAGCTACGGGTGCAGCAAGTGCCCGAAGAAATAAGTGTAGAGGCTTATGAGCACTATACAGATCAGGTTCAGCCAAAAGCCGATTTTGAGCATTTGCTTCATTTTTATCAACCCGCTGGCGTAGACTATTGCGTTGGGTGGGGTAGCAATGGGGAACATAAAGGCACAACTGGCGCCAATGGTTAAGGGTAGCGCCAGCCCCAGTTTGTCGCTCCCAAAGCCTGCGGCAATGGCAAATACAATGGGGATAAAAACAGAAACCAGGGCGACATTGCTCATGATCTCCGTAAGGAAAACGCCAAAAAAGCATATGAGCAACACCACCAGGAAAAGAGAGGAGGGGTTTAATTGCTCTATAATTTGCCGGATCAGCAACACCACTTCGGTTTCTTTAAGTCCCTGCGCCAGGGCCAGCCCCCCGCCAAACAACAGGATGATGCCCCAGGGCAGGTTCCTGGTGTCTTCCCAGTTTAACAAAGCTCCTTTTTCCTTTCCGGCCGGCCAGGCAAAAAAGCAAATGGCGCTGGCAATGGCGATCATTGGATCGCTGAGGTTTTTGAAAACACTCCATTGGTTCAACTGGCCCCGGAAGATCCACAACAGGGCGGTGGCTCCAAAAATGTACAGCACTCTTTTTTCGCTGGTACCGGCCCGGCCAAGCTTACCCAATTCCCGCTCTATCAGGGGAGCGATCCCGGCTACCTTTTTCACCTTTAGCCGAAAGAACACATAGTGCTGCAGAAAAACCACACTAAAAAAGAGCAATATGGCCAGGGGCAACGCAAAGAAGAGCCAGGAAGAAAAGCCTAGCTGCATACCCGTTTCCTGCTGGTAAAAACTGCTGAGTACCAGGTTGGGCGGGGTACCTACCAGGGTAGCCGTACCCCCGATATTGGCCGCATACGCAATGCCTAGTAGCAGGGATACGCCAAAGGTGGTCGCTGTTTTTTCGTCTCCGATCTTTTCTTTAATGAAGGCAATAATGCTCATGCCTATGGGCAACATCATTACACTGGTAGCCGTGTTGCTTATCCACATGCTGAGCAGGGCCGTGGCGGCCATACTCCCCAAAATGATGAGGTTTAGTTTGTTGCCGCTATAACGCAATACATTGAGCGCAATGCGTTTGTGTACCATCCATTTTTCAAGGGCCAGGGCCAATACAAAGCCTCCCAGGAACAGGAAGATCACCGGGTTGGCGTAATTAGTGGCCGTACTTCGGAAATCCAGTATGCCCAGCATAGGAAAGAGTACCAGGGGCAAGAGGGCCGTGGCCCCCATGGGAACAGCTCCGCTGATCCACCAAACCAGCATCCAAAGGGCACAGGCCAGCATATTGAGTTGGGCTGAGGTGCCCCCGCTCAGGCTTACAAAGAGTACAAAAAGCAAGGGACCCGCAATCAGGGGCAGTCCTTTTTTTAACCTCATTTTCTCAGGTTGGTTTTAATCAAAAGCCAAATATTTATAGCAAATTAGCCTTTCCAAACAGCTTAAGCCAAAACAGCACGGGTTATGAAAAAACCACTCTTATTGTTGGCCCTTTTGGCTGCGTTTATCTGCGCATCCAGTTTCACACAAAAGCCAAAACAACAAAAAAAGCCCAATATAATTCTCCTGATTGGCGATGGTATGGGCATTACACAGTTGAGTACGGCCTTTTATTACAAAGAAGACCCGAATGTAGCGCGTTTCCCTGTAGTGGGATTGAGCCGTACTTCCTCTTCTAAGGAAAAGATCACCGACTCGGCTGCAGGAGCTACTGCCCTGGCTTGTGGTAAAAAAACGTATAACGGGGCAATCGCGGTAAACGAGCAGGGCGATTCATTAGCCACTTTAGTAGAGTTGCTTTCTCTTCGGGGATACCAAACCGGCCTGGTGGCTACTTCAAGCATTACGCATGCCACACCTGCCTGCTTTTACGCACATGTACCCAGCCGGGAAATGGAAGAAGAAATAGCTGCTCAACTGATGCAAAGCGAGGTGGATTTTTTTGCCGGAGGCGGGCGTACTTTCTTTACAGACCGCAAAGACAAGCGCAATTTACTGCAACAGGAACGCTTTGTGATAGAAACCGAAAAGCTCGGAGCTACAGATCTTGCCGCAGGCAAACGCTATGGGTTTTTACTGGCAGAAGACGGGATGCCCAAAGTGCAGGACGGAAGAAAAAACTTTTTAAAAGACGCTACGCAATTGGCCTTAAAGTATTTCCGGCAGCAGGAAAAACCCTTTTTTCTAATGGTTGAGGCTTCCCAGATCGACTGGGGAGGGCACGCCAATGACGGGGAGTATATCGTAGAAGAAATGCTGGACTTTGACGCGGCTATAGGCGCGGCCGTGGATTTTTCCGATGCCGACAAGAACACCCTGGTGGTGGTAACTGCCGATCATGAAACGGGAGGATTTACCCTGGCGGCCGAGCGCAAAAAAATCCCTTTCCAGGGGATGCAAAGCAATTATGCAGACATCCGCTTTGACTTTTCTACCATGGGGCATTCGGCCGCTATGGTGCCCGTACTGAGCAAGGGGGTGGGGGAAAGGCAATTTTCAGGGATTTACCAGAATACGGGGATCTTTCACCGGATCATGGCTTTGGCCGGGCCACAGCCTTAAAGCAACACCACTTCGGTGGCTCCCTGCCCATAGCGGGCAAAGTCGGCATCGTAATAATTGATCCGCTCCAGTTCGTCCAGCAGTTTATAAAGCTCGTGCCTTAATATTCCCTCTCCGACACCATGGATGAGAATGACCTTTTTTATACCTCCTTTGCGTGCCCTTTCTACAGCATTTCGGGCTGCCCATAACTGCCGTTGCAGCATATCGTAATTGGTCATACCTCCGGTAAAGTCTACCAGGGCGCTGATGTGCAGGTCTTGCTCGAGGTATTCTGACTTTGGCGCAAGGCGCGGTGTTTTGTGTGCCTTTCGGGTAACATCCTTCTGTTCGGTGCGGTCTACCTCGAAAGTCTTGTGAAGCAGCAGTTCCTGCGGTGTATACAATTCATCAAAGCCTTCTTCGCTGCGCACACGGATGTACTCCCCTTCCAGGGCCACTACTTCGCCTATCCCTGCTTCGTCTATAAATTTTACCAGATCCCCTGCTTTAAATGACATTTTGCAAAAATATAGCATAAGGTACCTCATAAGAGTATTTTGAAATCATTAAACTTGCGCTGGCGTTTTTATATACTCTGAGAATACGTATGCCCACTAAACCATTTGATAACATCGCTACGGCCATTGCCTTTTCTCCCAACCTTGAGGCCAATATGCACGAGAGTGTGCGCATTACGCGCATGTTGGGGCATAAGTTGTTCTTTATTCATGTGGGAGAGGGTACTGAAGCCGAAAAAGAAAATCTGCATACCATTCTTGCTCAATTGGCTACAGACGATATTGAGGTTAAGTTGATCTGGGAAAAAGGTGATATAGTAGAGGCCCTGCTGAGGAGTTGTGCAGATTATGCAATAGATCTTTTGGTGGCGGGCGCACAGCCCAGGGAAGGCCTCTTGCGCTATTATATGGGTTCTATAGCCAGGCAACTCGTACGCAAAACCAATTGCTCGATTTTACTGATGACGCATCCCAATAAACTGCAATCGCGTTGTGGGAAGATCGTGGTAAACGGCATTGCCCATCCGAAAACTCCCCAAACCCTTGCTGTGGCCGTTAAAGTAGCCAATTGTTTACATGCTGGCGAGCTTATAGTAGTGGAGGAGGTGGTGCCGGATAAAGCTATGGAAAACGTAGCGGATGACAAACAGCTACAGCGGGCGAATGAAATGCGGAAAAACAAGGTAAACCGCGAGCAGGACCGCCTTAATGGGCTTGTTTCTCCTTTTGAAACAACGGAGGAGTTGCGCATTGATACCAAAATACTCTTTGGCAAACGAGGCTATACCATTGGCCACTTCACGCAAACCGCTTGTGCGGATCTTTTGGTTATGAATTCACCGGATACCAAGCTCGGTTTTCTCGACCGGGTGTTTACGCATGGCCTGGAGTATGTGCTTTCCGAATTGCCCAGCGACTTGTTGATCGTACATAGCCACGAAAAATAAGCGCGCTTTGAAGCAGTGGTTTCAGGATTTATCACCTAATCTTTTTTCGGGCTTCGTAGTGTCTCTCATCGCACTACCACTCAGTTTAGGTTTGGCGCTTGCCTCGGGAGCCCCACCGGTGGCGGGCATTATTGCCGCAATAGTGGGAGGGCTGGTGATCTCCTTTTTGGGAGGTTCATATGTGGGCATTGCGGGGCCCGGAAACGGACTGGTGGTAGCTACCCTGGGAGCTATTCTGGCCCTTGGTGATGGCGATATGGTCCAGGGGTTCTTATATACCCTTGCGGCAATCGTGGTTTCGGGAGGCGTTATTTTCCTCCTCGGGCTATTCAAGGTGGGCGTGGTAGGTGATTTTTTTCCCTCGGCGGCAGTACAAGGCATGTTGGCCGCTATAGGCCTGATCATTATGTCCAAGCAACTGCATGTAATGCTGGGCGAGATAAATCCGGTGGCCAGCAGCGCTACGGAACTGTTTGCTTTACTGCCCGCTACGTTGGAGCGTTTGTTTATACATGCTTTTGAGCCTTTGGCCTGGCTTACGGGTTTAGGTTCTCTGTTGATCCTTGTCCTCCACAGCTTTGTGAAAACAGGCATTGTAAGAAAGTTCCCGGCTCCCGTGCTGGCTGTGGGGTACGCCATACTCCTGAATTACTTAGCTAGCATAGAAGTACTTCCCTTTCCAACACTGCAGGCAGAGTACCTTATTCGGTTGCCCGAAAACATAGTAAAGCAATTGGCCACTCCGGATTTTTCCAAAGCCGGAGAATACACCTTTTTTATGGCTGTATTCTCACTCACCTTTATTGCCACCACAGAAAGCCTGCTAAGCATTAAGGCCATTGACAAACTGGACCCCAAGCGGAGGCGATCGAATGTGAATAGAGAGCTCAGAGCCATTGGCCTGGCCACTGTGGTATCTGGTTTTATGGGTGGGTTAAACCCGGTTATCGCAATTGCGCGCAGTTCGGTGAATGTAAACAACGGGGCTACCTGGCGCAGCTCTAATTTTTTTCAGGCCTTTTTTTTGGCAGGTTTCGTTTTGCTGTTTCCCTCTTTTCTCAACCGGATACCCTTGCCGGCTCTGGCGGCCATCCTGGTGTTTACCGGGTACCGCCTGGCTTCTCCGCAGGTGTTTCAAAAAATTGCATCTGTAGGCCTCGAACAACTGATCATCTTTTCAGCAACTTTACTGGCCACACTTTTTACGGACCTTATTACCGGTATCGCTTGCGGTATGTTACTCACCCTGCTTATGCAACTGAATACAAAAGACCGGGCGGCGGTTATTCTGCGTAACTTTTTTAAGCCCAATACGCTTTTATTCCTGGAAAGCAGTGGCCAGTACCATTTAAGTGTACGCGCGTTCAGCAATTTCACCAACTATGTACGGCTAAAAAAGAGATTGGATACGTTACCGACAAACGCTGCCCTTGTAGTTGATTTTAGCTTGTGCCAATTTGTGGATTATAGCGTACTTGAACACCTCGGCACCTATAGGGATTCTTTTGAGAAGTCCGGGGGAAACCTGGAGATCATTGGCCTGGATGACCTGACCGCGCGAACAGCACATCCCCTGGCGCCGCGCAAAAAACCCCACCGCTGGCTGCCCAACCGAAACAGCCGCAGGCAGGATGCTATATCCACATGGTTTAAGGAGAGAAGTTGGTCTTTTCATGAGGACGAACACGTCTTGAGAAAAAAAATGCTGCACTTCCGGTATTTTGCGGACAAACAACTGGATGGTTTGCGCAATGTAGCGGTGCTGAAAGAGGGAGAGGGAGAAGTGTGGTTTGCAGACCTGGACTATAGCCAGGGCGAGCTATTGACTAAATCTTACCTGCATACCAGCGCAGTGCTGCTTACCTTCAATTTTGAGCTTCCCTTTTTCGTACTCGACAAAGAGAATGTACTGCATCGCACAGCAGTACTGGCCGGTTGGGCTGCGCAAACAAACCTGGAGAATTTTTCTGACTTCACAAATAATTTCAAGTTGAAAGTAGAGAATGAAGAAAAAATAAAAGAATTTTTTACCTGGGAACTGGTCGCATTTTTTGAAGCGCATAAACCCTATCATATAGAGAGTCACGATAAGCAGTTGCTGATCTTTGAAAAGCAAAGGCTGGCCACCTTCCCGGAGTTTACGCAATTGATTAATTTTGCCACAGGCTTAAGCAAGCTGCTGCAAAACCGTTAAAATCAGAGTACATGTTAAGATTGAAGCTGCCTACCGATCCCCGCTGGGTAAACATTGCCGAGAAGAATATAGAAGAAATCCTTACCGACCATGCCTTTTGTGAACAAAAAGCAGCCAGTACAGCTATTTCTCTTTTGGTTACGTATCCCGAGCATAGTGACCTGGTTACCGAGATGGCAGCGCTGGCCAGGGAAGAAATGAGCCATTTTGAAATGGTGCACAAGAGGATCCTTGAACGGGGATATACCCTGGGGCGGGAACGCAAGGATGAATACGTAAACAAAATTATGCAGTTCTTCCCGAAAACAGGAGATCGAAATGAGCGCTTAATAAACCGCTTACTGGTGGCGGCTCTGATTGAGGCACGCAGTTGCGAACGTTTCAAGCTCTTGTCAGAAAACATCGGGGACCAGGAACTTGCAAAGTTCTACGCCAGCCTGATGGCCAGTGAAGCCGGGCACTATACCCTGTTTATCAACCTTGCCAGAAAGTACGGCAAAGCAGAAGAGGTAAATGAAAAATGGGATGCTTTACTTACCTATGAAGCTGAGGTAATGCAGGGGCTTAGCAAAAGCGAATATATACATGGCTAGGGCCAACTGAAAATATACCGGGCAGATATTAAAACCTGCGTGTTTGGGCGAGATTGCGCGAAAGGGAAGTTGCGTAAAATCCTACAAGTTTCGAAACGTTAAGTGAAATAGGCAGTTTCTTGTTTTCTTTTCGGTATGTGATTCGGAAAATTAATCGTTCGTTTTTTTTGCTTTTTTAGTGCAGTTTAAAAACCTGTAAACAATAGATGTAGGGAAGGCTTTATTTAAAAAAGCTAGGGTGCAGCAAGAACACCCAACATCTATATGCATAACCGCATAGCGTTTTGTATTGGCTGTAATAACAACTTCTTTCAGTTCATGATCGCCTGTATCCGGGCCACATTTAAGGAATTATATTACATAAATAATAGTCTTATTGATGTAGATCATATTGGCCTGATCCTTAATTTTGAAGAAAGGCAAAGCCACCTTTTAGCCGGGCGATATGCTGATCTGACTCCAGAAAGAAGTAAAAGTTTAGGTATAATCTATTCTACAGTACTACGGGCGTCAGATGAATAGGTACATCTGGTGTATTAAGTGTTTATCAGAGGCATGGATTTTGATAAAATCAGGAGTTTCCTTAGGGAATGTTTGAAGCTGGTAATGAGGACATGATAAACTTTTGCCTGAACTACAAAAAAATATAAAAGAAACAGGGATGATTAAACGTATTTGCATTATTGATGATGATAAGATTTACCGTTTTACCACAGAGAAGTACATACAGATGCTGAAGTTGGCAGACACGGTAACGACCTTTGCCGATGGAGAAGAGGCATTGGAATATATAAAAGACAATGCATTGCAAGAGGATGTTCTTCCCGACATCATTCTCCTGGACGTAAACATGCCCATTATGGATGGCTGGGATTTTGTACAGGAGTTTGCCAACCTTAACCCCAGGCCGATCAAAGAAATTACGCTCTATATGGTGACCTCTTCCATAGATGAACGCGACCGGGAGAAAGCCGCTAAAATGACAGCGATCCACGACTTCATCATCAAGCCGATAAGTGAAAAGCAGCTTGTGGAGCTGGTGCAAAAAGCTGTAGCTTAGCGCGCAAAATTTTCAATGAAAGATACTTCTCTTACCCAGCTGCATATTAAGCTGGGTGCACGAATGGTGCCGTTTGCCGGATACAACATGCCCGTTCAATACGAAGGCCTGCTTGCCGAGCACAAAAATGTACGTGAAGCAGTAGGGGTTTTTGACGTAAGCCATATGGGTGAGTTCTTTATAAGTGGAGAGCAGGCAGAAGCTTTATTGCAGAAGGTTACGTCAAACGATGTAAGTAAGCTTACCGATGGCAAGGTGCAATACAGTTGTATGCCCAATGCAGAAGGCGGAATTGTAGACGACCTCCTGGTGTATCGGTTCAACGAAAGACATTATATGCTGGTGGTAAACGCCAGTAACATTGAAAAGGATTGGAACTGGATCAGTCAACACAATGCGTTTGGTGCCCTGATGGAGAATGCCTCGGATGCATATTCCCTCTTGGCCATACAGGGTCCGTTGGCGGCCAAAGCGCTGCAATCCTTAACAGACATAGACCTTGAACAGATGGTGTACTACACTTTTGTACAGGGGACTTTTGCCGGGGTACCGGACGCCATTGTTTCGGCTACCGGCTATACCGGGGCCGGTGGCTTCGAAGTGTATGTGCCCAATCGTTACGCCGAGCAGCTTTGGAACAAGGTATTTGAAGCCGGTGCGCCATACGGAATAAAACCCATTGGCTTAGGTGCCCGGGATACGCTGCGCCTGGAAAAAGGATTTTGCTTGTATGGCAATGATATAGACGATACCACCTCCCCCATTGAAGCCGGCCTGGGTTGGATTACCAAATTCACTAAGGATTTTGTAAATGCAGATGCCTTAAAAGCACAAAAAGAGGAAGGGGTAAATAAACGCCTGGTAGGTTTTGAGCTTATTGACCGCGGCATTCCACGCCAGGGATATGAAATAGAAGCGGAGAATAAAGTTATTGGCCGGGTAACGAGCGGGACACAATCTCCCTCCTTAGGGAAGGCTATAGGTATGGGGTATGTAGATATGGCCTATGCCAAACCGGGGAGCAGTATTGATATAGTTATACGAAACAAGCGGGTGAAAGCCAGCGTAGTGAAGCTTCCCTTCCTGTAAACAAAACACCAGAACCAAATATCTGGGGTAATCAAAAAGTCTTGGGTAATTCCAGGACTTTTTTTTTGTATTCTTGCAGCATTAATTATACCTCTTATAATGAAGCATTTATATCCTAAAAAGGCTTCCCTGCTAACCAAAGCCTTTACTACCTTAACACTGATTAGCTTTTTTTCAATAGGTACACACGCACAAACCTACAACATACCGCAAACGGGCTTTGATACCGTGAATGCCTGTGTAGGCCTTTTCCGGGACCCGGGCGGCAGCAGCAATTACCCCGGCTATTCCAACGGTGCTCTTGTCATTGACCCTCCGGGAAATACTACGGTGAATGTACAATTCACTTCGTTTAACACGTTCAATTCATCTGATTATATACGTATTTACGATGGAGTGGGCACAACGGGTAATGTATTAGGTACTTATTGGGGTAGCAATCTACCCAATAACGGGGTGGCCATTAGCTCAACTTCGGGTGCGGTTACGCTTTACTTTTACTCGAATTGTTGTTCTCATACCAGCGGGTTTGAAGGAAACTTCACCACCAATGCATCTGCCGCGCCCAATGCCTCTTTTGTGCCGGCTTCTACCACACCCGCCTATAATGTACCTGTACAGTTTATCAATACCACAACAAATGGGGCTACCTACTTATGGGATTTTGGCGATGGTCAAAGCAGCACCGAAATAAACCCCTCGCACAGATATACCGTTTCAGGACCCAAGCAGGTAAAACTGATTGCTACCAATTGCTTTGGTTCAGACACTTCCAACGTGGTGAACTTAACTGTGCAGGCTGCACCTTTAGGCAGCCTTTCAACAGATACAGTGAAGATGTCCATACCCTGTGGTACCTCAAACTCGACTTCTTTTACCATTTCAAATGCCGGGAGCGGTAATTTGAATTATGGTTTGTCTCTGTCAACAAATAGTAATATGCTGGCTTATTCCGAGGACTTTGAAAACGGGGCAGGGGACTTTACTGATCTATATAATAATCAAACGCTTAGTTTTCCCACCACAGGTGCAGCCGAAGGTGCTCAATACCTGCGTTTGGATGGCAGTGGGTTTAACCCCATAGTAGCGAACATCAATAGTCTGCAACCGGAAAACATTAGCTACTACGTGAAAAGCGATTCCTATACGAGTTATCACGGTCAGTTTGGCCTGGGAAGTGGCAACTGGAATACGCACCAGGTTTTGTTTTATTCGGTTTTCCGCTACAACGACTTGCGCTTGTACTACCGCTATATACCCGGTAATTATATTACGTACTATAGCTTTCCTCAAACAAGCGGGCAATGGCATCACATTGAGCTTCGGAACATAGATTGGACGGCAAGGACTTTTGATCTGTATGTAGACAATACGCTCCTGGTTACCGGAGCAGGAATGCAAAACAATACCATCAGCGATGTGAATTTTATGTATCTCGCCAATAGCAACTTTTCCACCTCAGGGCTAGACGGTATCCGGTTTAATGGAGTGAATGCTTCCAGTATTTTCACTTTTAGCCCGAACAACGGGAACCTTAGCAATGGCTCCAACAACGTGATCTTTATAAATGCCGATGCCTCCGGGCTCAATGCCGGGGTGTACGATTTTGATTTTACGATAAGTTCCAATGATACCGCGCTTGATGGAAAAGTACTGCCTTTGCAGCTTACGGTAACCGGTACTGCCGATCTGGTAACAGACAAGAACTGCTCAAACCTGGGCGCGGTGTTTACCGCAATCACCTATCCCGATTCCGTTATGATGACCAATACGGGATGCGATACGCTTGATTTTTCTTCGATTACGGCTACTTCTTCCGACATTTCCTTATCGGCTAATACGCTAGGTGTGGCTCCCGGAGATACATTCTACTATACCTTTGATTTCACTCCTACCTCAATAGGTAGTTTTTCCGATACCCTCTTTTTCCAGGGCACTGATACCAACTATGCCTATTGCCTCACCGCAAATGCCAGCGGGGCCCCTTCGGTTTTTCTGGATACCAATCATTACGTAGTACATCATACAGGTTGTAACGATTCAGCAAGCTTCACCATAGTGATTGGCAATAGAGGTTTGGACAGCCTTCGGTGGGGTGCTTCCGGCACATATGCGTCAAACAGATCGGATGATTTCGAATCGGGTACCTATAACACGGCTTTATGGCAGCAGTTTGGCACGGGGATCACGGTAACCAATGGTACAAGCTGTGGCTCTTTAAACAACTATCACGCCCTGTTCAACGGTTCTTTCGGACGAAGCATGGAAACGGTTCCCCTTAACCTCAGCGCGGGAGGAACGATCAATTTTAACATGAGGCGTACCATAGGGTGTAATACACCGGAGTCCAATGAAGGCATTTACCTGGAGTATTCTACAAATGGGGGCAGCACATGGAACAATATCGCGTACTATTATTTTTCTTCCACTAACATAAATCAAATATCCGTAGCCATTCCAGTGGCCGCACAAACCTCCAGCACGCTCATTCGTTTCATACAACCCTATCACAATAGCGGCCTGGACGTTTGGCTGTTGGATGACATCCGTATTGCCGCATCTATTGTTTCCGCCAATCTTTCATTTGCCCCCGATACGGGAGCAATAGCGGTATCTGCTTACGATACAGTTACAGCTTATATAGATGTAAGCGGGCTGACTACAGGTACATACAATTTTGGCGGGGCTATAGCCACCAATGATCCGCAGAACCCGGTTTATCCCTTTTCCGTTACCCTGAACCTGACCGGTCTGCCCGGCTTGAAAGTACCTAATGCCTGCATAGATATGGATACGGTGGTGGCAGGAGTAAGTCTGGCAGATTCTGTACTGATTTACAATGCGGGTTGCGGAGACGTGAATTTTACTTCCATAAGCAATACAAATCCCATATTTACACTATCAAACGCCCCCGCTACTTTAGCGGCAGGGGATAGCCTGTATTTGCAGTATATTTTTGCTCCTCTTACCGGACCTTTTACTTTTAACGACACCATTCGTTTTGTAAGCAACGACAGCACAAAAGAGATCTGTGTGCAGGCATATGTGCAGGGCGCTCCCGTGGCAGGTATGGATTCCTCGGCCATTAATGTTTCCATAAACAGTTGTGACGACTCGGTAAATGTACAGCGCTACCTCTACAATACCGGAATGGCCGGCCTGAACTTCCAGGTTGTGGGCAATGATGGGTTTATGCCGCTGCAAGAGGTGCTCGATACGTTTAAGACTACCTACACCAACCTGACCTCCCTGATTGTTAACCGGTATAACTTCGGTGAGGGGATTTTTTCCAATAACATTGGTGACGGAGGCGGAGATATGTACGATGGAGGAAATTACATCAGCACGGATCCCCTAGCCAACTTTTCAGGGGTTCCTTATTCTAACGACCTGGTTGTTTCATCGGCAGATTTTGGTACAAACGGGCAATACTTCACATACAAGGGAACCGGCATTTTTCTTTTTGCAGCCGACCTGGATAATACGGATGCGTTCAGGATAAACGGGAACCTGGGGGCAGATGGTAGAGGTACGGTAGATGTCTCTACCATCACTTCTACGCTTGATGGCATAACCTATACAGGATACATCAAACGGGTATACAATGCAGGAGACCCTTCCGTAAATCACCTGATCATTACAGAGCAAAACAGTAACATTACCCGCACCTATTCTACGTCTACTGACGATGATGCACACACCCTCACCGGCCTTACAGGCAATAAGCGCATGTATTACATACTTTTTGCAGGTGGAGGAGTTGGAACGTATCAACCTAATAACGTTTTCCAGGGGATAATGGATAGCTTCCTGGCTACCTTGGCCACCAACGCGTTGCCCTCATGGGTAAGTGTATCCCCTGATTCAGGGACGGTGGCGGTTAACGATTCTACTTTGCTGGACATCTGGATAAAATCCAAAGGGCTGGTAAGCGGTACCCATGCAGGTACCATTTCCGTAAAGTCAAATGATCCTGCCAATCCAACCATACGCATTCCCATAAGCCTAACGGTAACTGGTGCGGCTAAGGCAAACCTGCTGACGAATGCCTGTCTTACCTATTCCAATGTACAACAAGGGGTGGTAAGCAGTGATTCAGCCTTTCTTACGAATACAGGTTGTGACACACTGAATATTACGAGTGCCTCGGGTAATTTATCCGTATTTTCTGCAGTTGGTTTACCCTTAAGTGTAGCTCCTGGCGATACGGTGCCGCTCATCATTGACTTTTCTTCCACTGCGGTAGGCACGTTTACCGATACTCTGGTTTTCAGCAATAATGATTCGGCTTTTGCCGTATGTCTGAATGCCACAACCGTAGGAGCTCCCTTTTTACACCTGCCTCAGGATACCATTCATTATGAATTGAACAAGTGTAAAATAGTGGGGAATGAAACCTTCCGGATCGAGAATCAAGGTTTGGGCGGTATGAATTATTCCTTATCTATTGGCGGATACCGGGGTACCTCTCTTCAAACCTATAACACTGCTTCAGCCATTACAAATCACAGCTTTACGGGAATACCGGCTGCTACCAGTACGGATACCCTGGAAGTAAGGATCGTGTTGAATGGAGATTATGACGATTACTGGGAGCGCACGTATATGACCATTGATGGCAGCTGGAATTACGGCTATTTGCCTGATGCTAACCTCAACTATGTGCATGATACCATGTACCTTACTTTTTGGGGCAATAATGTGGTAAACTGGACAGCAGATGGAGCTCTTTCTTTTTCCCTTTCCAACTCTTTTGAAGTAGACGGAGGGGTAGGGTCTTTCCACGAAGTGAGCATACGTCTTACTTCACAAGTAAACTGGGTTTCCGTGGTTGGAGCTACCAGTGGCACTGTGGCCGCCAATAGTGGAGTAAACAAGAGCTTGCTCTTTAATGCCGCTTTATTGCCCGTTGGAACATACCATACCAACCTGAACATCAACAACAACAGCCCGGGGAACCCAGAGGTTGTGGTCCCGATCGTTTTTGACGTAGTGGCAGAGGCGGATATTCAAACCACGGATACCTGCCTGAATTTCCCGCTCACCTTAATTGGAGACACTGCCACAGCCACCTTCAGTGTGTTTAATGACGGATGCGATGTCTTGTCGATAAACAACGTAACATCTACCAATTCCAGTTTTACGGTTAATCCTTCAGGCTCCATATCCTCTGTAGCCATTGGAGATAGTGTGCATTATACGGTTCAGTTTATCCCTACCCTGGTAGGCAACTTCAGTGCCTCCCTGCTTATTTCCAATAGCGATGAACCTTTAAACATCTGCTTGAATGCTACTTCAGGGGCACAGCCTGTAGCTGCCTTTAATGCAAGCCCGGAAAACAACTGCCTGGGAGAGTTTAGCTTCACAGACCAAAGCCAATACAATCCTACAAGCTATTATTGGCAGTTTGGCGATGGCAATACCTCTAACCTGGCTAATCCAATACATCAATATCTGAAACCCGGAAACTATACAGTTACCCTGCGGGTAAACAATACATACGGCTTTGATACTTTAAGCACTTCCGTTACAGCAGATCCGTTCTATGTGCATTTCACTTCCTCTGTCGATACGGTAGAGCTCGATTCGCTGGTAAACTTTTATGATAGCAGCCTAACGGCCAACGGGTGGTCCTGGACGTTTGGTGATGGCAATGGCGCTATTGTACAAAATCCCACGCATAGCTATAGTGCACAGGGACAATATACCGTAACCCTTGATGCTACAGACAGCAGAAATTGCCAGGCAAGTTTCACCAAAACAATATATGTGATCAACTCTATAGGGATTGAAGAGAATGCTTTAGAACAAGCATTACATGTGTTCCCCAATCCAACCAAAGGGTGGTTACAGGTTGAGGTACTGGACAAAACAGTAATGCGGCATTCTATGATACTTTACAACAATACCGGTCAGGAGGCTTTCCGCATTTTATCAGGAGCGCATAACAAAGTACAAATAGACCTGAATCAGCTATCAAGTGGTCTTTATTTTCTGCACCTGTATGATGAGCAAGGTCATCTGAAAGGCAAAAAGAAAGTAGTGATCAACCGTTGATGGGTTCGGCCATGGGCCGGGTCGTTATGAAATAGAAAGGCCTCCCGTAGGGAGGCCTTTTTGCTGGAAGAGAATAAAAAAAGAACCACTCAGTGGTTCTTTTTTTATTCTATATACTAATAGTAGCGCTTTCTTCGAACCTGGGCAATGTACTTGCTCAAACGTATTACCTGGCGGGTATAGCCGTATTCATTGTCGTACCAAACATAAAGCACCAGGCTTTTGCCATCGGGGCTTACAATAGTAGCCTGGCTGTCAAATACAGAAGGGCAGGAGTATCCTACAATATCGCTGGATACCAATTCGTTGCTCATAGAGTACATGATCTGCTCTACCAGGTCTCCGCTTAAAGCGGCAGAGCGCAATGTTTCATTTACATCCTCGCGAGAAGTGGTTTTGTCCACCTCAAGGTTCAGGATGGCCAGTGAGCCGTTCGGTACGGGAACGCGAATGGCGTTAGAAGTAAGTTTGCCCTCCAGTTGAGGAAGCGCTTTAGATACGGCTTTTCCTGCACCTGTTTCCGTAATAACCATATTCAGGGCGGCAGCTCTTCCCCTGCGGTACTTGCTGTGCATATTGTCTACCAGGTTTTGATCGTTTGTGTAGGCATGCACCGTTTCGATATGTCCTTTTACCACGCCAAAACGCTCTTCAATAACTTTCAATACCGGGGTAATGGCATTGGTAGTGCAAGAAGCCGCAGAAAAAATGTCCACTTTATTGGGGTCAAAGTGTGTTTGGTTTACCCCGTGTACAATGTTAGGGACGTTTTTACCAGGAGCTGTAAGCAATACTTTTGATACTCCTTTTGCTTTTAAGTGGCGGCCCAGCGCTACGTCATCTCTGAACGCTCCGGTATTGTCAATTACCAGGGCATCCTGTATGCCATAGGCGGTATAGTCAATGTCTTCCGGCTGCTTAGCGGCAATCATAGCAATGCTCCGGCCGTTTATTTCCAGGGCTTTGTTTTCAATATCTGCGCGTACAGTTCCCGGGAAAGGACCGTGTACGGAATCCTCACGCAACAAAGAGGCCCGTTTTTCCAGGGTAGTGGCATCCTCACCGCGGGTTACAATCGCCCTTAAACGAAGTTGCTGTCCCATTCCTTCCTGGGCTACCAGCTCCCGGGCTACCAGGCGGCCAATCCTGCCGAAACCATAAAGCACTACGTCTTTTGGTTTAATGGGTTGCTGCCTATCAAGGCCGATGAAGTCTGATAATTTATCCTCAAGAAATGCACGGGGAGAGGCATAATCGGTTCTCTCCTGCAGCCATTCGCTGGCCAGTTTGCCAATGTCCATGCGTGCGGGAACGAGGTCCAGTTGAACCATTTCTTCCAGCAGGGCCAACGTATTGTTTATCGTGATGTTTTGCCCTACGAATTTGCGTGCGTATTCGTGAAGGTTGAGTATTTCACTGGCACGCTTATCAATGAGCTGGTTTCTGAAAAGCACGGTTTCAATCCCTTTATCCAGGTAAAGGTCCATGATCTTTTTGATGAATTCTGCCGCGGCTTTTTCCTTGGCAATCTGTTCTTTCACAGAGGATTCGTAGTTCAATACTTCAGCCATTTTTACTTTTAAAAGAGGGGGTTAAAATTTTTGCAAATGTAGCCGTACCCTGATGGTTTAACAAAAAGATTACATAAAAATAAAAGCCTCATTAAGAGGCTTTTAAATTCATTCAATAAGTGTATTTATAACACTTATTAATAGCCGAAAGCATAGTATTTGGCTCTTCCGCTTGGTAAAAACCCTTGTATTACCACGGGATCCCCTTTACTTAGTCCTTTTACGGAGGCGTTGATATCTTCGGTACTCCTGATCTGTTTCCGGTTTATGTGGGTAATGATAAAGCCTTGAGGCAACCCCTGCTCGGCTAGTATACCGCTTCCCAACTGGTCAATGCGCACGCCGTACGTAATGCCGTACTTTGACTTGATCTTACTGTCGATAGGCGTTAACTGGGCTCCCAGTTTAGCGGTAAAGGCGGCTTCGCGCTTTACTACATTGGTGGTGCCATTGATGTTCTTCAAGGTAAGCTCGAAAGTCTTGTACTTCTCATCGCGCAGCACTTCCAATGCCACCTTGTCTCCCGGGCGTTTCCGGCCGATCAGCTCCTGCAATTCGCTGCTTTTGCTTACGCGGTTTCCGTTTACGGCCAGAATGATATCCCCGGTTTCAATACCGGCCTCCTGTGCGGCCCCGTTATTGGTAACGCCTCCTACGTAAACGCCTTTTGTTTCATTTAGGGAAAGCTCTTCGGAGATCTTTGGGGTAATGTCTGAAATGTTAACCCCGATAAAGGCGCGTTGCACAGTGCCAAATTCCAGTAGGTCTTCAACTACTTTTTTTACAATATTGGAAGGCACGGCAAAAGAATACCCCTCAAAGCTTCCGGTATGTGTAGAAATAGCCGTGTTTATTCCTATGAGCTCACCGGCTGTGTTTACCAAAGCTCCCCCACTGTTCCCTGGGTTTACCACGGCATCGGTTTGCAGAAAAGACTCGATAGCCGTTTGGTCATTAATAATTCCCAGGCTGCGTCCTTTGGCGCTTATGATCCCTGCGGTAACTGTACTGGTCAGGTTGAAAGGATTACCCACTGCAAGTACCCATTCTCCCAAACGTACTGCGTCTGAATTGCTGAAAGTAAGGAAGGGAATATCCTTTGCGTCAATTTTTAGCAGGGCGATATCTGTAGTGGGGTCGGTACCTATTACCGAAGCCTCAAATTCGCGGCCATCGTTCAGGCTTACCTGTATTTTTTCCGCGTTTTCTACCACGTGGTTATTGGTTACAATATACCCTTCTTTTCCAATGATCACGCCTGAGCCGCTGCCCATTTGCAGGCGGGGTATTTGCTGGGAGGGGTTCCCGAAAAAGAAATCAAAAGGGGTACGGGCAACCGGGCCGCGGGTTTCTACGGCTGTTTTTACATGCACCACACTGTTCACCGTTTTTTCTGCTGCTTCCGTAAAACTTATGGCTTCTGCTGCCAAAGCAGTGTTCCTGAAAGGGGTTTGCGGTACTTCTATGAAAGCGGGTTTAGGCTCTTCCTCAATAAAAAGCTTGTAACTACCTAAGGTTATGGCACCGCCAAGAACGGATACCATCAGAATTTTAGCTATACTTTTCATTATTATTCACGTTTTATTTTGTCATTTTTGCTTTTCAATAACTATTCCATCAAATAGCTTATTGCCATACTGGCACTGGCTTTAACAGCATTTTAACACAAGTAGTTTACAGACCCTTAATGAAATTCCACTTTTACAAATACCAAGGTACGGGTAATGATTTTGTTTTACTGGATAACCGTAAGCATCCGTATCCAAGATTACAGCAAGAAACAGTTGCAGCGCTCTGCAACAGGCGTTTTGGCATTGGGGCAGACGGGCTCATTTTACTTGAACTTGAGGAGGGAGTAGACTTTAAAATGATATACTACAACAGCGATGGGCGGGAAAGCAGCATGTGTGGCAATGGGGGGCGCTGCATTGCCCGTTTTGCGCACGACCTGGACTTCCTGGAAAAGGATACCTTCCGCTTTAACGCCATTGACGGCCTGCACGAAGCGGAAGTGCTCCCTGATAAAGTACGCCTCAGGATGGGAGATGTGAAAAATGTGGAAAAGAGAGGGGAGCATGCTTTTTTCACCGATACCGGCTCTCCTCATTACGTGGAGTTTGTGCAGGAGGCCATGCAAATGAATATCCTAGAACCGGCCCGTGCGATCCGCTATAATGAAACGTATAAGGCAGAAGGGGTTAACGTAAATTTCGTAGACAGCCAAGATGCGGGGACCTTAGCTATGCGTACGTATGAAAGGGGTGTAGAAGATGAAACTTACAGTTGTGGCACTGGCGTAACAGCGGCTGTTTTAGCCGCATACACAGCTAAGAAGGTTAAATACAAAGAGGTGAAAGTGCAAACCAAAGGAGGCGAGCTTTCCGTTAGCTTTGAACATGGTGAAACCGGTTTTACCAATATCTGGTTGAGCGGGCCGGCTGAAAGAGTATTTGAAGGAAAGATTTCATTGTAATGCTTACTACCCAGGATTTGCTTCTTCGCCAGCTAGAGCCTTCCGACCTGGAAGTGTTATACCAGTGGGAAAATGATGTAGCCTTGCTTCCCTACCGGGATGATCTGAATTTTTACAGCCGGGCTCAGCTGGAGCAGTACATTTTGTCAGCCGGCTATAACCTTACAGAAGCGGGACAGCAGCGTTTTATGATACAGCTCAAGCAAAGGGAAACAATAGGCTGTATCGATTTTTTTGACTTTAACGCCCAACATAAAAGGGCGGGGATTGGCATCCTGATCGGGGAAATGGGACATTGGGGGAAAGGATATGCCACACAGGCGCTTGAAGCCGCTTTGCATTTTGCATTCAAGGATGTAAAGCTACACCAGGTGTTTTGCAATATTTCCCAGAGCAACGAGCGAAGCAGGAGGCTTTTTGAGAAATCCGGCTTTTCCCTGGTTGGAGAAAAAAAGGAATGGTTGTATCAAAACAAGGGATATGAGAGCGAATTTTTGTTTCAACGACTGAATCCGTATCAATAAGTGTTTGGCAAGCGTTTATTTGCAGTTATGGCGGGTTTCCTGCTTCTTATTGTGTGGCTGGCGCAATGCGGAGACGGACCCGGGGTTGAGGTAGAAGCGCCTGGGAACACTTATGCAGGCCTGAGCGATTCGGTAGGTTATGTTGGCATACAGGTTTGTGGGCAATGCCACACCGCGATATACAACACCTTTATGCATACCGGTATGGGCTCCTCTTTTGGCAAAGCGGATACAGCTAAAAGCATTGGGGATTTTCGAGGTACTTCGGTATATGATCCTCATCTCAATATGCATTATAAACCCTATTGGCAGAACGATACAGACTTATACCTGCAGGAGTTCAGGCTTATAGGCGGGGATACGTCCTTCTCGAGGAAACAATTGATCGATTACGTAGTGGGAAGTGGGCAACACACGAATTCCCACATTTACCAGGAAAATGACTTTTACTATCAGGCACCATTTACCTGGTATGCACAAAAGGAGAAGCTCGATTTACCTCCGGGCTATGAAGAAGGAGGGAACAATCGTTTTGAGCGCCCTATTGGACTGGAATGTATGAGTTGCCACAATGCGATGCCCGTACATTTCAAAACAGGATCCTACAATAAGTTTACAAAAATGCCGCAGGGTATTGATTGTGAGCGATGCCACGGGCCTGGAGAAGCACACGTAAAGCAGGTGAGCAGGGGAGATCTGGTAGATACGGCCACACAAGTTGACTACTCAATTGTTAACCCCAAAAAACTAAGTACACAGCTGCAGTTTGAGATCTGCCAACGCTGCCATTTACAAGGCAATGCTGTTTTAGAAGCGGGGAAAAGCTTTTTCAGCTTTAAGCCCGGTATGGCTTTGAGTGAAGTAATGGATGTATACCTGCCCCGTTATGAACAGGGCGAAGACCAGTTTATTATGGCTTCGCATGCAGATCGCTTTAAACTGAGTTCCTGCTATAAGCAGTCGGAGGGTGCCTTTACCTGTATAAGCTGTCATAATCCGCACGTTTCCATACAAACTACCAATGTAAAAGCTTTTAACAATACTTGTGTCAATTGCCACAATGAAACCGGGCATGAGAAGTGCTCGGCTTCAGAAGCCGCTTTGGTTGAGGCTGATTATAACTGCGTAAGCTGCCATATGCCTTCTTCAGGCTCAACCGATATTCCACACGTTACGGTACACGACCACTATATCCGGAAACCAGTAGCAAAAAAGAAGCAGGCATTGGGGAGGTTTTTAGGCTTACAGGCGATCAACAACGAACACCCGGGTTTGAGAAGCAGAATACTCGCCTACCTGCAGCAATTTGAACGTTTTAGCGGAGAGGCCTTTATGCTGGATTCTGCAGCTCTTCTGCTGGAACGGTACGAGGGAAAAGACCGTTGGGCACTTAAGGTACATATGTTGAGCCTACGCAGGGACTTTAACGAGATAGCAAAACTTGTAGAACGCATAGGGTCGGATATTCTATTAACAACTTACAATGAGCAGGATACCGAAAACAGGGATGCCTGGACACATTACCGCCTGGGGGATGCGTTATCCAGAAGTGGATATACGGAAAAGGCATTGCCCTTTTTTGAGAAGGCGGTAACACTTGCACCTGATGTGTTCAATTTCCGTGAGAAGCTGGCAGCAGGTTTGCAAAAACTGGGAAGATCAGGTAGAGCAGAGAAGGAGTACCGTGAAGTACTGCAATCCCGCAGTACGCATAAGACCGCTTTAAACAATCTTGGTTATTTGTATGTAAAAAGGGGAGAATTCAAATTGGCAAAAGAGTACCTGACAAAGTGTGTGCAGTATCATCCCGATTATGAACAGGCATGGCTTAACCTGGCCCAACTGGGCCTACTGGAAAAAAACGTTGAGGATACGGAAAAGGCGCTCCGGGAGGTTTTGCGCATAAACCCGCATAACCAAAAAGCCAGCTTGGCTTTGGAAAATTTAACACGGTGAAGAAGATCTTAATACTTTCAGGCCTGCTTGTTGTTGCTTTTTTGAGTTACAAGGGGTATGCCTTTTACAAAGCAGGCTTTGTGCCCAACGTTAAGGTTGATGGGGGAAGCAATCCTGTTTTATTGGTTTATCCCGGTCAATCCCTGGAAGGGTTGAAGGACACTTTGAAAAGCAGAAAATTGCTCCAGGATACGGAAGCTTTTGACACCTGGGCCCGGTACAAGGGCTTGAAGGGGAAAAGCAAACCCGGCCGTTACCTGCTAAAAGACGGACAAACCAATAACAGTTTGGTAAACATGCTGAAGGCAGGAAACCAGGAGCCGCTCAATGTTACCTTGTATGACATCAGCGACAGCTATGTGTTGGCCGGAAAGCTTGGCAGCTATCTGATGGCCGATAGCCTCAGCTTTTTAGCTCTTTTTCAAAATGATACGGTTTTGCAGAAATATGGGCTTGAGCCACGCACGCTTACCTCGGTTTTCTTACCTAACACCTATGAGTTCTATTGGACCATTTCGCCAGGGGCCGTACTGCAAAGAATGAAGAAAGAATACGATCGCTTTTGGACCGATGAACGTAAGGCAAAAGCAAAAGCTTTAGGGCTCAGCCCGGCAGAGGTGGTGACTTTGGCTAGTATAGTGGAGAAAGAAACCATCAAGGCGGACGAAAAACCCCTGGTGGCCAGGCTTTACCTGAATCGCTTGGAAAAGGGAATAAAGTTGGAATCGGACCCTACGGTGATCTACGGGATAAACCTGGACCATCCCAAAAGACGTATCACCAGGGTATACTTTAAAGACCTTAAATATCCGTCGCCTTACAATACCTACCAGCATTTCGGCTTGCCGCCCGGGCCGATAAAGATTCCGGCCATTAGCAGTATCGAGGCAGTACTCAACGCCCCCACCCACAACTATATTTTTATGGTAGCTGATCCTGAAAGACCGGGCTACCATAGTTTTGCGGTAAACTACCGGCAGCACCTGGTAAATGCAAACAAGTACCGTAGGTCTTTAAGATAGGGCAAAACGGGCTTTTGAAGCATAGAAAAAAGGCTTCTTCACAAAAACTGCAAAGAAGCCTTTTACCTAATCTAACCCTTGCCTTAATCTATTGAGGGGATGGAGTTGGGCTCATTGCGAAAAACCAGGCTTTCGTTTTCCGTATCGATCAGGATCAAACCGTCACGCTGCACCTTACCCGCCAGAATATCTTTTGACAATTGATTCATTACTCGTTTCTGGATGATCCGCTTTATGGGGCGGGCACCAAACTGTGGATCAAAACCTACGTCTGCCAGGTATTGGATCGCTGAGGGGGTAGCATCAATCAGGATGTGTTGCCTTTTCAGTCGTTTCTTCAGTATTTCCAGCTGTAAGCTTACAACTGCTTCGATGTCCTGCTTGCTTAAAGGCATAAACATGATAAGCTCATCGATACGGTTTAAGAACTCCGGCCGCACGGTTTTACGCATCAACTGCAACACCTCTTCCCGCGTATCTTCGATTATTTCGTATTTATTTTCTTCCTTCATCTGCTCGAAACGTTCCTGTATGAGGTGTGAACCAATGTTCGAGGTCATGATGATAATGGTATTCTTGAAGTTTGCCACGCGGCCTTTATTGTCGGTAAGGCGCCCCTCATCCAATACCTGTAGTAAGATGTTAAAGGTATCGGGGTGGGCTTTTTCAATTTCATCAAGTAATACCACGCTATACGGTTTACGCCTTACTGCTTCGGTAAGCTGTCCGCCTTCATCGTAGCCTACATAGCCGGGAGGAGCACCTATTAAACGGCTTACCGCATGCCGTTCCTGGTATTCGCTCATGTCGATGCGTGTGAGGGCATTTTCATCGTTAAAGAGAAATTCAGCCAGGGCCTTTGCCAATTCGGTTTTTCCCACGCCTGTGGTACCAAAAAAGACAAAAGAGCCAATGGGGCGGTTCTCGTCTTGCAGGCCTGCACGGCTTCGTCTTACAGCATCGGAAACGGCTATAATGGCTTCCTGCTGACCGATAACACGTTTATGTAGTTCATCCTCTATACGCAGGAGTTTTTCACGGTCGCTTTCCAGCATCTTCTTCACCGGAATACCCGTCCAGCGGCTTACCACATCGGCTATATCCTCTGCATCTACTTCTTCTTTGATCAGTGTTTTGCCGCTTTGCATTTCACTGATCTGGCTTTCATATTCCTTTAGCTGTGTTTCTGTTTCCTTTAGTTTACCATAACGGATCTCTGCTACTGTGCCGTAATCCCCACTTCGCTCGGCACGTTCTGCCTCTTGTTTCAGTTGCTCTATTTGTTCTTTGGCTTTTTGAATCCCCTCAACAACTCCTTTTTCCTGTTCCCATTGCGCTGTAAAGGTTTTCCTTTGTTCTCTGAGATTGGCTAATTCACGCTTGATGTCGGTCATTTTAGCTTCATCATTCTCACGTTTTATGGCTTCCAGCTCAATTTCCAACTGCATGATTTTGCGATCCAGTGTATCTATTTCTTCGGGCTTGCTGTTGATCTCCATTCTCAACTTAGAGGCTGACTCATCAATGAGGTCAATGGCCTTATCAGGGAGAAACCGGTCTGTGATGTAACGCTGGGAAAGCTCTACGGAGGCTAGGATCGCCTCATCTTTTATACGCACCTTGTGGTGTGTTTCATATTTCTCTTTGATGCCCCGCAATATGGAAATAGCAGATTCCGTATCGGGCTCATCTACGGCTACTTTTTGGAAACGCCTTTCAAGCGCCTTGTCCTTCTCAAAATACTTTTGATATTCTGCTAAAGTCGTAGCGCCAATGGCCCTAAGTTCTCCTCTGGCCAGTGCCGGTTTTAAAATGTTGGCGGCGTCCATAGCACCTTCCCCGCCACCTGCACCTACCAGGGTGTGTATTTCATCAATAAAGAGAACGAGGCGCCCGTCTGATTCCACTACTTCTTTTACCACTGCCTTGAGGCGCTCTTCAAATTCACCTTTGTATTTTGCTCCGGCTACCAGTGCGCCCATATCCAAACCAAAAATCTGTTTTTCTTTCAGGTTTTCAGGAACATCACCATTGATAATACGGTGGGCCATTCCCTCGGCTATAGCTGTCTTACCCACACCTGGCTCACCAATAAGAATGGGGTTATTCTTTGTTCTGCGCGAAAGGATCTGCAGTACTCTTCTGATTTCTTCATCGCGTCCGATAACGGGATCAAGCTTCCCGTCCGCTGCGAGTTGGTTCAGGTTTCGGGCGTACTTGTTCAAGGCATTATAACTTTCCTCGGCAGAAGCGCTTTCTACCTTACTTCCTTTTCTCAATTCTTTGATGGCGGCACTCAGAAGTTTTTCGTTGATCCCCTGGTCTTTCAAAAATTCTCCGATCGTATCGCGGCTTTTGAGCATAGCCAGTAAAAGATGCTCCAGGGCCACGAATTCATCGCCCCAATCCTTTAAAAGGAGCTGCGCCCGGTTTAGGGTAGTGGAGGTACTTTTACTTAAGTATAGATCTCCACCTTGTACCTTGGGGTAGGAAGCAATGATCTTATCCAAAGCCTGATTAAAGACGTCCGTGTTAACACTTAACTTTTTTAACAGAAAGGAAAGCAGGTTTTCATCGGTAAGCCAGATGCCCTTTAAAAGATGCCCCAGTTCAATGGACTGGTGGCTATTTTGTTGTGCCAGCAACTGCGCCTGTTGAATGGCTTGCTGGCTCTTTATGGTAAATTTATTTTGATCCATTTTCTTTAAGAAGGTTTTTTTCGAGGGTATTCGTCAACAATAGTTCCACAGCGGCATGTATACGCTTTTCCGGTCAAAATGTCCTTGAGTGTTTTTCGAAGCTGAACTTCTGGCATAAAAAAACCCCGATGGCAAGTCATCGGGGTTCTTATTAGATGAAGAGGGGGATTATTGTACCACTAGTTTTCGGTTAACAACTGCTTCGTCAAGCTGTATAGTTATGTTGTACACCCCTGATCGCCAGTTTTCGGTTTCAAAACGCAATACATTATTGCCCCGTTGAAAATCCTCCTGTCGCTGTTCTATGGCTTGTCCCATCATGTTGGTGACGAGAACACGGACTTCTTTATTTTCCGGAATAACAAAGGGGATCACACTAGAGCCCATGGTTGGGTTGGGTGCGAGTTCTCCAAAAAATACAGATTCGGCCGGGTTGTATTCATCCACGCCAATAACGTACGTAGACGGATCGTTGGTTTTCCTGATACAAAAATCATCAATAGCCCAACCCGAATATTCTATATCCCAATCCGATTCGAACCGGAATTTGAAGATCACCTGATCGCCTTGCTGGAAACTGAAAACATAACGTGCAGAATCCCATCCGCCGGATGTATCAGACCAACCTGGCTTTATGATGTCCAGGGCATTTATAAAGCGGGTATTAAACCAATCTTCTTCTCCTTGCCAGCCAATGGTCTGCCACGATAAGCCACCGTCATCGCTCACCAGGAAGCTGCCTCCGTCCGTAGCCCGCTCGGTCTCGTACCAATGCATGAAGGTAACCTCATAATTTGTATCGGCTTCTACTAGGAAAACAGGGGTAAACAAGGCAGAACTATCGCGTGACTTATAATTGCTGTCTAAGTCGGTCATCCACACATTGGGTGCGGAAAAAGCGCCTGCAGGTCCCTGTGCAGGTATACCCCTTTCCCAGGAAAACGTATTGGGGTTGATGTCATAGGTATAATTGTTCAGGCCAAAAAATTCAAAACTTCCCAGGTTCCCGTCAAAATCATTGCAATATTCTTTGTTCGTACCATTGTCAAACACGAATTCATCCAGGATCCGGATCTGCGTGCACAAGGTATCGTCAGCAGGTACATCATCCACACTGTCATTGGGCCAGGTGGTAATAACGCATATGTCGTGCAGGCCGGCAGTGGCACGGCTGGCCGGTATAACGAACCGGTAGGTAGTTGTCCAGGTGCTACCTTCTACTTTAAATACATTAGTAGGCAATACCACGCTGTCTTCACCAAGATCTAAGGCGTTGGTGAACGGGTCAAAAATAACTTTCTGTACGTAAGAAGTCATCAATTGCTTACCGGTGTTTTGTACGGTTATACTCAATCCCTGGTCGTTGCCTGGAACAGGCAATGGATTTATTGTTCTTACCCGTACCGGAGAGGTACTGTACTGGGGAGGGATAACCAATGCAAAATTGTCAATAGACCAGCCTCCCGGAGTTGGACCAGGGGCCGTTGCCAGGTTAGATACGTACCGGAAACGCGCTGCTAAGGTAGTAGAACTAAAGTTCAAGAAATCGAGTGGATACATTGAAAATTCCCAAGTGCCATCTCCTATCCATGCTGGTGCACCGTTAGCTCCGCCAATAATGTCATTACTCAGTTCAGCGTTGGGACCCCCGAACCAATTAACCCCTAGAGTAGGGTCTTGCCCGAGCAAAGGCGCCCAACCTCCGGCAACCGAGTATTCTATAGTGCCTGCAGAAGAGTTGGTAAAGGCACGATACTGGTAAAAGCGAATTTCAGGGGCTACGATATTATCAAACCCAAAAAGATCGGGAATTCTTAGGATTTCCGCAGAACCGGTTACTACCCCGCCTTCTTTATTCACGGTCCAGGCATTGGGAGAGGAAAAAGCGCTGAGCATAGGTGCCCCGGGAACGCCTAATTCCCACTGTCTGAAACCCGAACCGGTAGGTCCGAAACCGGATTCGGAGAAACCACAATTATCAAAGTCATCCATAAAGGTTATTTTATGCGTACCGATATGAATGCTATTCTTTTTAATGGTATCGTTGAAGTTATTTGGATCACCTGCAATATTGGTATAGGCTTTTATCTCAAACTCTCCTACCGGAAACTGCAAATTAGGGTTAACAGATTGGTAATCAAAAGTGTAAAGTGTATTGCTTTCAGCAGCAATATTCGGGATCGTTTGTGTGAACGTTTGCACCTGCCCGGCCTGAGACCCGCAAAGTGCTTTGATCTCAATAACCAGCGGAACATTGGTTAAAGCTGAAGTGCCATAGTTTTCTACGAGAATTTGCGGACTGAGGTTCCCAGCTGCCGGCACCTGCATGTTGGGCACGGCTATGCGGGAAACCCCGGCATCCTGAGCTCCCTGGTCGTAAATAAAAAGGTTGTCCATGGCAAAATCAGAAGTCAACGCGGCTCCGGTCCGGTTCACTTTAATTCTTAGTTTGGCACTGGTACCGGCTAAGAGCGTCAACTTCCTTTTGTATATTCTCCAATCGCTGGTTTCCCTAGGAAAGAAAGAAGTCTGGCTGGAAGCCAGTAGAAGCGAGCCGGGTAGAGGAAGCCAGTTTTCTCCATTTACTCCTGTTGAATACTCTAGTTCTATACTCTGTATACTAGGACCGAACATGTGGTATGCAAAAGTGATGTACGGGTTTGTCATCCCCGAAAAATCAAGACATGCAATAGATTGAAAATAAGTGCTCACATTTCCGCTGGCCGTACCACCGCCTGCCGGGTTGGTGGAGGAGGTATAGAGGTATTTACTATTAGCATCAAAATAATACCCTCTCCAGGGGCCTGTACCTCTTGTAGGAGTGAGTTCCCGGCCCACCATCCACACAAAGTCAGGGTCCTGCCCGGAAGTTTGTGTAAAAACCGGGTTAGGGAAATTGAAATTGGTAGTGCCAACGGTACCGTCTTCAAAATACTCGAGGTAGGGAAAGTTGTTATAAGCGGGCTGGTTTATGATGTCGCCGCTAACCAAAGTATCGTTTGAGGGATCTCCGTCTGTAGATTCATCTGTCCATACTTCAAATACATACGTACCTGGTAAAGTTATGTTGGCAAGGGTAGAAAAGGTAAACGTACCTGTATCTCCGAGGGCAAAAGTGCCGAAGAGGGTGTCGCGGACAATAGCCCCGCTGTTATAGCGGTATGCAAATGGAATGTAGTTGGTCGTATCGCATCCTGCATGCCGGTATTTCACGGTCACAGGTTCGCTAAAATAACCACATCCGCCTCGCTTGGGAGATTCCAAAGACAAAAGCTCAAATTCCTTAGCAGGGGGGGTAAAGATCTTCAGGTCATCCAAGGCAATATCGCCCCGGTCTCCTCCAGCAGCTTTACGGCCACGCATACGAATGCGAATAAAGGTACCGATATAAGGAGAGAGGTCTATAATGCCGCGTTTCCATTCTTGATTTGTACTGTCTTGCTGCCCTCCGTTAAATGTAACGAGGTTGGTAAAGCTCTGGGTATTTACTCCATCGTCTACATCCACTTCCAATCTACCTATATGATCTCCGTACATATGGTACCAGAATTCAAGTGCCATACAGGTATTCGTCACATTTGTGAGGTCTATACACGGGGTGATAATCAAAGCAAGATCATTGGTATTACCCTCTGTACTTTCCGTATAAATATAATTGACCCCGTTAGGACTGTGGTCGGCAGTAGGGCCGGTAAGGTTCGTATAGGTAGGCTGGTTGATCACAGACCAGGCATAGCCCGAATTGGAAGGGTTTTGTAGAAGGGTCCAGTAATTCCCTATGGTATTTCCTTCTGGAAAAGTACCCCTGTAATCGGTAGGTCCGGTACCGGGTCCGAATCGCGGAGCCTCAAAGCCCTCTACCCAGGGAAAGGAGGAGATCGTGGTAGGCAATGCACCACAATCCGGGTTTCCGCACTTAAGGGGGTAGCCGGGCTGTGGAAAAAAGGTGTAAAAGCTTTGTACCAGGGGGTCCGGGACTCTTGTTTCGTTTTGGCAGGGATTAGATTTATCAACGGCTGTAATGTACCAGTCTACGGAATCTCCCAATAAAACATTAAATATAGTGTCCCTGTATTCTCTCGGGCCGTTCGGACCGGCAGGCGTATAAGACGTAGCGTCCATCGTATCTATATTCCATATGCCATTTGAGCTGTTTCTCCAGTGCAAAAGCACATAATCGATGCCCGAAGTATCGTCAGAAGCCAACAGCCCTACTGCATAGGCATTAGAAGGTTCTTCTACTACCGGACCAATGGGGTTGGGGGCACAGCCATTAGGAGGAGTGTATGGGCTGTAATCCAGGCTTAAAGTAGGAGGCAGGAGTTCACAGGATGACCTTTCCAGCAATATATTATCAATGTAAAAGCCGGAACGAAACGGGTTGTGATTTAAGATGTACCGCACAATAAAACGAATCCGGCAATCCGGGTAGCCACCTCCGCCACCGGGATCCTGGAAAACATCGGAAAGATCATAAGATTCCTGTACCCACCAGGAATTGTCGGGGACTACATCGCTACCCGCTACCCAGAGGTTGTTTGCCCCAATATATGAAGTTTCGGAAAATATCGTTTTTGAATTTGGCGGGAAACCCGTAGCAGGCCCCCGGTAATAAAGGGAAGTGTTCACACTATCCCAGGTTACTCCTCCGTCAACGGAAGTCTGCAACTCAACGTTATTTGGTAATAGGAGCTTAGCTATTTGGTAATAACTAAAATAAACAAAGGGAAAGTTTATCGAGCTAAAGCTGGGCAATTCCAGGGTATCAACCGTATTGGGCAGCACTCCCTGATTGTGTAAAGAGTAAGGAGCAGAAATAGCTACCAGGTCGGTATCGTTCCAGCCTCCTTTTATTTTCCAGCCTGTAGTGGGAATACCGGTGTCGAAGGTTTCAAACAACACCGTATCTCGTTGTGCACTTACCACAAAACTGAATAGCAGAAAACCGGATAGGAGTAAAAACTTCCTCATATGAGATGAATCTTTATAATAAAATAGATAGATCAAAGACTCACAAATATAATAAGTCAGCGCTATTATACGGCTTTCGCTTATTTAAGTGTGCTTTTGATTATTTAACGTTGATGGAAAACAGGCGCTGATCCTCCAGAAAACCCTCTAACTTATCCTGCGGTTGAACTGGTCCAACGCCCGCAGGTGTACCGGTAAAAATGAGGTCCCCAATCTTGAGCGTGAAATACTTAGAGACTTCTTCGATGATGCGATGAATAGAAAAAAGCATATCCGCACTGTTCCCTTTTTGAACAAGCTGATCGTTCTTTAAAAGTTTTAGTTCCAGGTTTTGCAAGTCGGGAAATTTGCTCTTTTCTACCCATTTCCCGATCAAAGCGGAACCGTCAAATGCCTTGGCTTTTTCCCAGGGTAGTCCTTTTTGCTTTAGCGCATGTTGCAAATCGCGGGCAGTAAAATCTATGCCCAGGGTTAGCTGGTTGAAATATTTGTGGGCGAATTTTTCTTGTATGTGTTTCCCGATCTTATCGATCCGAACAACCAACTCCAGTTCGTGGTGTATTTCCCGGCTGAAATCAGGAATAAAAAAGGGATTGCGCTTGGGTACCAGAGCGGTATCGGGCTTCAGAAACAGAACGGGCTCGGCAGGTACCTGGTTGCCCAACTCCTTTGCATGATCTACATAATTCCGACCAACACAAATGATCTTCACCCTTGCAGCTTTCTTAGTTTAATTGCGGTGAGTACCTTTTTGGTGTAAAGCGGAAACTCGGCCTTCTGCATCCAGCCATAATAACCGGGATCTTGCTCAAAAACGTCTTCCACCTTTTTGCCTCTATATTTTCCAAAGCTAAACACTTCTTCATCTTCGTCATTCAGGGTAATGAAGCCTGCAAAGTCGGCCGCCCTGAAGCGGTTGCTGAAAGAAGACAGCTGTGCGATGTCGTTTTCCAGTTCATCCGGGTAACGGTCTAGCTGTGCCTTTAAAATTTCGTAAGTGGCGAGGGTATCCGCTTCAGCGGTATGCGCATCTTCCAGGGTTTTACCGCAGTAAAAACGATAGGCGGCAGATAAAGTACGCTGTTCCATTTTATGGAAGATGTTCTGAACGTCCACAGCCAGCCGCTTTGTGAAGTCAAAGTCTATGTCGGCCCGTAAAAACTCCTCTGCGAGCATAGGGATATCAAACTTATTCGAGTTGTAACCGGCCAGATCACTGTCTTTTATCATGTCGTGTATGCGATGCGCCAATTGTTTGAAAGTAGGCTCGTTGGCTACTTTTTCATCGTCAATACCATGTAGAGCAGTGGTTTCTTTAGGTATGAGCCTTTCGGGGTTTACCAACCAGGTACGGCTTTCTTTGTTCCCGTTGGGGAATACTTTTAAGATACTGATCTCTACCACCCGGTCGTTGGTAATATTGACTCCGGTGGTTTCCAGGTCAAAAAAGCAAATGGGCCGCTTTAGCTTAAGCTCCATGAGGTTGAATTTATGTGTAAAGAAAAGATGCGGAAAAGCCCGGATCTTTTAGTTTATATTTCCCTGTTCAGGTCGAATGCCTCCAGGTAATCGGCCACACGCCTTACAAAGGATCCACCCAATGCACCATCTACCACCCGGTGGTCATAGCTGTGCGAGAGGAACATCTTGCTGCGTATGGCTATAAAATCACCTTCGGGGGTTTCCACTACTGCGGGTTTCTTGTTTATGGAGCCTGCTGCAAGAATAGCAACCTGGGGTTGATTGATAATGGGCGTGCCCATTACATTCCCAAAGGTGCCTACGTTGGTAAGGGTAAAGGTGCCGCCTGCAATTTCATCCGGCTTTAACTTGTTTTGCCTTGCCCTGTTGGCCAGATCATTTACTGCTTTCGTTATGCCGATCAAATTCAACTGATCAGCTTTTTTGATCACGGGCACAATAAGGTTGCCGCTTGGCAAAGCTGCGGCCATGCCTATGTTAATGTCGCGGTGCTTGATAATACGGGTGCCGTCTACAGAAACATTGATCATGGGGAAATCTTTGATGGCTTTTACCACTGCTTCTATGATGAGTGGGGTAAACGTCATTTTCTCGCCTTCGCGTTTCAAGAAGTCTCCTTTGGTCTTATTGCGCCAGTTTACCAGGTTGGTTACGTCTGCTTCCACAAATGAAGTTACGTGGGGAGAAGTATGCTTAGACATTACCATATGCTCAGCAATCATTTTGCGCATACGGTCCATTTCTATAATCTCCGCTCCTTCGGTAGGTTGCACGGGAGGGGCCTGTTTCACTTCAATCTTGGAGGTACCCGAAGAGGCCTGAGCGGGGGCTGCCTGGGCAGCAGGTGCAGAAACAGTTTGAGCCGGGGCTGGGGCACCTGCTTTACGGTTTTCTACATAAGCGAGCACATCTTTTTTAGTTACGCGCCCTTCGGCTCCCGTACCTTCTATAGCATTGAGCTCATCAACATGGATGCCTTCTTCTTTAGCTATGCTGCGTACAAGTGGGCTGTAGAAATTCCCATTTGAGTTCCGGGGAATGTCTTGCGGGGCAACGGCTGTGGCCATACCGTTATTCATTACCTGAGCGGCCTCTTGCATGGCTGCTGGTGCTTCTTCTTTCGGTTCTTCTGCAGGAGCTGGAGTGTCTGTATGGTTGTTTTCCGAACTTTCAGCCTCTGTTTCCAATAGGGCAATGGCTTCCCCAACCTTTACTACATCATCTTCTCCAAAAAGCTTCTTTTTCAAAACCCCCTCAGTGGGAGAAGGCACCTCGCTGTCTACTTTGTCTGTAGCAATTTCAAGTACAGCCTCTTCCAATTCGATGGTATCTCCTTCGTCTTTAAGCCATTTAATGATGGTAGCTTCGGCTACACTTTCGCCCATTTTGGGCATTATTAATTCTATTTGTGCCATAGTTGTTTGTTAGAGCGTAGTGTTGGTTTTCCAACGGTGGCCAAAGGTAAAAAATAAAACAGACGGGTACGGTACATCAAGCTTGCTGTGTGCTATGCTATCTCAGGGAGCTTAAAGCTTTTGGTTAAAACATATTACGCAACAAATAGCGTAAATCGGTTTCTATTTTGTACTCTTTGGCATAAAGTTGATTCAGGTGTTTTACGGTGTTTTTATCGGTATTTTTTTCCTGTAAAGCCTCGGTAGTTTTAAAAACACCCGGACGTAGTGCCGGCAAATTACGGGTGTCGCTTTTCTTGTCGTACCCCAGCCATGTTTTGCGCCCGAGAAGCACGGCCATGCTTTCGGGGAAATACCTTCTTTTGTGCCGGCTGAACCAAAAAAGCACCGGGCTTAGCAGCAATAACAACAGAGCGCTGGTCAAATCAAAGAATCGTTTTGCCCGTTGATTGGCCGGCTTGGAAATGGCGTTGACTTGTACACCATACCAATTTCCTCTATGGTCAATGGAGTTGCTGCCAATTACGAAGTCGCTCGCCCGGGGGGCAATCTTTATCTCTACATTTAGCGGGTTGAGTTCCTGCATAGAGGTGAAAATATCTTCGCTTACCACATCTTTTGCGCAAAATACCAGTTCATCGAGCTCAAAAACCCTGCTTATATCGGCAATATGCTCCTGGCTGCCCACATATTTTCCTTCCTTTTCTTTTCCGTTAAGAGGAGCAATGTACCCTACGAAGGCAATTTTATGTTCCCCCTGCTTTACTAAACCCTCCACACGCTCCGCTTCTTCTGTATGCCCCACTATTCCAATGCGTTTTTCTATTTGTGCGCGTTGTAAGAGTTTGAGTCCGAATACTTTTTGTATTAGGATACGCATCAGTGGAATGGAGAGGAGTGCCCAGACAGCACCTAGTAAAACAATCGCCCGGCTATACCGGTAAGACTCGCTGGCCAGGCTATACAAGACCAATATGATCAAGGTTCCCAGGCCAATGCCTTTGAAGAGACTAAAAAGTTTAGCAGGCCGCTTATACCCCCCACTTAAGAAGATGCCCGAAAGCCACAGGATAATGTATATCGGGAATACATAGTAGACCAGGGCCGGTGGGTATTCACCCCCCTGCACAAAGCGGTGGTTGTGCTCCCAGTACTCCTTTATGTAATAGAGGCCTCCAAAGAGCAAACCGGCATCTGCCAGGGGGATGCTTATGGCCTTGATGAAACGTTTCACAAGAGAAAGACCGGCTCGCAGGTAGATGGCTGTGTGAATGAACCAGCCGAAAAACCGTGCATACGATTGTGAGAAGTGCTTTTGCGCAAAAATAACCATGGCCTGATAGAAGACATACACATAATTCAGGCTTCCTTTTTTGGTGCTTTCTCCCTTGTAATGGATGATGGAGGTACCGGCGAAATAATAGTTTTTAAAGCCAGCCTTCAGCAGCCGGTAGGAGAGGTCGATGTCTTCTCCGTACATGAAAAAGTCTTCATCCAGTAAGCCCGCTTTATCCAGCGCTTCCTTGCGCATCAGCATGAAGGCTCCGGCCAGGATCTCTACTTCGTGGGTTTCACTTTCCGGAAGGTGCCCCAGGTAGTAACGGGCAAAACGCCTTGAGCGAGGAAACAGCTTGGTTAAGCCAAACATCTTGTAAAAGGCCACCAAAGGCGTAGGCAATCCCCGTTTCGACTCAGGGAGGTAATTGCCTTTGCCGTCTATCATCTTTACGCCGAGCCCCCCGGCCTCAGGATGGGCTTCCATAAAGGCGATCACCTCGCGAAAAGTGTTCTCCTCGACTACGGTGTCGGGGTTTAGAAGGAGAACATATTCCCCCTTACTCAACCGTATGGCCTGGTTGTTCGCCTTGGAGAAACCAAGGTTTTTTTTGTTTTCGAGCCGGATGGCCCCCGGGAACTTTTCCGCTACCATCTGCATGCTGTCGTCAACCGAGGCATTGTCTACTACAAATACCTCGGCAGGTATATCGTGCAAAGCGTTGTATACCGACTGCAAACATTGTTCTAAAAAGAACTTCACGTTATAATTGACGATTACAATACTCAGTTTCATGGCAGTGGCTTCCATTCACTTGCTAAAGAGTCGGCAAGATAGTGTGCATACACTTTTGCATTCGCTTCCTGGATTTCGGGTAAATAATAGAGCTCTTTCCCTTCGGCACTTGCCTCGAGCAACTCCTCAACCGTAGCGTAATAGTCAAAGTTCCGGGCTGCATCTCCCGGGAGTTTCAACATGAGCTCCGGCCAGTACCACCCGCTGATCATATAATACGGATATGCTTGCTGCCTGCTCCATTCCACTACCTGGTTTACGAAAGCTGATTTTTGCCGGCGTTTGCTCTGGTCCAGCAACACCGGTCCTTTAAAAGGGTGGAAGGCTATGCTTTTGCCACCGGCTTTAAAGCTTTGGGAGAGGGCAGAGGAGGGACTGCCCCGGTGCGATTGGTTGTAATCAAAACCCATAAGAAAACAGGAAAGCAAGGCAAAAAGCACAAAGGCCCTGGCTTGTTTAGCTTGTATACCTAGTGCCAAGGTCATTGCCAGAAAGGGAAGGGCGGGAATAAAGAATTCGGATTTAAAAGGCAGGCGCAGAAATACAGCCAGTTGCATTCCTGTTACCAACAGCAAGGTGAGCATTAAGGCACGGTGCGTACCAAAAGCGGAAATCCATTTGTAGCGCCCTTTCCAGACCAGCATCAGCACAAAGAACAGGAGGGGGATGCCCCATATCCCCAGGCTTATTTTGTAAAGAACGTTGGCGATACTTGGAAAAGGAGGTTTGTGGAAGTCGAGGAAAGCCCAACCGTACGTAAGAAAAGGCAGCAAAAAGCTGATGCCACTTGTAAGCAAAGCGCTTGATGCGAGCATGACGAGGGAACGCAGAGAAGCCCGGTTAAAAGCCAGCCAGACCAGGAAAGGAAGCAAAAAACCGAATGAAGAAATACGAACCCCGGTTGCAAGCCCCAGCAACAAACCGGCCCATATCCAATGCCTGTTCAGGAGGGCAAAAAAACTTGCCATAATAAGCGCCAGCGCTAAGGTATAGTCTATGGTATAGGTTCCGGCAATAAAAAAGACCGGTATAAATCCAAGTCCTAGGCTCATCCAAAAGGCGTGTGGAATCAGCAGCTTACGCATGACCCCATAGGTGTAATACACTACGAGAGCACTTGCCAGGGCCGAAATACCATTGTAAAACCAGTAGGCATGACTCATAGGGTACAAGCGGCTGAGCAAAAGCTCAAACACCGGATGCCCGGGCAGCCGGGAGACTTCGTATTTACCTGTTTCATACAGGATGCGGGCATTAAGTACCTGTGCCCATGCATCTTCTTCTTTGCCGTAGCCTGCAAATAAAAAGGGGATACGGGCGAAAAAGTGAATGAGCAACAAAAAGTAACCCTGTGTACGTTCTTTAAGCGGCAAGGTGATTATGATTGTTTTAAGGATGCCTCATAAGGCACACGGTTTGCTATGCTACGTGCCAGGGTAGCCTCATCTGCATATTCCAGTTGATCGCCCATGGCAATACCCCGGGCAATGCTGGAAAGGGTAATGTCGAATTCAGCCAGCTTCTTGTACAAATAAAAAGTTGTGGTTTCTCCTTCCATAGTGGTTCCCAAACCAAAAATAAGCTCTTTTATACGGCCGGTTTGTGCTTTTTGCAACAACGAAACGATATTGAGGTCACCGGGGCCAATGCCTTCCATGGGGCTTATAACCCCGCCTAAAACGTGATAAATGCCCCGGTATTGCCCGGTATTTTCTATGGCCATTACATCGCGAATGTCTTCCACTACACAGATCAACTCTTTGTCGCGATGCGGGTTTTCACATATCTCGCAGAGATTCCGGTCAGAGAGGTTTCCACAGGATTGGCAACGCAATACCTTTTCTTTAAGCTGTATTAAGGATTCGCTAAGGGCGCGTACATTGTGTTCGTCATAATCTAAAATATGCAGCGCCAGGCGTAAGGCTGTTTTTTTCCCGATGCCGGGCAGCCGGCCGATTTCTTCTACTGCTTTTTCTAAATACCTCGAAGGGATGTTCATGGGTGCAAATATCTTTTATTGCCGGGCAAAAGGCCTAATTTATTCTTTATTTGCGTTAAAATTCACATATGGCGCCCATTACCATACTTCTTATTGTGTTGCTTTATTTTTTGTTGCTTATCGGTGTTTCTTACGTTACGGGGCGTAAAGCGGATAATAAAGGCTTCTTTTTGGGTAACCGCCAAAGCCCCTGGTTTGTAGTGGCCTTTGGTATGGTAGGGGCTTCACTTTCCGGGGTAACCTTTATCTCGGTGCCCGGATGGGTAGAAGGGAGCCAGTTCAGCTATATGCAGGTAGTACTTGGGTATGTATTGGGATATCTGGTGATCATCAAAGTACTATTGCCCCTTTATTACCGCCTCAACCTCACTTCTATTTACAGTTACCTTGATCAACGTTTTGGGCTTTACAGCTACCGCACCGGCTCTTTTTTCTTTTTGTTGTCGCGTACGATTGGAGCGGCTTTCAGGCTTTACCTGGTAGCTATTGTACTGGATTATGCCATATTTTCAACGCTGGGTATTCCCTTCTGGGTAACGGTGCTCATTACCCTGGCGCTCATTTGGGTGTATACTTTTCGGGGGGGCATTAAAACCATAATCTGGACAGATACCCTACAAACCACTTTTATGTTGCTGGCAGTAGGCATCAGCATCTACCTCATCAAAGATGCGCTCATCGGTGCGGACTCACTGGTGGCCTACATTGCCGATTCTCCTATGAGCCAAACCTTTTTTTTTGATGATTTTAAGGACAGCCGCTTTTTTTGGAAGCAGTTTTTCAGTGGGGCCTTCATCACCATAGTAATGACTGGCCTTGACCAGGATATGATGCAGAAAAACCTGAGTTGCCGAAGTCTGAAGGATGCCCAGAAAAATATGTTTTGGTTAAGCATCATATTAGTGGCGGTAAACCTCGTCTTTCTTTCGCTGGGGGTTCTGTTGTATGATTATGCAGCTGAGTTTGGTATACAGGCTACTAAAGACCGCCTTTTCCCGGCAGTAGCTTTAAGCGGTGGTTTGGGAATGGCGCTGCCGGTCTTTTTTATGGTAGGATTGATCGCAGCTGCCTACAGCAGTGCAGATTCGGCACTTACCGCTTTGACCACTTCTTTTAGTGTTGATTTTTTAGGGATAGAGGAGAAAGAGGCAAAGGCCGGTGAACGCCTGCGTATCCGCGTACATTTGATGTTCAGTATTATACTCTTGGCTGTTATTCTCTTTTTCAAATATAGCATTAACGACTCTTCGGTTATTGCAGAGCTTTTTACCCTGGCGGGCTATACCTATGGCCCCTTGTTGGGGATGTATGCTTTTGGATTATTCACCAGGTGGCGTGTATACGACAGGTGGGTGCCCCTCATCGCGGTATTGGCCCCTGTGCTTAGCTACTTATTCAAAGAGTATGCTTCTTCTGAATGGGGGTATCACTTTAGCTTTGAGCATTTGATTATGAATGGTTTCCTGACCTTTACAGGCTTGTTTGCCTTGCGGAAAGGCAAAGAAAAAGCCGCTCCTGTTTAAAGAGCGGCTTTTGCTAAATGTAATCGTTTTACTCTTTAAAAGCCCGGATGCTTTTTTCGCCTGTATCTGTTTTTAAAGTAAGCAGGTATATGCCTTGCGCGGCATTGGAAAGGTCAAGGGGAAGTTTATTTTCCCCTGCTTTGAGTTGGATGTCTTCAATACGTAATACTCTTCCGCTCAGGTCACTTATTTGCAAGCGTCCTTTTTCACCGGTGCGCATATGCACAGAAAACGTAAACGCTCCTTTGCTCGGGTTAGGGTATAAGCTTATTCCACCAATGTTACCAGCTTCTTCCAGGCCAATACCCGATACGTTTACAGTTACCGTTCTATCCGTACTTCCGCAGCTATTGGATGCCGTTTGTACCACTGTATAGGTACCTCCGGTGGCATAGGTGTGGCTGGGGCTTTGGGCCGTAGAGGAGTCACCATCGCCAAAGGTCCAGAGCCAGGAAGTGGGAATATTAATGCTCAGGTCGGTAAAGTCAACCTGTAACCCGTTTGTTTGAAAAGAATTCAGGGCAATAGGTGTTTGCCCCACCGCCAATACCAATTCATCGGTAGAGCGTCCTCCCGGATTGGTAGCTGTTAACGTAACAACCTGCTGGCTGCTGCTGGCCAGGTATATGACTTTATGCGGCCCTGGCCCGGTAGCAATATTAGGAGAAGCCAGGTTGCCAAAAGTCCAGCTATACTGTACGCCTGCTCCAGGTGTTGGAACACTGAAGGTAGCCGTATCCCTTACACAAACATCTGCATTGTTATAGAGGATATCCGCTACAGGTGCCTGCACATTTCCATTTACCAGTTGGATGTTATCGAGGTATAGCGCGTTGCCACGGCTGCTTTTGGTTACGAAGTTCACTTTGATGTTTGTACCCACATAAGGGCTTAGGTCCAGGCTGTCGCTACGCCAGTCGCCAGCCGATTGGGGAATGAATTTACTGCCTCTTGGATTAACCGTGGCCAGGGCACTGCCCCCTTTGGCGTATGCTGTGCGGATAAAATCCGTGCCGCAATTGGTGGATACCATGATGATCAGGGAATCATCGATATTGTTCAGCCCCTGCGCATAGGCCACATCAAAATAAAGTAGGGGGTTCGTTTCGTTTAGAAGGTCTACGTTGATCCCGATCAGGTCGTCCCGGCTTCCTATGGTTGGATTAATGAAGTGATCGAAAAAGGCAGATATAGTTGAGGTTCCATTGCTTCCTATTACCTGCGCGCTGTTCCAGGCTGTAAATCCATCGGGGTTCACAATGGCCCAGTCTTGGGGTATTCCCGAAGGTTCAAACCCTTCGAAAGCGCTCAGGGAAGCTCCGGCGCTGGCGGTTACGAAGGCAGCTTGAACCAATGTATCGCTGCCATTACTGTTGCTGCTGATCAAGGTAATGTCGTAATTACCGGCTGCAGTAAAGGTGATCTCTACGTTAGCGCTGGTACTGTCGTTATTTACAAAAAGAGCATTGGCAGCGGGGCTTACCCTCCACAACCAGCTATTGGGAAAATTGGTGCTCACATCACTAAACCCAACCGTTCCATTTATACAAGTAGTATTGGCATCTGCTGTAAAAGCACTAACAGGAGCCGCTGAGTTTTCAATCAGGTTAATGTTGTCGATGGCTATATCGCTACTGAAGTCAGACCCGGTATTGCCCCTGAATCTTACAATAACCGTACTGCCTGCAAAGTTGGTCAGGTCAACTTCGGCTTTCAGCCAGGTATTTCCCTGGTTACCTGCAATGGGTTGAATAACATCCATGTGCCACTTGTCGCCATCGTAAACATCTACAGACAAGCTTCCCATAAAGTTGCCTAGCATATGATAATAAAAACTAAAAAGAGGGCTGGTGGATGTGCTTAGATCAAAACAGGGGGTTTGCAACATGCCCTGTTGCTCAAAACAAGCAGAAGCTTCCAGGTAAAGGTATCTTCCATTAGCCGTACCTGGGTTGAAGTCTACACTGGGGCCTGTTGCCTGTGAAGGAGTACTCCCGTTATTTCCCCTCCAGTCAATTGCATCAAAAGTTCCGCTGGTAATGTTCCGCCATCCCCCGGATAAGCCACAAACGGTCTGACCGCAATTTGAAGATGTATTGCACAGGGGAACGCTGTTCTCGAAATCATCTGCATAAGGAATGCCTACCGTTTGCCCTGAATAGAGTAAGGAGTTTAAAGTAATGGTGTCATTGTACGGGTTTTGATCATTGTTGGCGGCGGCCCATAGCTTAGTACTTGAAATACTTCCTGTTGTAACACTCACCGAAGCGTTAGAAGTAAAGGCATACATATCCCCGGGGGCTAATGTATCGGTAAAGGAGGTAAGCACAGGCACACCATTGTTGAAGATGTACCCTATGGTAAACCCAAACAAGCTGTCTACTCCATTATTGACAATGTTGGCCCTTATGGGAATATTGGACAGGTTGAAACAATCGGGCAGTTCTCCACTTGGAGGAGAGAGAATAGCGTCTACAGCCAGGTCTTCTTTTACAATACAGTTGAATACCCCGGTAGGACGCTCCCGTGCATTGGCTCTTAGCCCGATGCCACCATCAGCAGTTACGGCAGCTACACTAAACCACTCTTCCCCGATACTGGGCACACCTCCGGCACGGTATACATTGGAAACGGTATAGTCAATGGAATCCATATACCTGTTTCCCAAACGATAGACTACGTAACCCGCAGCTTGCGGTACCACATCCCAACTTATGGTCAGGGTATCCGGGCAGGCACTTACGTACTGAAGATTACCCGGTACACCTACAATGGTAAAAGTACCCGGGCTATTACTGGCATTGCCCCTGCTTACCCGTACTTTGGCTTCTCCTGTTACGGTATTTGGCACATTCCAATTGAAGTGGCGCGAAGTAGCAGGAATGGTGCTGCTGATGTTGTTCCAACTCACACCGTTATCCGTGCTGTATTCAAGGGTGAACGTTCCTGTACCCTGTGGGGTATCCCAACGAATGATCTCGGTGGTACCCGGTACAAATTTTTCGCCTCCAACCGGATGAGTGAGTACTACTTCATCTTCTACGAAAGTATATACAATATAATAGCTCTGCGTACCCTGGGGAACATTGAATGCCTGCACATTTACCGTAAGGTCGCCGGCTGCCGGGTTATCAATAACGATCTGTTCCGTGTTGTTGAGGCTATCGCGCGCAGGAACGGCATTCGCATTGAGGTTACTCCCAACCGGAGTTGGGTCCAGCACCAGGGGAAGGAGGGTATTGCCGTTATACGTAACGGTCATATCCAGGTCGTTTACCAGGGCTCTGGCGGCAATGGTGCTGGCAGGTACATCTCCCCAATAAAGCATGATTTTCGCTTGTGCCACATTGCCCGGAATGGTAAGGGTGTGTTGATCAACTCCGGCATTGCTTAGGCTACCCGTAATATAATCCCCATTCTCAATAATCTGTAAGGCCTTGCGTGCGTTTATGCGCCCGTAACCGAAACGAAAATCAGGGCCGGGATTCCCCAGGTCTTCGGCTGAGTTCATCAAAATGGCTTTTAAGAGGGCCCCGTTTGGTTCAGTACCTCCGTTGTTGGCTTTATACGCTTCGTACAGAACGGCTAGAGTGCCACTTGTTCCGGGGCACGACATAGATGTCCCTGTTTTTAATGTGTACGCATTAGGGTTAGTGGTACTATATACACTGGTACCAACGGCACCTACATCCGGTTTGATCCTTCCATCATTAGCCGGCCCACGACTGGAACTGCTAGCCAGTCCATCCAGACGTGTAAGGTTGGCTACAGCCACTACATTTTTAGCAATCTTATGTCCCCCGGTTACGTTGCCCCATCCGGAACCTGCTCCGTAATTGCAATTACTGGTGCCACTATTTCCTGCAGAGAAAACATGGATCAGGTTAGGGTTGTCTATATAATCCTGATCCATCTGCCGGGTGAAATTGGTGTAACCCGCATTGCAACCATTGCTGTAAGAGGAGGAAGTGAGTCTTACGTTTTTCGAATTGTAGTCGCTGTCCGTGGTGCTCAGGTTGGCCGGGTAAGTATAATACACAATATCTGCCCCGGGTGCCATTCCCTGGCCCCTGGGATCCAGGTTGCCCGCTCCGAAAATAGTTCCGGCTACGTGGTCACCATGATCACCGGTTGAGGCCGTTGCGCTGGATTGATCAAGGCGGCCGTTGTAATCTATATGTGGTCCGATGGCCCCATCGTCTCCTAAACTCAGGGTTACGCCGCTGCCGTCATATTTTGAGTTGCCCGGTATTTCGCTTTGCAAATAATTAATGCGATGGCTGGTACGGGCCGTCCAATTTTCCGGGCTCCCCGGATCTTCCATTTCCTGTACATGCATCACAAAAGGATAACGCCCCAATGCAGTCGCTTCGTCCGCCTTTACACGCACGGCTATAAGATTGTGTTGCTGATCTGTTTCTAAAATTTCCAGGCCGTTAAGCTTCAATGCAGCCCGGGCTTTTACCAGGGAAACATCTTTATGCAAGCCCAGCCAAATCTTTATGGTACTGTTATCCAACCAGGCCCAGGAGGGAATGTCTCCCGTAAACAATCTTTTGGAGAGCTTCCATTCGCTTTCCAGGGGTGCCATACGTGCATCCCAACTCTGTAAACGGGTTAAAATACTTTCCGCTTTGTTGTAATCCAGGCTAAAGAGTGCTGCATTTTTCGGAAGGTACTCTAAGTACGTCAAACCCGGTACGGCTTCTGCGTCCAGTTTGTGGTTGATGCCCTGTATTACCAGGTACACTTTCCCATCAAAAAAGGGCAAACGGTTAAGTGTTGGTTCAGAATCACTTAGTACTACTGTGTGGTTTGTGAGCAACAGTGCTCCTTCATGTTTGCCTTCTTCATTCTGGCTGTAAGAAATTACAGTCATTCCAGTGCATAAAACACTGAGCAGTAGTTTTTTAATCATAGAACGTTGAATTTTAGGGACTACTAAAATACGGCTTGGGTAACAAAACGATGTCATACAGCTAACAAACAGCTAACAGCTAATAGAAGTTGTCAATGGTATAAGACATCATAAAGCGGATTTTACCACATCCTGAAAACAGATTGCTATTTTAGCGCACCCAGTAAAAATCCCTTATGCAAAAGCAATTTTTTTGTTTCACATTGGCTTGTCTCTTTTTCATGCCTGGCGGAAAGAGCCAGAGCAGTACGGAAATAGTGCATGAATTAAAGAAACTCACCAACCCTGCGCGGGTTTTGTATGTGGCAGCACACCCGGATGATGAAAACACCCGCTTGATCTCATATCTGTCAAATGGAGCCGGGGCGGAAACAGCTTATTTATCGCTTACGCGAGGCGATGGGGGGCAAAACCTGATTGGAAATGAATTGGGTGACAAGCTGGGTGTTTTGCGCACGCAGGAGTTGATGCAGGCCAGGGCAATAGATGGCGGTACCCAGTTTTTTACCCGTGCGGTTGATTTTGGGTACTCTAAAACGGCAACCGAAACCTTTGATAAGTGGCGTAAAGAAGAAGTGTTGGCTGATGTGGTATATGTGATAAGAAAATTTAAACCGCACATCATTATCACGCGCTTTCCTCCGGATAAGCGAGCCGGACATGGGCACCACACTGCTTCCGCCCTATTGGCGGAAGAAGCTTTCGACCTGGCCGGGGATGCACGTTATCAGCCTCAACAACTTCAAAGCGGATTGCATACCTGGCAGCCCGATCGCCTGTATTGGAATACGAGTACCTGGTGGGGCCTTCCGCTAGACAGCCTGGCAAGGCATAGCAACGATTACCTGGTTATGGATGTAGGAGGCTATGACGCAAACCTGGGGAAATCGTACAACGAGCTTGCCTCCTTAAGCCGTACCCAGCATAAAAGCCAGGGGTTTGGTGTATCCATTGCCCGCGGAAGTCAAAAGGAATACTTGAAATATGTGAAGGGCAAAAAAGCGCTTGGCGATGTTTTCGAAGGCATACCCCAAAATTGGGCGGCATATGGGGCGAAAGAAATTGATCAAGAACTGGCTGAGGCGCTCCATGCCTTTGATTTCCGGCAACCGGAAAAAAGCCTGGAAGCACTTCTGAGGCTTAAAAAGCAAGCCGCGGCTATAGAAGATGATTTTCAGCGAAACGTATTTCGGGAAAAGATCAAGAAGATACTTTGTATGGTAAGCGGTCTGCGTGCAGAAGCACTTGGTGCCCGGGAACTGGTGAGCGAGCAGGATTCTTTAGCTTTTCGCCTGGAGATCTTGCAGCGGGGCACACGGCCTGCTACGCTTAAAAAAATGACAATTGCGGATAGAACAGGGCGTATACTCTGGTCAGAAGAGGTGAACCAAAGCCTCGTAAATACCCTGCAGCAGTATACAGGAAAGATATACATCCACCCGGGATTAAGCAGCCAGGCGTATTGGCTGAAAAAAGAGTACGATGCCCTCTTCCGTTTGGAGGATCCCGATAACCTGGGTAAACCTGAAAATGACCCGGTTCTGTACGCCCTTTTTGAAGTGATGATCGGTGATCAGAGGGTAGAAATGCAAAGGCCTTTGCGCTATAAATATTCCGATAGGGTAGAAGGAGAAATAGAAAAACCGGTAGCGGTGGTACCTCCTGTTTTAGCGAGCATTTCTGAGGAAAACCTCGTTTTTACCAGCGCCACTGCACAAAAGTTATCGGTGCTTTTTACGAACTACGGGAAGCAGGCCCGTATTATAGAACTAAACGCACCGGGTTTTATACTCACACCTGCCCGGGTAAACCTGCCGGCAGCGGAGCAAAGAAAAGAAGTGCAGGTAACTATAGAGCCTAGGGATAGCAGCAGTGTGGCGTATTTGAGCATGACCTACAAAGAAGAAGGCATGGGTGTTCCGGTTATGGAAATGACCGAGCTGGATTACCCGCATATCGACAAGCGGGTTGTCTTCAATAAGGCCAGACCCAAACTGGTAAGCTTTCCACTGGCCAAAAGAGGCAGCAAGATCGCTTACCTTATGGGAGCAGGCGATAAGGTGCCGGAAGCTATCCGGCAAATGGGTTATGCGGTAGATGTGCTGGATGAAGAAAAAGTGCGTACCTATGACCTGCATGAGTACCAGGCAATCGTGGCTGGCATAAGGGCGTATAATACGGTAGATTGGCTTCCCTCAGTCAATGCTATACTCCTCGAATACATGAAAAACGGAGGCACATACATTGTGCAGTACAATACGCGCTCCCGAGACTTATTGAGCACGGATATCGGCCCTTATCCGTTTAGCCTGAGTCGCAAAAGAGTGACGGAGGAGGATGCCCGGGCTATGTTCTTATTGCCTGATCATGAGGTACTTAATTCCCCAAATACGCTTACGGAAGATGATTTTAAGGATTGGGTACAGGAACGTGGCCTTTACTTTGCCGACGAGTGGGATGAAGCTTACGAAACTCCCCTGGCCTGGCATGATGAAGGCGAGCAGGACTTACCGGGGGGGCTTCTGGTAGCAGATTATGGTAAAGGAGCTTTTATATATACGGGTATTTCCTTTTTCAGGGAGTTGCCGGCAGGGGTACCCGGGGCTTACCGCCTTTTGGCCAATTTGCTGAGCTATACCCCAAAACCCCGGTCATGAGGTTGTTTACAAATTGGAAACAGTTGTATACCCTGGTATTGCTGGTGCTTTTTTTAGAGATCATTCTCTTCTATTTCATTACCCAATACTACGCGTAGATGCAGTTGCTTGATTGGATAGTACTCTTCGGTACCCTATTTTGTATTGTAGCCTATGGTACCTGGAAGACGCGTAAAAACAAGGGAGTAAAGGACTTTTTAGGAGGAGGAAAGGATTTAAACTGGTTCACCATAGGCTTGTCTGTAATGGCTACGCAAGCGAGCGCCATCACCTTCTTAAGTGCTCCCGGCCTGGGGTATGAGTCGGGCCTTGGTTTTGTGCAGTTTTACTTTGGTTTACCCCTCGCTATAGTCATTATCTGCGCTTTTATCCTGCCTATTTATTACAAGCTCAATGTGTACACCGCGTATGAATATTTAGAAAGCCGCTTCGATTTGAGAACGAGATTGTTGGCAGCTTCTCTTTTTTTGATACAGCGCGGACTGGCGGCCGGACTTACCATCTTTGCCCCTGCCATCATTTTAAGCACCTTGCTGGGGTGGGATTTAAACTTCACCAATCTTTTTGTTGGCGTATTGGTCATCATTTATACCGTTAGCGGCGGCAGTAAAGCAGTAAGCATCACCCAAAAATGGCAAATGGGCGTGATTATGCTAGGCTTAGTGTTGGCTTTTATTCTTTTGCTTGACAGGCTGGGGGAGTACACCAATGTACCCGATGCCCTGCGTATGGCCGGTGCCGTAGGCCGCATGCAGGTTATCGACCTGGACTTTAACCTGAATCAACGGTACACGGTATGGAGCGGCCTTACCGGGGGCTTTTTTTTGGCCCTTTCCTATTTCGGTACGGATCAGAGCCAGGTACAGCGTTACCTTAGCGGGAAAAGCCTGAAAGAGAGCCGTCTGGGCTTGATCTTTAATGCCTTGGTGAAAGTACCCATGCAGTTCTTCATTCTTTTTATAGGTGTGCTGGTTTTTGTTTTTTACCTCTTTGTACAACCTCCTGTATTCTTTAATAAGGTAGCTCTTGAAGACGTGTACCAAACTGAATATGCTCCCCGGCTGGCGCAGCTGCAAAAAAAATACGATGCGGAATACCAGAACTTACAGAAAGCGCGAAGCCAGTACCAGGAGGCCCTCTCGGGCAAAAACCTAACGGCTATAACCATCACCGAAAAAAACTTTGTGAAAGCCGTGGAACGGGACGATGCTCTACGGCAGGAAGTAAAAGCTTTATTGAAACAAAGTGATGCCAATTTCAAGGTGAAAGACACAAATTATGTCTTTCTCACTTTTGTGATGGATTTTCTTCCTGTGGGTGTAGTGGGACTAATCATAGCGCTTATCTTTTCAGCGGCTATGAGCAGTACCAGTGGTGAGTTAAACGCCCTCGCCACTACTACCTCCATAGACTTTTACCAACGCCTGGTCAACCCCAACACAAGCGGGGCACGGCAGCTTCGGGTATCCAAGTGGCTTACGGTATTCTGGGGAGCGGTGGCCATAGGTTTTGCCCTGGTGGCCAAATTGTTTGATAACCTGATCGAAATGGTGAACGTGCTCGGCTCTCTTTTTTATGGCACCATACTCGGCATTTTCATAGTAGCCTTTTTCATCAAACACATAAAAGCCCGTGCTATTTTTTGGAGCGCACTTATTGCAGAAGCCTGCGTGCTTATCCTGCATTTTGCGCAGGTGTACCAATGGCCCCTGTTTACCCGTTTAAAAGTAGAGTACCTCTGGTATAACGTGGTAGGCTGCCTGCTGGTGATCTTTATTTCCTTTTTGCTGAATACGTTGAAACAAAGTAGAAATGCCCCTCAAAACTAATCTTGCCTGCCCTTTTCTGATGCTGGCTTTTGTGCTTACTTTGCAGCAAATCTCCTAAGGCGTTGCAAACCGATTCAACCATAAAAATTATCGAATGCCCTCGCGATGCTATGCAAGGCATCCATACCTTTATTCCGACGGCTCAAAAGATCGATTACATCAACGCACTGCTTAAAGTAGGTTTTGACACCCTGGATTTTGGAAGTTTCGTGTCTCCAAAAGCCATCCCCCAACTGCGCGATACCTCTATGGTGTTACGCGGTCTGGATCTCCGGAAAACCAAAACGAAACTGTTGGCCATAGTTGCTAATAAACGCGGAGCGGAAGAAGCATTGAAATTTGAAGAGATCGATTACCTGGGCTACCCTTTTTCCATTTCTGAAATATTTCAAAAGCGCAATACAAATAAAAGCATAGCCGAGTCGCAGAAGTTGTTGGGCAAGATCATTGATATGGCCGTAAGAAAAAACAAACAGGTGGTAGCTTATCTTTCCATGGGCTTTGGGAACCCCTATAGGGAGCCCTGGAGCGTAGATATCGTGGAGCGCTGGGTTTCTAAACTGGCGGATATGGGCGCCCGTATTATTTCTTTATCCGATACGATTGGTACATCCAACCCGGATAGCATCCACTATCTTTTTTCAAACCTTATACCCGCTTTTCCCCAGGTAGAGTTTGGTGCACATTTGCACACCACCCCGGATAGCTGGCATGAGAAAATAGAGGCCGCTTATGAAAGTGGTTGCCGCAGGTTTGACGCGGCTATAAAAGGCTTTGGCGGTTGCCCCATGGCTGCAGACGACCTGGTAGGCAATATGCCCACGGAAAAGCTATTGTCTTTTGTGCAGGAAAAGAAACTGTCGGCAGGTTTGAACCCACTGGCTTTTGAGAGTGCTTACAATGTGGCACTCAGGACTTTTCCCCTTTAAGCGCAAAAGAAGAAGGGTTCAGGATATCCACTTCATCCATTTTTAACTGGGTATTTTTTTCCGCTTTTTGCAATTGCATTACATTATCTGCCGACATATAGTATTTGCGGATTCTCTTTTTATATTTTTCGGGCAAGTCGCAGTGTTCCAGTATATGTCTTTTGGTGATCAATATGCTTTCCGCAAGGCCGTGCCGGATGGCAATCTTATCTGCTTTATGTTCTGTCCTTATCCTGAAGCGCACTGAAAAGTAATAGCGAAGGCCAAACCAGATCATGCCGAAAAAACCTCTTTCCAGGTAATCCATTACATGGCCTATTTCATGGGCAAACCAACCGTACAGTACATCATCCGGAACCTCACTTATGCGCACCATATCGGCCAGGTCTGTATTGTTGCTCAGTTCCACTTTATACGTAGGCGTGTTTTGCCATAAGCTGAAAAGCTCAGGTTGTGCCCGCATAGTGGTCTTAGGCATTTTTTTTTGATGTAGTACGATGCGGGTTTGCTTTAATGCCGGGTAATGGTTCAGCACCTCTTTGAATATAAGTTTGATGCGTTTCTCGCGTATGTTTTTATAGATCACTTCCATACCCTTTCAACGGCTTATACCAAAAAGCGTTCACAACAACAGAAATAAACTTGGCGGAACAAAAGGAGGTTTGTGATAGATCAGTTTTCCAACACTGTTTACCAGGCAATGTGCAGGCTTTTGTGCCGCTATTTTAACTAAAACCCAGGTGTTTCGAACCTTTATAGGGGAAAGTATGTTGAACAATGTATTACGTTAAACCAATAGCAACACGATTATGAAAAAAGGAATGTTTGCAATGCTAGCCGTAGGTACTTTGTTTTTTGCCGTTGCCTGCAACAGCGGAGAAGAAAAATCCGATACGGTAATTATTGAAAAAGAAACGACAACCTCTACACCTGCACCCGCAGAAGAGGAGGAAAGCAGTATAAGCCTTGAGGCTAATGTAGATAAAGAGGGCAATGTTAGCGGAGGCGTTTCCGGTAATATTGAAATAGATGACGATAAATAGGCCATCTTCAAACCATTGTGAAACCACGCCTAAGCGTGGTTTTTTTATGTCGATAATCATCATTTAACTAAAAATCAACAACATGAAAGTTCTGATAATAGGAGCCAACGGAAAAGTTGGCAAAAAAGTAGTAACTATACTGGCCAAACAACAGCATGAAGTAATTGCCATGGTACGCAATGAAGCGCAATGCGCGCAATTCGAAAAACCACATGTTCCTCCGGTTGTGTCAGACCTGGAAAAAGATCTGTCGCCTGCTTTTGCGCACAAACCCGATGTAGTGGTATTTACCGCAGGTAGTGGTGCCCACACCGGCCCCGATAAAACACTGGCGGTGGACCTGCAAGGGGCTAAAAAAGCCATTGACGAAAGCGTAAGACACAAAGTTGGGCGCTTTGTAATGGTGAGCGCACTGGGTACCAACAGGCCTTCGGAGATGCCGGATAACATGAGGCACTATTATACGGCTAAATCGGAAGCAGACCAGCTCCTGGTTCAAAGCGGGCTCGATTATACCATTTTGCGTCCGGGCAGGCTTACGGATGAGCCGGGCAAGGGCAATGTCGAGGTTGCGGAAAATCTGGCCTTTGATAAGCAAAACACTATAAGCAGAGATAATGTCGCCGGAGCCATAACATATGCCATTGATGCGTCTAACCTCAATAAAAAAGTGATAGAAATGCTCGATGGCCCTACCCCTTTAAACAAAGCCATGACGTCTTTATAGACACTACTTTTGTGGCAAATTATGTACCTTGTTCAGGAAGATAAGCAAAACTAAAAATCCACCGGTGAACACCCCTGTAATGGTATGGGATGGCCACTGTGGATTTTGTGCATACTGGACCACACGCTGGAAAAAGCTTACCGGAGATAAGGTGTATTACCGCCCTTACCAGGAAGCTGCACCCGATTTTCCCGATATTGAAGTAGAATACTTCAAAGAAGCCAGCCGGCTCATTGAACCCGGCGGAGAGATCTTTTCAGGTCCCCGCTCCGCTTACCGCACATTAACCTATACCAAAAGCAAATGGGCTTTTCTGGATAAATGGTATGAGAGATATACCTGGTTTCGAAAGCTGAGCGACCGCCTTTATCAATACGTTGCCGATCACAGGAACTTCATGTTTAAGCTTACCAAGGCTCTTTTTGGCAGCAACCCGCTTGAAGTACGTCCTTTTTGGCTGATCTACATCGCCATTATTCTTTACCTGGTATATATTTACAGATAATCTCCACATTATAGTTTTACCGGATGAGCGAAGTGTTAAGGGAAGAAGCGGGGCATAAAGGACGTTTTTACATGGAAGATGAGGGAAACCCAATGGGAGAGATCACCTATACCATGGCGGGTGAAAGCCTGATGATCGTAGATCATACCCACGTAGAAGATGCCTACCGGGGGAATGGAGTAGGAAAGAAAATCCTCATGTATATTATTGAGTTCGCACGCGAAAGCGGCTTTCGCATTTTACCGCTCTGCCCTTTTGCCAGTTCCGTTTTTGCCCGCAATAAAACTATACGGGACGTTTTGAGTTAGTCTGCCGTGAAAGCTACTGTCCTTTTCATTTTGTTATTGTTCTCCGCTTCTTTGTATGCGCAGGAAGGATCAGCAGCTGAGCGTACGCCCCCTATATTCTTTGTTGACCTGAACGGAGGGGTGCGTTATCACACATTTAAAAATCCCGCGGCAGGCATTGGGCATAATGCTTTGTACAGGTATTATGAGCGGATGCGTATAGGATACAGTTATGGGGGAAGCCTGGGTTTTTTCGTTTCACCGCGTTTTACGGCAGGTGTAGAATTTGTGCAAAATCGTGTAAGCGAAACGGAGCAAAATGCGCGCTATACGCCACCTGACGATAGTACGGTTTCGGGTCAACTGGTGAACAACTGGCAGTATACCAATATCCAATTGTCCATAACCTATTTGTATCCATTGCAGTCCTCCGTTTCAATAGGCCCCGTTGCAGGTGCCGGATTTTTAACACATGCCAACCAAGGCGTTTTCTTTAACGAGCAATGGAGTGAGAGCAGTACGGCCTTTACTGTGCACTATGGGCTCAGACTTAACCTGCAGGCAAGTGAGGTGGTATCGCTTTGGTTAGCGGTAAGGCATAACATCAGCGGCCCTTTAAACCGGATAGTACAATCGGAAGAACAAAGCAATCTATCCCCTCTTTTAATAAACAACTTTAGCAGCTTTGGATTAAGTTTAGGCTTGCGATACAACTTTTTAAGAGGTTTGCCGCAAGGGCAGCAAAATACCCCCCTCAATACAAATAACTGACCCATTGACCCATCATCAGACGCATTATACCCATAGTGTAAAGCGCATTGCGCAAACCGGGCTTATAGGCAAAGGCCTCATTTATGTTATTTTCGGTACACTTATTCTTATGGCCGCATTTGGCACGGGAGACAACCCGGTAAAGCTATTCAGCATTATAAAATATATCATCACCTTTGGTTGGTATGGCCGGGCGGTGGTTATGTTGTTGAGCCTGGCTATACTTTGCTATTCCGCCTGGAAGCTTTTGCAAATGTTGCTCAATACAGAAGGGTATAAAAAAGACTTGCATGGGTATTTTGTGCGGATTACCTGGCTTGGCCCGTTCTTTTTTTATTTAGCGCTCGGGGGCCATGCCGTTTGGCAATTGTATAAATTCTATGCGGGTACATTTCAATATGGTGCAGATGAGACGGGCCTTAAAAAGTATCTGTTCACACCGCAGGGGAAGTGGGTGATCGCTGCGGTATCCGTAGCCCTTTTAGGGAATGCCATTTCGCTGTTTTACCTGGCCTTCACGGAGAAATACACTACTATGCTCACCGGTAAGCGCTTTCACAATTTCGCGCCCAAACCCGCTAAGGTATTAGGGTTCACAGGGTATTTTTTCTACGGATTGGCCCTCCTGATTATTTCCGTTTTGTTTGCCTTCTCCATTTACTATACGGATTCGAGCTTGGCCAACGGGAGTGAAAGTATGCTCGACTTCTTTATAGGCTACTGGTATGGCCCCCTCCTGCTCTCAGCCATTGCCTTCGGCACTATGAGCTATGGCGTTTACTTTATTGCCGCTCCCTTCTACCGCTGGAAAGATGATTGATTTTCCCGGAGACATCTCACCTAATGAATGGGAAAGTCCTTCTGCGTTTGTTTTATGTTATTTCAAACATCTGTTTTTCAATTTATTGAGTGATGGTAGACAATAATCGGATACAAAATGATTGCTTTTATCGCTTTTTTAATAGTAATACTATTATATTTGCGTGTGAGTAATTCAAAAAAAGGAGTAATGCATGGTTTGCTGGGTAGCTTAAAAATACAGATACCGGCCCAGTTGTATCTTAAAGACCCGGATTCTACGGAATTGGGAAGGCGTATGGTACAGCATGGTATTGAGCTTATCCATGAAATAGGTTTTGATGCCTTTACATTCAAAAAATTAGGTGTGCGCATCGGTTCACCGGAAAGTACGGTTTACCGCTATTTTGAAAACAAACACATGCTCCTGGTATACCTTATCAACTGGTATTGGAGTTGGCAGGAATACAGACTGGTCTTTGCCACGGTAAACCTGGAAGACCCCAAGGCGCGTTTGGCCAAAGCAATTAAAGTGGTTACGGAGCAGGTAAACCAGGATTCTAATTTCACACACATCAATGAAACATTGCTGCACCAGATCGTGATCTCTGAAAGCACTAAAGCTTTTTTGACCAAAGAAGTTGATGAGGAAAACAAACTAGGCTACTTTCGTGCCTACAAACGTCTCATCAACCGTATAAGTGAAACCGTTGTTGAAATAGAGCCTAACTTTAAACATCCCCACACTATGGTCACTACCATTTTAGAAGGCGCACATCTTCAAAGTTATTTTAGTGTGCACCTTCCTTCGCTTACGGATTGTAGCCAAAACAGTGGAGATGAAACAGAGTTTTTCACCCAAATGGCTTTTAGCCTTTTAAACGTATGACAACAGAAAAAATAACCCCCATTAGAAGACTTTTTCGCCTTTTGGCCACACAGAAAGATCTTCTGGCAAACGTGTATATCTACGCTCTTTTTAATGGTTTGCTCAACCTGAGTATCCCTTTGGGTATTCAGGCCATTATTAACTTAATACAAAGTGGCACTACTTCTACTTCCTGGATCGTGCTGGTGGTATTGGTGCTGGTGGGGCTTACCCTGGCGGGTATCTTCCAGATCTACCAGCTGGCCAGTGCGGAAACCATACAACAGAAAATATTTGCCAATGCCTCCATGGAGTTTGCTTTCCGTCTACCACGCCTCAAACTAAGCGCCTTAAAGAACAGCTATGCGCCCGAACTCGTAAATCGCTTTTTCGACATCCTTACCATCCAAAAAGGCCTGTCCAAGATCTTATTCGATTTTTCACTGGCCGCTTTGCAGATCATTTTCGGCCTGTTGTTACTGGCTATGTACCACCCGTTCTTCATTGCATTTGGCGTACTGCTTGTACTGTCGCTAATCGCCTTTTTTTACATTACCACACAAAGGGGGCTTAGCACTAGCCTGGTAGAGAGCAAATACAAATACAAACTAGTGGGATGGCTCGAAGAAGTAGCCCGTAACCTCTCTACCTTTAAAATGGCGGGCTCTACCAAGTTGCCCATGCAACGGACCGATGATCTGAGCATGGAATACCTGAATGCGCGGCAAAAACACTTTAAAGTGTTGATCCGGCAATACGGAGCCATGATTGGGCTTAAAGTATTGATTACCGGTTCACTTTTGATCTTGGGGGGCTTTTTGGTGTTTCAGCAAGAAATGAACATCGGGCAGTTTGTGGCCGCGGAGATCATCATTCTTTTGGTGATCAGTTCCGTGGAAAAGCTCATCCTCAGCATGGAAACCATTTATGATGTGTTGACCGGCCTGGAGAAAGTAGGGGCAGTTACGGATCTCGAAATGGAACAAACCGATGGGGGGCAGCCCCTCAAAGAACGGAGCCGTGGCCTGGCAGTTACTGCCAAAGATATCGTGTTGCGTTCGCCACAGGACCAGGAACGGATGATCCTGAAAAACGTAAGCTTTGATATTGCCTCTGGCGAGAAGGTTGGGCTGGCCGGCAATATGGGGGCCGGTAAATCAGCCCTTTTACACCTGGTGGCCGGATTGTTCGATAAGTTTGATGGAAATTTACTTTACAACAACATTCCCCTGCATCACCTGGACATACAAAGCCTTCGCACCTCTATAGGAGATAACCTGAGGGAAGAAGAGATCTTTGAAGCTTCCCTTACGGAAAACATTACTTTGCAGAGGGAAGAGGTGGAGGAAGACCGCATGCACAGTATCTTAAAGCTTACCGGCCTGGATAAATTCGTAGAAGGCTTACCGGATGGCCTGCAAACGGTTTTGCCTCCTTCCGGTATAGGGCTGGCAAATAGCATCCGCAGCCGCATTCTTATGGCGCGTAGTCTGCTGGGTAAACACACTTTGCTTTTGATGGAAGATACCTGGCACGAAGTAGAACGCGGCGTGGTGGAAAAGTGGTTTGAGTATATCTGCTCCGACAGCTGCCCAACGCTTATCCTGGCTTCTAATGACGAAAAGCTACTAAAGAGAATGGACCGCATATTGTTGCTCAAAGATGGAGAATTGATACAATCCGGCACGTTCAACGAGTTAAAAGACCAGATACCATGCTAAACATATCTGAAAAGAGCGTTGCGGGAAGCATCAATCGCGACAATTACAAATCTCTTTCTGTTTTTAACAAGCTTAGAAGCAAGCGCAAGCGGAATACGATCATTATATCTACGGCCCTCCTGGCACTTGCCGTACTCTTTTTGCCCTGGACACAAAACATCAGGGCCAAAGGGTATGTCACTTCCTTACAGCCGGAACAACGTCCTCAATCCATTCCTTCGCTTATTTCGGGCAGGATCGAGAAATGGTATGTACAGGAAGGCGACTTTGTGCAGAAAGGCGATACCATCGTGAATATTTCGGAGATCAAAGACGCGTACTTCGATCCCAACCTATTGCAACGTACCGAAGAGCAGATCAAGGCCAAAGAGTCTTCCGTGCTTTCTTATATGGAAAAAGTAAAGGCCCTGGACAGCCAGATCGATGCACTGAATGCAAACCTGAGGTTAAAGCTGGAGCAGGCCCGGAACAAGCTGGAACAATCTAAGTTAAAGGTCACCGCCGATAGCATTGACCTCCAAGCAGCCCGTACCAATGAGAAGATCGCCACCGCGCAGTTTGAGCGCTTTGAAAAGCTCTTTGAACAAGGCTTGAAATCAAAAACAGACCTGGAAAACCGGAAACTCAAGCTTCAGGAAACCCAGGCCAAAACCATTTCACAGGAGAGTAAGCTCCTGAGCTCGCGTAACGATGTGATCAACGCCCGTGTACAACTGAATTCCATACGCGCAGATTTCAAGGATAAAATATCCAAAGCTGAAAGCGAAAAATACGCCACCTTAAGCGCTATGTATGATGCGGAAGCCAGTGTTACCAAGTTGCAGAACCAGTACAGTAATTATAGCGTACGTACCGGCTTTTATTACATTACCGCTCCGCAGGATGGGTATATTACCAAAGCCGTGCTTACCGGTATTGGAGAAACCCTTAAAGAAGGAGAACGCTTAGTGACCATCATGCCGGCCGAGTACCAACTGGCTGTAGAAATGTATGTAAAACCCTTAGACCTGCCATTGCTGAACAAAGGGCAAGACATACGCATTCAGTTTGACGGTTGGCCCGCTATAATATTTTCAGGTTGGCCGGGTATCTCTACAGGTACTTTTGGGGGAGAGATTGTGGCGATTGACAATTTCACCAGCGAAAACGGCCGCTACCGTATATTGATTGCCCCGGACAAAGAAGAGGCTCCCTGGCCCAAAGGTTTGCGGGTAGGCGCAGGAGCCAATAGTTTTGCCCTGCTTCTGGATGTACCCATCTGGTATGAACTATGGCGGCAGATCAACGGTTTCCCGCCGGATTATTATGAAGCGGAACATTCGGGTGAACCTAACAAACAGGCAAAGAATGAGAAGTCTGAGAAATAGCTGGCTACTTTTCTTTCTGGTCAGCTTCGGAGCGGTTGCGCAAACGGGTGGGGATACTACTTTGCTCAATGCCGGTGCTTTCTTGGGCCTGGTGAAGGAAAACCATCCCATGGTGTTGCAGGCACGCCTGGCCCGGGATAGGGCAGACGCAGAGCGGTTAAAGGCTAGTGGGAATTTTGACCCAAAGCTGTTTAACGAAACCCGGCAAAAGTATTTTGACGACAAAACGTATTTCCGCCTGCAGGATGCAGGCGTGCAAATACCTGCCTGGTACGGGCTCTCTGCTAAAACAGGCTATGAGCAAAACAGTGGTATTTTTCTCAACGACCAGAACAACGTCCCTTCAGCCGGTTTGTGGTATGCCGACCTCTCTTTGACGGTTGGCCGCGGACTCTTTATCGATGAGCGCAGGGCTATGCTCAAACAGGCACGCCTTATGCAGGAGGCGGCAGATTTTGAAATACAATGGGCACTTAACCAACTGTACCAAGAGGCTTTGCAGGACTATTGGGAGTGGTACCGCAGCTATACCGTTTTTGAACTGTATAAAGATGGTGTAGAACTGGCCCAACAGCGCTTTAGCATTGTACGCCAAAATGCCTTGATTGGAGAAGAGCCCTTTATTGACACGCTGGAGGCCTACATACAATACCAAACCCGCTTGTTGAGCAGGCAAAAGGCAGAAGTAGCGTACAACTATGCTTCCCGCAGGCTGGAAACTTACCTATGGCTGGATGGCCTGGTACCTTTGGAGTTGGCGCCAACTACGCTTCCCTTTTATCAATATGAGGTCCCTATTCCGGATTTGAACGAGGCATGGCTGGAAGAGCACCCGCAGCTTCAATTCTATAGCCTGAAAATAGATCAGCTCGACATAGAACAAAGGCTAAACCGGGAGCAATTGAAACCCCAGTTAGACCTGAACTATAAGTTTTTGAACGAACCAGTGGCCGGGGATGATTTTTTCAGTGAATACGCACCGGGCAATTACCAGTGGGGCTTAAGTGCGAGTTTTCCCTTGTTTTTGCGAAAGGAACGGGCGGCCATTCGCAAAACCAACGTTAAGTTAAGAGATACCCGCTATGAAAGACAGTTTAAGCAACGCGACTTACAAAACAAGGTAGAGGCCCTGCGCTTAGAACTGGACCTTACGCTGTCTCAGCTAAATGAAACCAGGAGTATGGTAGAAAACTACCAGGGCCTGTTACAGGCAGAGATCATAAAGTTTGAAAACGGGGAAAGCTCCCTCTTTTTGATCAACCAACGGGAGATCAAGTTTTTAGAAAGCAGTGAAAAGCAGTTGGAATTGCAGGCAAAACTCAACCAGGTATTGGCTAAACTTGAAGCCACTGCCGGTGTGCTTGCTGAATAAGCTTTTTTCAAGTAACGCGTGTTCGATGTATAAAAAGTTGACATCCAAGTAACAGCAATGCCTTCTCAACTAAGTGTTATAAAATGAGACGGATCCTAGCGCCTTTTGGAATAGAAGAGCGTGCTCCAGGCACTCAAATACATTTCCTAAAGGACCAAAGACACTAAACCTTCAAGTTTTTTTGCAGTGCGGACTATGACCGAGTAATCAGGGTTGAGGTAACACCTGCTATGAAATAGCATATCGCTGTATTGTATCAAATAATATTCCGCACATTTTCTTGCACTCATTACCCTGTAGTAAACTGCATTCAGCACTTCTTTAGCACCTCCATCATGACCTTCCGCATTTTGTGGCGTTCCCTATAATCAGCCATTATATGTTTTATTCCTTCATTGCTGCCTTTTTACTATCAAATCTTTGCCCTATTGGGCATCGTGTCTGTTTTTTTGCATTAAAAACGAGACCTGCCACATCTTTTTGGTTGTTACCCTTACCTACTGAACGGAAAGGGAAGCCTCATCTACCACTTTGCCATCACAAACGAGTATTACTTTGTATATACCGGACTGATAATTAGCGATATCTATGGATATTTGATCTTTACTGATATCCAGGATATAATTAGACGAAATGTTATGCGCAACATTTACCAGCATTACATAAGCCGAAAGGGCTTGCCTCGTCTTATAGGAAATACTGACCTTACGGTTGGCAGGATTAGGAGATATTTCCAGCCTTTCGGGGTCTTTTACCGTAATTTCCAGCTCGTCATAGTCTTTAAACCCATCGAGCAAGGAAATAACTTCTAACTTGTATTTTTCCGTAAGCGTGGGATGAATAATAGTATCCGTACCCTTGTAGATCAACCGGCCATTCGAATCATACCAGTTGTATTCCGCAGGTTCGTTTATTTGAGCGGCACTTAAGGTTACACTTTCGGAGGAATAGATCTCCTGATCTGCACCGGCAAAGGCCTCAAAGCCTTCCCGGTACTCTTTCCAGATATGGAAATGCACCGCTCCGATCATGGTTTCGGAAGCATGAACGGTTTGGCTTACATCGTAAAGAAATTCATTTTGCTCGGTTACTTCGTCGACCAGGAAATTAACCGCTACCCCGATCATATCCCGTTCTCCGGCTTCATAAGTTAACGCCTGAAGAGAAGCATCATCACTTCCGATCATCAATATCCGGTTCTGTTCATCCAATATTTCTACATTATGGCTTTGTGTCCCGCCGGTAAGCCACCTATCCCATATTTGCTCATCCAACTGAACCGTAACCTCGGCTTCATCAAACAAGGAACTGCCTTCATAGTCCGCAGGAAGGGTAAAGTGAATATCATAGACTCCTCCCACTTCCGTTCCCCCCACAAAAACGGGCACCCGGTTTTCCGCTTTAAAAAAGCGGGCCTCTCGTATAACCACGTTTTTCATAGTGAGGTTGTTGTTGTTCTTAACACTGTTGTACAAGGTTGGATATGCGCTTATAGGGTCTCCGCTAACGTTCTCTATTCTCGCCAGCAGACAGGCAGAAACGTTGCCGGTAGGAAAACTTTGGATGTAGTTACTCATATCCCACTCAAAGCCAATTACGGCACTTCCTCCGGCTGGTATGGGGGGGATTGCCAACGTGCTTACCAGGTTGCCGTTGCCGGTAGATCCATCCCACTCAGAGGGCCATGAAAAAGCGCTCCCGAGCCTGCTCCAGTGAAGACTTAGATTGCCTCCTGTGTTAAAGGGTTTACAGCTTTTATTCCTTACCCGCACATATACCCAAAAAGGGGAACCATCAAAAACCAGGTTTTCGGAATACCTGTTTTCCAGCCCGTCATCGTTATTCCGGTACCATATATCCGGCCCGTTATCTGTATATACACCCGGGGAAGGGGTTTGGCCAATGTCCTCGTCTGTGTCTTTCATATAGAGATCTACTTCTGAGGTAGAAAGGGTAGGTTCTATAAGGTCCGCTTCCCATATGCCCCGGCCAAAGGTAGACACCCTTATTTTCGACATGCAGAGGTTTATTTCCATATCATTAACCATACAGTTAGGCAGACCGGGAATTTGTGTCCATTGGGTTTCGTGCTCCTTTTTGTAATATACCCCTGCATTTGTTCCCACGTACAATAAGCCATCTGTTCCTTCCTGGTGGCAGATGACCGAAACATTATGGCCCGCAAGCCCGCTGCCGGTAATGTCAGACCAGGTAGAACCGTCATATTTTAATACCTTGGGTTCTCCTGCCGCATACCCGCCAAAAGTTGCCCATATCTTTTTAGGGTTTTCCTCATCTACGGCAACTGTATGGATGGTCTTGCGTATGGGTTGGCCGCCATTGTAACCGCTTAAAGAAGGTGTAATATCGGTCCAGCTTACCTGTGCTGCGTTATCCATGGCGTTTTCCGATCTGTACAGCACAAAGGCATCGGGATCAGGGCCGTTTTGCCAGGCAAAATTCACGCGCTGGGTATAGAGCACATCCTGCGCAGATGGATTGTTCCACACCCGGTAAAAGAGCCGGTCTGCATGCCCGCCATCCTGTGCGGCCGGTGAAATAGCTTCCCATGAACTGCCTTCATTTACAGAGCGGCCAATTTTTTTATTCCCCGCATAAAAAAGCACTTCTTCCTGGTTCCCGGCCTTAACCAGGTGCTGATACCAGTTTCTCTGCCCCACTGTACTCCCCACATTCAGGTCTACTATTGATCCCTGCTTTACTTTGGCAAAATTGTGGTTTGAAGCCGTAACATAATAGATGGGATCATTGGGATCATTCCCGTTTATTACGGATTCAAAGGCATCTCCTACCACATAATCTTCATACTGTGGATCAAGTACGGCTACCCACTTAAAATTGCCCGATTGCGGGTCGTGAAGATTAGGCCCGGTGTCCCAGCCTGAGCCGATAATATCATAGGGAAGACTTTCACAGGTACTCAGGTGAAAAAACACCCCCAGCCCCATTCCGTGCGAAAGATTGGTCCAGTTCTGCCCGCCATCCGTGGTTCTGTACACTCCCCCGTCCGTGGCTATCCATACCTCACTGGCAGTATTGTGGTACTCGATCCAGTGCAGGTCATCGTGGTAACCCTGTATTAATCTTTGTCCAAATGGAAAGCTTTGTCCACCGTCAGTAGACTTCCAAATGTGGTTAACATTGCCAATTAGAACTTCATTTTCATCAGATGGGGATACTCCAAGTGCTTGGTGTCTGCTATACTTAGCATTCCACCCATCATAACCAATGTCAGAGTGGGAAACAACACTCGAGACGCTTAAATCGCATTTAAATATATGCCTTTCATATGCCCCGTAAAAAATATCGGGATCGGTTTGAGCAAAGCGTATGGAGATCAGGTGTTCTTCCTGGGCAGGCGTTTTCCCGATATCGGGATAATCAGCCAGCAGGCTCCAGGTGGTTCCTGTATTGTAGGATATATTCACCTTTTTGCCGGAGACCACTATTACACTGCCGTTGGTGCCCGGTTTAAACTGTATATCAAAAAATTCTCCCCCATTGGTAGCATCGGGAACCAGTACACGTGTCCAATTCACATTGGCCGGATTGGTGGCCAGAGCGTTGGTGGTTTTATATACCCCGTGCCGGAAGGCAGCAAACAAGATGTTCTCGTTTGCGGGGTGTATAAGGATCTTCCTGCAACGGGCCCAATAAACCGCAGGGAAAGCTCCAATCCCCAGGGCATTGTTCTGGCCAATATTCTCCCAGCTGGCGCCCTTATCGGTGGTACGCCATATCCCGTTGGAGGGATTCCATGCCCCGTCTCCGTCTCCTGTGCTTACGAACCAGGTTTCCCCATTATTGGTGTTTTTGGCTACCTGCACATGCGAAGCCCCAATTTCCTGGAGCTGATCCATACCCCCGTTCTGCCAGCTTTGTCCATTATCTTCGGAGTAAAACAGCCCGCTGGCTGGGGATCCGCAAAACACCCGGCCGTTCACATCGTCAAATTCAATAAAATGCAGGCGCCCGGCCCCCTGTATCCGGGTACCCCACGAGGTTTGGGGCACATCCGGTGGATCTACCGGCCCTATTTCCGTCCATTGGCCGGATACCGTAGCGGATACCTTATTACCGGTAGAATATCCCGGGCTTTGTAAGCCATTGTAGCGGGCGCCGAGGGAGGAGGCCACACTTCCGTCATTCACAGCTAATGTCTGCCAGTGCTGTGCCCAGCGCATAAACTGGGTATAACCGGTGCCTTTCATATTGCCGTTTTTAGCAGTGCGTACCGAATCGAAATAGGCCAGTTTTTTCGCTTTGTACGCGAAGAAATCCGTTTGGGGGTCATAGTCGTTTTGCGCCACTGTTGTAGAAAAGCAGCTGCAGGCCAGCAGGGTGGCGGCCAGAATGTTTGGTGTGTTCATAAGAGTAAGGTTTATAAAGTTAAAAGTTTGATGAAATTCCGTTAAGGTTTTTTATGTATGCTTCACCGGCAAAGTACTTTTATGGTTTTAGTATGTTTTTCAGTTCTGTAATCCAGGAAGTATACCCCGGCTTTTACATGTGCTGTGTTTAGCTCCTTTTTTTCAAAAGCATGTAGTTTTCCCTGTATTAGCTTTTTGCCTTTTGCAGTCATCAGCACAAAGTAGGTGGGGTAGGGTTGCTGGTTTTCAAGGAAGAGTTTTTCAGTAAATGGGTTGGGATATACCTTAACGTCCTGCCGCTTTAAGGCCTGTTCTGCTACTTCAAACACATGTGCCGGGGTGTTGCAGTGGTACGTAGTATCCGGAAAAGGTTCATACTGCATTCCAGTACCCTTATCGGTAAAACATACCAGTTGGAATGAAGTTTCAAACCAGCCAGACGGTTCAAGTACGGGCGCAAATAAACCCCTTACACTGCCAATACCTTCTACCCAACGGTCATAGTAATTCCACCCAACCCGCTTTACCTCCAGATACCTGCGCTGGCCTGAGCCTACAGAATCCAGGCCTATACTTACTATAGCCCATTTTACTGTGTCTTCAAAACTATTCAGAACGTTGATAGTATCTCCGACGGATTTAGAAAAATCATATAACAACCGGTTAGAAAGTGTATCTGAATGATCATATAAAAAATACACTCTATGTAAGGAATCCACCTCACGTATATAGGACTCTGGTCCATATAATCCCGGTTTTAATACCTTAAAATCTTGTCCGCTTAGGACTGTATCTGAAGAAAAGGAAAAAACCCGTAAAAAACTTGAGCGCGGGACACCATCATTGATAACCCATATTTTCCACTCTGCACTATCCTTAGGGAAGTGATGCTGTGCAACGGCCGTTGCACAAAAAATAAATAAGAGAGAGGCTAGGAGTAGAGGTGTTTTCATGTTGTTAAGGGCAATGACCAGCGTAAATATAATAAAAAGTATTTGAAAACCAGTTATATAGCGCTTTAATTCTATTGACAAAGTACTTTTATGGTTTTCGTGTATTTTTCGGTCCTGTATTCCAGGAGGTATACCCCGGCTTTTATATGCGTGGTAATTAGCTCCTTTTTTTCAAAAGCTTGTAGCCTTCCCAGCATTAGCTTTTTGCCTTTTGCGGTCATCAGCACAAAGTGGGCGGGATAAGCTGCCTGGTTTTCTAGGAAGAGTTTTTCAGTAAAGGGGTTGGGATATACCTCAATGCCTTGCACCTTTAAAGCCTGCTCTTCTACTTCAAACACATGTGCCGGGGTGTTGCAGTGGTAAGTAGTGTCTGGAATTGGATATGATACTGAATTTTAATATCTACGCTTAAAAATCAGAAAGGCGCAAGGGAATTTCCGTTCACCTGATGCTACCTTTACTTTCCCAATCCAAGAAGCTTGAGGGGTACAAAAAAGCCGGATACAAGATCGCTTTCCGGAAAAGGTTTATACTGTATTGCTTACTCCTCTTTCTCCCCACAGCTTTTCGCCAAACTTGCCGTCATACTTCGTCCCCAGGTAGGTAGAATACCGCGCTTTGTTTCTTGCTCCTTATCGTATAACACAACGGCCTTTTTAGCCAGGGTACAGGATTCATCTTTACTCGAACCAAAAAAACTTGCCGTTCCATACTTCATACGGGCCAGCATGCCAAGAGCACGGGGGTTGTTTGGGTCTAATGCCACGGCTTTTTCAAAACAAGCCGTTGTACTCCGGCTCATCAAAGGACCGCGAAGCATGGGGCTTACACTGAGTTTCGCCATTTTGATAAACCCTTCCAGGGTTTTTTCTTCGGAGGGATCAGCCTGCTTGTCCGCTAGGCTTTCCTGCAGCTTGTCTGCCTTGTCCAGGTAAAAGTCGCGTTCGCCATCCTCCAGCGTACGGTTAAAACTCATAAAGGCATAGGTCAGGGCTTCATAGTAAGGGGGGAGCCACTTTTCTTTTTCTGTTTGCGCAATGCGGTGAAAGAGATTGGCGGTAGCCTGCATATCCTGCAGGTTCTCGGCTGAATAAAGTTGCTCGATCCCCTTTTTTACCGCTGTTTCGTACGTGCTTTGTGTAGAAGTAAAAGCACTTAAAAGAAAAAGACCGGCCAGGGGGAGATATACGTATTTCATAGCGTAATGATTTTGCGTTTTTGTTGATTACAGGACCAAACCTATGCGAAAGGGCTAAGGCATTAAAAAGAAGCTTACCGAACTGGCAGATACGTATCCCGAACCGCTCTTTTCTCGCACCTCGGTAGTTTTACACTCAGTGCAATGCGAAGGCGGCTGCCGGACCTTGTGCTCTAACTAGTTCTTGCAGGCCGGGCATTTTTTTCCGCATGAGAACTGCCTCATGAAACGTACATTTGACCTATAACAAATACCAGATGCGTTTAAAACACATAGTTCCCTGCTTGCTTTTATTTGCTTGTACTAACCAGAAGGAAGCAGATGAGCTAGCTGTAATTGAGCGGCTTACGGATCAATGGCAACTAAAAGGGCAACCCTCTTATGAAAGCTGGCAGAAAATTGACGATACCCGTTTTGAAGGGCAAGGTTTTACCGCCCTGGAAAAAGATACTTCCATTACGGAAAAGTTTAACCTCACCAAACAAGGCGACAATTGGATCTACCATGTAAACCTTATGGGAAAACAAAACCCGAACGAGGTGGATTTTAAGTTGGATAGCTCCAGTACAAATACATTGGTATTTAACAATCCAAAGCACGATTTTCCGCAGAGCCTGGTGTATCACTGGCCAAACGATACCATTATGCAGGTAACCCTAAAGGGAGAAGGAAGCAGCCCGGTATACCTGGTGTTTAAGCGCAGGTAAGCCTATTTGACTTTACTGCGCTTTGGCTTTAGCTTGCATGCATGAATATCCAATACTATTTCGAGCTCTTCGGCACCTTTGTATTTGCCATTTCAGGAGCCCTGGCGGTAGATAGCAAGCAACAGGATTGGATGGGGGCCAGTTTTACGGCCTTTGTTACCGCCATCGGAGGGGGCACCCTACGCGATGTATTACTGGATAGCTATCCCCTTGTCTGGGTAGAAGATGTGCACATCATGCTCACCATCTTATTGGGCATCCTGGCCTCTTTTTTCTTTCAGAAAAGTTTGCGCAAGCTCAAAAAAACCCTATTGCTCTTCGATACGCTCGGTATAGCCCTCTTTACCATCGTAGGAACAGAAAAAGCATTGGGCCTGGGTGTAAACCCGGCCATAGCCGCCATCATGGGCATGTTCAGTGCGGTTATGGGAGGCGTGTTGCGCGATACCCTTACCAATGAGATCCCCATTTTAATGCGCAGAGGTGTATATGCCGGTGCCTGCCTGAGTGGCGCGGTAGTATACCTCGTATGTGATGCTGCGGAAGTAGAACGTACGCTTTCTTTTACCCTTTCTTTTGCTTGCATTACCTGTATAAGGATACTCTCCGTACGCTATGATTGGGCGGTACCCCGCTTTTTTAAAAAATAACAACCTTTTTACCGGGAACAGGTTTATGCACCAAACAGTGTTTTATGTCCTTTACCACGGTATACTTTTTTCAGCCAAAGGGCCTTGCCAATAAGTGGTGGGCATTTAAGCAGATGCGCCTGGGGCATCAGGTGCTAAGCAAAGTAGCAGGGCAGCACTTCTACAAACTTTTGGGGAGCGGAGGGGGAAACGGTTTTGCCTTGTGGCCGGACCTGGGCACCTACGTACTTCTGCAGTCATGGGAAAAACAAGAAGACCATGAGCGTTTTACGCAATCAAACCAATGGTTTGCCAACTATAAAAAGCGGAGCCGGGAGTTGGGTTTTGCCAGGCTCGCTGCCTTTAAAGCACATGGTACCTGGAATGGAAAGGAACCTTTCTCAAAACAAGCCGGAAGTCCGGACGCTTCCCTTATGGCGGTACTTACCCGTGCTTCTATAAAAAGAAGCCTTTTGCACAAATTTTGGCGTTATGTACCAAAGGTGAGTCAGCATTTATCGGGTTTCGATGGGCTTTTGTTGGCCAAGGGGGTAGGTGAGGTGCCCCTTATGGAGCAGGCCACCTTAAGTATCTGGGAAAGTGAAAAGCTTATGCAGTTTTTTGCCTATCGCGATAAGCAACACGCCCGGGTAGTAAAAAAAACCCGCGAGCTCAATTGGTATAGCGAAGAACTCTTTGCCCGCTTTGAAGTGCAGGAGCTTAGCGGCACATACAAGGGGCGGGAATTAAGTGTTTTTCATAATAAAAAAGCACAGCCCCGATCTGAAAAGGATGCTTTGCTGTAAGAAAAGGCTAAAAACCCCATCTTGCTGAAAGTCATTTAGGTATAAGAAAAACCTTTTTTGGAACACTTTTGTTATGAAAGTGCATGAAATAAACTCAAAATAATAGTTGATACGGATTTGGAATTGAAAGGCTACTGGAATCAGGCTAAGGGGAAACTCAAAGAACAGTATGGTGCATTGACTGATATCCGCTTTACCAACAAACCTAAAACACAAACCCTATGATGGAGCAAAAAAAGGCCGATACCCAATATGAAGTATTGCCCGAGATCAAAAACCGCTGGAGCCCAAGAGCTTTTGGAGAACGTGCTGTAGAAGAAGAAAAACTCCTGGCCCTCCTGGAAGCTGCCCGTTGGGCGGCCAGCAGCAACAACGAACAACCCTGGCGGTTTTTTATCGCCCGTAAAGGAGAGGAAGCTTACGAGTTGCTTTTTAAGGGGTTAAATCAATGGAACCAAAAATGGGCCTGGACGGCACCTGTACTGGGCGTATCCCTGGCCAAAAAGCATTTCACAAAAAGCGGTAAAGAGAATCGCCATGCATGGCATGATGTAGGCCTGGCCATGGGCAACCTTTCCGCACAAGCCACCGCTACTGGCCTGCACCTGCACCAGATGGCAGGTATTGAGCAGGCTTACCTCCACGAGGCTTTACACATTCCCGAAGATCAATTTGATGTAGTAAGCATGTTTGCACTGGGTTATCAGGATGAAACCCGGCTGAAAGAGCTGGATGAGCGTTACCAAGAAGCGGAACACAGCGCACGCAAAAGAAAGCATATGGAGGAACTCATTTTTGACAACAGATTTGGCAGTACACCTTCCTGGATCGAGACCCTGTAAAAGCTTGTATCATTAAATAACCAAAAACTGTGTCCGCTGGGCATTATCTATTATTTTCGCGGGCGTAACAAAAACAACAAGCAACGAAACATATGAGCGTATTAGTAAATAAAGACTCTAAGGTTATAGTACAGGGCTTTACCGGTAGCGAAGGCTCCTTTCATGCCCAGCAGATGATCGAGTACGGTACCAATGTGGTAGGAGGGGTTACTCCCGGAAAAGGTGGGCAAACCCATTTAGACCGTCCTGTATTCAACACCGTTGCTGATGCAGTAAAACAAACAGGTGCGGATGTTTCCATTCTTTTTGTTCCTCCGGCTTTTGCAGCCGACGCGATCATGGAAGCGGCTGAAGCAGGTATTAAAGTGATCATTACCATCACCGAAGGCATTCCCGTAAAAGACATGGTAATGGTTAAAGAATATTTAAGCGATAAGGATTGCCATATGGTAGGTCCTAATTGTCCGGGCGTAATGACTGCAGGTGAAGCTAAAGTGGGCATCATGCCGGGCTTTATTTTTGAGCCGGGCAGGGTAGGTGTGGTTTCCAAATCGGGAACACTTACTTACGAAGCGGTAGACCAGCTCACCAAGGCAGGTTTAGGACAATCTACCGCTATCGGTATCGGGGGCGATCCTATAATTGGTACCTCTATGAAACAAGCGGTAGAGTTGTTGATGAACGACCCCGAAACAGATGGCATTGTTATGATCGGGGAGATCGGAGGGCAGATGGAACCCGATGCGGCCCGTTGGATCAAAGCGCATGGCACCAAGCCCGTAGTGGGTTTTATTGCAGGCGAAACGGCTCCTAAGGGGCGCACCATGGGTCATGCAGGTGCCATTGTAGGAGGTAGCGAAGATACCGCCCAGGCCAAGAAGGCCATCTTGCGCGAATGTGGTGTACACGTAGTGGAATCTCCGGCTACCATTGGCGAAAAAATGAAAGAGCTCCTCGGATAAACCAGCTTACTGGAATACCATTATAAAAAAGCCGCCTGGAAAGTACTATTCAGGTGGCTTTTCGTTTTTTATCCTATGAAGTACTTTATTTTCCTGGTTTCTTTCATTTTACTAAGCAGCAGGTCATTCGGGCAGCCTATCCAGGTGCTCTCCAAGGCTAGTGGCGAGGAAGTCGCTTATGCACACATCCTATACCTCAAGAACGACTCTATTGTTGGCGGTACCTATGCCAACTCAACGGGACTTGCCTTTCTCAAGATCAGCGATAAGGCCGACAAAATAGAAATATTGCACATCGGCTATAAAAAACTGAACACTTCGCCAGATAAACTTGGCAAAGTGGTATACCTGGAAGAAAACACCAGGCAACTGGAAGAAGTGGTGCTCCCTTATCCCCAAAATCCTGAGACCGTGGTTTTGGGTAGGCAACCAAAATGGCCCATCCATACGCTTTCCGCCACCAGGGGGTTCGAAATAGTAACGTTTATATCCAACCCTTTTGAAAGTACTAAATACATTAAGTCTTTTGTATTTCGTACCAAGCAGTGGGGCCGTAAGCGTGCGGGGGAAATGAAGGTGGTATTCTACCGGAATGCAAAAGGCCGGCCCGGGGAGAAATTGCCGGTTGAGGCCATTGTAAAGCTGGACAAACACTCAAAGAAAAAGATAACCGTAAACCTGGAGGATGCCCATATCCTTTTGCCTGCTGAAGGCATATTTACCGGAATAGAGTGGATGGGGTGTTTGGAGGAACGCCCGGAGGAACCTGATCTTAAACAATTGTGTAACCACAGCATTGCTTACATTCCATCCAAAAAAGAAGAGGCTGCGCCCACTTTTAGCCGTCACCGCTTTATTAATGCAGATTGGTTTTTGCTGAATACGGCAGAAAGTGATTATCCTACTATACCTGTACCTGCCTTTAGGTTAGAAATCTATAAATAATATAGGTGGTAAGTTAAACAAATGGCTATGGCTGGTCTCGAATTCATGTTATTTATTAAAGCTTTTTGATACCATTTTAAGACTTTGCTCCAGTTCATAATCCCGTCCCTGTAGTACTTCTTTCAGTCTGGGCCCTTGTTCAATATCCGGCTGTACCCCCTCCGGGTTCAGGGTGTCTTTTACCGCAAAGGTGTAACGTGCGGTACTGAAGTAAAACTGTAAACCTGTGTAAGGCAGCTCTACTGCCATTACCATGCCCGCTGACCCACAGCGGGCATTCCCGGTTTCACCACCCAGGAACAGTGCAGAAGTATGTTCGCGCAGCAGCGAAGCCACCATCCCGACACAGGAACGAGAGCCTCCGTTAGCCAATACGTAGAGTTTGCCTGTGAAATTGTTTTGGGAGGCCGGAGATACGCGCAAAGAAGGATAGTTTATCCAATTGTACTCCCCGTTGGGAAGAAGGTTCAGGTCAAAAGTATCCAGATAGCCGGGCAGCATGTTTATGATCGGGGCAAAGGAAAAATCTCTAGGTTTTTTTGTGCGTACATGTTTAACCACATCGATTTCTTCCGTCACAAAATAAGAGAGTAAGTATTTTCCATGCGCTGTCCATCCTCCCTTATTATCACGTAAATCTAAAATGAGATGTTTTGCTCCCTCTTCTTGTAGTACCGAAAATACCGAGTCGGTAAAACGCGCAAAGTCCTGCCCGAAATGAGCCATATATTCCTTTCGAAACCACTTAATGGTATAAATACCCGTCTTGAGCGAATCTACGTACCGGAAGCACAAGGGAATCCCCAAGCCTTGTTCCACATCCGGGTAATACAAACGTTGTATGGAGTCTATCTGCGTTTTTGTAAGGCCCTTAACGCTTATTTCTTTTTCGAGGAGGCCTTCTTTTTCGCGCAAACGCAACGTAAAGCGCTCAGGGCTTCCTATAAAATTGGAGTAAGCATTAGAGAAAAAACGGTCTACGTCGTAGGTGGTGCCGGTTGCACTGCGGCCATCGGCATACATAAACATACGCAGTTGCTTAACCAGGTCAGGTATAGGGATGCCGTTGAGGTGTGTGAGCTCACTATAGTCGGCTATGTTGCGGTTAAAGGAATAATTGTAACGGAGGTGATATTTTCCTTCAAGGACGCGAAGTTGAAAAGGAAATAGCTTCACCTGTTCTTTTCGGAACGCCCGGTAGGTGGTACTATGCCCCCAGCCTGTATGCCCGCAGGCTATAGTATGCTGTATCCTGGCTGCCTCCCGCACCAGGTCCAGGTAGTACATAGGACCTTGTGCCCGTTCCAGGCTATGGGCAAAAGCACTGTCTATCTGCGCTTTGGTAGCATAACGGTACAAAGTGGTATGTGCCTCTTCAAGTATGCGCTTTAAAATACGCAAATCGGCTTCGGCATATCCTTTTGGGAGCGGTTTTGAAAAATCGAAATCGTGGGCTTTTAAAGCGCTATCTCCAACTAAGCCTTGCAGGTGGGTGGTAAAGCTGCTGTCGGGTAGGTGGGGTACATCGGGCACCGGCTGCCCGTTAAGTAAATGGCTATATAGTATACCCGCCAATAAAACATAGAGAAAGGCCTTCATTCAAGAAAACTATAGGTCAAATATAAAAGAGCCGGGTAGAGAAAGGCTAATCCCTTTGCCCATGTCGTTTCTAAAGGAGTCCGTATAAGGGCAGCAGGCGTGTGTGCCTGAAGCTAAGGACTTACTTTTGTTCGCCTTGCCGGCCTTGCCCGCTGTTTCCGCTGCGTTTTTTCTTTCTGTAAAAGGGTTTTTTCGCCCTTGCTTTGCCATTATGTCCTTGCTTTCCGCCCGGGCGGTTTTGCCCGCTCCTGCCTTTGGGCTTTCTTCGATTGCCTTTTTCAGGGGTTTTCCATTCGGGGCCGGGGCCCAGTTTTTCAGGAGGCATCAACTTTTCAAATACACGCTCTATAAGTTGCTCTATGCGGTGAAACTTATACATTTCATCCGGGCTAACGAAGGTAATGGCCATGCCCTTGGTAGCTGCCCGGGCTGTACGCCCTACACGGTGTACATAGTCTTCTGCATCATTGGGCACATCATAATTGATTACCAGGTCAATATCTTTGATGTCGATGCCCCGGCTCATCACATCTGTAGCCACCAGTATGCGGGTTTGTTTAGAGCGGAAACTGAGAAGTACCCGCTCCCGTTCTTCTTGCTCGTAGTCGCTGCTGATGCATCTGGCGCTCGAACCGGAAGCCCTGGGCACGATTGCGGACATCGCGACGCGTCACAACATGTCGCGCAATCACCTGGTGAAGGTAGTT
>JANQPD010000042.1 GCA_028285465.1 Owenweeksia sp. | reverse complement strand
AAAATGGTGCAACAAAGCGGGGGTATCGAGTACGCTACCCAAAAAATGCACGATTACTACCAGCAGGCGTTGGATATCCTGGCCGGTTTTCCCGAAGGTGAAGCGCATAGTGCCCTGGTGGAGCTTTGCCACTATGTGATCAACCGCAAAAAGTAAAATCTTTATACCTTTTTCGCACAAAATGCCTTCAGAACCGTAAAGGCATTGGTGTTTACTTCTTAAACCAACAAAAAACATGGAGAACATAGAGCAGTATTGGACACAAATCGTAGACCTGGTGGTTAGGTATGGGGCTTCTTTGCTATTGGCCATTATAACCCTTATCGTGGGTCTTTGGGTTGTAAAGCGCATAGTGAAGCTGATAGATAAAACAATGGATAAGCGTGATGTAGACGCTTCGCTCAGGCCTTTTTTACGCTCTATTGTCGCTGCCCTGCTCAAGGTAATGCTGATTATCTCTGTGGCGGGAATGGTTGGTATTGAAATGACCAGCTTTGTGGCTGTGCTGGGTGCTGCCGGACTGGCGGTAGGCCTGGCCCTGCAAGGCAGCCTGAGCAATTTTGCCGGAGGGGTGCTCATTCTATTGCTTAAACCTTTTAAAGTGGGCGACTTTATTGAAGCAGATGGGATATCCGGTACGGTACGGGAAATACAGATCTTTTACACCTACATCACTACCGTACAAAACCAGGAGGTGATCGTTCCGAACGGGGACCTCAGCAACAATGCCATCAAGAACTACAGTTTTCACGATACCCGGAGAATGGACCTCACCTTTGGCATCGGGTATACCGATGATATGGACAAAGCCAAAGGCATTCTGCGTGAGCTGGTAGAAGCGGAAAGCAATATCCTGAAAGAGCCGGCCTACGATATTTTTGTTGAAGAGCTGGCAGATAGCTCTGTAAATTACCGGGTGCGGGCCTGGGCCAAAACCAGCAACTTCTGGCCGATTGTAAACAACTTCCCTGAAAGGGTGAAAAAGGCGTTTGACGAAGCAGGTATCGGCATACCCTTTCCACAAATGGATGTACATCTTTTTCCCAACGAACCTCAAAAAGCCGGCTAAGCTATGGCTACAGGTAAAGTATTGATCATTGATGATGAAGAGAAGCTACGTAAGCTTCTCTTTCGCATTATAAGCCTGGAAGGCTATGAAGTAGACCAGGCAGAAAATCTGGCTGAAGGGAGGAAAAAACTGGCTAAGCATACCTATCACCTGGTATTGTGCGATGTGAAATTGCCAGACGGGAACGGGGTAGACTTTATAGCAGAGTTTAAAAGAGAACACCCCCTTACCGAGATCGTGCTGCTCACGGCATACGGTACCATCCATGACGGGGTAAGGGCCATGAAAGGAGGCGCCTTTGACTACCTCACCAAAGGAGATGACAACGAAAAGATTATTCCCCTTACCGAAAGAGCCACAGAAAAAGCCCGCCAGGCAATGAAACTGCAACGCCTCCTTAACAAACAAAGTGAGCGGCACAGCTTTGACAACATCATTGGAGAAAGTCCGCTTTTGAAACAGGCGCTGGAACTAAGTAAACGAGTAGCAGGCAAAGACACCAGCGTACTTTTAGTAGGAGAAACGGGTACGGGTAAAGAAGTGTTTGCCAATGCCATACACCAGGCAAGCGAGCGGGCCAGGGAAAACTTTATAGCGGTAAACTGCTCGGCTTTTAGCCGGGAGATACTGGAAAGTGAAATATTCGGACACAAGGCCGGATCGTTTACCGGAGCTACCAAAGACAAACGGGGGCTCTTTCACGAGGCCGATGGAGGAACGATCTTTTTAGACGAGATCGGGGAAATGGACATAGACTTGCAAAGCAAGCTTTTACGGGTATTAGAAACAGGCACCTTTTTACGGGTAGGAGACAGCAGAGAAACCAAGGTAAACGTACGGGTGATCGCTGCCACCAACCGCAAGCTGGAAGAAGAGTCGGAAAAAGGCAATTTCAGGCTGGATCTGTATTACCGCCTGAGTACGTTCACTATAGAGCTTCCTCCTTTAAAAGAACGGCCCCAGGACATCCTGCTTTTGGCAGAAGCGTTTATAGCCCAACTGGCCGTGCGTTTAAAGCGGAGCATCCCCGTTATGGCAGACGACTTTACAAATGCCTTGCAAGAACACCCCTGGAAGGGGAATGTCCGCGAATTGCGCAATGTGATCGAACGTGCCTTGATCATTAACGATAGCGACCACTTACAGGCTGCCGACCTTCCCTTTTCCGTACATAGTACCGGGGGAGGATATCATCCCGATTCCTTACTGCTAAGCGATATGGAACGCCTGCATATTTCCTGTGTATTGATGCGTACGGAAGGCAACAAAACCGAAGCGGCCAGACTAATGGGTATCGGCCTGACCACGCTTTACCGAAAGATTGACGAATACAACATCCAGCTGCCGCAGGTTTGAAAGTAAAAAGCAAAATAACGCTGGGGTTGGTTTTCCTGTTTTCCGTGATCGTAGCGCTGGGGATCATTGCCATAAACTACTTGAGTAGCCTTACGGTAGAAAACCAACGCATCTTAGCCGAGAATTACGAGGGCATTGAAAACATTCATGATCTGGGTGTGGCCTTGCGGGAACTTTCAGCTTCGTATGAGCCCAGGTCAGAAAGCAACATAAGCCTGACGCGTATTGAATACCGTGCGGCAACGGCTATTGAAGATTTTGAAGAAGCCCTGAGCAAACAGCAGCAAAACAATACGGATGAGGCGCAGGGCGAGATACTGGATGACATAAAAATAGAGTTTGAAGCCCTTAAAGGGGTAGCCGCTATTACCCGTACAAAAGACTACTATTTTGAACACTTGCTGCCCCTGGTTCAATCTATAAGTCTCAAGATCAACCAGATGTTCCTGCTGAACCAGCAGGTGATCGTATCGCGGAATGAAAGAGCTGAACTTACCGCAGAGCGGGTAATTTATACCGTAGCGGCTATCGTGGTGTTTTGTGTGCTGGTCGCTTTTTCGTTTATGGTAAGTTTCCCTCGTTACGTAGCAGAGCCCGTAGAAAAGATAACCGACACCATTAACGACATTGAAGCAGGGGATTACAGCAGGCGCCTGGATATAGATTCCAAAGATGAATTTGGCCTTATGGCAGGAGCCTTCAACCAGCTTTTTGAGCGCTTGGCGAAATATGAAAAGCTCAACCTGAATAAGGTTGTAGCAGAAAAAAAGCGTATAGACACCCTGATAAAGAAGATCAACGAGGGCATAATTGGCCTGGACGCAGATTTCAACTTCATTTTTATGAACCCCTTTGCGAAGAAAATGCTGGGCCTGGGAACACAAAAAGTAAAGGGAAAATCAGCGAGTAAGGTAGCACTGCAATACCCTTTGCTTACAGGTTTAATAGATGACCTGGTGGAATGGCAACAGTCTGGCAAACGCTTTACTAAAAATAAGCTCATAAAGGGAGCCTTTGAAGGCAAGCCCATGCACTTTGTGCGAAAGGTGATCATTACCTATGATGCCGATGAAGATGAAAAAGAGATGAACGGGTATTTGATCATGCTCAAAAACATTACGGAGTTTAAAATGCAGGACGAAGCACGCAGGAACTTTATTGCCACGGTAAGTCATGAGCTTAAAACCCCCATTGCGGCCATTAAACTCAGCTTAAAATTATTGCGGGATAAGCGCTTAAGTGTACTTACAGACGACCAGGAGGAATTGGTAGAGAGCGTAGAAATGGAAGTGAATCGCCTCCTCAATATGTCGCAGGAACTGCTCAATGCCAATGAGTTGGAAGGAGGTAAAATAAAGCTCTACCCGGAAGATGTGCGTGTGCAAGAAGTTGTTGATGAAGCCGTTGATGGCGTATTGCCCCTGGCAGAAGACAAACACATTTCCATAGAGGAGCACCTGCCCGACCAGCCCTTGAGCATATGGGTTGATTTTGACAAGATCACCTGGGTGCTGGTGAACCTCCTGACCAATGCCATTAAATATTCAAAAGCGGAAACGGCCATTCATTTGAAGGTATACGAAAAAGAGGAGCATATCTGTTTTGAAGTAAAAGATCAGGGACACGGGATCCCTAAAGAAGCACAAGGGTTAATCTTTGAACGCTATTACCGCGTAGAGGGTACTAAAGAAAGAGGTACAGGGCTGGGCCTGGCTATTTCCAGGGAGTTGGTAGAGCAAATGGGCGGCCGCATTAGCCTGGAAAGCGAAGAGAAAAAAGGCTCCACCTTTACGATAAGCCTGCCCCGGAAACAGCATTGATGCTTCACTAGGTTTAAGCTTAACTTAGCACTAGGAGCTTTTCCTATTTTTGCATCGGGAATGATCAGCAGAGAAACCATAGACAAGATCTTTGAAGCCGTTCGTATTGAAGAGGTAATAGCAGACTTTGTAAATCTTAAAAAGGCGGGGAGCAATTACAAAGGACTGAGCCCCTTTGTGAATGAAAAGACCCCTTCCTTTATGGTGTCGCCCGCCAAGCAGATATTCAAAGACTTTAGCAGCGGAAAAGGGGGCAATGCAGTGAGCTTTTTAATGGAGCATGAACACTACTCCTACCCGGAAGCCCTCCGCTACCTGGCCAAGCGCTATAACATTGAAGTAGAAGAGACAGGGCAGAGCGAAGAAGAAAAACAGATCCGCTCCGAAAAAGAAAGTCTTTACCTGGTGAATGAATTTGCGGTAAAGTACTTCGAACAGCAATTGTGGGAAAGCGAGAAAGGTAAACTGATCGGCCTGAGCTACTTCAAAGAAAGAGGGTTTAAAGAAGACACCATCCGTACCTTTAAACTGGGGTATAGCCAGGAAGCTTATGAAGCTTTTACCGAAGCGGCCCTTGGAGAAGCGTACCAACTGTCGTACCTGGAAAAAACAGGCCTTACCAAGGTAGAGAACGGGCGCAGAACAGACCGTTTTCGCGGGCGGGTAATGTTTCCCATCTTAAGTCATACCGGAAGAGTACTGGGCTTTGGCGGGCGTACCCTGAAGAAGGACGCCAAGATTGCCAAATACCTCAATAGCCCCGAAAGTGAGATTTACCATAAGAGCCGCACCCTTTACGGCTTGTACCAGGCAAAAGCCGAGCTCAGCAGGCAGGATGAATGCCTGCTTGTAGAAGGGTATACCGATGTGATCAGCCTGCACCAGGCCGGAGTAAAAAACGTAGTGGCTTCTTCGGGGACTTCGCTCACCGTTGAGCAAATCAGCCTGGTAAAGCGCTATACGCAGCATATTACCTTTCTTTTTGATGGAGATGCAGCCGGGATAAAAGCTTCTTTACGCGGGATTGACATGGTGTTGCAGGAGGGTATGAACGTACGGGTGGTACTTTTCCCCGATGGGGAAGATCCGGATTCGTATGCGAAAAAGCACTCAGCCATAGAACTTAAAGAATACCTGAACGATTCCCGCCAGGATTTCCTGGGCTTTAAAGCAAAACTGTTGCTGGCCGATGCTGCAGATAGTGCCCTGGAACGTTCGCGGGCTGCGCGCGAAATGGTAGAGAGCATTGCCCTAATACCTGATGCCCTCGAGCGGGATGCCTATGTGCGAGAGTGCGCCCGTATCATGCGCCTTGAAGAAAGAGTGCTTTTCAGTGAGCTGGCCCAATTGCGGAAAAAGAGGTTACAGGAAGAGGAAAGAAAGGCAAAACGCGAGCAGAACCGCCCAGCCATGCAGGTGGTAGAAGAACAGGAAAGCCCCGCCCCGGAAGAACCCCTGGATCATACGGCTCTGTCTGCCAATTATACCCAGGAGCGTGATCTTTGCTGGTTGATGCTGAACTTTCCGCAATTGCCGATGCAGGCGCCTGATGATGAAATCCCTGAGGAAGAACGCATTACAGAGACGGTGGGCGAATATGTATTGCTGGAACTGCTTGAAGATCAACTTGTATTTAAACAGCCCGTTTTCCACTCGTTTTTTAAAGAGTACGAAACCTATTACAACCAGCATCAAAGTATTCCGGATGGGGCGTACTTCATGCGGCACACCGATCAGGCTTTAGTGGCCTTAGCCGTAGACCTGAGCGCCGAAAAATATGAGTTACACAACTGGCAAAGCAAAAAGATCTTCGTCTCCGAGCGGGAGGCGTTTGTCCCGCGCTATGCCAAAGAAGCCGTGCTTCGTTTTAAAGAAATAAGTGTGCGGGGCATGATCCGCGACATTCAAAACAAGATCAGTAAAACACCGGGACATGAACTAAATACGCAGTTGGAAACACTGGGTACACTCAATCAGTTGCGCGTGGAAATAAACAAGGCCCTAAACCGGATTGTGTAGGCTTGGCTGCAGCGAAAGAACAAATACGTATGGCAAACCGGCACTACCTGGCGGGAAGGCACTATCTTTTTTCCGATTTCGACCGCATACTGGCCATGTACCATTTTGGCCAGGTGGTACGGTATCTTCCCGTTTATGGAAAAGCCTGGTACTTTTACATGCTGAGCATGTTTGTGCCCAGGGTTTTGATCAGGAAGCGGAAAGCACAAAAAGGAGAGGACCCTTTCCACACCTGATGCCATTCGATTGCCTTTCTTTGCACTCTAAATAGAACCCAACACCTTGAGTGAGCCACCCCTTCCTTTTAGTGTAATCATGCCCGTCTATCATGGCGATGCTCCCGAATATGTGGAAGAAGCCCTGCAAAGCCTGCAGGAACAAACAAAAGCGGCAGATGAAATTGTGGTGATCCAGGACGGCCCTGTACCCGAAAAACTAAGCAACCTTTTGCAGAGCTGGACACAGCGTATGCCCACACTTAAGCAGGTAGTCCTGGCGGAGAATATGGGTTTATCCGCAGCCCTGAACGCGGGTATAGAGGCAGCAAATCATGAATGGCTGGCCCGCATGGATGCCGATGATGTTTGTGAGAAAGACCGTTTTGAAAAACAACTGGCCCGTATACGCAAAGAACCGGCCCTCGCCTTACTCGGCTCGTGGATCACAGAATACGATGAACACATGCAGGAAAGCATAGCCGTGCGTAAACTGCCCGCTGCGCATGAGGATATATTGCGCTATGCCCGTTGGCGGTGCCCCTTCAACCACATGACGGTTATGTACCGCAAATCTGTTTTGAAGAAATTGGGGAAGTATAAAAACTATGGTGCGGTAGGTGATGATTACGAGTTGTGGGCCCGCTTTTTAATGCAGGGATATCGCGTGGCAAATATCCCCGAAAGCCTGGTAAAAGCACGTACCGGCACGCAGTTCTATACAAAACGCAGGCGGGGTATAGCCTATTTAAAAAATGAACTCCGCGAAGTAAATGACCTGTACAAACTAGGTTTGCTCAACCCCCTGCACTACCTCTTCCATGTTTCGGTAAAGGCAATAGTACGCCTTTCGCCATCCCCCTTGGTAAAACTTTTTTATAAAGGCATACGTAAAACCAGCTAATGGCGCGCCAGGTATTTAAAAACATTGGTTTTTTAGGCATTTCACAGGCCGCAAATTATCTCCTGCCCCTGGTTACTATTCCATACATAACCCGTGTGGTAGGCCCTGAAAATTACGGATTAATTGAGCTGGCCACTACGGTAATGCTGTATTTTACGGTTGTCGTGATCTATGGCTTTTCGTACACCGCCACTCGCAGGATTGCCGCTTTCCCCGATCGCTCTTCCCGCATTGTTTCCGTGTTTTCTACCGTAATGTATACCAGGTTCCTGCTCTTTTTGCTTTTAACCGCACTCTTTGTCGTGTTGATGTTCAGCGTACCGAAGTTTGCTGTCTATCCCCACCTTTTTTTATACGCCTTCCCCATTGTGCTGGGGTGGGCGCTGTACCCTGATTTCCTCTTTCAGGGTTTGCAAAAACTGTCGGTTATTGCCTTTGCTAATCTGGCCATAAAAGTATTGGCAGCCGCTTTGATTTTCATTTTATTGCGCGAAGAGGAAGACTTCTACCTGGTGGTAGGGATTAATGCCTTTGCTCAAATCATGGTAGCCATCGCTACCCTGCTTTACGCCTTAAAAGTGTTGCCGCCATTTAAATGGCCCAAGCCAAACGTGCGCCTTATTAAAGCCTACCTAAAGAGCGGTTGGTATATGTTCCTCTCACATTTTTTTACGCGCATATACACCTTTGGCACTATTCTTTTCATGGGCTTTTTGCTTACGGATACAGCACTGGGTTTATTTGCGGCTGCCATGAAGCTGATCATTGTAGGCCAGAGCTTTCTTTTTATGCCATTGGGAGGAGCCCTGTTTCCCTACTTTGCCAATTTGTACAAAAACAACCTGGAAGATTATCAAAAAGCACATAGGCGTTTCATGCGCTTGATGTTGTTGGTCTCAGCTGTGGCAAGCACCATAGTGATGCTGATCCCGGAGTTTTTTGTACAACTTGTATTTGGCCCGGAGTATCTTGCTGTGACACCCTACTTCCGGTGGATGATCCCCATTTTGTTTGTGACGACTTTCAGCCATTTTTCTTTATATGAAGGCCTTATGGTGCTGCGTAAAGACCAATGGCACCTACGCATCATATTAATGGTAGGACTTCTTTCATTGGTTTTAAACTACACGTTGATCAATGCATTTGAATTGTGGGGGGCCGCATGGGCAAAGATACTGATCGAGCTGTCGCTGGCCGGGCTCGGCTGGTACTATTTCAAAAAAGCTATGGGGGCCGAAAAAGCCAAGGTCAGCCAAAAAGCTGTCTGACCTCTTCTTTGGTTTTGATCTCCTCAAAGCCCCAAAACCGGCTTACGGCTTCTTGTTGTACTTTACTTATGTGTGTTTGATAGGTCCCGAAGAGTTCAGAAAAATAGGCGCGCTCCGCCTGTACCCTTTCTTTTTCTGTTTGCCCCGCAATAGCTTCATGGCGTGAAGCTTCTGCCCGGCTTTTTGCTTTTTGCTCAATGTGTTGGTTAAAAATGTAATGCGGCTTGTTCAGGTATATACAATAGCCGGTTTGTGTACCCATGCCGTTGCTCATCGTCATATCGGCTAATTCGATGTGGGTGCGTTGCCTTTGAATAAAGTTAGGATCAAATTTATGGCCGGCTGTAACTACTTTAAATCCGGCTTCCAGGTAGGCCCGGGCACGCCCCTCTACCTGGGCGTCTAAAAAGTATAAAGAGATCAACACGCTGTCATAATCTTTCGCTATACGCCCGATCTCTTGTATGAGCTTGTCCTCTTCAAAGCCTGCCTGCACCCCCTTCATGCTGTGGAAAGGAAACACCAGCAACACTTTTCCAAGCCGTTTCTTCAAAGCTTTAAAAGCTTTTGCATTCAGTAGGTTTTCCGCATAGTGGATGTAAGGCCCTACCGCAATCGCCTGCTTCTCGGGTAGCGCTTTTTGTAAAATGTTTACCCGTTCCAGGCTCATGCAGATCATCTTGGGATAATGCCAGTTAAACTGGTCTTTGTGTACGATACCTCCCAGGAAAAGTCCGTGCTCCATATACGCTTTAAGGTCTTTGGAAACCCCTCCATAGCGCTTTAATGCCTCTGCATAGCCATACAGGTTGTTGTCGATCACCCGTTCATGCGGGGCGTAGGGAAGATCAGCGGCCAGACGGGTATAGTCAAATAGAGAGCAGGCCGCCCGGTGGTTCACTTCTTTTTCAAAAGCAGCAGCATTGCGCAACCGGTAATACTGAAACATAGCTTTCTCCAGAAAGCCATGCCGGGCAATGAAGCGTTTAAGGTTATCTTTTACCGCCAATACATTTCAGATATGCTTGCAAAATTAATGCATGTAGTGCCACATAAGTCCTTTGAGGGAAATAAGCGAATTATTCGCAAGTTTGTACTTTAAAGAAATGGCGTGAGTCAATTACGAAAGCACCTGAAATTTACAAGCTTGCATAAGTGGCGTGCGTGGCGTGCAAAGAACCGGCTCGGCCATTTGGGCGTGCGGGTGTGGATCGATAAACGTGTAGCGTTTATGCGCTTTCCGAAAAACATCTCTATTGCCGATGAGGTAGTGGTGAAAGAAGGCGCCCACCTTTGTGCTTGCAATGCCCATGCCCGTATTTCAATTGGTGAGCGGACTACAGTAGGCTACCACACCTTTGTATTTGCTTCAGAAAAAATTGAGATAGGAGCCGATTGCCTCATTGCGCCTTTTGTATATGTAGTGGATAGCGATCACAGTATTGCAAGAGGAGAGAAGATCAACAGCCAGCCTAATACAACTGCACCTATCCGTATTGGAAATGACGTTTGGATTGCTAGCAACGTAACCATTTTGAAAGGTGTACAGATCGCTGACGGAGCAGTTATAGCCGCTAATTCTGTAGTGAACAAAAGTGTTGGCCCGAATGAAATATGGGGTGGAAGCCCTGCGAAACATATAGGCCATCGCAGTTGAGGTAGGTATAGTGATCCTGGTGCGCTACAGCTCCAGCCGCCTCCCTGGCAAGGCTTTAATGCCAATTGCCGGCAAACCCGTATTGCAGTATATCCTGGAGCGTTTGAACACCGTGATAGCCTTAGACCAGGTTATTATCGCTACCAGTGATGAACGGAGCGATGACCCCATTACCTTGTTTGCCAAAAAACAGGGCGTAAAAGTATACCGGGGTTCTTTGGAAAAGGTGGCGCTCAGGTTTTACGAGGCTGCACAGGAATTGAATTGCCGCTACGCATGCCGCATTAATGGCGACAATATTTTCCTGGACACAGAAGTATTGCAACATATGCTTAAGGCTGCGTTTTCCAGGAAATACGTTTTTTTAAGCAATGTAAAAGGACGTACCTTTCCCAAAGGGATGAGCGTGGAGATCGTGGACATGACATACTATGCAGCGCAACTGCCCTTCATCCTACAAAATCCCTATTTTACCGAGCACGTTATGGTGTATCTCTATGAACAGGCAGAAGAAGAGGCACACTACTATTTAAAGAATACCGACCTGCCGGAAGCGGCTGCCGTACAAATGGCATTGGATACAAAAGAGGACCTCCACAGAAGCAAATGGGTGATCCGGCAGTTGGATCGGCCACATACCCAGGTAGGAATGAAAGAATTTTTAGAACTGTTAAAGAGTTATGAGCAACGCCTTTAAAGGAAAACACGGTCCTCTGTTGATCGCAGAGATCGGGGGCAACCACGAAGGAGACTTTGCCTACGCAAAAAAGCTGACAAAACTGGCTATTGATACGGGCGTGGACATGGTAAAGTTCCAGATCTATACCGGGGATACACTCGTTTCGAAACGTGAAAGCCCTGACAGGAATCAACACTTTAAAAAGTTCGAGTTAAGCAAAGAACAGCATTTGGAGTTGGCTCAGATGGTTACCCATGCAGGGATTCAGTATACATCTTCCGTGTGGGACCTCTCGGCTATAGCATGGCTGGATGCCTACATTCCGGTATATAAGATCGGCAGCGGAGACCTTACCGCTTACCCCGTGTTGCGGAACACGGCCGCACTGGGCAAACCCATCATCCTGAGTACGGGCTTGTCGACCGAAACAGAGGTGCTGGAAGCCGTAGCCTTTATCCAGCAGGTCAATCCCGTATATGCCTCGGCCAATATGCTAGCGGTACTGCAATGCACCAGCATGTATCCCATTAATGATGCCGATGCACACCTGAACGTGATGCACCGCCTGAAAGAGAAAACCGGCCTGACCATTGGATACAGCGATCATACGGTAGGGAGCAAAGCACTTCAGTATGCGGTAGCTATGGGTGCCGAAGTGCTTGAGTTCCATTTTACAGATACACGTGAAGGTAAAAGCTTTCGCGACCACCAGGTAAGCCTTACTCCGGAAGAGGTAGAGGCCCTCATTGATGAAATCGGGCTTATCAGATCCCTGAAAGGAGATGCGCTGAAAAAGCCTACCCAAATAGAGTTGGATCATGCACATGAAGTTTCTTTTCGAAGAGCGGTTTACCCGCTGCGCGATATCGCTGCGGGAGAGGTGCTCACCCGTGAAAACCTCACGGTGTTGCGCCCTAACCACGGCATAGATGCACGGGATTTTGATAAGCTTTTGGGTAGAACACTAAACCAAAACGTGAAAGCACACCAAAAGCTGGATTGGAAAATGCTTAACGCTTAGATATGGTGCAATACTTTTTACGTACACTCCGCCCGGCCTTTTATGCCTGGCTTACCCGTATGCTGTATAGCGGGAGCAAGGTGCACATTGGCAAGCACTTCAAATGCGATTCCATTCCCCGGATATTGATCGATAAAGGGGCCAGCCTCCATATTGGCGATCATGTGGAATTACGCAGGAATGTGGAACTGCGCGTGCATCAAAAGGCACAGGTAAATATCGGGAGCAAAGTGCGCATCGACAGGGGCGTGCGTATACTGGCCGCCAATGAGGCACAAATAGATATCGCGGATAAAGTGCGCATTGGCTTGTATGCTGTTTTTAACGGAGGAGATAATATCTCGGTAGGGAAAGGGTGTCTGATTTCCGGTTTCGTATACCTCCAGACCAGCATGCATGGCTTTAAAAGCAAAAACCTAGGCATTCAGCAACAAGGGTATGCACATGCCCCGGTTCAACTGGAAGAAGACTGCTGGTTGGGAACACATGTGGTAATTTTGCCAGACGTGCACCTGGAAAAAGGAGTGGTGGTAGGCAGCAATGCAGTAGTTAACAACTCGGCAACAGCCTACCAGGTGTTGGGTGGGGTGCCCGCACGCGAATTAAAGCAACGTACATGAGCAAAGATGAACCTTTGGTATCGGTTTACATAACCAATTACAACTACGAAAAATACATTGAACGCTCCATCGAAAGCGTATTGGGGCAAAGCTTACAAGACTTTGAGTTGATCATCATCGATGACGGGTCAACAGATCAGAGCAAAGAGACCATAGAGCGGTACCGCCAGGAAGAAAGAATCACCATTATTTACCAGCAAAACAAGGGGCTCAACATCACCAACAATGTAGCGATGCGTGTATCGAGGGGCAAATACATTATGCGCCTGGATGCGGATGATTTTTTAGCGCCTGAGGCCCTGGCCGAAATGAGCACGCTTCTCGAAGCCGATGAGGCCCTGGGGCTGGTGTTCCCGGATTATTACTACGTAGATGCGAAAGGGGAGATCACAGGCGAAGAACGAAGACATGATTTTGAAAAGGAAGTTTCTCTATATGACCAGCCGGCCCACGGAGCATGCACCATGATCCGTTTGAGTTTCCTTAAGAAACTGGGAGGCTATAACGAGAGTTTTACTTGCCAGGACGGCTATGACCTATGGTTGAAGTTTATCACGCACTACAGTGTAAACAACATCAATAAGCCACTCTTCTATTACCGCAGGCACGGAGAAAACCTCACTTCAAATGAGGGCAGGATACTGGAAACCCGCAGGGCTATAAAAGAGACGTTTATCGCCAAAGAAAAAAGTAAGGCCTCTACCTTGATCGTTATTCCGGTAAGGAACACCAAAATAAAGGGAGAGAGCTGGCCGCTGTTTGGCAAAGAAGGAGAAACCGTACTGGAGCAAAAGGTAACCCAATGCCTTGAGGCCAATACCTGTGCTGTCGTATATGTGGTATCGTCAGACGAAGTGATCCTGACTTTTGCCCGTGACGCATTCCGCAGCCTGGCCCGTGTAAAAGTATTGGAAAGACCGGCTCGTTTTGCCGGGCCTAATCAAACCCTTGGCGATACAGTAAAACTGGCCGTTGATGCTGCCGGGAAAGAGGGACTCAATGTCCAATTCGTTATGACGGCCGCTTTGGAATACCCTTTTCTCAGCGCCGCAGTGGTAGATGATGCCGTAAACACTCTGTTGTTGTTCAAATCCGATGCGGTGCTGAGCGTACGGCCCGATAATAAGATGTATTATCGCCATACCGGGCATACACTTACCCCTATTCTGGATCAGGAAAAGTTTACACGCCTGGAACGGGAGGCAATATACAAGGCCGTTGGAGGCATTATGTTGAGCACCCTGGAGAGCTTTAAAAGTCGCGGAAAGATCAATGCGGGTAAGATCAGCCATATTGTGGTTGATGAGCACGCGGCCTTTGGGGTGCACTCATCCTTTGACTTTGCCGTTTACAAAGGATTTCAGGAACAGCCGGCCGCGGTGGGCCATATGAGTTAACATCTATGTTACAAGAAAAACCATACATCAGGCTTTAGGTGGAGTACTTGCAGACATACGCGCCCGTTTTGGCTCTTTTACTTGCTTTTGGGATCACCTTTTTTTCCATCCCGGCCATCATCCGCCTTAGCTTGGTAAAGCGTTTGTACGATGTACCGGACGACCGTAAGAAGCACGCCACACGCATATCTCCCTTGGGTGGAATGGCGATCTTCGGGGGAATGATCATTTCATTCGTGTTTTGCACGGCCCATATTCCGAACCCTGCGCTCAACTCCGTTTTAGTAGCGCTCTTTGTCTTGTTTATAACCGGGGTCAAGGACGACCTGTATCCCCTGGTGCCCTATAAAAAGATGCTCGGGCAAATACTGGCCGTGTTGATAGTAGTGGTGCAGGGAGACATTCGCCTGGAGAGTTTTTACGGTTTGTTTGATGTGCACCTTTTGCCTTACGCGGTAAGCGTGGGCCTTAGTCTGGTCTTCTTTTTGGGCATCATCAACTCCTTTAATTTTATCGATGGCATCAATGGGTTGAGTTCCAGCCTGGGTGTGTTGGTAAGTGCTACTTATGCCTTATGGTTTTATTACCTGAATGAGCCGCTGTTCCTGATCTTGTCTTTAGCCATATTGGGTGCTCAACTGGCCTTTTTGCGCTACAATCTGGTAAATGCCAAAATCTTCATGGGCGACAGTGGTTCCATGATATTGGGGTTTCTGGCAGCGCTGCTCACCATTTACTTTTTACAGGCAAATGAACGGGCGGAAGAAGTGGTGCTGCGTAAAATTGATGCCATGGTATTTGCTTTTGCCGTGATCATTATTCCGGTCTTAGACACCCTGCGTGTGGTGCTTTTCCGCATCTTTGTGCTGAAGAGGTCTCCCTTTACCGCAGACCGCAACCACATCCACCATACCCTGCTCGATATTGGATTGAGTCATACCCAGGCCAGTTTGATCTTGTTTGGGGTAAATGCGGCTTTTGTAATAGTGGCCTTTCTTTTAAATCCATTTATGCGGGCCTCCCTATTGTTTGGTTTGCTTTTGCTCGTAGCTTTGGGTCTTTCACAGATCCCATTTTTAATAAAAAAGGCGCAGAAAAAACGTGGCACATACAAGCCCCATTAGTTTTGCTCTAAAGCAGGGCCTCCATTTAGAATGGCTCTTTATGGCCCTGCTTTTTGTATTGCCTTTGGGGGTGGCCCTGCTTACAAATATGGCGTTCCTGCTGCTTTTTGTGGCGTGTATCTTAACTGTAAAAAGACCCGATTGGAAGCGTGCTCTGGGGGCGCCCATAGTGTATTTTTCAGTTGCTTTCTATCTTTTTCATTGGGTTAGTTTGCTTTGGGTTAGCGAGTTAGACGCGGCCTGGGCAGGCCTGGAAACCAAGTTCAGCTTTTTGCTCGCTCCTTTGTTTGCGGTAGCCGCAGCACCGGGCTTCCGGGCCGTTGCCATGCGCAATGTATGTACTGCTTTTGTGCTGGGGGTCTTTGCGGCATGCCTGCTTGCTTTGGGTGTGGCCGCCATAGCGGCATGGCAAGAAGGTGCCTGGTTTTACGATCCGGGCGATAGTTTTGGGAGGCGGTATTTTTTTAGCTATACCCATTTGGCAAAACCCGTGATGCACCCGGGCTACTTCAGCACCTATATCGGCATAGCCATTTTCACAAGTATCTGGTTGTTAAAACAAGTAAAGCGCAAATGGGGTCTTTACTTCTTAATAGCCTTTTTCTTTGTGATGATGGTACTTTTGCAAGGCCGGATCAATCTTATGGCGCTCTTCATCGTTTTCATTTCAGGCGCTTTGTATTATGCGTTTAAGAAAAAAGCATACCTGTGGCTGGTAGCTCCGCTGCTGCCTGTTCTGCTCTTTGCAGCCTTTGTCTTTTTCGGGCCCGAAAAACTAAAAGAACGCTACCTGCAATTCCCGGATTTTAGCTACGACATATCCGGCCGGGATTTTAACTCGGCAACCTTTCGCTTGGCGGAGTGGAGCTGTGCCATGGATGTGATCGCTGAACACCCCTGGTTGGGAACCGGGATAGGAGACCACCGCACAGCCTTGCTCGAAGCTTATCGCGCGCGTGGGTTTTGGGTAGGTTTAGAACGTAAATACAATGCACACAACCAATACATCGAAACCTGGCTGATGCTCGGGGTGGTGGGGGTAGGCCTTCTACTTGCTTTATTGCTGCATTACGCCACCCTGGCCTGGAAGGAGAAACGCTTTCTTATCTTTGCCTGCCTGCTGTTTTTTTCTATAAGCATGCTTACGGAGAGTATGCTTGAGCGTGCCTGGGCCATAGTTCTCTTCAATGTATTTTTTCCTTTGTTAGCGAGTATCAGGTTTAAATCGAACTAAAGCTTAAGTAAATGGTCTTATGGTCAGGTTTTTCTTATTGTTTAAATTCACACGTCAGCGTATAAATAGCTTTGAAGCAACCTATTAAAATAGCCGTTATTGTTCCTTCTCTGGCTCCGGCCGGTCCTGCAAGAATGGCATTTGATCTCGCCCTGGCCATGAAAGACATGGTGCAGATGGATTTTTTCTTTTTTGAAAAAGAAAACAACGCTTTGGAGCTACCTGAGGCAACCGAGTTGTTTTTTGCCCAGCTCAATACCTTTGAAGGATATGACATTGTGCATGCGCATGGTTTTAAGGCGGATGCGTATATCTGGTATCATTCCAAAAGCATAAAAGCCAAGAAGGTAAACACCTTACACGATTATGTGGAAGAGGACCTTACATACCAATACAACAGGCTTATTTCGGCCATTTTCTGGAGGGTGTGGAAAGTATTGAGCAGCCAGCAAAACGCAATCGTGGCGCTCAGTAAACACATGCGTAAGTATTACCAGAAACTTTGGCAACTGGAGGAGGTTAAAGTGATTCCCAATACACGGGTTATAAACAAAAAGGCCATTGCCAACGAAGAGGTCAGCGCACAGATCTTAAGCTTTAAAAAGCCGGGACACGCGCTTCTTTTCAGCATGGCGTATGTAACCGAAAGAAAGGGGCTGGACCAGGTGATCAGGCTTTTGCCCCTGCAAACGGACCTGCAATTTGTACATATAGGAGCAGGCAAAGAGCTGGGAGCACTTAAAAGTTTAGCGAATAAATTCCAGGTAGCAGATCGTTGTTTGTTTATTGATTCACAACCCGATGCCCAGCTTTACCTGCCCTTGGCGGATGCGCTGGTATTGCCTTCACGTTCGGAAGGTTTCCCCAATGCCTTGCTGGAAGCCGCCCAGCTCAATGTGCCTTCCATTGCTTCTGATATTCCCGTAATAAAAGAGTATTTTACTGCCGATGAAGTGTTTTTCTTTGAACTGGAGAACATCACTTCACTGGGAAAAGCAGTAAAACAGTGCCTGGATAAAGGAGCAGAAACAGCAAAACGGGCGCATAAGCGTTTCAAAAAAGACCTTGCACCGAAAGTGATCGCAGAAAAATACCTTACGTTATACCAGTCACTTATTGAGGCTGAAGCGCATTAGTGCACCGCAACAGGGGGTTGTCTGGAGAGCAGAAGCGGGTAGAAGAAGCTGAAAAACAAAATGCCCGCCTGGCGTTGCAACATGCTTTCCGTGAGGAAACTCAGCGCGCACACCACAATAAATATCTTGCCTTCATACGGAGTACTTATTCCCAATATCGGTACCGCGAGCAGCAACAACAGGATAAACAATCCGGTACTTCCGTGCGCCCCCAGTTGTTGCAGATATTCGTTGTGAAAATTATAGGCCTGATCCCGGATATAATACAGGTCCTGACCATTCCAGAACTGGGCATCGCTTTTTTGCAGTTTCTGTGAAAGAGCATCGTCTGCAGCGCCCGTGCCTACCCCCAGTACCGGGTGTTCCCGGATACTCTCCCAGCCGTATTTCCAAAGAAATTTGCGGTGGTTGGTTTGCTTATCGTTCACTTTTTCTTTGAACGAAATGGCCTCGTTGATGGCATCGGTAACACGTCTTCGACTGCCTTCGAAGCTGTAAATGGCCAAGGAAAATCCCACCAATACAGCCAGCATGGCTCCCCAGGCAAAGAGCTGCCCCTTTTTCTCCCGTGAAAAGCGCCAGATAAGGATTAGGTTGATCAATACAAAGGTGAGGTATTGCATACGCACGGAAAGAAAGATAAGCGTTACAAAGAACAACAGCGCGAGAAACACATCCAAAACCCTGTTTATGTATGATTTTTGACGCAAGATGTTATACAACAATACGGCGTACCCGAAATTGAGGTACATACCCAGGTAATGCGGGGGCACCCGCTCACTCACCACCAGCTTGGTGAAGTAAAACTCCAGTGGATCTTGTGTTTCCCTGAAGCTGAGGTAGGCTTCGGCAAAGGAATAGATGCAGATGGCTCCCAAAGCCAGTAGAAAGGCATGAAGTACCTTATCCCTGTATTTTAAAAACTGTGGCATGGCTCCCAGCAACAAGGCAAAAGCGAGAAAAGGGATTTTCTGGAAAACATCATTGCTACCCTCCTTTAGGTTAGAGGTGTACAACAAGCCAAACACACACCAGAGGAAATATACCACCAGAAGCAGGGCAGGCCTGTTTTGAAGAAGGGCTGCATACTTTGCCTTGAATCCAAGGCTTAAAAGCCAAGCCAGCCCCATAAGCATAATAGAAAGGGTAAGAGGCGGTGTAGTGGGTTGGAAAGGCAAGAGCAAAGCAAAAAACAAAAGGCTATACCAGTATAGCCTTTCTTGCCACTTTAAAGGTAGTATGGCATTATTTTTTGGCAAGTGTTAAAATACTTTGATAGGTTGCCGGGTCACTTAATATTTCGATGGCTTTTACCACTTCGGGGTCTTTTTGTACGGCATTTGCGATACGCCCGGTTTCGTAATAATAACGCGAGGCAATCTCTTCTTCAAGAAGCTCTTTAATTACGTGCTTATAGTTCAGCAGGTCCTCTTGCTCTTCTTGCTCATAGCGCTTGTGAAGCTTTATTATCTCTTCCTGTAAACCGTTGAAATACTCATCTTCCTTAGCCTGCTTTTCCAAGAAGTCTATGGCGTTTTCGGTAGGCGTCTCATAGCTTAGGTTTTGCTTTTTTGCCCATTCCACAAACGTTTTATACTCCGCATCGCTTAGGCTAAAACTTTTGGCGGAGGCAATACTTGGGTGCTTGCGTGCGTATTCGGTAGCATAGTCAAAAAGCAACATTTTTTGATACAGCGCTACCACCAGGCTGTTTATTTTCTCCTGTTCTACCACCACGTCGGGGTCAATCCCGCCTCCGTCCAGCACCGGGCGTCCTGCTTCCGTTTTGAAGTTGTTGCGGAGCGAATCAGGGATCGCTTTTACGCTGCCGTCTTCGTCTCTTTCTGCATAGTTGATCGCCTGTATGCAACGGCCGCTAGGCGTATAGTACTTGGCAATGGTCACCTTCATTTGCGCACCAAAAGAGAGTGGACGGGATTGTTGCACCAGGCCCTTCCCAAAAGAGCGTTGTCCGATCACTACGCCACGGTCATAGTCCTGCAGGGTACCGGCCACAATTTCCGAGGCTGAAGCACTGCCCCGGTTTATCAACACCGCTATGGGAATTTCCAGGTCGTCCGGGGGATTTAAGGTATAGTAGGTTTTTTCCCATTCCTTTAGTTTCCCTTTGGTTTGCACTACTTCTTTACCCTTTGGGATGAAAATGTTGCTGATGTTTACGGCTTCATTAAGCAGGCCTCCGGGATTGCCGCGCAGGTCAAACACCAGGCCCTTCAGCTCGTTTTCCTCTTTGAGTACTCTCAGGGCATCCTTCACCTCTCGGGAGGCCTTACTTGTGAAGCTGCTCAGGCTTATGTACCCGATGCCTTGAGAGAGCATGCCGTAATACGGAACACTGGCTACCTGAACGTCTGTACGCTCAATGGTTTTTTCGAGCACTTCTTCCTGGCGTTTTATTTTTACCGAAACTTTGGTACCCGGGGCACCTTTCAGGATCTGGCTCACATCGTTGCTGCTTTTTCCCTTTACCGGGTTGCCGTCAACTTCCAACAGGATGTCGCCCGCTTTTATCCCTGCTTTATCTGCGGCAAAGCCCTCATAAGGGGCGGTGATCACAATTTCCTCTTCGTGCTGGCGAATCGCGGCACCTATTCCACCATAATTGCCCGTGTTTTGGATCTTAAAGTCTTCCACCCGCTCTTCCGGGATGTAATTCGTATAGGGGTCTAAAGATTTCAGCATAGAAGCAATGGCCTCCTGCATCAACTCTCCCGGTTCGGTTTCGTCTACATAATAGAGGTTTACTTCCTTAAAGACATTCGTAAAGATGTCAAGCTGCTTGCTGATCTCAAAGTAGTCGGGGGTATAGGCAAGGGATAGGGTAAAGAGCAGCCCGCCCAGAACTCCCCACAGGATCTTACGCGCATGTTTCATTCTCCAAAAATTTTAATAAAAGCTAAATGGCAAAATAGGGTTTCGCAAAGAGCCACTAAGGTATAACAAAACGCACGTTTGCCATTAAGATTATGTGTTTTCCTTTTTATGCGCATAAGCCAAATGAGTAAGCGCCTTTTGCATGCCTTTCTCTATTTGCATAAAGTCTGCTGCTTTAGCGGGGAGGTAAATAAACATAATGGCAAGCTTTGGTTCTTCTCCACCGGGCAACAGGTGTTTGTTCAGGCGATAAGCTTCCCGCATCCTGCGTTTCAGGAGGTTGCGGTCAACCGCGTGTTTGAACTTGCGCTTGCTTACACTAAAACCCGCCTGATGTGTAGAAGCTCCCGGTTCAATAGGCGTATATACGGCCAGCAAAGGGTAACCTTTGACCTTTTCTCCTTCTTTAAAAAGGCGTTCGATCAGTTTTTTGCTTTTGAGATGTGTTGCCTTAGGAAAGCCGTGCTGCTTCATGCTACAAAGGAAAGGCTATTTAGATGAATGAGTACACCTCGCAGAGCACGTGCCTTTGTCAACGCGGAGAAGGCTCAACTACTTAGGTTTTTTAGGTGCCATACCGTTAAACAGATCAGTGCAATCTAATTTACTACCTACTACCTACTACCTACTACCTACTACCTACTACCTACTACCTACTACCTACTACCTACTACCTACTACCTACTACCTACTACCTAC
>JANQPD010000037.1 GCA_028285465.1 Owenweeksia sp. | reverse complement strand
AAAATTATTCATCGTGTAATGGCGGTAATCAGAGAAGACAGGCCCTACCAGAATAATTATAATAATCACTTGGCTATGTCATAGAAATCAAACTGACAGTATTTTGCTTATCCATTATTCACGTTAAATCATTCTCAGATCTTTATGCGCTTCAGTATCTTGCGCTGCACAAAGTGATGTCAAGCCTTTTCGGTATTCTATGCACACCCTTCTAACAGAAATACACGATTGCACCCTGTGTGCACAGCATTTGCCCCATCCTCCCCGCCCGGTAGTAACGGCTCATACAAACAGCAAAATGGCCATTGTGGGCCAGGCCCCTGGAAGCAAAGTACACAAAACCGGAACGCCCTGGGACGATAAAAGCGGGGAGCGTCTCCGTAGCTGGCTGCAACTGAATGAAACCTCTTTTTACGACACCCAAAAAGTGGCGCTTATACCTATGGGTTTCTGCTACCCGGGCAAAGGAAAAAGTGGCGATTTGCCTCCACGCCCGGAGTGCGCCCCTCAGTGGCACGCATCCCTGTTCGGGCAGATGCAAGGCCTTAAGCTGGTACTGCTTATTGGCAGTTATGCGCAGCACTACTACCTGGGCAAACTGCAGAAGCGCACCCTTACGGAAACGGTACGGCACTTTCAGGATTACCTGCCCCGTTATTTTGTGCTGCCACATCCCTCCCCACGCAACAACATCTGGATCAAGAAAAATACTTGGTTTGAAGAAGAAGTACTTCCTGCACTGCGGGCCAGAGTGAAAGAGGTGTTGCCCTGATCATCTTACCGGTTGCCGTCTGTGAGTATACTTCTTTAAGCTGAGTACCATACCCGAAATGGTTGGCCGGAGGTAAAGCATATGCTCCCATCCCCTATAATGAAAAAGCCCCGGCAAAAACCAGGGCTTCTGTTTATCTGGAAAGCGTGATTACCTGAAGTTAAACACCCCATTGGTCATCACCACTGTATTGCCCGGGTTGGTAGTAGAAGCAATGACCGCATTAAAAGTCCCCGACCGTTGCGTACTGCTGTTTTGGGTGATCACAAAAGTGCCGCTTTGCATGTCGTTAAACACCTGGCCAAAGCTGGGCATGTATTGAATGCCAACGGGTACTATATCAGACAGGTCGAAGGTCCCAACAGTATCTGTTGGCATGAGCAATTGCAAACTGGAAGTGGCCCCGCTTGTTGCAGTAAGGGTTACTGTGTTTCCTTGGGTTAGCTCCGTGATGTTTCCGCTCCACGTCTGGCCGTCAATGGTTACCGTGAGGTCAGCTGTCGCGGATTGCGGGTTGTTGTCCTCATCTTTGCTGCATGAAACGGACACTCCAAGCACCACAAACAGCATCCATGCAAAGTGTAATTTGTTAAGGTTCATCGTTTTCATTTTAAAAATAGTTTTGGTTTAAAAACGAAAGATAATGATTTCTTAAGAATAGGCTTACAAAAGGCTTTGCCCCTCCTTGCTGTGTGATGGAAGATGCGGGATTAGACGGACTTTAAACCCGCCGCTTTGTTAGGCTAATGGTCGGCAGGAATGAAGTTATTAAAAACAAACAGGGTTGAACGTTCAGATCCAACCCTGTTAAAGCATTGCCTTAATTCTTGAACTTAATAAATAACAAAATCAGTAGGCGTAGCAAACTCTACGGTAGCCGAACACTCGCAACCTGTAATGGTATAAGGACCTGTAGGACTTGCACAGCTCACAAAACTTGAGGGCTGGTCTATACAAGCCGTTAGGTCCTGGCACGGTTTACAACCTTCAGATATACACACTACCACTTCTCCCCACTCATGAGAAGCCGAACTTACCGGTGGGATAGAGGCGGAACCACCCGGAGGAATGCAAATGTTGGGGTAGATAAATTGATCCGTTCCGAGTACACAGTCAATCACATACACCCTACTAATTACCACCTCACATTCCGATTCATTGTGAATGGTCAACGCTGTACTCTGGCCGTAGCCAAATGCTGTTGCGCCCATGAACAGCGCCAATGCTAAAATTCTTTTTAAATGTTTCATAGTAAATCGTTTTTTGATTTACATAAATGTAAGAATTTGTTTTCCTTTTTTCATTACTATTTTACATCTATTTTGGCACATACATTTATATAAATCAATACCAATCAGTGAGTTAAAATTAAGAGACAATGAATTACAGTAACTCTATTTCTATATACTTTTTCTAACTTCCTGTTGTGCTTCTCTTAGCGCTCAATAATAGGGGCATGTGTTTTTGAAGCAGAAGTGCATAAACTCAATATTTGAAATATAATTATGGAGGATCTGGACGTTTCTATGGGGAATGAGATGCCGATCAGTTCTGGATTCTTCCTAACCCTAGCCGTAGGGAGAGAGCCAACAGGCATTAACTGAGGTCTGGCCCATAGACATCTGTGGTAAGGAAGTAACCCAAAGAACAACTAGATGGGGTGAATACAATCCAAATAGAAGTAGGCAGGCTAGACCAGATATCTGGCTTCTTCGGGTCCACGTATTGTCTGCCCCCTCCTCATATGTTCCGTGCACCATTGACTAGTTTTGATCTAAGTTTAAAGTAAACACACCTAACTATGACAAGCAGATGCCTTATACTTTTAAGCATAATTGCACTTTTGTTTTCCTGTTCAAAGGATGAAGATGATCGCCCTGTCCTACCAGACCCCGCATTGACTTTCGCGTTCAACGGGAACCAGGTGGATGTGATCAAAAGAAGCGCGTTGCGGTCCGACCTTTCTTCAGAAGACATCAACCTCTTTGACCCCGTTCATCAAAAAAACAAGAGCTACCGTGCACTCCCTTTAAAAGATGTGCTTATCTATGCCTATGGGCAAAGGCTGGACACTACCCAGCAGTACACCTTTATATTTACAGCACTGGATGGTTTTACAGATACCGCCAGTTATGGTATGGCTATGGAAAGCGGAGGGTATATCGCCATTGAGGACCTGGACGTCAGCGGCACCGACAACTGGGAGCCCGTAGCCCGGGAAAACAATAATGATCCCTACCCCTTTTATGTAGTATGGAAAGGGCCTGATCAGAGCCCAACAACTGACAATTACCCATGGCCCTATCAGTTAAGCGTGATTGACCTGGTAGAATAACGACCTCCCAAGCCCCTTTTAAGTGGTAAAAAACTAAAAAGCCTTGCAAACACTAGTGTTTGCAAGGCTTTTGCTTTGTCGGGTTCTCTTGTCCACTGTTTTAACTTTTTATAAAGAGTCTTTTCATCGTTCGTAATCGTCGGGGCGTTCCACCGTTAAGAATCGTCGGAGGCATCGCCCGTTGGGCTCAGGGTCGGCCTGTGCTTCGCTTCGGCAAGGCTCCTGCATCGGCCTGCACTGGCGTTTCGGAAGGCCGAGAGGAGTTTTTGCCGCTCTTCGAGCTTCGGGGAGATCCTGAACGAGTCGGATCGGGTTGAGCTTTTCTTTTTGGGGTGCTTCCCGCTTCAGCGGGATCAGCCGGGCTTTGCCCTGGCTGCTTTTCTTTGCCTGTGCCAGAGGCACACAAGTCTGGCCGTTCCCTACTTTCAGCCTTTGGGCTTTTGCACTTTGAAAGGGAAGGTGGTGTAAATGCCATGCCGCCACAAGCGGCAAAGTGGGAAGTTTGTAATCAAAACCAAAGTCATTAGGAGAAGAATGAATATTAATAAAAAACGGCCACTTACAACTGGAAGTGGCCGTTTCAGCAGTACCAGTCAACCTAATTGATTGACTAATTTCCCTTGATTCCTGCCCAACTGTCAAAAGAAACGGCAATGAGCTTTTCTAACGTTGGAGGTGAAATCACAGATTTTACTTCTTCCCGGGCAGCAGAAGAGTCATTTCCCTCTTTCCAAAGTGAAGTATTAGGCAATTTACATGAAACACCATTGGTTCCTACGATCACGTCCTTCCAGCCTCTTGCCTTAAGCTCGTCTTTCACTCGCACATGATCGCTTTTCAAGTCATAAGTAATTAGTATCATAATATTTATCATTTGAAAAGCTATTCCAAGAAATCAGATGAAGTTCGACAGAAATTAGGTATTTTTTAGTCCACCATAAGCAATTTGCACGGGGATGGATCCATTGCAACGAGAAGGGATCGCGCCAAGCTGGGTGTGGACACAATAGCCTGTCCTGGTGCAAGGTTTGGTAGCCGATTCCAAAGACCATCATCCACACCTCCAATTGATCTTTTAAGCCTGCTGATAACGTTAGAGTCACTAATCTTGTGAAGCATAAAGCTGTTTATCAATCCAAGTACTTCATCAGGGAGGTGCTGTGGAAGCTGTGTAACAAATATCAGCCCTAACCATCTTTTTCTCCCACGCCTGGCAATTTTCGCTACTTGTTCAAACAAATTTGACATTTTACCAATCTTTTCTCTAGATAAAAACTCGTGAGCTTCTTCTATAATGATTGAAACGGGAGTAGGCGATTTTTCCAGCTTTACCGCTGCTTCATAGGCGTCTTCTTGAACTCTTTGAACTCCGCGAAGTAAGTTGGCGATTACGATATTATTTATTACGGTTGAATCTGAGTCACTGAGATCAACTATTGTAACCTGGCCGGGTTTGATCATTTCTTGGAAGGGAAGTTCATTAGCTCCACTTATATCAAAGACTTTTGCCCTATGTAATTGCCATAACTTCGATAATAGTGCTCCCCAACTAATCTCATGGGAGGTTTGAACGCTCTGAATTCGAGGAGTGATTTGGCTCAAGTTCTGCTTCAATTGATAATTGAAAGGGTTGAGTGGATTTCCCATTAAGTTATCCATAATCATTCCCGCTACATCGATCAAAAGGGACAGTGTAATACCTGGCCATCCCGTTTCAAACTCATCTATTTCCAATGCCTCCTGTTCCTGCCCTTTCTGCGGGAATACTTTTAAGTCTCTTAGAATCAACTTTGTGGTATCATAAGCTTTAAGAAATCGGCCAAACTGGGCTTCATTCAAACCAAGGATATTTGAGGCGGCATATGGCGAAAGTGAAGAAAACTTCAATGTGAAAGTGTCTGTTGGGGTAGGTGCTGCCGCACGGGTTTCTCGACCAACCATATGAAGAACTTTTACGTTTTCGATTCCTGCTTCCTGTATTCCTCGGTTGACTAAGAGTTTTTTCATGTTCTCGTCCTGAGTGGACTTGTCCACATGAGTATATTCTCCCTCCGTATCAATCACAATCGTTCCTACTTCATTCTGTTGAAGTTGAGTCATCATGCCGGAAACTGTGGTTGATTTACCTCCTCCTGTTGTTCCTAGAATTCCAATATGACGTGGGAGTACAGTTTTCTTATCAGTGGGTATTTGCACCTCGATATCATCATGTCCTATGGCCATCCCCAAAGTGACCCCGGGGTTAGCAGCAACCTTTAGTGCTTTAGCAGTTTCTTCCTTACTCAGAACAAAAACAGGGCTATTAGGTAATGGACGGAATCTCGGTGGCATCATCATTCCATTTTTAATTTCACCTAAAAGCTCTACCTGGACTTTGCCGTGAAAATTGGGCATAAAGATGGCTCCGTTGATAGTTGTTGAAATCATCATTGGGGCATCTGCACGTATTCCATCGGGTTCATGAAATGGCCCAGCCACTACGATAGCCCGGTAAGTTCTCCCGTCTCCACCGTTTTCAGTGGTTCTGCTCCTGATTTCCACTAATGAATGAGCACCAATATTTCTGATGTTCTTTTTAGGTAACAGCACCGTAATGAGGTTATCTTTACTGCTAGGCATGTCGAACATGGTCATCCCATCAGCATTGATGCAATTGGGGTCTTCTTTCCACTCCCCTCCATTTTCTTGAATCTCTTTGTCAAGCAAATCGTGAATGGCTTCTCCTGTAGTATTATTTTGATCTTTTGTTTCCATGAAAATTAACTTTTTGGGGTTATACGGGCTAGTGTCTCTGCCTTCGCATAGGCTTGCTCAATGGATGCTACGAAATCGCTCTTCCCAAATGCGGTTTGACATAGGTTGTCAGCCAGGTCTAAAAGCATTGGTGAGCCTTTGTGTAGCTGAAGTACACTGTCTGCCATAGCAATTAGGGCCGCTACTTTTATGTGATCGATATGACAATAAAATATCTGTGGACTGGATAAGTTAGAGACCTTGTAGACCCCCCGTACAATTTTGCTACCTACTTGTTTGGCAAACTGCTCATAAGATTTTCGGAACTCTCCACGAGTACCACCTTGATCTACCATTCGAATCAAATCGTCCTCGATTGTATCGATAACAAGGTACTCATATGGTCGGAGGGCGTTTCCAAACGTCCATAACTGTGGGTTTCTGATGCTATTCTGAATATAGACAAACTTCTGATGGTCTAGCACCATTTTTTGCATGAGACCGATGGATTTGTCTTTCATTTCTTTTCGACTAGCCCAGAAACCGGTCATCAATTCATATGGCGCAGGTGAACCAGCTCCTAGCAGCCAATTAGCATCTCCTTTTTTCTCAAGAAGAATGGCACGTTCTGCATATGTTTTTATTCCTCGAATAGCCAAAGTGCTGAGCTTTCCTCTCTTATCTCCAGCTACCTCATCACCCTTTCTTCTTTCGATCAGATTTATTGCCTCCTTTATTGGGTCTTCACTCTTAAACCGTAGATCACGCCTAAAGAGCCGGTGTGAATAACTACCGTGTTGTCCTTGATAGTTTACCAGACAAATACCAATCTGAGTGATGGATATAGGAACGGTATCATAAATGGCACTTGTACTGCCACAGGCTAGAACAGAGCCATTAAAAAGAAAACCATGGTGCACTTTTTTGATCAGGCTGTTATCCTGATAAAGGTCATTGTTCAAACCTGCGTGAGGTACAAGTGCTTTTTCTTTAATTCTTGGAAAGATTTTTTCGCGAAATGCCTGATGTGTTTTAGCCTCATCCTGTTTGGCACTGATCAACTCCTTTTCAATAATAGGATAGAGCTCAGCCAAATTTTCACCTATACGCCACGTATCAATGTTCACAGCACTGGAGAAATTTTCTCCATACGCCTTTTTAAAATCATCAATTGATAACTCTTCAGCGGATTGGTTTAACTCTTTCCTATTTTGTGCTTCCTTGTCCTCTTCCATGGAGTATATTTCTTTCTCCCATACCTATTCCCGTAGCTTTTCAAAAGTTCGACACTAAAAGCCAAATTTTTTAAGAAGGGATGGCCCACCGGTAGCAATATAAGATAGTTTAGTAGAATAATTTTCTGATACGGAATTCGGTAATAGGTATTTAGCTACAAGGAGTGATTGACATTTGGCTTTGAACTTATCAAAAGATAAGTTCGAGTCTTTTGATTTTACCTCACGGATGACCTGAGAGTGTGGTGCAAGGAGTTCTGCCGCTAGAGCATCCGCATCGTTCTCTGCATTAAATATGGTGGCATTATAGAAAGAGCCATCACCACTTTTTTCCATTAAGTGGCTATAGGGTTTAATAGATACCGAAGACAATAAGCCATCAATTCGCTCGTCATCAGTTGGCTCGCGCACACCGTCTAAGACCTCTTGAATTGACTTCCCCAGCTTTTTTATGGCCTGTTGTCGGGGCTGAAAATAATCCAAGATGAAATGGCTGGCTTCATGGGCAGTAGTATATCTTCTTTCAGCTATATCATCGGTTCCATTAATGAATATAAGCCCTAAACCCTTGTGGGTAAGGATAAATCCATGCAAGCTCCTGTCTTCCTCATCAAACTCAAATGACATTTTCCGATCTGCCAGCCATAATTGAACACGCTTTAGGCTCAAATTGGATAGTGTTACAATGTCTACCGGTAAAACCAGACTAACTGCTTGTGATATATCAAAAGGTGGTGATTGCTTTTCACCTCTCTCTATCCAAAAGTTTTTAGCGGTAGATACGATATGGGGTTTAATGAATGACATCCACTAATCACCATCGGGTTTGTCAGGGTCTCCTCTTTTATCCCTTGCTGCTATCAACCATGTGTTGCTCTTGGCTTCTGAAAATTTCTCAACAGAAACCACTCGTTTAATTAAGGCATTCAACTCCATCATGGAAATGTTAGAATGTGCAGCGACCCTATTAAGTTGTTCAATAAAATCAGACGAATCAATGCTGGGTGTTTTGCAAAGAGAAAGGCGATAGTAGTCCTTTAAAGAGCAGTTCAGTTTTGAGCGAATCTCTTCATTGCTACACTTTTCTATTTCTCCGTATTTTTTGAGAATGTAGCCTATGAATTCCTTATCATTAGCTGCTCTTTTATTAGCTAGTTCTAATAGTCTCAATTGCTCATTCATCTCAATAAGGATTTTATTTTTTCTTCTACTTCATGGCGATCCAGAACTTTTTTGATCCGGTCTTTGTGTCTCTTTACTTCCGATCGCTGTTCATCAATAGTTTTGCGTTTCAGGTTTAGAATCTCAGAAAAGATTTCCATCCTCCGTTCGCCATTTAAAACCAATCGTGCCAAGCTGATATCTTGCTCATTTCTGAAATAGTCAGACAAAAGTTTATTCACATCTTCGGAGAGTTCTGCTTCAATTAGAGGTGCATCCGTTTGACTGTCATTCTCTGTAATACTATTCCATAGTCTTTCTTCAAGTTCGACACTTTCGGGTAAATCTTGCTTTTTCTCAAACTTCTTTTCCTTCTTCAAAATGTTCTTTAAGTCTCTATCTGCCGCTATTTCCAAGAATCTTTGAAGTGTACTTTTATTAATATCATACGTGGAAGGGTTTTTAAAGTACCCCCAAAAAGCTTCATTCACTGCCTCAAGTATGTAAGTATCGTCTTTTGCTGCAATTTTTGGATACCAACTTTTCAAACTAGATATGATCTTCTCCCCGTATATGTCGTAGAGCATAGACAGAGCCAGACCATCTCCCGTCATAATGTCTTTATGAAGGTCTATTTCTTCTTTGGATGCTTTTGCGATTCTCATGTCTTTTGGAATGTGAGTACTGCCTCCGTTTTCATTCTCGTTCTAAAGCTGGATTGTTCTTTTTTGGTCGGGGGTGGTAAATAACGCCTGTTTTGAGGTATCTCTCTTTCAAATCTGTTTATCAGTCTTAACCCCCAAGCTTCTGCCACATATTTTGCTATTTCTGTGTTCTCGATGTATACGTTATTCTGTGTTGTATTTCCTATTACATAAGTGGCTCGTGCTCTACATTTTAAAACTCTATTGGCTTCGGCCAACATCGTGCACATATCTAAGGCATACCGATAAATCATGTTCACTTTTCTTTTAGGGAGCTTATGGAAATCGGGTATACCTGAAGTAATATTTTTAGCAAGTTCAATGTTCGCTTTGGCCTCTGGTGCTCTTTCAGCCCCTACAGATATTCTCTTGATTGCAGCTAAATCCCCGATCTTGTAGCCTAACCAAACCAGTGCCAACTTATGTCCTCTCATGTAGTCGATGGCATTTAGATAAGGGGGAGACGTTATGATAGCGTCTATTGAATTATCTGGAAGGCGCAGTTTGCGAGCATCTCCTCTTGAGACCTTTACTCTGCCATTCATAGGAGACTCAGACATGATTTTGATCAAGCGATTACATACAACTTGATATTCATATAGAACATCAAAGTCATTACTCATTCGGACTCTATGTGGCTTACCATGAGAGACATCTGCCGCCAGAGAAGCCCCTTTTTGTTTCGTAATAATCAGTTTACTCAGAGCTACCTTTAAAAGGTCGGTATACTTTCCGCTCTCATGAAAGATGGCTGAGGCTAACTTTCTTAAGGCATTTTTCTGCTTTTGAGCAAACCAAAAATCAATGAACTCTCGAGTCCTTATATCCTCATCGATCCAAGGCAGACTGACTGTGGATAAGGCTGATTTTTCAGCCGTAGTCAAAACTCTCTCGACAATACGTGAAAAATTTCTTGAATGAATTGAGGTTGTCCATGCTTTCGACATCATTACAGCCAATGGGTCAATGTCAATACCGATTCCATTATACCCCAATGAGGATATGGTTCTTACAACTGTTCCAGAACCACTCATAGGATCAAGAATCAAAGACCCTTTTGGTAATCCATCTAGCGCTGCAAAGGCTATCTCAGGAGCCATTCGAGCAGCAAAAGGATGAATTGGCCTTATCTTTTGAGTATTTGCCATGAATATCCGAGTTTTACTCTTCTAGTGATAGAGTTCCATAAATCTCCTTCAATACCTCGCAGGGGTCTACATCTATGGCCAGGGCAATGAGGTAGAGTTCTTTGGCGCGGAGCTGTGTAGATTCATTAGAACTAAGCTGGCTTAGCCTTGATTCACTTATTCCAGTCCTCCGTGAAACCATCGCTTTGTTCACAGATTTTTTAGTCAGGAATGTTCCTAATTGAGTCATATTCTATTGATTATCGAAAGATAAATGTAGGTCTTATAGATTATTTTGTAGAATTTTCAAAGAAATATTTGGTTAATCTGTAAGAATTGAATAGGTTTGTTTCGATTATCGAAAGGATTCTGTTAACATTCAAAACCTATAACATGAGAAGATACACCAAAGCCGATCTAGAACAGATTGTATATACACAATTAGACAATCTGAATGCCATGCATGACCTGCTCCGAATTATGAAAGCGCAAAACGAACTGTTGGAAAATGCCAATAAAAAGCTTAGCCGTGAAATCTCAGACTTTAAAATGAAGTGCTACAAAACCGGGAAGATGATAAAGCCAGGGGATTGAAAATACTAATTGCTTTTGTGAACGCGAACCCCGCGTGAGGGATAGCAGCGGCACCCCACAGGCGACCGGAGGGAGACGAGGAGTATAGCGGATAGCCCGACCCGAGGCAAGGTCCGGGCGTGCTGATAGGCCGCTCTGGGCCCAGGCGAAGGGGCACGCCCAAAAAAGAGAAAATCAACTGAATCGGAAGAACGCCAAGTGATGTCAATTGAGGCTCAAATAGTTGAACTAAATGATTTTGCCGAACGGGAACGATTAGTGATTGCAGAAACCTTTGTGGAAAGTAAAAGTGCGAAGCGACCCGGAAGACCTGTTTTTAACCAGATGATGGCGAAGGTTTACGAGAACCGCGAACCGGTGGGTATCTTAGCCTGACACCCCGATCGGCTCGCGCGGAATAGTGTAGACGGGGGACAAATCATTTACCTGATCGACATTAAGCGCGTAGCAGACCTCAAATTCCCTACGTTTTGGTTTGAGCCAACCCCACAAGGTTTGTTTATGCTTCAAGTAGCTTTCGGGCAATCCAAGTATTATTCGGATAACCTTTCTCAGAATGTGAAACGTGGGTTGCGGCAAAAGATTAGAAGGGGCGAATATCCTACCAAGGCACCTTTGGGCTATCTAAATGATGCTAACATTAAAAACATAGTGCCGCATCCCACCAACGCGCGTATAGTGAAAAAACTCTTTAAGGAATACGCGACCGGGAGACATTCATTAGAAACCGCAAGACATCTTTTGTTTGAATGGGGCATTGGAAGTCGGTCGGGTATTCCCTACGGAAAAGCCGCGTTGAATCACATTCTGAGAAATGAGGCTTACATAGGGTTGATTTCTTTGAACGGGGAGACTTACGAGGGAAGATACAAACCGATTGTTGGCCGAAAGTTATTTGAAGAAGTGCAACGGGTTTTAAAGGAGCAAGGGAGGCCCCGCAATCGCAAAAACAGCCATAATTTTCCATTAACAGGGCTGTTGCGATGCGGGGAGTGCGGAGGAGCTATTACCGCCCAATACGCCAAAAAACGGAAATACATTTACTATCGGTGTTCAAAGCGCATGGGCTACTGCTCACAAGCGTATATTTCTAACAATACGCTTGTGGAGCAGTTGCATGCGCGGGTAGATCAAGTCACATTGCCTGATGAATTAACCGAAATCTTGTTGGCGGAATTGGAGCGGGAAAAGCGGGCGGATGAAGTTGGAAGGCGGTCTTTTTCTCAAAACCTTAAGAAGCAGATCAGTGATAATGAAACGAAAATGGATCGACTCGTAAATAGTTTTCTGGACGGGGATATTGAACGACCCACGTACCTGAAAAAGAAAGACGAACTGTTAAGGGGTCGAGTGGAGTTGAATGAGCAAAAAACCAGTTTTGAGAAAAAGGGTGCCTTGTGGTTTGAACTTGCGCGGGACTTCATAGAAACGACTCAGGAAGGCACTTCTGTGTTAGAATCGGAAAATTTGGTTGCGCTGCGCGCCTTTGGGAAAAGAATTGGTTCGAACCGCCTTTTGTCGGATAAAAATGTCCTTTTGGATTTTGCGCCACCCTTCGATACAATCTTGAAATACAAGTGCCTAGCCCAAGGGGCTGGGAGTAGAAACAAAAAAGACGGCCCACCAAAAAGGCAGGTCGTCTTGTTAAGTCGGGATGACTGGACTTGAACCAGCGACCACACGCCCCCCAGACGTGTACTCTACCAACTGAGCTACATCCCGATGTCTTGTAAATATCTTTTGGCTCCTCTTCCTTTTATCCTTCGCTCAAACAACACGGCTTCAGACCTGTTTTCCACTTTCTTCATCCATACCCTGTCCCACGGCACTCCCCGCTTGGTAAAAGAAACCAAGCCTCTGTTGTGCCGTATAAGACGAGCCTTAATATCAGCTGTTTGACCTACATAATACCTATTTAAAGAACCACTATATAAAATGTACACATACATTTTACCTAATTTAAGGGATGATCCCGCTTTAAGCGGGACGACCACACGCCCCCAGATGTGTACTTCCTGTGCTGCTTTAGCAATATACCAACTGAGCTGCATCCCGATGTTTTATGCGGGATGAGCGAAGTGCCTGTCCCGCTGAAGCTTAACGCAAAAGCGGGAAGCCACATCCCGTATTTGGGGGCGCAAATGTAACCTTATTTTTTCGAAATAAACAAGCCTGATTCACTCATTGGTGTCTTTGTGCTTGCATGGTGTATTTGAAACCGAAGCCTTACTTTTGAAACAAATTTTATATACAGCATGGAAAAGCACAAATGCGTAATTATTGGAACGGGCCCGGCAGGGTATACGGCAGCCATTTACGCTTCACGGGCAAACCTCAATCCCACCATCTATACCGGTCTTGAGCCAGGCGGGCAACTAACCACCACGACAGACGTGGAAAATTTTCCAGGCTACCCCGATGGCATTATGGGGCCTGAAATGATGGAACACTTCAAAAAGCAAGCGGAACGCTTTGGCACGGAGGTGCGCTTTGGCATGGTGACCAAGGCAGAACTGAGCGAAATTCCCGGGCAATACCACACGCTTATCATAGACGATGCCGTAGAGATACAGGCAAAGACCGTAATCATTGCCACAGGAGCTTCTGCCAAATACCTGGGCCTCGAATCGGAAAAGAGACTAGCCGGGCACGGGGTTTCTGCCTGTGCCATTTGCGATGGTTTCTTCTTTAAGGGCCAGGAAGTAGTGGTGGTAGGTGGAGGGGACTCTGCCGCAGAAGAGGCCACTTATTTGGCCAAGCTTTGTCCAAAGGTTACCGTCCTGGTGCGCAAAGACCATTTCAAAGCTTCCAAGATCATGGTAGACCGGGTAATGAATACTCCGAACATCGAAGTGCTTTTCAATACCGAAACTGTGGAAGTATTGGGCGAAAAGACCGTAAATGGTGTGCGGGTAAAGAACAACCAGACCGGTGAAGAATCGACCATTAAGGCCGAAGGTTTTTTTGTAGCCATTGGCCACAAACCCAATACGGATATCTTTAAAGGGCAAATCGACATGGATGAAGTGGGCTACATTATTACAAAGCCCGGCACAGCCACTACCAACCTACCCGGGGTATTTGCTACCGGTGATGCGCAGGATAAAGTGTACCGCCAGGCAGTTACTGCAGCAGGATCAGGTTGCAAGGGCGCATTGGAAGCTGAGCGGTATTTACAGGAATACGAAGAAGAGGTAGAAGTAGCCCAGGTAGAAGGCTAAACGCAACATTTATAGTAAAAAGACGAGCGGCTGCTTCCCGGGAAACAGCCGCTTTTTTTTAGTGTGTGTTCAGTGTACATTCTCTTCACAAAGAGTTTCACTCAGCCACAGGGTCAATTGGCTTAAATCGAACGCATATGTCTTAGGAAAACGCCTCGAACAGCCCGTAAAAGATGGCTAGCCAGACCAGGCCTTTTACTAAAAAAAAAGTAAAAAGTAAGGCGCCTACTTTCCAGCCTTCTTTCCGGATAAGGCCTTTCCAGCCCTCTTCTTTTAATATTTGCCTGTAGCGTTTAAACATACCCTTTATAAAACAGGTCTGTAAGCCGGATTCTGTACCTCGCCTAAGCGGGCCCTTATCATTTATCTACGCTGCCTACCCTCCGGGATCGGGCGAGCAACCCTCATACCCCGGTATACATGGCATTACAACCCAGGAGGTTTACCTTGCTTATAACGTCACCGCTATAAACGGTGGGCGCTTACCCCACCTTTTCACCTTTACCTGCCGAAGCCTTAACGAAGGTAGGTTTACCTACCTCCTTAGCGGCGGCATAGGAAGTTTATTTTCTGTGGCACTTTCTGTAGACCCTGGTTTGCCCGGGGCCTCCTCTGCTTTCACAGAGCCTGGCGCCCTGTGTTGTCCGGACTTTCCTCTCTTCCCAACCAAGTTGAGGAGAGCGATAAGGCGACCTGTTCAGCAAAGATAGTTTCTCTATGCGCATGAATGTGTATATCCGCAAAGAAAAAAGCCTCGAAAAACCGAGGCTCTTTCTATAAAACTAAGTAGTGCAAAAACTATTTTCCGTCATCCTTTTTCTTCAGCGTATCGATCATGATGGGTGTAGCGATAAACAAAGAAGAATAGGTCCCTACTATGATACCGATCAGCAGAGCGAACATAAACCCACGGATCACTTCACCTCCAAAAATAAAGATGATGAGCAATACGAAGAAAGTGGTTAAAGACGTATTTATGGTACGGCTCAAAGTACTGTTTAAGGCTTTGTTCACTACCTGATTAACCGGGTTTTTTGTGTTTTCACGCAAATACTCCCTGATTCGGTCAAATACCACCACCGTATCGTTTAGCGAATACCCGATTACTGTTAATACGGCTGCAATAAAGGCCTGGTCGATCTCCAGGGAGAAAGGCAAAAAGCCGTAAGTGATGGAAAATACCGAGAGTACTACCAACACATCGTGAAAGGCGGCTGCCACAGCTCCCAGGCTGAACTGCCACCTGCTGAAACGCACGAGGATATAAAGGAAGATCACCACCAGGGAGAACAGGATAGCGTATACGGCAGATGTTTTGATATCATCCGCAATGGTAGGACCTACCTGACGCTCGGCCACGATGCCTATGTCTCCGTCACCGCTTGCTTCCGAATTGAACACCTCTGCATCCGGTGGCGTGCTGTAAAATCCCTTTACACCCTCATACAGGCGGCTCTTGATATCTGCTTCAACCTCCGGCCCGCTTTCATCGATGCGGTATTTGGTCGTAATGAGTACCTGCTGGTCGCCCCCTACGATCTTCACGTTGGGCGAAAAGCGGGTGCCGTCTTCAGCAACAAATTTATCGGCTAAGGCCGATTCGATCTCCGCACTGCTTACAGACTGGTCAAAACGTACCTGGTAAGTGCGGCCACCTACAAAGTCAACCCCGTAGTTTAAGCCCCGGGTAGTAAGGCTCACGATACCTAAAGCGATAATAATCCCGCTAATGGCGTACGATACCTTGCGCTTACCAATGAAATCAATACTTACCTTGGTAAAGGCGTTCTTGGTAGTTTTTGTAGCAAAGGCCACTACTTTTTTACGGCTGAGCTGCATTTCAAAGATCAGGCGCGTAATGAATATGGCACAGAAAAGCGAAGTGAGAATACCAATGATCAAGGTAGTGGCAAACCCCCTGATCGGCCCGGTTCCAAAAGCATACAGGATTACCCCGGTAAGAAAAGTGGTTACGTTGGCATCAATGATCGAGCTGTATGCATTGTTGTAGCCATCTTTGATGGCTAGGCGCAAACCTTTGCCATGGCGAAGTTCTTCGCGGATGCGTTCGTAAATAAGCACGTTTGCATCTACCGCCATACCAATGGTGAGTACAATACCCGCTATGCCAGGCAGTGTAAGCACAGCACCCAGGCCGGCCAGCACCCCAAAAATAAAGAACATGTTTACCACCAACGCAATGTCGGAAGCAATACCCGCGCTGCTGTAATAAAAGATCATGTACAATAGCACAATGGCCAAGGCCACTAGGAACGACCAAAGACCTGCAGTAATGGCTTCCTGCCCTAAGGAAGGACCTACAATGTCAGCTTGTACAATCTTAGCCGGAGCCGGCAGCTTACCTGCCTTGAGAATGTTGGCCAGGTCTTGCGCTTCTTTTACAGTGAAGTTCCCAAAGATCTGTGTACGTCCGCTAGGGATCTCGTTGGCTACCCGAGGATATGAATATGCGTAATTGTCCAGTACCACCGCTACCGATTTGTTGTCTTCTTCCACGTTAGGTGCGCCTGCTGCTTCGCGTGTAAGCTTGGCCCACTGCATCGTACCCTGGGCATTCATGGTCATGTTTACGATCGCCCGGTTGCCCTGGTCAAAATCCTGACGGGCATCGGTTACTACATCCCCGGTTAGCGCAGGGCGCTGGTCACGGCCCACGTTGGCCGCTAACAATGCGAGATAGCCGCCTTCGTTTGGCTTCGCTTCCCAGATGAATTTCACATTGCGCTTGTTGCCGGTAAGCAGTGCCCTGATCTTGGCGTTGCGCAGGTATGCATTTACCTTAGCGGTGTCTTTTACCAATACATAACCAACCACAGGCCCTAAGCCAGGGCGTCCCGATTGAAAGTCGTAATTGGGAACGAGCACATCAAATAAAGGGTTAAAAGCATTGGCCGTGCTGTCGCTTTCGGCCAAAAGAGAATCGATATCGCTGGTCGCGGCCATTGTTTCCGCGCTATCAGCGCCCTCACCATCCGGCGCTTCCTGTTCATCTACCGATTCAATGCCAAAAATATCTGCTTCTTCCTCTTGTGCATCTTCTTCGATGGCGTCAATGCTCAGCTCGGATTCCTGGCCAGCCGGAGGTTCTACAATGCTCTTCAGTTTTTCGTTGGCATCGTTCAGGTATTGCAAAAACTCCACCCCGTCATAAAGTGTATAAAACTCCAGTTCAGCGGTACTCTGCAAAAGTTTCTTAACCCGGTCCGGGTCTTTTACACCGGGCAGTTCCACCAAAATGCGCCCCCCATTGTTTTCGAGCTTCTGGATGTTGGGTTGTACTACACCAAACTGGTCAATACGCGCCCGGAGTACCGTATAAACATTGGCTACTGCTGCATCTACATTGGCACGCAGCTCCTCTTTTACAGCTTCATCGTCTGCATTAAAGCCCAGTTTATCGTTTATTTCTTTGGTGCCGAACAAGCTGGGGTCGCTTAATTTAATAGCCAGGCTCCTCTCTTCCTTCACCTGCTCAAAAGCTTCAAAAAAACTGGTCAGGAAATCATCCTGGTTTTGCCCCTGTAGTTCCACGGCTTTGGCAATGGCATCATTTAATACCGGGGAGGGGGCTTCGCTGGCAAGCTCCCGTAAAATGTCCTTAACCTGCACTTCCAGGATCACGTTCATCCCGCCTCTCAGGTCAAGCCCGAGGTTTATCTCCTTTTCTTTTACCTCGTCATAGGTAAAGTCAAGTAAGGGGTATACTGCCTGGGTCTTCATCGAGTCCAGGTAGTTTTGCTCTTTGGCAAAATCGCCTTGTGCATATTCTTTGGCATCGCCCTCTACGCTGCGGCTTACGTAGGTAAATGATAGCTGATAGAGACATGCCAGGCCAAACACTATGGCAAACAATCTGATAACTCCTTTATTCTGCATTCTGGTTAGGGAACTTTACGGTTCAAAAAATAGTCGGCAAATATAGACTTTCACATAAATAAATCACAACGAACGTTTGCTTATCTGTACTTGGGCAAAGTTTGATTTGCCTTACCTTTGAAATTGTAAAAAAATGACTATGCGCTCTACTTTCCTGGTGTTTGCCTGTTTGTTCTTCTTTGTTTCCCGGGCTCAACAACCTGCCCTGATTAATGGCTTTGCCTTTGAGCGCGA
>JANQPD010000029.1 GCA_028285465.1 Owenweeksia sp. | reverse complement strand
GGTCGATCCCCTTCAGGATGAGCGCATGCAGGTCGAGCAGGTTACGCTTGTTTAGCACAGGGTTTTCGTTCACCAAGTCCTCCATAAGCGATATTGCTTCGGCATGGTTTATGGCCTCCAGGTGTTCTGTCATAGACTTGCCGCCAATGGTAAGCCCTTCATTTATCACCAGGTGTGTTTCCTGTAAGCTAAGCGTATTGCCTTCAATGCGGTTGCTCTCATAGGTGTATTCCGTTCTGAAATACTCCTGGATCTTCTTGAGCTGTACCTGGTTTAAAGGTTTTTTGGCTATCCATTTGCGCTTTAATGCATCCAACCTTTTGAGCTTGGCATATAGAGCCTCATCCAAGGTGGGGGTTTGTGCACTTTCCTTTCGGGTAAGATACTGTATACGGCTTTCTGCCATATGCAGGATCTCTTCGGGCTGTATTTCATAGCGCAGCAGATGACCTATTTTTTCGGCCAGCCAGGTTTGACGCAAGAAAAAAAGATCCAGATCGTAAGCGGATGCTATACCGGGCAATTGCTTTTCGGGGGGCAGGCGGTCGCCCTTTTCATACTTGCTGATCAGTGCCTGGTCTATCCCTGTTTGAGCAGAAGCCTCCCGCAATTTCCAACCTTTTTCAATACGGGCGCTTTTCAATACGCTTTGTATAGATTTCATTACTGACTAAAATTGTATTGACAAATTCAGTCAAATTATTGAATGCTTATACCCTTAGCTATCTTTTCCCCTTTCTTTCTTAACGCGTTTATATCCTTGTCCAATGCATCGTTTACCAATACCACACCCATTCTCCGGTAGGGACGGGTAGTGGGCTTCCCGAAAAGGCGCACGTCCGTATGCGGGTTGGCGAGGGCTTCTTTAATGCCTTCAAATACGGGGAGTGTAGCAGCGCTTTCCGTTGCCAGCAATACGGTAGAAACGCCTAACTTTTCCTGGGTAATCTGCGGAATAGGGTAGCCGAGGATGGCGCGGGCATGTAATTCAAATTCGCTGAGGTTTTGGGTGCGCGCCAAAGTAACCATGCCGGTATCGTGTGGGCGGGGAGACAGCTCGGAAAAGTATACCCCTTCTTTGGTGAGGAAAAACTCGATCCCCCAGATGCCAGCTCCGCCCAGGGCAGCCGTTACTTTTTCAGCCATTTCCTGCGCCTCCTGTAAATGAGTATCGGGTATGATTGCAGGTTGCCAGCTTTCCTGGTAGTCGCCACGTGCCTGCCGGTGGCCTATGGGTGCGCAAAACAGGGTAGGTCCCTCTTGTTGCGTAACGGTGAGTAAGGTAATTTCCGACTCAAAGTCGACAAAGCCCTCCACGATTACTTCTTGTAAATCGCCCCGGCTTCCTTCCAGGGCATATTGCCAGGCCCTTTCTACTTCACTTTCCTCCCTGATCACAGATTGCCCCTTGCCTGAAGAAGACATTAGCGGTTTTACTACACAAGGAAGCCCGACTTCGGCTACAGCAGCGGCAAAAGCCGTAGCGTCTGTGGCATAGCGATAAGGAGTTGTACGCAGCCCCAATTCTTTTGCCGCCAGGTCGCGGATCAATTTCCGGTTCATGGTAAAGTTGGCCGCTTTAGCACTGGGTACAACCATATAGCCTTGTGCTTCATAGTGGTAAAAATGTTCGGTGCGAATGGACTCTACCTCGGGCACAATGAGCTTAGGAGTATGCTTTGCCACTACTTCATCCAGGGCCACTCCGTCCAGCATATCAAATACTTCATAACCATCTGCTACCTGCATGGCCGGTGCATTTTTATAGTGGTCGCAGGCAATTACCGTTTCGCCCAGCCGCTTTAAAGCAATAACGAGTTCTTTGCCCAGTTCCCCGGAGCCCAGGAGTAAAATTGGTTTCTTCACGTGTATACTGTTTTAGCGGATCAATGTACAAATCCCGGACAGTACAGGCAGCATCTTTGTGGGTAAAACAACAAAACCTATATTCGTAGATCAACTAAACATTTCAACATGAAAAAATTGCTCTTTCTTTCGCTGGCAGGCCTTTCCACGGCTCTGAGTGGACAAATGGTGGTGCGCAAACCTGCCTTGAGTCCTGCGGGCGATAAAATCGCATTTTCTTACCAGGGAGACATCTGGACAACGGACCTTTCCGGGAATGCCCCTAAACGCCTTACCATTCATGAGGCATACGAAAGCAACCCGCTTTTTAACGCCAAAGGGGATCAGCTGGCTTTCAGCACCACCCGTTTTGGCAACAATGATGTATTCACCATGCCTATTGAAGGGGGGATGCCTACCCGGCTTACCTATCATTCGGCAGGTGATGTGCCAACCTCCTGGAGTGAAGAAGGAAACATTTACTTCAGTACCGATCGCCTTTTTGCACAGGTAGAGTGGGATGGTGAAGTGTATGTAATACATGAAACAGGAGGGACGCCACAGCGTTTTCTAAACGCAGTAGGTGGCCAGGCAGTACTCTCCCCGGACGGCAGCTTATTGGCTTATGTACGCGGAGCATGCCGCAGGTCGCGCGAGGCCTATAGTGGCCCGGCCGACACGGAGATCTGGTTGTACAATACCAAGACGGAAGCCCACATTCAACTCACAAACAATACCGTGAATGATGCCCTGCCGAGATGGGGAGATAATACCACGCTTTATTTTATACACAGCGATGAGCAGGGGGTGTATAACATCGCCCGGCAGGAAGTAAATGAAAGTGGTCCGCAGGGAGCCTTAAATATGGTTACCGAGTTTGATAAAAACGGGGTATTGCATTTTGATTATGCCGCGGAAACCTTTGTTGTGGAACGCCTGGACGGGCTTTACCTCAAAAAAGGAACTTCCCAACCGGCAAAGATCAACCTGAGTATTTTGGCTGATTACCGCTTTGACCCTACCGAAAAGAAAACGTATAGCAACCGCTTAGCGGGTTATGAAATTTCTCCCAATGGAAAAAATGTAGCCATGCTGATCCGCGGAGAAGTATTTGTAAAGCCTGTTGATGAAGATAAGGAGCAGGCGGTAAACCTCTCCAACCATCCGTACAGAGAAATAGATGTGGCCTGGGTAAATGACTCGGTCTTATTGTTTTTGTCGGACCGGGACGGTGCCTATAACCTATATGCGGTACGCTCGGGAGACAGCAAAAAACCCGATCTGGCAGAAAGCTTAAAGCACGAAGTAACACAAGTTACAAAGGGGCAGACCAATATCAGCCAATTGACCGTATCGCCTGATCTGAAAAAGATAGCCTTCCTGGAAGATGGACAAAAGCTCATTGTAGCGGCACTTTCGGCTGAGGGAAAACTCAGTAAGCGCAAAACGTTGGTTGATCATTGGGATGGTGCTTCCGGCCTGGCCTGGAGCCCAGATAGCCGCTACCTGGCCTACGACCAAAGCGACCTGAATTTTAACAGCGAAGTATTTATTATAGCGGCCGATGGCAGCACCAAACCCGTAAATGTAAGCATGCACCCCAGAGGGGATTACCGCCCGTTTTGGAGTGCCGACGGCAGCAAAATAGGCTTTGTAAGCAACCGGAATAATGGCGACAACGATGTGTGGTTTGCCTGGCTGACGCGGGAAGATTGGCTGAAAACCCAGGAGGACCGGGAAGAAGGGTATTACTTCGAGGAACCTGAAGAGGAAGAGGAGGAAAAAGAAGACAAGGAAGATGAAAAAGACAAGAAAAAAGAAAAAGAAGTAGAGCCCATTAAAATAGACCTGGCCGATATACACGATCGCTTGCAGCAGGTTACTTCCCTACCGGGGTACGAAAGTAGCCCGATCATTAGCAAGGACGGCGAAACATTCTACTTTACCGCACAAAGCCTCGTAAGTGAGCGAAGGGATTTGTATAAGATCAAGTGGGACGGTACGGAAATTCAGCAACTTACCAAAGGAGGACAGGGATTAAGCGGCCTTTCACTTGACCCGGTAAGCGATGACCTGTATGCGGGAAAAAAGGGGGTATTGGTGAAGGTAGACCATAAAAAGGGTAGTATCACACGCTATCCCCACAAAGCCAAAATGATCATCGACCGGGCAGCCGAGCGCAAGCAGGTGTTTGACGAAGCCTGGAAAGTACTTTCCTATCGTTTTTACGATCCGGATTTCCATGGCCAGGATTGGGAAGCCTTACGCGATACATACCGCCCTTATGCCCTGGCGGCTTCTACCAACCAGGATTTCAGGTATGTGTTTAACAATATGCTGGGCCAGTTGAATGCCAGCCACCTGGGTATGTATGGAGGGAACCCTGAAGATGTAGCCCGAGAATCTACCGGGAAGTTGGGCATAGAAGTAGTACCCAAAAACAAGGGGGTAGAAGTGACCAAGGTTTTGCCCAATGGTCCTGCAGATCGTGAAAACAGCAAGCTGGAAGCCGGAGATGTGATCTTGGAAGTTGGGGGTGTAGCCATAGACCGCAGCACCAATTTTTATGCGTTGCTTAACGACCAAACCGAAAACAAGGTATTGCTTAAGGTTAAAACCAGTGAAGGGGAAAAAGAGATCGTAATCCGTCCGGGCCGGAGCGTAAACAAGGAATTGTATGAGGATTGGGTAAGATCGCGCAAGGCGCTGGTAGAAGAGTATTCCAGCGGCCGCCTGGGCTATATCCACATCAGAGGCATGGATAAACCAAGCTTTGAACGCTTTGAGCGCGAATTGCAGGCGAGTGGCTCCGGGAAAGAAGGCATCGTGATTGACGTACGTTTTAACGGAGGGGGCTGGACTACCGATTACCTCATGGCGGTACTCAATGTAAAACAGCATGCCTATACCATTCCACGCGGGGCTGCAGCGAGCCTGAAAAAAGAACAAAAAAATTTCAACGCCTATTACCCTTATAGCGAACGCCTGCCCCTGAGTGCCTGGGTAAAACCTTCCATTGCGATGTGCAACGAAAGCTCATACTCCAATGCGGAGATCTTTTCGCATGCCTACAAAACCTTGGGCATTGGCACGCTTGTGGGTCAACCCACTTTCGGGGCCGTTATTTCTACCGGGGGCACAGGCTTGTTGGATGGTTCTTTTGTGCGCCTTCCTTTTAGGGGGTGGTATGTAAAGGCCACCGGTGAAAATATGGAGAACGGGCCGGCCGTACCGGATATTCTGGTAGAGAATGCCCCCGATAGCAAAGCAAAAGGAAGGGATGAGCAGCTTAAGAAGGCTGTGGAAACCCTTTTGAAGCAACTGGACAATAAATAAGCTTTTCAGCAAGTGTAATGTTAAAAAATAAAAGCCTTGTTCAATACACTTGAGCAGGGCTTTTCCTTTTTGGTTCACTCTTTACCGGCTTTTGCTCATCAGTGCGGTACGACTGCCCAAAGCTTTGTATTATTGACCTATGAAAAAACAAATATGCTTTCTCCTTTTTGTTTCGGGCATACTGCTTACCTCGTGTAAAGACCCGCATCCGATCAGTTTTTACCATTGGCGCACAGGGTTTGCGCCCGTTTTGCAAGAGAAGCAGTATTTAGAGGAAATACCTGCCCCAAAGGTATACATCCGTGCTTTTGACCTGGCCTGGGACCCCTACAAGGAAACGGAGCGCCAGCTGTCTTATATGAAGATCAAGCCCGATAGCCTGAAGTATATTGAAGAGGTAGTGCTGGTGGTATTTATGACCAACGAAACCATACGCAATATGTCTGAAGCGCAATTGCCGGCCCTGGCCGCACGCACCGCTTTTCTGCTCAACCGGACCCGGATCATGTTTGCCAATAGCACCACCATAAAGCTTGAAGAATTGCAAATTGATTGCGACTGGACCCTAAAAAGCAAAGACAAGTACTTCACCTTTTTGGAATACATGCGGGAAGAGGCAAGAAAGATAGGTTTCCGGAAGCTATCCGCTACTGTTCGTTTACACCAAGTGGCTTTTGAAGAGGAGGCCGGGATACCCCCGGTTGACAATGGAGTGCTTATGTTCTACAACATGCAAGATGCCGAAGATCCATTGGGGCGCTATTCCCTGCTTCAAGGTGAGGCCTTGGCCAAGCCCCTGGAAAAGCTTTCGGAATATCCCTTGCACCTGGATGTAGCCCTACCCCTTTCCGGTTGGGGAATCCAGCTTAGAGATACAAGGGCGATCCAGATCATTCCAAATCTGGATAGAGAGATATTGGAGGCTGCGCAGTGCTGCTCACTTAAGGAAGAAAGCACCTACCGGGTAGATAGCGCTATGTATGTAAACAACGTATACGTGGTTAAAGGAGATGAAATACAGGTAGAAGGTGCGGATTTGGCCGAAGTTAAGAAGGCGGCAGCATTATTGTCTGATGAAATGAATGAGGAGTACCGCCTTATCTTTTTTCACCTCGACCGGGCTTTGCTGGAAAACTTAAGCATGGAGGAACTCAAGGAAATTGCCGAAATAAAATAACGGATACTCAGGTCAGTTTCAACGATTGGGTGAGGCGTTCAATAATCTTTCGATTGGGATCAAAAGCTTTTACCTCCCGTAAACCAAGGTAGCTGATCACTTCCTCCAGCTGGTTTTCACTTAGGCTTTTGGATAATCCGGTTTCAGCACCCGCCAGCCGGGCGTACACTTTTACAAATTCAGCTTCGGGAACCAAACCTACCAACTCACTGCCCGTAACCTGGCAGCCCAGGGCTTCCGCTTCGCGCTTGCATGCTTCAAAGGCTTCGCCCAGGCCGGTCTGATTGAGGTCTGTTAGATTGAAGCTCACTTGTACGCGATCAAAATCCTCAATAAACCACCCTATGGATTTAGCGGCTGCGAGCTTGTTTTTGCCTTTCCCGGCACTGCGCAGATGAGCGGCAATTTGCTTCGCTATGTTTACGTCCCTGGTGTCCAGGTTCACATTATAGGCTACCAGCAGCTTTCTGGCTCCGAGTACTGTGCACCCAAAACGCGGCCAGTTTTTGTATGGGCCAAAGTCGGGGGGCATCTCCTTTATCTTCTGGGGCAGTGCCTCGTAGCCTCCTTTGCGCAATGCCGAAAGATTTAAGCGATCGTAATGAATGGCGCTGTATTCATAAAAATAACCGCAAACCTCCAGGTTTTCCGCCAGTGCATGCCCAAGCCGCATACTCATATCGATCAGGGTATTGGTGCTGCACCCGCTTAGTGGCACAAATGGACAAACGTCTACAGCGCCCATACGCGGATGGGTACCCTTATGTGTACGCATATCGATAAGCTCGAAGGCCTTTTGGTACAGCATACATGCTGCATCATGTACGCTATCACAATCGCCAACAAACGTAAATACGGTACGGTTGGCGGCATATCCGGAATCTACATCCAACAGGCTTACTCCATTTACGGAGGTTATGGCTGCTGAAAGCGCCTCGATCTTACTCCTGTTGCGCCCCTCACTTATGTTTGGAATGCATTCTACGAGTTCCATTGACCATATGCTTTTACAAAATCAGTAAGTAAGCTGGCAATGCGTTTGCCGCTAAGGAGGCGTTCAGAAGAAGTAGAAGCGTGTTCGGGTGCGCCTTCGCAAATATGAAAGTATACCGGCATCTTTAATGCCGCCATGGTACGTACATAGTGCCGCACTTCGTTAATGCTGAACCCGCTGCCGTTTAATGCACTTACCGGAAACCCTTCGATGCTGTCCAGGTCCAGTTCAAGTCCACAGGCATCGTGCCCCAGCCATTGTAAGGTATCTTTGTACAGCCTGTCTGTTTCCACAAAATCCTTGTGTAACAGGTCTTCAAAAGTTTGATAATGCAATTCGGGTTCTTCATGGAAGAGCTCTAGCATTTCCTGGTTGTTGTATGATTCGTGAAGGCCCCAAACCGCGTACCTTTCCAATATACCCTCCTGGAAGGCGTATCGAAAACCATTGCCGCTGTGCCGCCCTTCGGTTTTCCGAAAGTCAGCGTGAGGATCTATATTTAAACAGCTGATGGGTTGATTGAGTGCCAGCGTACTTCCCTTGATGTTTCCGTATGCATTGTTGTGTCCACCTCCGATGAAGATGGGTACTTTTCCGCTATGTACGATACTTTGAACCAGGGGGATCAGCAACTCGTCTATTTTTCCGGTTAACTGGCGTAAAACAGCTAAATCAGCATCCTTAGCTTGATCGAGTGCTTTGGCTTCTTCCATAAGCGCCCAGGGGGCCAGGCTTCCGGCAATCAATAGCTCATTACTGGGAAAAAAAGCATTGGCCTGTACGTTACAGAGCGCCTTGAGGGTTTCTTCCCAACATCCGGCTGCCCCTGCTTTACCTGAATTAGCGCGTACGCCTACGTCTTCTTCAATGCCGAGCAGTACAAAGCGCTGGGAGTAGTTTTTCAGTTCTTTAAAATCGACCAGGCACTCCAATACTTGTCCCAGTTTGGTTTCTCCCTCTCTTACGGAGGTGCGTGCCAACAATTGTGCGGGAGTACAATACTTAAACTGTTCCATAAGGTTCTCCGTCAATAAATACTTCTGCAATAGAATTGTGCCCGAAATGATAAGGTAAAAAGGAGGGGCTGCTCATGGGTTTGGTCAGGATCATATTCGCCCTTTTACCCGCTTCAATACTTCCGAGCTCATTGCTAAGCTCTATGGCGGCTGCCCCGTTAAGGGTGGCTGCGCTGATGGCCTGCTCGGGTGTCATTTTCATTTTGATGCATGCCAGGGCTATGGTCAGGTTCATATTTCCCGAAGGGGCAGACCCTGGATTGTAGTCTGTAGCCAGCGCAACAATGGCGTTTTGGGCTATCAGTTTTTGAGCAGGGGCAAAGGGAATTTCAAGAAAAAGGGAGCAACCGGGAAGTAGCGTAGCTATGGTGTTGCTGTTTCCTAATAACTGGGCCTCTTCTTCTGAAAGTACCTCCAAATGATCTACTGACAGCACGTCATACTTAATTGCTTTCTCAATGATCCCCAATATGTTGAATTGGTTTACATGAAGCTTTGCTTTCATGCTGTGCTCTTGTGCTGCTTCTACAAGACGAAGGGTTTGTTCCACGTTGAAATAGCCCTTTTCGCAAAACACATCGATGTAATCTGCCGCTTTTTTTTCTGCCACAGCGGGCAACATTTCTTCAATGATATGCTGCACATATGCGTCTGCATTGCCCTTAAATTCCATCGGTATGGCATGCGCCCCGAGGAAAGTTTTTTTAATGGGTATAGGGTAATTTCTCGAAAGGACTTTTGCCACTTCCAGCATTTTTATTTCGCTTTCCGTGCTCAGGCCATACCCGCTTTTTATTTCGATTGCCCCCGTACCCAGTTGTATCAATTCGTTTAAACGCCGGCTGGCGGCTTCATAAAGTTCATCAAAACCGGCCTGCCTCAACTTTTTCACCGAGTTGAGAATGCCACCTCCTTTTGCGGCTATTTCCTCGTAGCCCATACCGGCAATGCGTTGCGCAAATTCATCTTCCCTCGTTTTGGCATATACCAGGTGGGTATGGCTGTCTACCCAACAGGGCAACAACATACCTCCCTGGGCATCAAAAGTTTCCCCGGGGTGATCCGGCAAGCCCTCTTCCATGCTTCCGTAATCCACAATCTTTCCTTCCTCGGATCGTAACCAGGCGTTGGAGGTGATCGGAAATGTTGCAAGTTCAAGTCCCCTTTTATAGGCCTGGGCCGTGCTGCTTACGTGCAGGATTTTTGAAATGTTGAAAATAGTACTCCGCATGCGTACGAATGTAGTTTAAGGACACAAATATGCCTACAAAATGGAATATATTTTTACGGGCTTTCCGGCACATCCATGGGGGTAGGCAGCGCGAATCGTTTTTGCTATCAATTGACTAAGAGAAAATAGAAGGCAAAAAGTGTCAGTAGTGTCAGGTTTAAAGCCGGGTATCTGAGCAAATTATGCCAGCGCTGGACAGATTGTCACCGCTTTTCCTCCCGGCATAGCCCTTGTATATCGGTGGAACGTATTAACGAACAAACATCAAATTAAAAGTACATGAGCACAGGTACCATTAATGTTACGGCCGACAATATTTTTCCCATCATTAAGAAGTTTCTGTATTCTGATCACGAGATATTTTTACGTGAACTGGTATCGAATGCCGTAGATGCCACCCAAAAGCTGAAAACCCTTACCCGTATTGGAGAAAGCTCTGCTGAGCTGGGCGATCTTACCATCGAGGTGAAGGTGGACAAAAAGAAAAAGACGATTACCGTAAGTGACCGGGGGATCGGAATGACCCAGGAAGAAATCGATAAGTACATCAATCAGCTGGCTTTTTCAGGGGCGGAGGAATTCGTACAGAAGTACAAAGAAAAAGCGGATGGCGCGGCTATAATCGGCCACTTCGGTCTCGGTTTCTATTCGTCATTCATGGTGGCTGAAAAAGTAGAGATCATTTCTAAGAGCCACGCAGAGGGAAGCGAAGCAGCGCACTGGGTGTGTGAAGGTAACCCTGAATTTGAATTAAAAGCAGGCAAAAAAGAAGACCGGGGTACCGATATTGTGCTACATATTTCTGAAGAAGAAAAAAGCTTTTTAGAAGAGGCAAAAATCCGTGAACTGCTCAACAAGTATTGTAAGTTCCTGCCTGTACCTATAAAGTTTGGAGAAAAGGAGATCACAGAGAAAACCGGAGAGGGAGAAGAGGCCAAAGAGGTAAAGAAAAAGGTGGACGACATCATCAATAACCCGGAGCCCGCCTGGACCAAGTCTCCCAATAACCTGAAAGAAGAGGATTACAACGCCTTTTACCGGGAGTTGTACCCCATGACGTTTGAAGATCCCCTCTTTCACATTCACTTAAATGTAGATTATCCTTTTGACCTTACCGGGATCTTGTTCTTCCCGCGCCTGAAGCCCAATATGGAGCTGCAGCGCAATAAGATCCAGTTGTATCAGAACCAGGTGTTTGTAACGGATAATCTGGAGGGCATCGTTCCTGACTTTTTAACGCTTTTGCATGGCGTGATCGACTCTAAAGACATTCCTTTGAACGTATCCCGTTCTTACCTGCAGAGCGATGGTGCCGTGAAGAAGATCAGCGGCCATATCACAAAAAAAGTAGCAGACAAACTGGACGAGCTTTTCAAAAAAGACCGTAAAGACTTTGAGAGCAAGTGGAAAGATGTAAAAGTGATCATTGAATACGGCATGCTTTCGGAAGAGAAGTTTAACGAGCGTGCTAAGAAATTTGCCTTGTACCAGAATGTACAGGAAGCGTTTTTCACTTTTGACGAATACCTGGAAAAGGTAAAAGACCTGCAAACCGATAAAGACGGGAACCTTGTGTTGTTGTATGCCGCTAATAAAGATGCACAGCACAGCTTTATCGCCCGTGCAGAAGATAAAGGCTACGATGTATTGTTGATGGACAGCCCTCTAACCGGTCATCTGTTGCAGCGCCTCGAAGGGGGAGAGCAAAAAGTGAAATTTGCCCGCGTAGATTCCGATTCTATTGAAAAACTGATCCCAAAAGAAGAGGAGCAGCCCAGCTTGCTGAGCGAAGAGCAAAAAGAGAAGTTGAAGCCAATTATCGAAGGCGCGGTACAGAAAGAAAAGTATACCGTGCAAATGGAAGCATTGGATAGTGCGGAAAATCCTTTCATCATTACCGTGCCCGAGTTCATGCGCAGGATGAAAGAAATGAGCATGACCGGTGGAGGAGGTATGATGGGCATGGGTGAACTTCCCGAGATGTACAACCTCGTGGTAAACACCAACCATCCGTTGGCCGCTAAGGTGCTGGAGGAAGGAGATGAGAAAGCACAACAGGCATTGATCAAAGAAGGGGTAGAACTGGCTATGCTCTCTCAAAACCTCTTACATGGTAAACCTCTTACGGAGTTTGTAAAAAAACAATTTGAGCGTATGGGCTAGACTGTGCGTGCAGACGTTTGGATACACTTGTATACATTGGAATAGAAGAAACCGCCTCGCTTTTAGTGGGGCGGTTTTGTTATTTTTTAGCAAAACCTAGCTTAGTTGACGTGAGTTCGAGATAGTATTATTCTATTCTCTGAGTATTATCAATGTTGATTTTGGGCTTTGAGGGATAAAAGGAATAGGCAATAAGTCCTGATATCAAGTTCGTTATGAAGTTGTCAAAACTCCTGTGACGGGTATGTTCAATCTGGCACTGGTTTTTCAAAATATCGTTGACACTTTCTACTACGGCTCTTTTGCGCAACAGGATTTTATCATAGATATGCATCAGTGCGTTTTTCATATTCCTTTTGATCCTGGCCACCAGGTGGATGCCGTCTACAAATAGCTGTTCAAAGAGGTCTTTGCCGATGTAGCCCCTATCTGCAAATATCTTCCCAAAAATTTTATCATGAAAGGCTTTGTCTTTAAGGGGTTGCCTGTCATCTACATTCCCTTTAGTGATCAAAAAGTCAATAATCTTCCCGCGCTCGTTGATGATGATTTGGAGCTTAAAGTCAAAGAACCAGCCCATGGTGCCTCGGCCTTTAGCCGCAATGCCCCGGAACACCCGGTTCTGCTTTTCTCTTTTATGGTGGCAGGCCCTGATAACGGTAGAGTCCATAAAAGAAATACAGGAACATGGCCCCAGGCAACAAGTCTGTAGAAATACCACCATGGGCAGTACTGCTTTTTCTGTAGTTCCACAAAGCGGTTGTAAGAGAGAGTTTCAGGAAAATCGTCCCTCATATGTTTACACACATAGCGCAGGTAAAATGTTTCAGGCAACGGAAGCCTTTCAGGTGGAAGAGTATCATGATGGTAGTCACTTCACTGCCCAACATTTTAGGGCGTCTCTTGCGGCTGGGCCGAGAAATGTCCCCTTCAAGGGCGCTTTGGTCAATAGTGTACTCCATTTCCTTGTAAAAATCATCGACCAAACAGAAAATTTCAGTACCTTAATCATGCGAAAGCATAAGCATTTTTTGGTTTACATAATTGATTTACAAATACTTAAACACACCAAATAACTGCTTTTCTTTTATCAGATAAACCAATTTTTTTATCTCGAACTCACGTTAATTGAACTGTCCTCGACTACGCTCGGACAGACCTAACTTTTAAAACAGAGATTACTCCAAGAAACTATGCTTCATCGAGCGAAGTCGAGATGAGCCTAATGATCTCTAAAATGTGTTTGGTTTCGACAAGCGGCTAAGTCTTTAAGCTTCTCCCAGTTTTCATCAATCAAAGCCTACTTCTTTTTAGCAGACCAGCCTTTGAGTCTTTTCTCCCATGCATACCTTGCTTATAATCCACGAATTCTTCTGCATATTTTAGCTTCACCAGACGTCTTCCATAAGTGTAAGCGCTTGCATTAATTCCATGTTGGTGTTCATTAACGTCAGTTCGATGAAGAATGGGTTCAAAAACCCTTCACGGTTTATCTCCACACCGCATGATAAACCTTGAAGATGTAGTGTCTTTGGAAAATTAAGCCTTCTCTTTGGCTTTTACCGGTATCCAGATGTCTTCCTCCGAGTCCGCAGAATCGTTGTTGTATCGTTCATCCAACACCTCAAAGTGTGGCCGGTGATCCAGGGTAAAAGCCGATTGAGGCAGCCATTCCCCGAAAATATACCGAAAGAAACCAGGGGCTTGTGCCGGGTGCCCTTTATACACGAACACGGCATACAGGCCACCGGGAATGGTAAGCGTGTCCATATCTTCCGGTTTGCCTTCTGTTCCGGGAGCAATTTCTATTGCGGCCCATTTCTCGAAGTGGTTGTGTGGATCAAAATCCCGGAAGTATCCGGGTGGGTACTGCTGTAAGGAATACAGCTTTTCCCCCTTTTTCCAGCGGGAGATTTCTCTTTGCCTCTTCATAAAGGCTTGCCAGAGCTCTTGCGTCCGGTTTTTTGCCAAAGACATGCGCAGGTGCATACCCAGCAGTTTGGTTTCATGAAATGGTTTGATCAGCGGAAGCCGGGAATGAGGTAAAGATGCCATGCCGCTAAAGTACGGGCCAAACAAACAAAAACCGCTCTGCCTTGTAAGCTATCTAATTCAATACCTTTGAACACTCAAACTTCACACTTATGAGAGCAATACTCGGTTTACTGGCTTTGTGCCTCGTCCTTTCTTCCTGTAAAGAGAGCCTTTCCGGCAATGGCATCGTGCAGCGCGACAAGCGGGCCGTGGCAGATTTTGACGAAATTGACATCAGCGGTCAGTTCAATGTTTTCTTAAGACAGGCCGCGGACCCGGCTCTCCTGGTAGAGGCCGACGAAAACTTTCTTCCCTATATCAAAACCGAGGTGCAGGGAGATCGCCTTAAAATCTGGGGAGAGCGTAGCTTCAGGAACTTCGATAAACTGGACATCTACATTACGGCCAGGGAAATAAGAGAAATTGACTTAAGCGGAGCCATGGTAGTAAACGGGAGCCAGGTGATCCGGGCCGAGCATCTTGAAATAGACGCAAGCGGTGCCTGTGAGCTAAACCTTGAGCTGCAATGTGAGAAAATACACTTTGACGGTAGTGGCGCCAGTGAGGTTGTACTGGTAGGCTTTAGTAACGAAGCAAACTATGATATTTCTGGGGCTGGTGAGATCAATGCGATCGATCTCGAAACACGTAAAACCAGCATAGAAATGTCAGGTGCGGGGCGTGCGGATGTTTTTGTAACCGATGAGCTACGCATAGAAGTAAGTGGAGCCGGGGAAGTAAATTACCGCGGCAATCCAAAAGAAATAAAGCAGGAAATCAGCGGAGCGGCTGAAATAAACCAACTCTAAACCTAAAAGCACTCATCTTTTATGGAAATAGATACGTCTGTTGTAGCAAAAGCAAAAAGCTGGACAAACGCCCCTTATGACGCAAACACCCGCCAGGAGGTAGAACAAATGATAGCGAATGGAGGAGAGGCGTTGCAAGATGCTTTTTATAAAGACCTGGACTTTGGAACGGGCGGGCTACGCGGTATAATGGGAGCAGGCAGTAACCGCATAAACCGCTACACTTTGGGGATGGCCACCCAGGGGTTGAGCAACTACCTGAAACAACAGTTTCCCGCACAGCAGGTTAAAGTGGCTATTGCGCATGATTGCCGCAACAACAGCAAATACTTTGCACGAGAAGTAGCCCGTGTGTTTGCCGCCAATGAAATAGAAGTATACCTCTATGAAGATCTACGGCCAACCCCCGCACTCTCTTTTGCAGTCAGGCATCTGGAGTGCCACAGCGGTATCGTAATTACTGCTTCCCACAATCCGCCCGAATACAACGGGTATAAAGTATACTGGAGTGATGGCGGGCAACTGGTACCTCCGCACGACAAGGCGGTAATCGAAGAAGTGCGTAAGGTTTCTATCGGTGATGTGCAGTTTGAAGGAAAGGCCGAGCGTGTCCACAGTATTGGGTTAGAGCTGGACAATGCCTACCTCGAAGAAGTGAAAAAGCTCAGCTTAAATGATACCGGTAAGGAAAATCTGCGTATTGTGTTTACACCTATACACGGTACCAGCATTACGCTTTTGCCGCAGGCATTGGCCAACGCAGGTTTTACACAGGTCAACATTATCGAGGAACAAAGCACACCGGATGGCAACTTCCCTACAGTAGCTTCCCCGAACCCGGAGGAGGCCGAAGCACTTAGCCTGGCGGTGGAAAGAGCAGAAGAAACGGACGCAGACCTGGTTATCGGTACCGATCCGGATGCAGACCGCGTAGGCATTGCCGTGCGAAACCTGGAGGGCAGGATGGAACTCCTGAATGGAAACCAGGCAGCAACGGCCTTGCTGCATTATTTACTGGAACAACACCAGGCTAAAGGAAGGCTTACGGGGAATGAATTTATTGCCAAAACGATTGTAACCACCGACTTAATAGATCGCATAGCCGCTGCCTTCAAAGTCCCTTGTCCCAATTGCCTTACGGGGTTCAAATGGATCGCTGAGCTGATCCGGGAGCGGGAAGGCCATCTAACTTTTATTGGAGGTGGTGAAGAAAGCTATGGCTATATGATCGGAGATTTTGTACGCGACAAAGATGCGATTGCTTCCAGTATGATGTTGGCGGAAGTAGCGGCCTTCGCAAAGGCGAAAGGCAAGTCTTTTATGCAGTATTTGATTGATATTTACGTCAAGTACGGTTTTTATAAAGAAGCCCTGGTTTCTATTACACGCAAGGGAAAAAGCGGGGCAGAAGAGATAAGCCGCATGATGGAGGGCTATAGAAAGAACCCGCCAACGGTACTGGGAGGCGAGAAAGTGATCCAACTGTATGATTACAAAGCACGAACCTCCGTTAACCTGGCCAATGGCTTAGAAAGCGAAATAGCGCTTCCGGCCAGCAACGTGATCCAGTTTATCACGGATAAAGGCAGCAAAATAACGGCCCGGCCATCCGGCACCGAGCCGAAAATTAAGTTTTATTTCAGCGTAAACGCAACCCTGCAAGACGCGGGTGACTTTACCCGGGTATCTGACGCATTGGAGGCACGCATTGAGCGCTTAAAAGCAGACCTAAGTTAATACGGGAGTATGCGCAAACGCATAAGTTATTTCGGACTTGTCTTGGCGGCACTATCAGTGTACTTGCTGGGCCTGGGCATTACGGTTATGGACGTAGATAGCGCGCAGTATGCCAGTATAAGCTATGAAATGGCCGAAACCGGGGAGTATCTACAGGTCAAGCATCATGGAAATGACTACCTGGATAAGCCCCCGCTGATGTTTTGGGTAAATGCCTTTTTTTTCAAGCTTTTTGGCGTAAGTGACTGGGTTTTTAAACTCGGTTCTTTTTTGTTTTCCATACTGTGTTTCCTCAGCACGTATAAGATCGGAAAGCTTTTGTATGGTGCCCGGGTGGGGCGTGTAGCAGCCCTGGTGCTCTTTTGCAGCCAGGCGTTTTTTTTAATCAACAATGACGTACGCACAGACACCATGCTTATTGGTGCTGTAGCATTTAGCATCTGGCAATTGCTGGCCTGGTTTCAAACCAGGCGCTGGCTTTTCTTTTTTGGTGCCAGTTTGGGTATTGCCCTGGCTATGTTGGCAAAAGGCCCTATCGGGCTCATGGTGCCAGCCATTGCCCTTGCGAGCTGGTTGATCGGCAAGAGCCGCTGGAAGGATTTTTTCAGGTGGGAGTACCTCTTGATGCTGCTTGTAGTGCTGGTGCTGTTGAGCCCCATGCTGTACGGCCTTTACCAACAGTTTGACGCCCAACCCGAAAAGGAGATCACCTTTGTGAGTGAAGACGGGAACCGGGTTGAAACCGGGGTTTCAGGCATTAAATTCTATTTCTGGACCCAAAGTTTCGGGCGTATTACGGGAGAAAATGTGTGGCGCAACAACAGCGGGCCGTTTTTCTTCGTGCACAACTTTCTTTGGTCGTTTCTTCCCTGGTCGCTCTTGTTTATTCCGGCTTTTTTTCAACGGCTGTTTCATATTTTCAGAAAGGCAGGAAAGGGAGAACAATTGCCTGAATTGCTTACTCCCCTGGGTTTTCTCATTCCTTTCCTGGTATTGTCTACCAGTACTTATAAATTGCCGCATTATGTGTTTGTGCTGTATCCCCTGGCTTCTATAATGTTGGCGCAGTGGTTGTTGAGCCGTTTTGCGCCCGAAAAGAAGGCCTGGTTTACCTTCTCGGTATGTACACAGTTGCTGGTAGCTTTGGTCAGCCTTGCTTTCCTGGGCTTCATACACTTCTATGTATTTACCGGTTTTTCGGTTTTTTGGCTCAGCTGCATAGCCATTTGTGCTGGTCTTTCTTTGCTTTATTTCATACAGATCAAAGCAGCCAGGATCAACCTGGTGTACGCTTCGGCCTGGATGTCGGTAGCCGTAAACCTGGCCATGAACAGCCACTTTTATCCCAGGCTTATGGAGTACCAGGCAGGCAGCCAGATTGCGGAAGAGTTAAAAATGCGGAATCTGGGCACGGAACAGGTACACCGATACGATTATTACAGCTTTAGCTTAATGTATTACATACGCGGGAATATAAAAGGGTATAACGATCGTAAAATTGAACGGGATCTGGAGCAGGATCGACCGGTATATATGCTTTGCTACCAGTCCGGTTTTGAAGACCTTAGTCAGCATTTTACCTTGAACACGGTAAGGCGTTTTGATACGTTTAATGTTACCCAACTTTCTATGCCTTTCTTAAATCCGGATACACGCAAGGAAGCACTTACCCCGGTTTACCTGGTTAAGATATTAGGAAAGAAATAGAACCAAATTTGTACTTATGAAGAAATACGTTGTTTGGCTTTTAGCAGGTTTTCTAACAGCATGCAATAATACGGAAGAGCCGCATAGCAAAGAGTACAAACTGCCCAAAGAAGGACTTTGGCTGGCACAAATCGCTTTGAACGACAGCACACAACTGCCGTTTCATTTTGAGCTTAGCCATACCACGGATTCTACTTTTTCCATTACCATTCAAAATGCCGGGGAGCGCATTGAAGTCACCGAAATAACACACCAGGGAGATAGTATTACATTACAAATGCCTGTATTTGGCAATTACATCACCGTAATGAGCATGGCCTCCGAAATGCGGGGCAGTTTTCACAACCCGGATGCCGTAGATTATCACCTGCCCTTTTTTGCCCAATGGGGCATCAAAGAACGTTTTCCCACATTGGAATCCAATTGCTGCGACATCAACGAAAAATGGCGTGTACGCTTTAGCCCGGATGCAGCGGAAGAAGGCAGTGATGCCGTTGCGTATTTCAATCAACAGGATAGTTTGTTAACCGCCACTTTCATGACTGAAACAGGAGATTATCGTTACCTGGAAGGCGTACTTTCTGGGGAGGAGTTATACCTGAGTGCTTTTGACGGGGCCCACCTGTTTTACTTTGAAGCCCGGGTAAAAGGCGGGCAAAAACTGACCGGGCGCTTTTACAGCGGACGAAGTTTTATGGAGCCCTGGATGGCTTTTCGCGATGATGATTTTGTTTTGAGAAACCCGGATAGCCTTACATACCTGAAAGAAGGGTATGACAGCCTGGCCTTTTCTTTTTCGAGCACGGAGGGACAAACGGTAAGTCTTGAGGATGAACGCTTTAAAGGAAAGCCGGTCATCGTACAGATCATGGGAAGTTGGTGTCCCAATTGCATGGACGAAACACGTTTCTTAAACCAAATGTATGCAACCTACCACGGGCAGGGGCTGGAAATCGTAGGCTTAACCTTTGAGCGTGCGCGAAGCAAGGAAGCCGCTTTGGCAAGAGCACAAAAGATGAAGCGCGATCTCGAAGTGAAATACCCTGTATTAATGGCGGGGTACACCCGGCAGGACAAAGCGGGCGAAGCATTGCCTATGCTGAATCACATTATGAGTTATCCTACGGCCATCTACCTGAACCGTGATCACGAAGTGGTGAGAATACATACGGGCTTTGCGGGGCCTGGAACCCCGGTATATGACAAGTATGTAACGGATACGGACCTATTTATAAAAAGCTTAGTAAACAACGAGTAAAACAACAGAAACACCATGAGAAACATCACCGTAATAGGAGCGGGCACCATGGGCAACGGCATTGCGCACGTTTTTGCCCAACACCAGTACAAAGTAGCTTTGGTCGACATCAATGAGGAAGGCCTTAAAAAGGGCATGGCTACTATAGCTAAGAACCTCGATCGTCAGGTAAACAAAGGCATTATAGAGGCTCCGGAAAAGGAGGAGATCCTATCAAATATCACTACCTATACTGATTTGGCAGAAGGGGTGAAAGCCGCTGAACTGGTAATTGAAGCTGCGACTGAAAATGTGGATATTAAGTTAAAACTCTTTACACAATTGGACGAGCTGTGTACAGAAGACTGTATTCTCGCGACAAATACTTCGTCCATTTCCATTACGAAGATAGGCGCTGCCACAAAAAGACCGGAAAAGGTTATAGGCATGCATTTTATGAATCCTGTACCGGTAATGAAACTGGTGGAGATCATTCGCGGCTACGCCACTTCGGATGTGACCACAGCCAATGTAATGGAGCTTAGTAAAGCTTTGGGAAAAGTGCCCACAGAATGCAACGATTATCCGGGCTTTGTGGCCAATCGTATTTTGATGCCTATGATCAACGAGGCTATTATTTCGTTTTGGCAGGGCGTAGCGGGGGTAGAAGAAATAGACACTATAATGAAACTGGGAATGGCGCACCCCATGGGCCCTCTGCAATTGGCAGACTTTATTGGCCTGGATGTTTGCCTGTCTATTATGCGGGTGCTGCACGAAGGGCTGGGCGATAGCAAATATGCCCCTTGTCCACTCCTGGTAAACATGGTTATGGCTGGCCGGTTGGGCGTAAAATCCGGGGAAGGTTTTTACGACTATAGCGAAGGCCCCAAGGCGGCTAAGGTGTCGGGGCAGTTTGCAAAGGGTGTAACATAAGTGACAATACAACCGGCCCTTCTGCCCGAACTTTGCCTCAAAGTTTTAACCTTATGAATGTTTTAAAGAAAGCCTTTGAAGAAGGCATGAGATATAGAGAATATCGCGCCTTGGTAGATAAATTGTACCAGGAGGGAAAAGCTACGGGGCCGGTACAAAATGAGGCCATGGTGCATTATACCGAGCTGAACATCACCCGTATGAACCGTTGGGATAAGCACCTGCGGCTTGATGAGCAGGTGCGGGAGCAGGTGCAAAGAATAGAAAAACAACAACACTGGATCTTGCTTACTGAGGGCTGGTGTGGAGATGCGGCTCATGCCGTGCCGGTTATCGCACAACTGGCTGAACAAAGCGAACAGGTAGAGTTGAGGCTGTTGCTTCGCGATGAACACCTTCCGCTTATGGACCAATACCTAACCAACGGAGGGCGTGGTATACCCAAGCTTATTATTGCAGATGAAGCATTCAATGAAATGGCAACCTGGGGTCCTAGGCCACAAGGAGCTACGGATCTGTTCACAGACGGAAAAGCGAATGGTGTGGCTATGGACGAAGTAAAAAAACAACTTCAGATCTGGTACTCCCGCGACCGGGGTGCGCAAATACAGAAAGAAGTGGCTGAAGCCGCTATGGTGCGTCCGCAAAACGCGTAAGGGCCGCCTGTTGATTTTTATACATTTCTTCAAAAAGGGCGTAGCTTTTTTCTAAAAAGGCTGCGTCCATTATTTTTTTAACGCCCTCCAGGCTTTCTGCTTGTTCCTTGTGGAATTTGTAACACTGCTTCATAGGCCCGGCTTCTACCTCTACATAAAAGTGTTTATCCAGGCTATATACTTCAATTCTGAACCTGGGGTGCGGGATAATACCGAGGGTGCGCATTAGCTTTTGTTATTTTGGTAATTCAAGATCAGGGCTTTAGCGGCAGACTCCCCGCTTAACATAGCAGCGTTGATCGAGCCGTTGAGTAAATAATCCCCGGCAAGATAAAGCCCGTCACCCACACGCGTTTCTGTGAAAGGCATTTCATATTGCAGATTTTGAAGCACGGGTAAGGCTTTTTTAACGTGGTAACTATGCAGGTAAGTCCATTCCTGTACAGCCGTCCCAAAGCTAAGCGCCAATTCATTTTTTATCTGACGGCTAACTTCTTCCACCGGTTCTCCCGGCAGGGTGAGCAGGCTAACAGACACGAGGTGTTCCCCTTTAGGAGCGTAGCCTTTGGCCGTATCGCTAAGCACCGTAAAATTATTTACCAGGCCGTCTTTGGCATAGTTTAGCGCGATCACATTACGGCTTAAAGGACTGTGGGGCGCTTTAAAATAATAGTTGGCGGTGCTTTGCCATTCCATAGGCGCTTCTTCCTGTGCCAATAAGCCGGGGGTGCTTATTATGATTTGTTCGTTTTCTAGAGTTTCCCCGTTTGCAAGGTGTACTTTACCGCTTTCTACAGTCTTCACCTCCGTATGGAAAATAAATTTGGTGTGCTTTAACCCGGCTTTTAACTGTTTGGGAATCTCTTCCATTCCTTTTCCGGGGATAGAAGTATATCCTTCGGAAAAGAGCTTAAACACAAACTCAAACATGCGTGAAGAAGTGTTCAGCTCTTTTTCAAGAAAGATGCCCCCAAAGAAAGGCTGAAAGAAGCGTGCAATAAGCTTTTTGCTAAACCCTCTTTTTTGCAAGTTTTCCAGGGTGCTCATTTCCGGCTTTTCGAAAAGTTCCGCAAGGCTTTCCGCCTGCAATTCTTTCACCAGGCGGTTTATCTTTAGCTTATCCCTTAACCCTCCTACCGGAGAAAAAAGCATGGGTACAGCGGCCAGGGGGTTGCGCCTTACGTCTTGTACGGTAAATTTCTTCGGGCCGTTAAAACAAAGGGCTCCGGCACGAAAAGCTAGCAAGTCCAAAGCCTCATAGTTGAGGTATTTCCGGGCTACGGGGTATTGCTCCAATAAAACCTGGAAGCCACGGTCCAGAAGGAAACCGTCTTTTTCATCAGTTTTGACCCGGCCACCTACGCGGTCGCTTTTCTCTATAACCAACGGCTTGAGGTTATATTCTTCCAGGTGAAGGGCCGCGGTGAGGCCGGCTAGTCCCCCTCCAACAATGAGGGCATCATACTGCTCGTTCATAATGTGGATTCCATTTTATTGGGTAAAATATTAAGGCAAAAGACTGGGGCCATACGATATACTACATAATACCAAAACCGTGTAAAGTGCATATGCATGGATAGAAACTTGCCAGGTACAAAAAGGTTTGTACCGGTAAAAGGAATAGTCAAAAACGCTTCAAAGAAGCTTTGAGCACATGTGTATCCCTAATTCATGTAAAAACAAAAAAAGCTACTTCAATACCTTAGTATCAAAGCAGCTTTGGATATCTTGAAAGCGGCTTTTAACCGTTCATGCTTACTAAGAATTCCACATTGTCTTGCGTGCGGCTCATGCGGTCGTGGAGGAATTCCATCGCTTCCACCGGGTTCATATCCGCCAGATGCCTGCGTAAGATCCACATGCGCTGAAGTGTATCCTTATCCAGCAGAAGGTCTTCCTTACGCGTTCCGGAAGAAATGAGGTCGATAGCAGGCCAGATCCTGCGGTTTGCGATTTTCCGATCAAGCTGCATTTCCATATTGCCGGTACCCTTAAACTCTTCAAAGATCACCTCATCCATTTTACTGCCCGTGTCGATCAAGGCAGTGGCCAGGATGGTAAGCGAACCACCGTTCTCTATTTTACGTGCCGCTCCGAAAAAGCGCTTGGGCTTATGTAGCGCATTGGCATCTACACCACCGCTAAGTACTTTGCCGCTGGCCGGAGATACGGTGTTATAGGCACGTGCCAAACGGGTAATAGAGTCAAGCAAAATGATCACATCATGCCCGCACTCTACCATGCGTTTGGCTTTTTCCAATACGATGTTAGCCACTTTTACATGGCGATCGGCCGGCTCATCAAAGGTAGAAGCAACTACTTCTGCATTTACACTGCGCGCCATATCTGTTACCTCTTCAGGGCGCTCATCGATCAGCAAAATGATCATATAAGATTCTGGGTGATTGGCTGCAATGGCGTTGGCTACTTCTTTTAATAAAGTAGTTTTCCCTGTTTTGGGCTGGGCTACGATGAGGCCACGTTGTCCCTTGCCAATAGGAGAGAACAGATCTATGGTGCGGGTGCTCAGGGTACCTTTACGCCCGGTGATGTTAAATTTTTCTTGTGGGAATAGGGGAGTGAGGTGCTCAAAAGAAACGCGGTCCCGCACGTAATCGGGCTCGCGACCATTGATCTTATCCACTTTCACCAGTGGAAAATACTTTTCTCCCTCCTTAGGCGGACGTACCTGCCCCCTTACGGTATCTCCCGTCTTAAGACCAAAAAGTTTGATCTGCGATTGCGACAGGTATACGTCATCCGGTGAATTCAGGTAATTGTAATCGCTGGAACGTAAAAAGCCATACCCATCAGGCATAATTTCCAATACCCCTTCTGTGATTACAATGCCGTCAAATTCATATTCTTTTGGTTTTTGGCGCTGCTGGTGGCCACCGTTCCCTTTATTCTGATGTTGCCGGTTGTCCTGCTGGCGGGTATTGTTGTTTTGCCGGTTGCTATCGCGGTTGCTGTCCTGCTGGCTCTTGCCCTTATGCTCTTTACCTTCTGCTTCCTGGTTTTGATTCCGGTTCTGGTTTCTGCGGTTATTATCTCGCGTACCCTGTTCGGAGCGGTTTTCGCCTTTGTTCGGAGCGGCTTTTTGCCTGTTTTGTGCATTACCGGCATTCGTATCCGGCTTGTCTTTATTTTGATTTCCGGTGCGTTGATTACGGGCCGGGGCCTCGTTTTTCTCCTGGGGCTTTCCAGAAGATTGAGGGCTTTCCTTTTTAGTTGATTCGGCCTTCTTTTCTTCTTTTTTAGGCTCTGCCTCCTGGCTTTTGCTTATGGCTTGCGGATTGGTAGCCTGGTAATCCAGAATGGAGTAGATAAGGTCCTTTTTGTTGAGGCTCTTGTATTTTTTGATCTTTAGACTTTCGGCAATTTCCTTAAGCTCAGGAAGTTTCATGCCATTTAGCTGAGTGATGTCGTACATCTAAAACGTATGTTAAAAATATAGATAGATTTTTTTCCTTGGGAGTATGTAAAGCTACCAGGTGAAATAGGTGAGTAGGATATGAAGACAGGATTAGGTTTCCTAACATCCTGACGGTACAATATTACAAATATTTATACTAGCTTTCTTTTCGGGCGCTTATTTTTTATCAATTTTGCAGAAATTTCATTTTATGATCCAGCGGATACAATCTATTTATCTTTTTTTAGCAGCGCTTTGTATGCTGCTCATGCCGTGGTTTTTCCCTCTTTTCGTTCTCTCCACGGACGCATTGTATTTAATAGATGACCCCATCTTTTTTGCGGGCTACCTCCTTTCGGGCCTGATCAGTTTGTTTACTATTTTCCGCTATAAAAACCGCCAGCAACAGGTAGTTTCGGGCCGGATCAACATCATCCTCAATTTTGTTTTGTTTGGCTTCCTGATCTACTACTATTATCAACACTTTGATACGGCTGCAGATAGCCTGGGCATAGCATCTTTTTTGCCAATTGCCACGGTGGTTTTCGTTTCACTGGCCAACAGGGGCATTATGCGGGATGAAGCTTTGGTAAGAGCTGCGGACCGGTTCAGGTAAAAAGACAGCATAATGTGCTCTTTTGGCAACAGCATATGTGTATCTTGCTCTATTTCAGTTGTACCGGTCAAGCTATATGAATTAGAAACTAATGAGTTTGCATATACACTCCGTAAGCCTTGAGCACCCCCATTAACATGGTTTCTCTCTTAAACCCATTTTGTTCAGCGGTTTGTTCCAGGCAGGCTAAAAAAAGCCGCCACATAGGGCCGGTATCGGAGCCGTAGCAGTTGTAATACGTAAACGCCTCTTCAGCCCATTGCAGGGTCTTGAGCTGCTTTAAGATCACCATGCCTCCCAATGAAGAGCCTTCCATCACGTACAAAGCGCCCCAGGCTTCAGCTTCATGCGCAATATGAACATCTATGGTTTGCGTCTTTGGTTTCTGACCCAATGCATCAAGATCCTGCTCAAGTAAAGCCGCTTTGGAAAGCCTCTTTTCGAGATCTAATTCCGGGTATTGCCAGATGCTTTTGAAATCGTAGATAATGGGCTCAAGCATATAATGAGCCGTGTGCAAACGTTGCAACAGCTTTGCATACTCTGACTTAGAGTAGCTTTCGCTAAAAATACGTTGCGCTCCCATGCTCTTTTCCACGGCACCGTGTAATGCACTACTTTTTGATTTAAGGTAATGGGCTACGGTTGAGTCGGTGGCAATCATTTGTTTTTTTTGACTTTCTTCGGTTCGGCCAGGCTTTTCCGGGCATTTAAGACTTCCTGGTTTAAATTAAAATTAGATTCCATTCCCTGCAGGCGTTCGATTTCTGACTTGAGTTTTTGATTGTGCGCTTCCAGTTCAATGTTGCGTTCTTCAAGGCGCTTGCGTACTTCAAATCCACCGGTATAGCTGTTACGGGTGGCAAGAATCAATATGTTTTCTATCAGGTGCATGCGAAACTCCTCGGCAAAAAGCAGTTCTTCGGGTGTCCAGCGTACGCTGGACCCACGCAGCTCCTCTTTCCATAAGGAAAAGGAATGCCTTGGGTGTAAGGCATTCGTTTTGTTACTTCTTTCCCGGGGATTCCCGCCCCAGTTTACCGTTTGCGGTTGTTCATTTCTGAAGAAAACAAGAAACTCATTTAGGTCGCGGCTTAGTTTGATCAAAAGCAAACCGGCCGGTTGATTTTCATCGTAAGAGAGATCAGGAAAAATAGTAGTGATGTGATGGGTGTGAAATACCTGGGGTTTTATTCCGGCAAATTTCAGGCAAAGGGCATCCACCCAATCGGCACTGGCCTCTACGTCCTCTTTTGACGTTTCTCCCCCGTGGCTTAAAAAGTAAGCGTCTGCTTTAAAACTTTGGAGCAAAGCGCTTTTATTATCGGCAAGGGCCTGGTGCAGGTTCTCCGCATTCAACAGGCTGCTTACTGTTTCACGTACTCCTTTCATCCGTGTGCGCAAACCGTTCAGTTTTTGCTCTTCCAGTAAACCGCTTATTTTTTGTGAGAGCATGCTTCCTATAAAAGAACTGGCCCGCCTTTGGTGAATGTTGAGCCTGTTTGGCCCGGAAGAGTGATGGCACAGGAGCATCCCCCAGAGTTTTTGCCTGACTACGATCGAGATTGAAAAAGAGGCGCGAAGCCCCATGTTTTTCAGGTATTGTACATGTATCGGGCTTACACTGCGCAAAAAGGAATGCGTGAGGTCCAGTGGTTTTTGATCGCTTTCGCGGATTTCAGGGTAAATGGCTACCGGCGTGTCGTTTACATCCCAGATCCCGCGGATCATGTTTTCTAAATACAGCTGCCTGGCTTGTTTGGGTATATCGGTAGCCGGGAATTTAAGGCCGAGGTACTTTTCAGCTCCGTCATCAGCGAGTTCTGCAATTACTTCCCCATGTTCGTCCTCGTCAAATTGATAGACCATCATGCGGTCAAACCCCAGCATGGGTTTCATAAGCCGCAGTACCAGCTCGCTTACTTCCTCTACGCTCTCAGGCTTTTCTATTTCATGGGAAACGGTTTCTATCAGCTCTGCATACCGATGGTAAGAAGTTTTGCGGTCGTCCAATTCATCCGGCTCTATTTCCAGGAACAAAAGGCGTTCGCCTACATGGGTGCTGAGGATATAGGGTTTCTTGTTTAACTCGAAACTCAGTGAGTAATGGTGGTTTTCCTGGGCATCATTTATATAATGGTTAAAGTGCTCCAGGAAGGAAAAAGGAAAAAGATCGTCTATGGTACTGCCAATAATGATGTCCAGCGGGGTATCCAGCAACCGCTCAACATTTTTACTCACTTGTTCAATAATTAGGTCAGCACGGTTTAATACCAGGACATACCCATAAGACTGTATGCTACCGATAATGTGAATGGGTTCTTTGTCACAGTCATCAAGCGTTGGAGTGCTGTAATTCATAGAGTTAGGATTGGTTCCATAGAGTAGTATTAACGATCGAAAATAAGCGAAAGAATTTAAAAATCGAATACTATTGGGCTAAAAATATAATAAAAGCTTAGACACGCGGGGATTCTTGTTGAAAAAGTACGATTCAATATTAAGAATTCATATAAAGAGTTGCTCTAAAAAAAATAGCATGCGTTTAATTTTGTCTTTTTTCTTCCAGCCTGCTGGCATACATTCGCATACAAGAAAAGGCATATGAAAGAGAGAATTAAAGAGAAACTTCAGATTCTTTCGGATGCGGCTAAGTATGACGTTTCCTGTGCATCGAGCGGCAGCAACCGGAAGAACAACAATAAAGGGCTGGGAAACGCCAGCGGCATGGGCATCTGCCATAGTTATACACAAGACGGCCGCTGTGTTTCCCTGTTGAAGATCTTACTTACCAACCACTGTATTTTTGATTGTGCGTATTGCGTGAGCCGGAAAAGCAACGAGGTAAAACGGGCGGCTTTCACCGTACAGGAGGTTGTAGATCTGACTATAAACTTTTACCGCAGAAACTACATCGAAGGTTTGTTCCTAAGTAGCGGGATCTTTAAGGACGCAGATTTTACCATGGAGCGTTTGGTGCGCATTGCCAAAGATCTGCGTACTCTACACCGCTTTAACGGATACATTCATTTAAAAGCCATTCCGGGGGCCAGTGAAGATGTATTACACGAGGCCGGGCTGTATGCAGACCGGTTAAGTGTGAATCTCGAGATCCCCTCGGAAAAGAGCCTTAAGAAAATAGCCCCGGAAAAGAATTACAAAGAAGTATACAGCCCGATGAATTTTCTGAAGGGCAGGATTGCGGGGTATAAAGAGGAAAAAAAACACCTTAAAAGTGCCCCGCTTTTCAGTCCGGGAGGTCAAAGTACCCAGATTGTTGTAGGCGCCACGCCCGAAAGGGATTACCACATCCTGCAATTGAGCGCCTCACTTTACCGGGATCAGCAATTAAAGCGCGTATACTATTCCGGTTATATACCGGTGAGCAACGACAACCGCCTGCCGGCCATAAGTAAACCTCCGCTTATGCGGGAACACCGGCTTTACCAGGCAGATTGGCTGATGCGCTTTTATGGTTTTGAAGCCCATGAAATAGTGGAGCAGGAGCAGCCCGACCTGGATTTGCATCTCGATCCAAAAGTGGGGTGGGCCTTACGCCACCCCGAAGTATTCCCGGTGAATGTACAAACCGCTCCTTATGAAGCAATCTTACGCGTGCCTGGGATTGGACTGAAGTCGGCCAGGATGATCGTACAAAGCCGGAAGTTTGGTGTGCTGCGTAGTGCGCACCTTAAAAAAATGGGCCTGGTGTGGAAACGCGCGCGGTACTTTATTTGTGGCATAGACCGGGAATTAAAAGCGAAGGACTGGAAGCCTGAAATACTGCGCCACCACCTTATTGCGCAAAGCGTGCAACACGGAGCCGGGCAACTGAGCCTTTTTTGAATCCTTGCGGCGTAGCATAATTCCTTATTTCAATTCCAGATGCATTTTGTCTACGATAGCACTTTTCCCGGTTTGCTTACGGTTGTTTTCACTAGCTATGCCGAAAAGTGGAAGCCTGATCAAATCACACCAAAGAAAAGGTATTGTCCCGGCCTTTTTTCAGCGCCTTATGAAGTACATACAGACGAAATAAAGGCGAAACGGGTAGCGAAAAAGCTTCAATGCATAAATCCTTCCTTTCTTCAGCTATTGTACCGCGTATTTCTCTCCGAGGACCGTTTGCGTGAGATGCTGATCTACCGCCTAATACAGCTTGCCTTAACAAAACCGGAAAGCGTAAAAGGGGACTTCCGCAACCCGGACCTGCTGCGGGCCAAAGAGCTCAACAAGCAAATAGGGCGTGAAGTACACCGCATGCACGCTTTTGTGCGTTTTCAGCATACAAAGGATGACCTTTGGTTTGCGGCTATTGCCCCGGATTTCGATGTAATGCCGCTTATCGGAGAGCACTTTGAAAAGCGTTATGCCGATCAGCAATGGCTCATCTATGACACGACCCGTAGGTATGGTTTACATTACGACCTGGAAAAAACGCGTTTCGTAGAGCTGGACATTGAAAAAACGGCCTACCCGGAAAAATTAACCCCCGCACAATTGCATGCAGAAGAGGACAGTTACCAGGATTTATGGAGAACGTATTTTCAAAGCGTGAACATTACGGCACGCAATAACCTGAAGTTACATCTCCGCCACTTACCCAGGCGTTATTGGAGGTTTCTGACGGAAAAATAACCTTCTCAGTGCTTACTTCACAGCTTTAGCGACTGGTTTTTACCTACGCGCTTTTAGCTTCCTCCCGTGCCCGGAAGAGTAATTCAATAAAGCTGTTATTAATATACCTTGACGCACTCTATATTTGCTGCTATGGCAGGCAATACCTTTGGCAAGCACTTATCGTTAACCACTTTTGGAGAATCGCACGGAGGGGCTATTGGAGGTATCCTCGATGGATGCCCTGCCGGTATTGTCCTGGATTTGGATGCCATTCAGCACCAGTTGGATAGACGCAAACCCGGCCAGAGCAGGCTTACTACACAGCGCAAGGAAAGCGACCGGGTAGTGTTTCATTCAGGTATTTTCGAGGGCAAGACCTTGGGTACACCAATCGGGTTTTCCATTCCAAACCAGGATGCCAGGAGCAAGGATTACAGCCACATCAAAAAACAATTCAGGCCCAGTCATGCAGACCATACATACCAAGCAAAATATGGCATTCGCGACTACAGGGGAGGAGGCAGGGCCTCTGCGCGGGAAACGGCTTGCCGGGTAGTAGCCGGGGCCATTGCCCGGCAAATACTGCCCGCAGTACATATTCAGGCGTACGTTTCAGCGGTAGGTTCCCTTGCCCTGGACGTACCATACCAGGAGCTGAACCTTTCCCAAACCGAAAACAACACGGTACGGTGTCCGGATCCGGCCATGGCAGAAACGTTTATACAGGAAATAGAAAACGCCCGTAAGGCGGGCGATAGCCTGGGCGGAGTGGTGAGTTGTGTAATACAGGGCGTTCCTATAGGCTGGGGTGAGCCGGTATTTGACAGGCTTCATGCAGATCTGGGGAAGGCCATGCTCAGCATCAATGCGGTAAAAGGTTTTGAATACGGCAGCGGTTTTGCCGGTACCCGCCTGCATGGCAGTGAGCACAACGACACCTACGGTGCAGACGGCAGGCTTTTAAGCAATCATTCAGGAGGCATTCAAGGAGGCATCAGCAACGGAGCAGATATTTATTTCAGGGTAGCGTTTAAACCTACCGCTACCATAATGCTAGACCAGCAGGGACTTAGCGAAGAAGGAGATGTAGTAACGGTAAAAGGCAAAGGCCGCCATGACCCTTGTGTGGTACCGCGTGCCGTTCCTATAGTAGAAGCAATGGCCGCTTTGGTATTGGCAGACCATATGCTGGCCGCCCGCTTAAATTCGATCAACAACAAAAAGTAAACATGAAATTAGCCCTTCATTGGAAAATTATTATTGGCCTGTTATTGGGTGTGGTATGGGCCATAGTCAGCAGCAAAATGGGCTGGAGCGCCTTTACCCTCAATTGGATCGCTCCTTTTGGTACGATATTCATTAACCTTTTAAAACTGATCGCAGTGCCGCTGGTGCTTTTTTCTATCATCAGCGGGGTAGCAGGCCTGGGCGATCCCAAGAGCCTGGGTCGAATGGGCCTCAAAACCCTGGTGTTCTATTTCACCACTACCTTATTGGCGGTTTCCCTGGGGCTGTTGTTGGTAAACAGCCTGCAACCCGGTAAACTCATAGATGAACAGAGCCGTATTGACAACCGCATACGCTATGAATTATGGGCCGGTAACGAGGGCCTGGAGGTAAAAGACGGCACCAATTATCTGCAAGATCCCACCTTCGTAGAACGTGCGCAGCAGCTCACTTCCTTAAGTAAGGATGCACTACAGGATGCAACGGTAACTGAAAAAATAGAAACGGCTGACAAGACCAAGAATGCCGGGCCCATACAGTTTTTGATAGACATTGTGCCTACCAACATTTTTATGTCGCTTAACGACAATGGCCTTATGTTGCAGGTAATTTTCTTTGCCCTCTTTTTCGGGATATCCATGTTGTTTATTCCCGATGAAAAATCAAACCCCGTGAAACATTTTGTAGATGGGGCTATGGAAGTTTTTCTGAAAATGGTCGACATCATCATGCAGGCTTCTCCCTTCTTTGTATTTGCTTTGCTGGCCGGGGTGATCTCCAAAATGGCCGGAGACGACCTGGGAAAAGTGCTTGAAATATTCAAGGGGCTGAGCTGGTACTCCCTCACAGTTTTCCTGGGCCTGGTGTTGATGATCTTTGCCGTATACCCCCTTATCCTGAAACTCTTTGTAAAAGCGATCTCATATACCGGCTTTTTTAAGGGAATGAGTCCCGCTCAAACCCTTGCCTTCAGTACCAGCAGCAGTGCTGCTACCTTGCCCGTTACTATGGAGTGCGTAGAGGATAACCTGGGGGTGGACAAAAAGGTAACCAGTTTTGTACTGCCCATTGGAGCCACGGTTAATATGGATGGTACCAGCCTGTATCAGGCAGTAGCCGTGGTATTCCTGGCGCAGTTGCACATGATAGATTTAACACTGGGGCAACAATTAACGATCGTGCTTACCGCAACTTTGGCTTCTATTGGTTCTGCCGCTGTACCCAGCGCCGGCTTGGTTATGCTGATCATCGTACTGCAATCCGTAGGCCTCAACCCTGCCTGGATTGGGATTATTTTACCGGTAGACCGGATATTGGATATGTGCCGTACGGTAGTGAACGTTACAGGCGATGCCACTGTTTCTACTGTTATAGCAAAAGGTGAAGGCCTCTTACAGTACAACCCTCATGTGGATGAAGAGGAAACCTTCGCTCCCTGATAAACCAAATATGAAGCCTTGATATGAAGCGTTTTCTTAAGATCTTAGGTGTATTGCTCCTCCTCCTTTTGGCAGCAATCATTCTCATCCCCATACTGTTTAAAGATGAAATTATCGACCGTGCCAAATCTGAAGCCAGCCAACAGCTGGAGGCCCGGGTCGACTTCGGAGATATCGACATCAGCCTGTTCAGGAGTTTCCCAAACTTCAGCCTGGGAATAGAGCAGTTTACCGTAGAAGGCACAGGCCGTTTTGAAGGAACGCAATTGGCTTCCATCGGCAATTTTACACTGGAACTGAATCTCTTTAGTGTGATGGCGGGCAGCACCTTCGAAGTAGAAGCTATACGTATTTCAAATGCAGACATACACCTATTGGTAGACGCGGAAGGGAACGCAAATTACCTGATAACCAAAACATCGGAGGCGGATGCACCTGTACAAGCGGATACGACAAGCTCAGGCTTTACCCTGAGGCTAAAAGAATGGGCATTCGACAACGTAAACCTGGTGTATGAAGATAAGCAAGGTGCATTAAAAGCCCGGGTGAGAGAGTTTAACCAAAGCGGAAGCGGGGATTTTACAGAAGAAATTGTCAATGTAATTACGCAGACAGAAGTAGGAGAGCTCAGCGTTGGGATGGGTGGCATTGACTACTTGTACAAAACAAAGGCATTTGCCGATGTGGAACTGGTGTACGATCAGCCGGAGGCCACCCTTACCTTAAAAGAAAACACTTTTGGGTTGAACAATGTGCGGTTAAAAATGGATGGCAGCATAGCGATGCCGGATGAGGGCATGGCCCTTGACCTGAGCTTTGAAGCCCCTCAAAATGAGTTTAAAAGCGTACTTTCCCTTATTCCCGCTGTCTTTTTAGAAGGGTTTGAACGGGTAAAAACTACCGGCACCTTTGCCCTGAGCGGGAAGGTAAAGGGAAAGTATGATGCAGCAAGCGAAGTATACCCCAGTTTTGAGGTAGACCTCTTTGTCCGGAACGCCTCTTTTCGCTATCCCGATTTACCTGCCGGGGTAAACGACATCCATATAGAGGCACATATCAAAAACCCGAGCAATGAATTAAACGCTACAATTATTGATATTCCCATGGCAGAAGCTATGGTCGCCAACAGTCCTTTTAAAGCGCGCATGCTTTTAAAAACGCCCATTTCCGATCCTCAGTTCGATGTAGCGGTAAACACGGATATGCAATTGGAAAGCCTGGGAGAGGTAGTACCGGCCAGTGGCTTTGACTATAAGGGCAGGGTAAAAGGCAACATCGCCATGGCAGGCCGCATGAGCGATATAAATGCGGAGCGGTATGAAGCGGTGCAGGTAAATGGCAAGCTCGAGGCTGCAGGGGTAGTGCTTAAAAACGACAGCCTTTCCTTTCCCATTAAGGTAGATAAGGCCGAAATGGATTTTACCCCCCAGCAAGTCAATCTTACAGCTCTTCAAATGGAACTGGGAAACTCTGATTTTGCCGCCAACGGCAGTGTGGATAACCTATTGAATTACCTCCTTGAGGATTCTGTACTTCAGGCTGATTTTACGCTGGAAAGTCAATTAATAGATCTCAACCAGCTCTTTGCTGCCGTTCCACAAGGGGGGGAAGCGGAAAAAGCGGAAAATGAACCGGCTTCGCCTATGGAAGCCATTCGCCTGCCAAAGAACGTAGACTTTGTTTTGATAAGCACTGTGCAAAAAGTCCTGTATGATGATCTCGAGATCAATGACCTGGAAGGAGTAGTGGAGCTGAACCGTGGAGTAGCTGAGCTGCGCGACCTGGAAATGCATATGCTAAACGGCCGGGTTGCCATGAACGGGAGCTACAATAGCGTACCTCCATCCCCTGTGGCAGATGTGGATTTTAAGATCAGCAACTTCGGATTTAAGGAAGCAGTACAGCATTTCGTAAGCTTTCAAAAGCTGGCTCCTATAATGGAAAGTGCTACAGGTAGCTTTAGTACAGGCTTTACCTTTAGCAGTAAGCTAAACCCCGATATGACGCCTGATCTCAGTACGATCTTAGCGAAGGGCGCCCTGCAAACGCAGGGGCTTACGGTATCGCCTAAATCACTAAACAAACTTGCAAATAACCTTAAAAATCAATCGCTTGCTACACTCGACCTGGGTAAAGTAAACCTGAGTTTTGCCGTAGAGAACGGGCGTGTACAGGTAGAGCCTTTCCAGACTAGCGCGGGTAGTTTGTCGGCCACGGTACAAGGAAGTAATGGCCTGGATCAAAGCCTGGATTACACTATGGATATGAATATCCCCGCTTCGGGAATCGGAGCGAATGAGCTGTTGAGCAGTATTGGAGTTGCCCGGGGAGGAAAGGTCGCGGTGAAAGTCCTGATCGGGGGCACAGTAAGTGACCCGGAGGTACGCACCTCCTTAGGAGATTTGGTCGGGGATGCGTTCAATAACCTAAAAGACCAGGCAGAGGCTAAGGTCGAAGAGGTAAAGCAGGAGGCCATAGACCAGGTAAACGAGGAGGCGCAAAAGTTGATCGATGCAGCTGAAGCAAAAGGCGATCAGCTCATTGCCGAGGCAGAAAAGCAAGCTGCCAATATCAGGGCTACGGCTAAAGCCCAGGCAGATAAGCTAAGGAGAGAAGCTGAGAACCAGGCTACAAAGCTCGAAGAGGAAGCCAAAGGAAATATTTTAAAAGAGCAAGGTGCGCGCTTAGCCGCCAAAAAGTTGCGGGAAGAAGCAGATGAAAAAGCCCGTTTATTGGAGGCGGAAGCAGAAAAACGCGCCAATGCGCTGGTAGATAAGGCCAGGGAAGAAAAGCAGAAATTGGTGGAGGAAGCCCGTGAAAAAGGAAAAATAAGTGGGTAACCTTTGTTGTGCACGTATTTCTCAATGCCTTTCAAAATCTAAGAACTCCTTTAGCGTTTACCCTTAATGATGTACAGGAAGCTCCTATTATTTATATGCATTTCTTTTTTCTCATCCTCTGTGCTGCTGGCTCAACCGGAGCTGGGCGCATGTGAACAAACCATAGAGGAAATCGCACAAAAACAAATGCCTCGCGCTTTAAAGGCTTGGAAAACGGGTAATTACCGGGAGGCAGAACGCTATTTAAAAAAAGCAATAGGGTTGGATGAGCACTATGCGGATGCCCTGTACTTGCTGGGCGATCTCTACGTAAAGATGGTGCAGATGCATAAGGCCGAACCGCTATGGGCCAAGGTTTTGGAAGTGTGTCCGGATTATAAACCCGAATTGTATTACTTCCTGGGTGCCATTTACCTGGAAAACGAGAAGCGGCAACTGGCTATACAGCAGTTTGATTCTTTTTTAAAACATCCCGAACGGGATCGCGGCTACGACAAAGAAGTGAAAGCTGCTAAGCGCGAAGCGGAGCTTTTGGAACGCCTACTGGGCAACCCGGTTGATTTTAATCCCAAACCGGTGCGGGGCATAAGCACGCAGCAAGATGAATACCTGGGCGTGATCTCCCCGGATCAACAATTGATGTTTTTCACACGCAGGGTAAAAAAAGTAAACCGCAGGGATGGCCCGGCAGCGCGTACCCGCCTGGTTGAAGAGTTCAGCCTGGCGGAACGTTTGCCTTCCGGTGATTTTTCCGAAGGGGCGGCATTGCCAGGTCCTTTTAACCAGCAATACAATGAAGGCGGGCCTAGCATTACAGCCGACAATACGGAGTTATACTTTACCGTTTGCCAGAATATAGACGGCTACCAAAACTGTGATGTATACTACAGTGAAAAAGACGGTTTTGGAGGCTGGACAAGCCCTCAAAGTGTCGGGGACCACATCAACCAAAGGGATAGCTGGGAGTCGCAGCCTTCCGTATCGGCCAATGGTGACGTGCTGTATTTTGCCAGCAACCGCAAAGGTGGCCTGGGGGGGCTGGATATTTATTATTGCATGCGTGAAGAAGACGGCAGCTGGAGCGCTCCCCGGAATCTAGGCGCACCGGTAAACACAGCGAAAGATGAAAAAACACCCTTCATACATAGCGATTCCCGTACGCTCTATTTTACTTCTAAAGGGCATATGGGCTTGGGCGGTTTTGATATTTTTTATGCCCGTGCAGGTACGGACGGAGTATGGAAGCAGGTAGAAAACATAGGGTACCCTATAAATTCCAAAGAAGATGACCTCGGGCTTTTTGTGAGCCTGGATGGCAGGTATGGGTATTTCGCTTCAAATAAGCTCCGGGCCAACATGGGCTGGGACATATACCAGTTCAATCTCCCTCCGCAGGTACGGCCGCAAAGTGTGGCCTTGATACAGGGTAGCTTAAAGGATGAAAACCAGGAAGTAGCTGCAGATGCCGCTCTGGAAATCAAAAATCTAAAAACCAGGGAGATCACTAAGGTAAAAGTAGACCGGGAAACAGGCGCCTATGCCAGGGTGGTGGAGGTACGCCCTGAAGAAGACCTGATCTTAACCGTAAAAAAGAAAGGCGCAGCTTTTAGCAGTAAGTACATCAGTGGTAAAGAAAATGCTTCGGGAGCTGTAATAAAAGCACCCCTGAAGGTAAAACAACTGGCCGTAGGGAAGGAGTATACGCTCAACGACATAAACTTTGCGACCAACAGCTACGCATTAGACGAAGCTTCCCGGGCGGTAATTGATGAGTTTATCGTGTTTTTAGAGGAAAACCCGAACCTGAAGGCGGATATACAAGGCCATACCGATAATGTAGGCAACGACCAGGATAATCTGCTCCTTTCAAAAAACAGGGCCAAAACGGTGTATGCCTATGTGTTGGAAAAAGGAATTTCAGCCGGAAGACTAAGCCACCATGGCTATGGAGAAACGAGGCCTATAGCAGATAACGGAACGGAAACAGGCCGGGCCCAAAACCGCAGAACGGTTTTCGTTATTACCGCGCGCTAAGCAGCCTGTGGAGCCAGATGGGGCTGGAATTTGGCGCTCACCAGGCGTTTAAACACATGCATTGCGGTTTCTCTATCCTGGTATTCATAGGCCTTTTTAAAGAAACGCATACCCCAAATTTTGCGCGTAATCAAGATGATAAAGCGTTGATCGTTTTGTGCAAAAAGTTTAATAGAAAAACCATTCTTTTTTGCTTGCTGCAAAATGCTAAAACCTCTATATATTCTCCTGCTTTGTTGCATTATAAGCCATAAAAAAAGCCACTACAAAGTAGTGGCTTTCGTATTATCTCAAAGTAAATATTACATTCTCCTTTCTTTAATTCTGGCCGCTTTACCGGTAAGGGCTCTTTGGTAGAATATACGTGCCCTGCGCACTTTACCTTTCTTGTTGATTTCAATTTTGTCGATGGTAGGGAGATTTAACGGGAAGATACGCTCCACGCCAATGTTGCCCGACATTTTGCGGATGGTAAAGGTTTCCGTTGCCGCAGAGCCTCTGCGCTGCAATACTACCCCTCTAAAGAACTGGATACGCTCTTTATTTCCTTCCTTGATCTTGTAATACACCGTAATGGTGTCACCCGCGCCAAACTCGGGCAAGTCTTTTCTTTTAATGTACTGGTCTTGTACGTATTTTACCAAGTCCATGATAAAAATAAGTTTTAAGTTCGCTGGTAGTCAACGTTCACAATTTTTGCCAGAGGTTGAAAACCAGTTGTTTAGAGTAGTGCTCTTTCTTTTTCTAAACGGAGGGCAAATGTAGGGTAATTTACCTGTTAAATCCTAGTCTTCACGCAATAAATCCGGCCTGCGTTCCAAGGTTCTCTGCTCGGCCTGGGCATGTCGCCATTCTTCTATTTTAGGAAAATTACCACTCAGCAGTATGTCGGGCACTTTCATACCCTTGTAGTTCGCCGGGCGCGTGTATACGGGCGGAGCCAACAGATCGTCCTGGAACGAATCGGAAAGCGCTGAAGATTCATCGTTCAACACGCCGGGCAAAAGGCGGATAATGGCATCGCTTACTACCGCTGCGGCCAGTTCGCCACCGCTCAGCACAAAATCGCCTATAGAGAGCTCCATTGTAATGTAGGCATCGCGTACCCTTTGGTCTATGCCCTTGTAATGTCCGCACAAGAGGATCAGGTTTTGCTTAAGGGACAAGGCATTGGCGGTTTTTTGATCAAAACGCTTCCCATCCGGGGTCATATAAATGATCTCGTCATAATTGCGTTCCGCCTGCAGGCTTTCAATGCATTGTGCAATGGGTTCAATCATCATGACCATACCTGCACCCCCGCCAAACTGGTAATCGTCAATCTGGCGATGTTTCCCCAGGCCAAATTTCCTCAGGTCGTGCACCACTACTTCTACCAACCCGCGTTTTATAGCACGTTGCAGGATGGAATCGCCAAAAGGGCTATCCAGCAGTTTAGGCAGAGCGGTAATTATATCAATTCTCATTTGGCAAAAATAGGCATTAGCAGCAGGGAGTAAAAGGCCAACCGGGGCATCTTTACAGCATCTGTTCACGGGGAGGTCTTCTTGTCGGAATGCATACCGTGGGCTATGCCATTAATGTATACAGATAAGCAACCGAAATAAACGGCACCTTTGTTTGGGTACATTTTGTCCCTTAAACCCTTTTACAGGATGAGCATCTTACTTGTATACTGTATCAAAATGAACAAGCACACTACACTTTTCCTTGCACTGAGTACTACGGGCGTCTTTGCGCAAAGCCTTACGTATCCTATTGTGGATACGGACGTATCCGATTTTTACGACCATGAAGCCATCATTTCCGCTCCACAGGCCGGAGAGGCATTTTACGGGCAGGATGCCCATTACCAGGGCAATCAACCTGCGTATACCGATAACGGAAATGGCACAGTAAGCGACAATGTTACCGGCCTGATGTGGCAAAAAGACATGGGGGTAAAACGAACGTACGCGGAAGCCCTTATTGTTGCGGATACCATGCAATTGGCGGGCTATACCGACTGGCGAATCCCTACTATTAAGGAGCTTTATTCCCTGGCCTTGTTTACGGGGCGTTGCTTTGGAACCGATGCGGTAGATCTCTTTATCGACACCAATTTCTTTGCGCACCCGCTGGGTGATGAAAGCATAGGGGAACGGGAGATCGATGCCCAAACCTGGACGTGCACTCCGTATAACGGGCTCACCATGGGGGGAGATTCTTCTATATTCGGCTATAATTTCGTGGATGGCCGTCTTAAGGCTTATCCCAAGTACAACCCAATGTCGGGAGCCCCAACGACCATGTATTTTCGCATGGTACGCGGAAACCTTTCGTATGGCGTAAATAGCTTTTCAGACAACAACGATGGCACCATTACAGATGGGGCAACCGGCCTGATGTGGCAGCAGACGGATGACGGCAATACCCACAATTGGGAGGAGGCCCTGGCTTATGCAGAAAACCTAAGCCTTGCAGGCCATGCGGACTGGCGTTTGCCTAATGCCAAGGAATTGCAGAGTATAGTCGATTATACCCGAGGCCCGCAGGCTTCAAACTCAGCAGCTATCGATCCGCTTTTTTATTGCACACCTACGTTCGATTATTATGGCAATGCAGGGCAGTATGGCTACTATTGGACAAGTTCCCCTCTCCAGGATGGCCCGGCGCCTTATACCGATGCCGTTTATTTCTGTTTTGGCCAGGCGAATGGCGAAATGGAAGCCCCTGCTGGCTCCGGTAATTTTATGCTTTTTGACGCACATGGGGCGGGAGCCCAGCGTAATGATCCAAAGGCAGGTGATACAGCCAGCTTCCCCGATACGTTTGGCCCGCAGGGAGATGTGCGTTATGTGTTCAATTATGTGCGCTGCGTACGGAATGTGGATACGAGCCTGGCTGCGAAGGAACCGGTATGGATAGAAAAGATAGGTCTTTATCCAAATCCGGCAAGTGCGCAAATACACATTCAGCTGGGTGCGATATACCCTAGCGTTATGGTCACGCTTATGGATATGCGTGGTACTTTGATCAGAACACTACATGCAGAAAAAAGTAATGCCTTACTTATGCAGGTTGCGGATGTGCCGCGGGGCATCTATGCCTTGCGCATAGAAGTGGGTCGGATGGTTCTTTATAGGGAATTGATCCTGGAGTAAAGTAGGGCTGGTAGTCGGTTAAGTAGTGTAGAGCAGTTGGGTGTTTACCTTCGGATTTTCTACCTGAAGCACCTGTACATTGTATTTTGTATGCTGTACAGATGATATGAAAGGCACTTTTTTTAATTTCCAATGGCTATTCTTTCACCAGCTTTTGGCTGTACATAAGCCGGTGGTTTTCTGTAACGTTTAACAGGTATACCCCGGGCGGTAGCATAGACAGGTCCAGCCTGTTTTTCCCCTTTTGTTCCAATACCTTTTTACCCAAGGGATTGTATACAGTTATGGTAAACTGCTCACTATCTGCTTGTGTGGGATAGCGGAGGTAAAATATGCCCCCCGAAGGATTGGGATACACTTCAATACCGGGCAGGAGACCAGGCTCTTCCAGGGAAATGGTATGGCAGTCTTTTACCACGCAGCCGTATTTATCGGTTTTCAGCAGCCAGTTGTAGGTGCCGATCTGCGGGTTTTGCTTATCAAAATAGATGCCTACATGCACAAAGCCCGAATCCGGAGTGGGTTGGAAGTTCCAGACGTGGGAGAGATCTAAGGTATCAGCGTGATAGTACTGCCGGAACCACAGGCTATCCCCGGCAGGCGATATCTTAAAACCCGCAGAACCCTCGTACCAGGGTAAGTTATATTCTCCCGATACATAATAATTATCATCCTGGGTACGTTGCAGGTCACGGATAAAGAAAATTCCGAATTTAGGCCCGGTCATAGTATCCCAAACGATGGTGCCTGCAGTATCCAGCAGGCCAA
>JANQPD010000026.1 GCA_028285465.1 Owenweeksia sp. | reverse complement strand
GTTCTGATGACGGCCTCAACCTGCTGCTGCCGCCTTTTTCGAAGTTCTTTTTTATGGGAGGAAGCAACGACCTGCGTGCGTGGCCCGCTTATCGTTTGGGCCCGGGAACACAACCCAATACCGATTATGGAGAGGGAAGAGATACGTCCTTTGCCATTGGAACCATCAAATTTCTACTCAGTTCCGAATTCCGCTTCCCTATTTACGGTTACTTCGAAGGAGCGGTGTTTGTTGATGCCGGAAATATCTGGCTTAGCGGGGGGCTTGAGCAGGTAGTACCGGGTTCGGGTTTCAACATCAGCGACCTGGTGAATGACCTGGCTGTGGGCAGCGGGTTCGGGTTGAGGCTTAACTTAAGCTATTTTGTACTGCGTGCGGATATTGGCATTAAGCTGCGCGACCCCGGGCTTGCAGGGCGCGGAAGCCCCTGGGTAATTACAGATCGTGCGGGGCAACCGGCAAACTGGACATACAACATTGCGCTGGGATACCCTTTCTGATTATTTGGTTATTTTACACATTTAGAATTAGCTACATTTGCCCTCTTCTTTAAGTGAAAACCAAAACAAAAAATATCTAGTTATATGGGCTTGGATAAGATTACAGCTTTACTCGGCAAAGAAGCCGACAGCCTTTTAAACCACACGTGTAAAACTGTTCCGAAAGAATCCATACATGCTCCATCCGGGGATTTCGTAAGCCATGCTTTTGGAAATAGTGCCCGTTCTCCGCAAGTGATGCGCAGCCTCCAGCAGTTGTATGGTTCAGGCAGATTGGCGCATTCAGGTTTTTTAAGCATTTTGCCCGTTGATCAGGGAATAGAGCATAGCGCAGGTGCTTCTTTTGCTAAAAACCCTATTTATTTTGACGGGGAAAACATTGTTAAACTCGCGGTTGAAGCTGGTTGTAACGGGGTGGCATCAACATATGGAGTGCTGAGTAGCGTAGCGCGTAAATACGCCCATAAGATCCCTTTCATTGTAAAGATCAACCACAATGAACTGCTTACCTACCCCAATACGTTTGACCAGATTATGTATGGTACCATTGAAAGCGCCTGGAATATGGGAGCTGTAGCAGTAGGCGCCACTATTTATTTTGGTTCTGAAGAAAGCGCAAGGCAAATCCAGGATGTGGCCCAGGCTTTTGAATATGCCCATGAGTTGGGAATGGCCACCATCCTATGGTGTTATACACGCAATTCCGGCTTTAAGAAAGAAGGGACAGACTACCACGCCTCTGCCGACCTTACCGGGCAGGCGAACCATTTAGGTGTTACGATCCAGGCGGACATCATAAAGCAAAAGCTGCCTACAAACAACGGGGGCTATAAGGCGCTGAATGCAGGCAATTCCAGTTACGGCAAGCTGGACGAGCGTATCTACTCAGAACTTACTTCTGAGCACCCCATTGATCTCTGCCGTTACCAGGTGGCCAATTGTTATATGGGGCGTATCGGCCTTATCAATTCCGGAGGAGCCTCTTCGGGAGATGCGGATAACGATACCGCCGAAGCTATTCGCACGGCGGTGATCAATAAAAGAGCAGGCGGGCAGGGGCTCATACTGGGCCGTAAGGCATTCCAAAAGCCATTTGCGCAGGGAGTGGAGTTGCTCAATGCCGTACAGGATGTATACCTCGAAGAAGCCATTACACTGGCCTAGGCAGGACACCGTTAAGAAGCGCTGAAGGCGCGCAGGTAAAAATCTTTAGACTTAAAAATTAAGGCATATGGGATGGTTTAAGCGAAGTAAAGAAGGCATTACCACCAGCACTTCTGAAAAAAAAGAAACCCCGGAAGGACTTTGGCATAAGTGTCCGAAATGTAAGGTGATTGTCTCCGAGGAAGACAATGTTAAAAATCTTTGGGTTTGCAACAATTGCGGGTACCACGACCGGATAAATGCCAAAGAGTATTTTTCCATTCTCTTTGATGAAGAGCAGTATACGGAGTTGAACCCTAAAATGAGCAGCGGCGATCCCCTTAAGTTTGAGGACACCAAAAAATATACAGAGCGCTATACAGCAACCGTAAAAAAAACGGGCTTGCAGGAGGCGGTAAGTACGGCGCATGGTAAGCTTAAGGGAAGAGAGGTAGTGATAGCCTGTATGAACTTCAATTTTATCGGTGGATCCATGGGGTCTGTAGTAGGCGAAAAAATTGCCCGGGCTATTGATCATGCGCTCAAGCACCGGGTGCCGTTCATCATGATCTCCAAGTCTGGCGGAGCCCGTATGATGGAAGCCGCCTTTTCCCTGATGCAAATGGCCAAAACGAGTGCGAAACTCGCTCTATTGGGCAAAGCAGGCATTCCTTATATATCTTTCTTAACAGATCCTACTACAGGTGGCGTTACGGCTTCTTACGCTATGTTAGGCGATATCAACATTGCAGAACCGGGAGCCTTGATCGGTTTTGCCGGTCCCCGGGTGGTGAAAGAAACCATTGGCAAAGACCTTCCCGAAGGTTTTCAAACTTCAGAGTTTTTACAAGAGCACGGATTCCTGGATTTTATTGTAGAAAGGAAACAACTCAAAGACAAGTTGGGTCAGTTCTTGACGATGGTAGCGTCTGAAAATGAAATAGAAGCAGGAGAATCCAAATAATATCCGTACTTTTGCCGCTCATTTTTTAGCATAACATATATCTAAACGATTTTGGAATGTACCTGACAAAAGAAAAAAAACAGGAAATCTTTAAGAAGTACGGCAAGTCAGAAACCGATAGCGGTTCTGCAGAAGCCCAAGTAGCTTTGTTCACCGAACGCATCAACCACTTAACGGAGCACCTAAAGAAAAACCGCAAGGATTTTAGTACGGAGAAAGCTCTGGTAGGCATGGTAGGTAAACGCAAGAATATTCTGGATTACCTGAAGAAAAAAGATATCGCGAGATATCGTGCCATTATTGCGGAGCTTGGCATCAGGAAATAAAGCACGCAACACCCTTATGAAGAAGGCAATTTTTTTAAGTTGCCTTCTTTCATGTTTATATACTTGATAATACACACGAAAAATAGATGATTCCAAACGCAGTTACCCAAGAGATACAATTAGCTGACGGAAGAACCATTACGCTTGAAACAGGCAAGTTGGCTAAACAAGCGCATGGTTCTGTAGTGGTGAAAATGGGTGGAACTATGTTGCTTGCCACCGTAGTTTCTAACTATGAACCCCTTGAAGGGGCAGATTTTATGCCCCTTACGGTAGATTACCGTGAAAAATTTGCCGCCGCCGGCCGGGTGCCAGGTGGCTTTCTAAAGCGTGAAGCACGCCCTACAGATGATGAAATTCTGGTCATGCGTTTGGTTGACCGTTGCTTGCGTCCTCTTTTCCCGGAAGATTACCATGCGGATACACAGTTGATGATCAGCCTGGTTTCTTACGATAAGGAAGTTGCGGCAGATTGCCTGGCGGGCCTTGCCGCCTCTGCCGCCCTTTCTCTTTCTGACATTCCCTTTAACGGACCCATATCCGAAGTGCGCGTAGCGCGCGTAGAGGGTAATCTGGTAATCAACCCATCGCCCGCTGCTTTAGAAAAGGCAGATATCGATATGATGATCGGTGCTAGCATGGACAGTGTGGTAATGGTGGAAGGAGAAATGGATGAGATCTCCGAAAAGGAAATGGTAGAAGCCATCTCCTTTGCGCATGAAGCGATCAAAGAACAGATCCAGGCTCAGCTAGACCTCACCAAAGCTGCAAAAGGTGCGCTCGAGGCAAGGGAATATAGCCATGAAGTAAATGATGAGGAACTGGCTGAAAAGGTAAAGCAAGATACCTATAAGCAGGTGCTTGAAGTGGCTAAAGCCGGCTTGCCTAAAAAGGAACGCTCGGAAAAATTCAAGGAGATACGCGACAATTATATCGCCACTTTTTCTGAGGAAGAGCAAGAGGAGAAAGAAGAACTTATTAAGAAATACTACCATGACGTGGAATACCACGCCATGCGTGATATGATCTTAAATGACAACCAGCGTCTTGACGGGCGTGCATTGGACGAAGTACGTCCGGTATGGTCTGAAGTAGATTACCTTCCCGGAGCGCATGGTTCCGCTGTATTTACCCGTGGAGAAACCCAGTCTTTGACTACGGTAACGCTGGGCTCCCGCCTGGATGAGAACCGCAAGGATGGCGTTACCTTCCAGGGCGCGGATAAATTCTACCTGCATTACAACTTCCCTCCGTTCTCAACCGGTGAAGCACGGCCTATCCGGGGAACAAGCCGCAGGGAAATCGGTCATGGAAACCTGGCGCAACGCGCCTTAAAAGGAATGATCCCCGATGATGCATACCACACCATCCGGATCGTGTCTGATATTCTAGAGTCAAACGGTTCTTCTTCTATGGCTACCGTTTGCGCAGGTACTTTGGCGCTTATGGATGCAGGGATTAAAATTACCCGCCCTGTTTCAGGTATTGCCATGGGATTGATCACCGACCCTGATACGGGCAAGTACGCTGTTCTCTCGGATATCCTGGGCGATGAAGATCACCTGGGCGACATGGACTTCAAGGTAACAGGTACCGAAAAAGGAATTACGGCCTGCCAAATGGACATAAAGATCAAGGGGCTTTCGTATGAAATTCTTGAGCAAGCGCTTGAACAGGCGAAGGCCGGCCGGATGCACATCCTGGGCAAGATGCTGGAAACCCTGGATGCCCCTCGTCCCGACCTGAAACCCAATGCACCGAAAATAGAGGTGATCAAAATCCCTAAAGAGTTTATTGGTGCGATCATAGGTCCCGGAGGAAAGAATATCCAAAAACTACAGGAGGATAGCGATACGGTGATCACTATTGAAGAAGAAGGTGAATTCGGTATAGTGGAGATAAGCGGTACTGCGCGCGAAAACATGGATATGGCTATTGCGCGGATCAAGTCTATTGCCTTTGTACCTGAAATTGGAGATGTTTTCCAAGGCAAAGTAAAGTCTATCCAGGCTTATGGCGCCTTTGTGGAGTTGGCTCCCGGTACCGATGGGCTCTTACACATCTCTGAGATCGAGCACCGCAGGTTGAAAACCGTAGACGAAGTATTGAAAGAAGGAGATACCGTGGAAGTAAAGCTAATTGCCAAGGATGAACGAGGTAAATTAAAGCTTTCGCGGAAGGTATTGCTTGAGAAGCCATCTGACAATTAGTTCGAAAGAGAACTAAGGAATAATTTTTGACGTTCTATTAACGGACTTCAGAAGAAAAGAACAGGAGAAGAAAGATGAGACAGTTAAAGATTACGAAGCAGGTTACCAACAGGGAAACGGCTTCACTGGATAAATATCTACAGGAGATCGGCAAAGTTGAGCTTATTACGGCCGAGGAAGAAGTAGAGTTGGCACAGCGCATCAAAGCAGGCGACCAGGTTGCCCTGGAAAAGTTGACAAAGGCCAACCTCAGGTTTGTGGTATCGGTGGCAAAACAATACCAAAACCAGGGGTTGACACTGCCTGACCTGATCAATGAAGGAAACCTGGGACTGATCAAAGCCGCCCAGCGTTTTGATGAAACACGCGGGTTTAAGTTTATTTCTTATGCCGTGTGGTGGATTCGTCAGAGCATCTTGCAGGCTTTGGCCGAACAGTCCAGGATTGTGCGTTTACCGCTCAACAAGATCGGCTCGATCAACAAGATCAATAAAGCGTATGCCTCTTTGGAGCAGGAGCACGAGAGGGCGCCTTCGGCTATTGAAATTGCGGAAAACCTGGAAATGGGTGAAAATGACGTAAAGGAGAGTATGCGCAACAGCGGCCGCCACATATCCATGGATGCTCCTTTGGTAGAAGGGGAAGACAGCAATTTGTATGATGTATTGAATACAGGGGAAAGCCCTAACCCCGATGATGAATTGATGACGGACTCCCTGCGTACTGAAATTGAGCGTTCGTTAGCTACGCTTACCCCCAGAGAGGGAGATGTAGTGCGTTTGTATTTTGGCCTGGGTGGTCAGCACCCGATGACCTTGGAAGAAATCGGAGAGAAGTTTGACCTGACCCGGGAACGGGTACGTCAGATCAAGGAGAAAGCCATCAGGCGCTTGAAGCATACTTCGAGGAGTAAGATCCTGAAAACATACCTCGGGTAAACTCCGGTATGTCAGTTTTTGATATTAAAACCCCGAACCGCATAGCAGTTCGGGGTTTTCTTTTTTGCAAATAGGTGCTATAGAAGTTCAAAGCCCGTTCAACAAACCTGTTGAACGGGCTTTGGAGTTTATCCGGTATGGAACATATGTCTACTGGACAGTGAGTTTAGTAGTGCTTACAAAGTTTTCTCCATTTACATGGAGCAGGTATATCCCCTTTGTAAGGTCGGAGAAATCGCGGGTAAGCTTTTCGTTGCCGTTTAGGACCACCTCCTCTTGGCTTATTACGTTGCCGATAAGGTCTATCAATTCAAAAGTATATTTCCCTCCTTTGGCCAGCGTAATGTTCACTTCACCATTCGTGGGGTTAGGAAAAACAGACAGTTGATTGTTGTCGTTCTCCTCCAGCCCGATGCCTTCTACTACATCGCTGATGGACCTGATCCACGGGGCGTTAAATACACGTGAACCACCACCAAAGCCAATATACCAGCGGGAATCTGATACATAGTACATTATGGAAGCAGGCCCTACCTGGGCAAAGGTCTGATCATTAGCGATGATGATCTCATTGGTATTGGAGTTGGAGAAAAGGTAGATCACAAAATAGTACGTGCCTTCGGGAAGAATTACCGCACCGTTGGGTCCGCTCCCGGAAGTGAAAATGAAATCACTTAAACTACCGGAAGTACCCGTACCGAGGTTGAATTGCTCAGAAACAAGGGGCTGACTGCCAAAACCTGCAACTAAGTCGAAACCTGTGGTGTCGTAGATCTCCACCAGCATGTCGCCACCGTCTATGGTAGCTACGGAAAAGCGCACCTGTATCCCTTCTACCAGGACCTCTCCTCTGCTGTTGCCGTTTTCCAGCGGGATCATTACCCCTATGCCTCCTCCGTCTGAGCCAAAATCAGGGTTATTGGTACCAAAGCGGTTGGAGAAAACCCCAAAGTCAAGGCCATTGATGTCACGGGTACTGTTTCCCTGTATACTATCTCCCTCGGTAACAAAAAGGTTAAAAGTATCCCGAACGGCCATAGCACTGCTTATGTCATCGGACTGGAAGGTATACACCAAACGGTAAGTGCCGGGACCTGGTGGGGTCCATGGCGGGGTTACAAAATCCACATACGTTACGGTATCCAACATTCCAATGGAAGCCACGGAGTTGGAAGACATTGTAGCCACAGGAGAGGTGCCGCCATTGAAGATCTCCACACTAAAGGTAACATTCGTTTGTGTATTGGACCCATAATTATACACATTAGAGTCAAAATTGATGGGCACGATCTCAGACATGGAGATATTCCCCAGACGAGGTTGTGTAAGACCGCCTCCATCGTAGATGATGTCATGCGGAGGTGCCCCGTCACTGGCCACGGTGAATCTCATTTCATTCAAGGGAAGGTCACGGATCTCGTTGTCGTCCAGCATCCAGTAATAGTAAGATTGAAAACCGGCATTCCCCTGCGTGCCATCAAAAATGAAAGCCAGCACTACATTGGCCTGGTTGCCGGCTACCGGAGAAATATTGGCCGTGAACACGTCATTTGCGGCATTAGATGCATTTGTCTGGAGGTCATCATGCAGTTCCAGCGTATCTACATAGGTCAGGCCACCATCATTGCTGATCGCTATTTTAAACTCAGTGGTGTTCCATTGGCGCGCATGTGTATTCACCTTTAACTCTACGAAGGGCGTACCGCTAAGGTCTATGGCGTCTGTTTCCAACACGGCTATATGAGGTGCCGGAGCGGGACCCGAACCCACCGCAGTAGGGTCTGGTACTCCGTTGTTGTCCATGAAGTCGGAATCGAAAATGACAAAGCCATTACCGGCTGTGGGCGATACAATAGGGCCTGTACCGGCTGCCCACGCACCGCGTGAACCAACCGTGTTGTTGGGCGTGGTCGCAGGGCCGCGATATTCCCAAAAGCCATTGGGAAGTAACACACCTGTACTGCTTCTCACCTCATTCGTCCAGGTACCGGGGATACCGCCGCTGAAGTCTTCAGACCACAATACGGCTTCGGTACCTGATGTGCGTTGGTGAAAAGATTTTAGAAAAGGTTTTTCAGCTTTGCTGAGCGGCATCCGCTTTAGGGGAGCCGTTTGGGCGCTGAGCGAGAAACACGCCAGCATACCCATTGAAAGAATAAGGCTATTCTTCATTGGTCATAAATTTAGAGTTAGTAACAAAAATTATAGGGACTCCTAATGTACTAAATTTTCACGAATGAAAAATATGAGGCAATGCGAACCTCCGGATTGTCTGTTTTGCGGAAATAAAAAAGCTCCCCTGCCAAGCAGGGGAGCTTTACGTAAAGTACTACAAAAGACTATTGCCTATTGGACGGTGAGTTTAGTAGTTCTTACAAAGTTTTCTCCTTTCACATTGAGCAGGTATACGCCCTTCGTGAGGTCAGAAAAATCCCTGGTAAGTTTCTCGTTACCGTTGAGGATCACTTCTTCACGGTCAACTACATTGCCGATAAGATCAACTACCTCAATGGTATATTTACCTCCATTGGTCAGGGTGATGTTCACTTCACCATTCGTAGGGTTCGGATAAACAGATAGGGTATTGTCGCTGTTCTCGTCCAGTCCAATGCCCTCTACTACATCACTGATGGCCCGAATCCAGGGAGCGTTGAACGTAAGTGAACCAACGAAGCCTGCATACCAGCGTGTGTCAGATACGAAGTACATCATAGCTGCACGCCCAACCTGCTCAAAGGACTGATCGTTGGCGATCATTATTTCATTAGCGTTTGAATTAGAGAACAGGTAAACTACAAAATAATAAGTGCCTTCAGGCAATACCACCGCACCGCTGGGTGCCGATCCTGAGGTAAAGATAAAATCGCTCAGGCTACCTGAGGTACCGGCTCCCAGGCTAAACTGCTCGGAAACCAAGGGCTGTCCACCGAAACCGGTAGTGAAACCAAAACCTGTGGTATCGTAGATCTCTACTAACATATCTCCCCCATCAACGGTAGCTACGGAAAAGCGTACCTGAATGCCTTCTACGAGGACTTCTCCATCGCTGTTGCCATTCTCAAGAGGCACCATTACGGCAATACCACCGCCATCGGAACCAAAATCAGCGTTGTCTGTGCCAAATCTATTGGAGAAAACACCATTGTCGAGGCCATTGATGTCGCGTATATTATTGCCTTCAGTTTTATCCCCTTCCGTAACAAACAGGTTGAAGGTATCCCGAACGGCCATCGCACTGCTTATGTCATCGGATTGATATGTATACACCAGGCGATAAGTGCCCGGGGCAGTTGGAGTCCATTGAGGTGTAACAAAATTTACATAGGTACCCGTATCTAATGTTCCGATAGAGGCTATCGGATTAGAAGACAGTGTATTTACAAGAGTAGTACCGCTATACACTTCTACATTAAAAACAACATTGGTTTGTGTGTTGGCCCCGTAGTTGTAAATATTGGCATCAAAATTAATAGGTACGATCTCCGAAAGCGAGATGTTCCCCATACGGGGTTGCCTTGCACCACCTCCATCAAAAATAATGTCGTGCGCAGGTGCTCCGTCAGTGGCTTCGGTAAACCTCATTTCATTTAGAGGAAGGTCACGGATCTCAATATCGTCCAACATCCAGTAATAGTAAGACTGAAAACCTGGATTGTTGCCTTGTGTGCCATCAAAAATAAAAGCCAGCACCACATTAGCCTGATTCCCTGCAATGGGAGAGATGTTGGCCGTGAACACGTCATTTTCTGCATTAGACGCATTTGTTTGTAAATCTTCGTGCAACTCCAGGGTATCCGGATACGTTAGCCCCCCATCATTACTGAGCGCTATTTTAAACTCAGTAGTGTTCCACTGGCGTGCATGCGTATTTATTTTCAATTCCACAAAAGGAGTACCTGTCAAATCAATGGCCTCTGTTTCCAGGATGGCGATGTGAGGGGCCGGGGCCGGGCCCGTACCTCCGCCTGTCTGGGAGCCGTTGCTGTCCATAAAGTCGGAATCGAAAATAACAAAGCCATTACTGGCAGTAGGGGATACAATGGGGCCTGTGCCGGCCGCCCATGCACCACGGGAACCTACAGAAGTATTTGGTGTAGTAGCCGGACCACGATACTCCCAAAAACCATTGGGAAGTAGTACGCCCGTGTTGGTCCTTACCTCATTGGTCCAGGTAACGGGAATACCGCCACTGAAATCTTCAGACCAAAGCACTGCTTCTGTTCCGGAGGTACGTTGAGGAAAAGTTTTTAAGAAACGTTTATCCCCTTCGCTCCGGGGCATCTGTTTGAGGGATACTTGCTGAGCGCTAAGGGAAAAACATGCCAACGCACCCAAAGAAAGAATAAATTTATTCTTCATTAGTATAAATTTAGGGTTAGTAGACAAAATTATAGGGGTGACTAAAGTAATAAAAAAGTTGCAATCCGGCTAAAGGCACTTTTTTATAGGCAATGGCAGGCTTTAGAAAATGCCATTGGGCGATTGAAAAGGTTATGCAAGCAGCTTAGGCAAAATAAAAAAAGCCCCCTTCGCATGAAGGGGGCTTTCGTAAATGAGAAACTACTGTTGTCTTACTGGATGGTAAGCTTAGTTGTTTTTACAAAGTTCTCTCCACTTACGTTAAGCATATAGATGCCTTTAGTAAGGTCAGAGAAGTCGCGGGTAAGCTTTTCGTTTCCGTTAAGGATCACTTCTTCACGGCTTACCACATTACCGATAAGGTCAACTACTTCAAAGGTATAAGCACCTCCGTTCGTAAGGGTAATGTTTACCTCACCATTTGTTGGGTTCGGATAAACGGATAACTCATTGCTGTTGTTTTCGTCCAACCCGATACCTTCTACAACATCGCTAATGGAACGTATCCAGGGAGCGTTAAACGTAAGTGAACCATTGTAACCGACATACCAACGGGAATCAGATACAAAGTACATAATTGCAGCACGACCTACTTGCGCAAACGTTTGGTCATTGGCGATAATAACCTCATTGGCATTAGAGTTAGAGAACAAATACACTACAAAGTAGTAAGTACCTTCGGGAACGATCACTTCTCCGTTAGGGCCGTCACCGGAAGTGAAAATAAAGTCGCTCAAGCTACCGGAAGTACCTACACCAAGGTTAAAC
>JANQPD010000012.1 GCA_028285465.1 Owenweeksia sp. | reverse complement strand
CTGCTTATCCGGAGCGGTTACCACGGCAGCAATCGTATGCCTGCTTTCCAGCAGGGCCTCCAGGCTCGCCACGGCAAAATTGGGCGTGCCCATAAATACAATATTCATTTACGGTATATATTTCCCGCAAAGGTAGCTATCCGTACCAGGGCAGGAAACCAGCCAAATACTAAAAATCAATACTGAAGCCCGTTCCAAGGGTAACGGCATCATAGGCACCAAAGGTGTAATCGGCCGAAAGGCATACCACCCATAAAAACTTAAGACGCAGTCCCAGTTGCCCGATCATCCCGTTGTTTTCCGCGGTTATTGCTACAGGGTCCTCAATACTGGTTACCAGGTTCGTATTGGGATCGCGGTATTCAAACGTACCGTTGATGTTTATGTCGGTGAGACCGTTGTTGTAGCCTACACCCCCGTATACAGTAAGAAACGTTATTTTTTTGGAAACCAAAGCCCGCATCGTATACCCCCTGGATTCCATAACAATTTGCTGGTCGTTGCCATTCCCTCCATCGAGCGGAGCGCGAAAATTCAACTGGCTATAGCTGAACATCACGGAAACGTCTACAGGTATGATCTTGTCGCCAGGAAGCCATTGCAGCACATCGTGTTTCAGGCCGAAACCGAAGAGCCCTACTTCTACATCGTTGATCACGGGAATAGAGGTCTGGGGAATGTAGCGAAGGGAAAGGTCAGTGTTAAACACCAGGCCAACATTGACTTGAGCACTGAGAAAGGGAAAAATGCGGAAACCCGACCCGGGCGGTGCATTGAAATTGGCAGAGATACCACTATTAGTGTAACGTAACTCAGGACCGGCTTCATCTTCTCCTGCTGCGGTAGGGGCAATGTTGTTGCTAGGATCTACCAATTCCAGTTCTGAAAGCCTTGCCTCATTTATGGTAAAAGTTCTGTCTACGTCCGGGATGATCATAAGCGTTGGGTGAAGCATGAGGTCGAAGCGGCCGAGTTTGTGTGTTTTAGCGGTGGTATACCAACCGTTGTTTAAACCGGTGGCCAGGGATCTACCAATGGGGTTGAGGTATTCCCCCGCCAGGTAATTCATATCGGAGCGGGCCCCTGAAATGAAGGGAGAGGGGTCTACAAATTGCGCACTAAGCGTGCCGCTGAGCAGCAGGAAGCCTGCCAGTACTTTGCTTTTCATGGATGAGATCGATTAGAATTTTGAGGTTAAAGTAGAGAAAATTAGCTTATCTGTTATCTCCTTTTTCAAGGATGCCCGCTTTGAGTAACAGTTTCCCTTCATCTACTAATTGCCGCACGATATACAAGAGAAGTTCGCGCTCTACATTTAGGTGCTCACTAAGCTCTGCCAAAGGGATGCTTTTCTCCTGCACCACAAAGTCTACAACCTTTGCAGATATGAGCTTACTTGTTTTTGCATCCGGCTTGTTTTGCTCTTTTCTTCGGCACACATCGCATTGCCCGCAGTTTTTTGCCTGCTCCTCTCCGAAATAGTTTAGTAAAAAGGCGCTGCGGCACTGTTCTTCCTGCTCCGCAAAACCAATGACGGCATGAATGCGCTTTTCAAGCTCTTCTTTACGGTCTTTTAAAAACGCATCGTTTATGCGTAGGTTTTCTGGCGCAAACCTGTCTTTTAATATCGTAACGAGGGCTTTGTCTTGCCTGGGCTTATAGCTGAGTATACCGTGCTTTTCCAGGTGGATCAAAAGCTCTTTTACTTTATGGCTTCCCGTTTTTAAGCGTTGCGCGAGCAATGCCTCGTTGATGGGTGTGAACTCTGTTGAAAGCCCTCCGTAAGAACGCATCAGCATTTTTATAAAACCATCGAGCGAAGGATTACGCAACTGGAAGTCATACAACTGTGTACGGTTTACTTTTATAAACACACGACTCGACTGATAAGCTGCTTCATTTAAGGCGATCAGCTCTTCCTTTTCCAGGATCTTCAGCGCTTGCAAGCTCCTAAAGGGATGGAGGGCATATTTTTTGGCAAATTCGAAGGTGCTAAACGGATATTGACTGCCTGCGCTGCCACCAACCGCCAGTTGGAGGTGATTGGCCAGGCATTGATACACATGCTTTACTTCTTGTTCTGTGGGAAAACTTTTTACATAGCGCGCCTCTAGTTTCTCCGTATCGTCAGGGCTCAATAAGAGTAGGGCATAAGCCGGTTTACCGTCTCTGCCGGCCCTTCCGGCTTCCTGGAAATAGGCTTCCAGCGAATCCGGCAACTCCAGGTGCATAACGAGCCGCACATCCGGCTTATCTATGCCCATGCCGAAGGCATTGGTACACGCCATAATGCGGGTTTTACCGGTAAGCCAATCTTCCAGCTTTCTGGCCCGTATGTCGGGGGAAAGGCCAGCGTGGTAGAAGTCTGCCGACAGTTTATATTGCTTTAACCAGTTGGCGATTTCCACCGTGTTTTTCCGGTTTCGGGCGTAAATGATAGCTGTTCCCTCACTCTTTTCCAGTGCCCGCAGGCATTTACTCCATTTTTGCTCTGTCTTTAGCACATGGTAATAGAGATTTTCCCGGTAAAAGCTCTTCTTTAGCAAGTGGGGTTCCTTAAACCCAAGCTTCTCCTGTATATCTGCTGCCACTTTGGGCGTGGCGGTGGCCGTTAGGGCCAGTATGGGTATCTCGGGCAGGCTTTCTCTGAGTTCGGCTATTTGCAGATAAGCAGGCCGGAAATCGTAGCCCCACTGGCTGATGCAGTGCGCTTCATCCACTACAACAAAAGATACGGGCATACGGGAAAGGCGTTCCCGGAACATTTCCGTTTTAATGCGCTCAGGAGATAGGTATAAGAATTTATAACGTCCCTGCGTGCTGTTTTCCAGTGCAATATCTATTTCGCTATGACTTAACCCTGAACTAATGGCCACGGCAGGGATGCCTCGTTTTTTAAGGTTTTGTACCTGATCCTGCATTAACGCGATCAGCGGAGAAACAACAAGGCCCATACCCTCGCGGGCCAGCACCGGTACCTGGAAACAAATGGATTTACCCCCTCCCGTAGGTAACAAGGCGAGTGTATCCTTTCCCGAAAGAACTGCCTGTATGATGTCTTCCTGCAAGGGCCTGAAGGCGGTAAAACCCCAGTATTGTTTCAATATGTGGTGTATGTTTCCTGTCAAACACCCAGGTTTCCTTTGATAAACTCCAAGCGCGCATCCAGACTGGTTTTTGGTACCTCTATCACTTTATACCCAATGGTTTCATAGGTGTTGACAAGGGCGAGGTGTATGGAATGCATAACACCCAGGTCTTCCCTGCGCTCGTTGTCGTTCCGGTATATTTCGGGCCAGGGTGGGGTGATAAAGACCTGTGGATGGTAGAGATAGAGGCGTGCCTCATCTTCCAGGGATTTCACATAATGGTTTTCCCTGTGCAGGTAAGCCAATACATCCGGTATACCCCGGTCGTAGAAGGTGAGTTGCTTTTCCGATGCGGCCGCAAAGTCTTCTTTTTGGCGTGCCTGTACCAACGCGCTGAACCCTACCAGGTTTTGCCAGGGCACCAGGTCAGAGCCTTTGTCCAACTGCTCCTTTATTGTAGCGCGCGCCTGCTCCTTAAAATAAGGGTAGCCCTCAGCTCCCAGCGCTTCGATGACAGAGGTTTTTCCCGTACCAGGCCCCCCGGTGATGATCACTCTCTTTTTCTCTTCCATACTATGCAAATAACAGGTGTACGTTGTTCAGTATCCTATGCCCAGTTTGCGGTATATAAAACCCATCAGCCAGGCAGGGCCTATAAGCAAAAATTGCAGGTCTTCTAAAAAAGAAGGCTTCGCTCCTTCAATTTTATGCCCAATGAACTGGCCGATCCAGGCGGCTGCAAAAATAAGCAGGGAGACCTGCCATAAAACAAAAGGGCTTTGATTTATAAGGAGCACAAGGTATAGGCATAACAGGCTAAATAGCAAGATGCCCAGGGCCATAGGGATGGAGAGACGCAGGTAAAAAACCAGGCCGGATATAATGAGCAAAGTACCCAGGTGTATGTACGGCTGCAGAGCCGGTGGAAACAGAAGAGGGAGGCTACCGAGGGGAATAGAAGCAAACAGGCCGATAATGCTGAAAAAGATCAAAGGCACACAAACCCAATGTACCCGCTTATTTACAGGATGTTGGTGTGAAACGCCATATTCCCTGAACCAGGTATCCAGTGTTTTCATAAGAAGTGCATTTCAAAACCACCAAGTTAAATTAATTTTGCAGTACGTAAAATTCGCCATGAGCAAAAAGGAAGAAGTATACAAAGGCCTGCAAGACAAACTGGAGAAGGATTTTTCCTGGCCCAGGGTGTATTTGTTTAAATTCATTATCCCGGCCGATAATGAAAAGCTCGCTTTACTGGAAAGTAAGTTCAACAGCGAAGAAGCCCAGATCAGCGTTCGGCAATCCAGGAATGGAAATTACCTGAGCGTTTCAGCCAAAGAAATGATGATGAGCCCTGCACGCGTAATAGAGCGCTACAGGGCCGTAGAAAACATTGAAGGGATTATCTCCTTGTAAAGGGTCCGGCTTTTTCCGTAGCGCTTACATCTATTGAATTTATTGTCCTATGGGCGCTGCAGAAAAGGCAGTAATGGTATCTTTTTCTACCTCTATACGAAACTCTACAGGATTGCAACAGCGCTCACAATCTTCAATGTATTCCTGCTTTGCTACCGACTTATCTACAAGGATAGATACCTGAGTAAAGCAATACGGGCAGGGGTAAAAATACTCTTCTTCCATAACTATAACTTTTGTTTCTCCGGAACGATAAAGGTTCCTCGTCCACCTACTACCAGACGCTCCACCGGGCTCTTCGGGTGTGCAGGGTGCAGGGCACCTTCTTTTCGGTAATGTACAAAAAAGTGGCAGGGAAAATCGCCATAATGCGTGTCTTTGGCGATGGCCTCTTTACAAATGTTTACGGCTTTTTCGAACAGTGCTTTCAGTTCTTCCTGATCCAGAGCGCTGGCCTTTTTTTCGGGGTGCACGCCTGTTTCAAATAGCATTTCATCTGCAATCCAGTTGCCTATACCGGCAAAGTGTTTTTGATCGAGCAAAGCGGTCTTTATGGCAATGTTGCGCTTTTGCAAAGGTGTGATGAATTCTTCTTCGGTTATGGTGAGGAGGTCTTTACCAAAACCTTGTTGCCTGCGGTATGCTTCGGGGCTTTCAACCAGTTTTACAACGCCAAATTTCCTGGAATCTGTAAAAGCGAGGTTGCTGCCATCTTCAAACAAAAGAGAGAAACGGGTGAAACGGGGCATACCCGCTTCATTCATAAATAGTTCGAGGCTCCCGGTCATCCCGAAGTGAAAGTGTAGCCAGGGGCCTTTTTCCGTTTGTGCAAAAAGGTACTTTCCAATGCGCGTACATTGCTCAAAGCAGGTGCCGGTAAGCGCGTTTTGCAGGCTCTGTTTATCGGTTTTGAAGATTTTGTTCAACTTATCGTGAAAGCCCACTGCACGTATGGTTTTTCCTAAAGCGGCTTCTTCAAAATAGTATTTAAGCACTTCTACTTCTGGTAATTCGGGCATAAAAATTTGGATTTGTATAAAATTTTGTTATAATATGCTTCTTTACGTCTAACCACAAAAACACAAAAATGTTAGCAGCAAACGTAGCTTCCGTAAAATTTGACAAAACCATAAACCAGGCTGTATCCTATGTAGAAGGGTTGGGTTTTGATGAGATTAAAGCACGCCATGAAGATTATGAAGATCCGGCTAAACTTGTGATGCAGGGAGCAGATACTGTTTTTACCCCGGACATTACCGCTACACGGGATGGAAGTAAATACTACTTTGAGATCGCAGACCGGACCGAAGCGGCCAGTGCGGTGGTAGGCAAGTGGAAGTTGCTAAGTGCCCTGGCCAAAATGAAAAATGGCGATCTCAAGATCTTCGTACCTTATGGTTCAATGAAGTATGCCAGCGAAATTATTGAAAGTAAGCACATTGATGCAGAGCTTATCAAGTTGTCAAAATAAGACCAAATTCTTACTTTCGGGGGAGTTTAAAAGCTCCCCCTTTTTTGTTTGCCATAGTTGATGTAGAAACCACCGGGGGCCACCCAAGCGGCCACGGTATGACGGAAATTGCCATTGTGCTTCACGATGGCATACGTGTAAAAAGGGAATACTGCACTTTGCTGAACCCCCGGCAGCCTATACCCCTCAACATTCAAACACTAACGGGTATTACTCCCGACATGGTGCAAGAGGCGCCTACCTTTGCTGAAAAAGCGGTGGAAATACGCGAGGTATTGCAAGACCATGTGTTTGTAGCGCACAACGTAAATTTTGATTACTCCTTTGTAAAGGCCGCCTTCGAATCCTGCGGGATTTCGTACAACCCGAAGCGTTTGTGTTCCGTGCGCTATGCACGCAAAGTTGAAGCCGGGCTGCGTTCCTATTCCCTTAAAAACCTGTGCAGGCATTTTGGCATCCAAAATGAGGCGGCTCACCGGGCCTGGGGCGATGCACGGGCTACCGCAGTACTTATGGAAAGACTTTTTGAGAAAGATACCCGGGGACAGTGGCAGTATCTCATTAAAAAGAATAGCGGGGAGTTTAACTTACCGGCTCACCTGCCGAGTGAAGAATACCATACCCTACCCGAAGCGCCCGGGGTATATTATTTCCTGGATGAAACACATAAACCCATTTACATAGGCAAGGCCGGTAACCTTAAAAAGAGAGTAAGTACACATTTTACTTCGGATAAAGAGACGAAAAAAAGCCAGGGATTCAAGCGTGAGATCTACCATATAGATTTTGAACAAACCGGCAGCCGCTTTTTGGCAGGCTTGCTGGAAGATCATGAAATACGTCACCATTGGCCTAAATATAACCTTGCGCAGAAAAGACCCAAAAAGAAGTTTGGTTTGTTTGCTTACCAGGCCGTATCCGGAAACTGGCATTTGGCTATAAACCGCGTTACAAAGCAGCAGGGCTTTTTAGCTGAATTTTACAGCCGGCAGGAAGCTTCATCTAAGGTGTTACAATGGATAAATGAGTTTAAGCTGGACCCCGCTTTTTGCGGTATCCCCGCATTGCCTTTTTCGACAGAACAGGCACCAGGACAAGAGCCTGAGCACAATGAGGGATTTAAAAAGCTATTGCACCACTTAGGGCAGCAGCGGACGAGCTTCCTTATAAGAACGAATGGGAGAACCTCAGATGAGGCTGGTTTTGCCTACGTAAACGGGGAAGGCCAACTGGAAGGGATCGGATATGTACCAAAGGAAATGGAAGTAAAAGAAGCAGAAGAACTGTTCCCCTACTTGAGAAAGATCCGCTCGAGTGTTACCATCCGGGGTATGATAGATAAGGTGTTGCACACCCACGAATACCAGGTTATTTCTTTGAAGGCCTGAAAATGAGTTGGAACGCGAAGGAACAATACCTTGCTTTGCGAAAGCATTCTTTTCAACTTTGGCAAATTAATTGCTAAAGACAGCACGAGTAAACCAAAAACAAAAAACACTCCTATGAAAAAACACATTATTGTAGCGGTTATGGCCAGCTTTGCGCTCACTAACTGCGGCCCCAAAGAGGTAACCCGGGTAAACGAAAACAGTACAATCGACCTTAGCGGCAGGTGGAACGATACTGACTCCCGTCTGGTTGCTGAGCAGATGCTGCAAGATGCGCTGTCACGCCCGTGGTTAAATCGGTTTGTAGAAGAAGAGGGCAAAAAACCTACCCTTATCGTAGGGCTCATCCGCAATCGAAGCAGTGAGCACATCAGCACGGAAACCTTTATCAATGACATTGAGCGGGAACTGATCAATTCAGGTCGTGTAAGTATCGTGCAAGGGGGTGAAATGCGGGATGAGATCCGCAGAGAACGTGCCGACCAACAGGATTATTCCGCTACCAATACCATCAAGAGATTTGGCCTTGAAAAAGGAGCCGATTACTTCCTTCAGGGCACTGTAAACTCGATTACGGATCAAAACACCCGTGAGCAGGTAATTTACTACCAGGTAGATTTAGCGCTTACCGATATCGAAACCAACGAAAAAGTGTGGATCGGTACTAAAAAAATTAAAAAACTAGTAAGATAAAACGTGTGAGAAACGTACATGCACGCTGGGCATGGCCAGGAATTCTCTTTGTTTTTGTTTGCCTTTTGTCGGGCTGTGCTACCTATTACCAAAGGAACTTAGCGTTTCAGGAAGCTTTTTATGAAGGCAATTTTAAGCGTGCGGAAAAGCTGTTAGACAAAAACAGGAAAGCCGCAACGAACCGAAACCGCTTGTTGTTTTTTTTGCAAAAAGGGGTAGTGCTGCAAATGCAGGGGGCATACGCCGAGAGCAATCAGTACCTGGAACAGGCGTATTACTTTACCCAGGATTACCGCACCCATTACTTGCGTAAGGCGGCAAGTTTGCTAACCAATCCTTCGGTAACGGCTTACCGGGGCGAGGATCACGAGGTGGTTTTGTTGCATTACTACAAAGCCATGAATTACCTCATGCTCCGAGAGCCGGACAAGGCCCTGGTAGAGATCAGGCGTATCGACATAAAGTTGAGAGCGCTTGAGCTTAAATATGAAGGAAGCCATTACCGCTATACCCGCGATGCCTTTTTGCAAAACCTTATGGGCCTCGCTTATGAGGCAAACGGGGAAATGAACGATGCCTTTATCGCCTACCGGAACAGCTATGAAAGCTACGAGAACCTGTATGCGGTGGAGTATGGAGTGGCCTGTCCTGAGCAACTAAAAAAGGACCTGGTACGCAGTGCAGGGAAACTGGGCTTTGTAGAGGAGCAGCAATACTATGAACAAAAAACAGGGTATCGTTACAAGGAGTTACAACACCACAAGCCGGAGGTACTCTTCTTTTGGCAAAACGGGCTGGGGCCGGTAAAAGCCGAATGGAGCATAAACTTTGCCGTGGTGCATGGTGAAAATGGGGTGGTAACTTTTCAGAACGAAGACATGGGCTTGAGCTTTCCCTTTCCGGCGGCATCCAGCGGCAATGGCCAAAGCGATCTGGGGGATCTGAAAGTGGTTCGTGTGGCCTTTCCCAAATACGTGGAGCGGCCTCCCTTTTTTACAAAAGCAGAAGTAGTATTAAAGGATAAAAGATACCCTTTGGAAGAAGGGGAGGACATTAATGCCATTGCGTTTAAGAGTTTGGAAGATCGTGCTTTACGTGAATGGGGCACCTCGCTTATGCGGTTGGCAATCAAACAATCCATAACGGCACAAACGCGAAAAGAAAATGAAGAGTTAGGTGCAGCTATGTCTATTTTAAACGCACTCACGGAAAAGGCAGATACGCGCAATTGGCAAACCTTGCCTCATAGTATTTACTACGCCCGTATTCCCCTTGAGGAAGGTAAAAATGAGCTTGTACTTCAGATGAGTGGAAAAGAAGGTACGGAAGAAGCCGGTTTTACCTTTACGGCAAAACCGGGTCAACCCCTGCAATTTCATATTTACAGTACTATGGATTCTGTTTTTCTGTAGGCATTCGAACGCATTTTGTACTTTTCCGCTTATTTATATAATCAATTTTCCAAATGAACCAAAGGATACTAAACCTGGTACCTGACATTACCCAGGAAGAAGCACTGATGCTCGAGAATTTTACCGCGGAATTATCAGATGACCAGTTCCGCACGTTTGCTTCGATCTACAACAGCAGGAGAAAGAACCCGGATACCATTCTTTTGCTGACCTTGCTCGGCTTAGTGGTAATAGCCGGCGTGCACCGGTTTTTCCTCAACCAGATCGGAATGGGTATCCTTTACGTATTCACCGCCGGTCTTTGTTTTATAGGCACTATTGTCGATGCCGTTAACTACAAAAAGCTGACTTTGGAGTTTAACACCGCTATGGCCAATGAAGCCCTTCAAATGACCCGCTCAGTCAGGAATAATTAATGGGGTACGCATTCGGCACATTGGAGTTGATCCTTATCGGGATCAACATTTTGGTGAGCCTGAGGGCATTTAACAACAGGGCTTTTTTCAATAAGCTTTCTTTACACGTGGCCCCCATCCTGGAAAACAGGGAGTGGAGCCGTTTGCTTACCAGCGGGTTTGTGCACGTCAATGGAAGACACTTGTTCTTTAACATGCTTTCCCTCGTTTTTTTTGCCGGGGCTGTAGAACAGGCGATAGGAAGCTGGTACTTTGGCCTGCTGTATTTCGTAAGTCTTCTGGGGGGAAATATACTTTCGCTCTTTATACACAGGCGAAATGGCGCTTATAGGGCGGTAGGTGCCTCCGGTGCCGTCAGTGGGATCGTATTTGCCGCTATAGCCGTTTTTCCTGGCATGGACCTGTTTTTTATCTTCGTACCTATCCCTATTCCCGCCTGGCTTTTTGGCGTAGCGTTTATCCTGTATTCCATATACGGTATTCGAAAACAGAATGACGGCATCGGGCACGAGGCCCATATGGGAGGAGCGGTATGTGGGGTGCTGGGCGCTGTACTGCTCATGCCGCAGGTATTGCAGCTTAACGGACTTACCATACTGCTGATAAGCATTCCCTGTGTTCTCTTTATACTGGCCTTACTTTTCTGGCCTCACCGCATCATGCCTTTGTCCGCGCATACAGACGGGCCCGTTTACCAGAATATTGAGGATAAATATCATGAACAGAAAATAGAACAGGAAGAAGAGCTCAACCGGATATTAGACAAGTTGAAGAGGCACGGACCTGAATCGCTTACCCGGGAAGAGGAACAGTTTTTAAAACACTTTGGCTGAAACGAGCAATGGCAGAAAAGAATACACAAGACAGAATAAAGCAACTGGAAAAGGAGCTTGCCGAAACCAAGGCTGCATTGGCGGATAAGGAGATGTTGCTGGATGAGATACTGGAAGGCACCCTGGCTGGCTTTTGGGATTGGAACATTCCCGAACATACCGAGTACTTAAGCCCTACGTTCAAGCGCATGTTCGGTTATGCCGATGGAGAAATGGTGAACTCCCCGGACTCCTGGCAGAAGATTATTTATGAGGAAGATCTGCCCAAGGTTTTTGAAACCTTTAACGCACACGTGGAAAGCAAAGGAGAGGTACCTTATGACAATGTAGTGCGCTACCACCATAAAAGCGGAGATACAGTACACGTATGGTGCAGAGGCAAGGTAATAGAGTGGGGAAAAGACGGAAGTCCTGTGCGTATGGTAGGTTCCCACATTGATGTTTCGGAGTTGATCAGGGCCCGGACAGAAATGGAAAGGCTGATCGAACAACATGACCTCATCATCAAAGGCATAAATGCCGGGGTGTGGGACTGGAATATCAAGACCGGGCAAGAATGGTGGAGTAGTCGTTTCTATGAGCTATTGGGGTATTCTAAAGCAGACTTGATCTGTAATTATGAAACCTTTTTGAGATTGGTTCACCCCGATGATAAGGCGCTCGTTCAGGTAGCCGTTCAGGACCACTTACAGGAAAGAAAGCCGTACAAGGTAGAGTTTAAGATGCAAACTAAAGACGGAGCATACAGGTGGTTTGAAAGCAGTGGGCAGGCCATATGGGATGAGCAGGGCGATGCCGTACATATGGCAGGCTCCCTGATCGACATTCACCAACGGAAAGTGCAGGAAAAGCTTATGCAGCGCAATGATGAGCTTTTGCGGCAAACCGGTAGCCTGGCTAAAGTAGGAGGATGGGAGGTAACGTTGGAAGATATGCAGCCCCACTGGTCTGATGAGGTGTATAGAATCCATGAAGTACCCGTTGGAGAGCAACCTGCTATTGAAGAAGCCTTATCTTTTTATCCGCCAAAAGACAAGACGAAGATCTCAAAGCTACTGGAAAAGGCAATTGAAAAGGGTATTGGCTTTGATGAGGAATTCAATTTTGTAACTGCCAAAAACAACCCACGCTATGTACGTTCTATTTGTAGCCCGGTATTGAATGAAAAGGGAGAAACGGTTATATTAAGAGGTGTTTTTCAGGATGTTACAGAGAAAAAATCGCAAGAGATTGCATTGAGAGAATCCTTGGACATCCTCAGCGAACAAAACAAGCGGCTTACCAACTTTGCCCATATCGTTTCGCATAACCTCAACTCGCACGTGGGTAATATAAAGATGCTAACCGATTTCATGCAAAAAGCCCGGGATAAAGCTGATTTTGAGCAATACCTTGGGATGATGAGGGACGCCTCGGAGCGCCTGGGTGACACCATTCATCATTTAAATGATATCGTGAAGATCCAGAATGACATCAACCGCAGCAGGAAAGAAGTCAATTTTGAAAAAGTGTGGGACGATGTATTAAAGTCGCTAAACGGGTCTTTAAAAAATATCGATGCGCAGGTAAAGGCCGTATTTGAAGTAAAAAGCATTTCTTACGTACCGGCATACCTGGAATCTATGCTGCTAAACCTCACCACAAATGCCATCAAGTATCGGGAACCTGCCCGCGAATTACAGATAACGGTAAAAACATACAAAGAGGAAGGGAGCATATGGTTAAGCCTGGCGGATAATGGGTTGGGTATTGATCTAAAAAGGCATGCCAAAAAGCTCTTTGGTATGTATAAAACCTTCCATAAACATCCGGAAAGCAGGGGCCTGGGTCTTTTTATCACCAGGAGTCAAATTGAAGCTATGGGAGGAGAAATTATGGTTGAAAGCGAAGTAGGGGAGGGAACCTTGTTTAAAATACGTTTAAACTGAATTATACAGGCTTCTTTTTGAATTCAGGCCAGTATTCCCCAATGAGTTCCTCCAGTAATTCCATACTTAAGGGTTTGCTGGCAAAGCGTGAAACATCTTTGTAACCTTCAGCCTTTTTGCGGTCATCAGGATTAAGGGAAGAGGTGAGCATGATTACTACCACTTCCGCTTTCTGTTCTTCCGGCAGAAGCCTGTATTGCTCCATAAATTCCCAGCCATCGGCCACAGGCATGTTAATGTCCAAAAAGATCAGGTTAGGGCTGGGGTATTCGTTTTGATCTGCGTATTTGCCGGTAGAGGTAAGAAAGTTGATCCCATCCTCTCCGTTAAGGCAAATTGAGACTTCTATTCCGAGCCCAAGCCGTTCAATAAGCAGCTTATTGTAGAAATTGGTAACGGAGTCGTCATCAATAAGAAGGATAGATTCAAGCTTTTTCATGTAACGAAGATAGTTTTTTCGGTATTGTAAAGAAGAATTCGGCACCTTCACCCGGTTGTGACTTCACCCAGATTTCTCCTCCGTGTAACTCTACGATTTTTTTACAGAAGGCCAGGCCTAAACC
>JANQPD010000003.1 GCA_028285465.1 Owenweeksia sp. | reverse complement strand
CCTGCCCTGCGTCTATGTTTTTTTCATCCAGGATCTTTTTCGCAGCAGGAGAAGGGGTGCCGCTTGCGTAGGTTTTTTCTTCCTTGGCGGGAGCGCTTTCTTTTTCTTCTTTATTCTCTGTAGCCTCTTCTTTCTTTTTGTTGTTCCCGGAGTCTTTTTTCTCTGCGCTGTCGCTACCTTCCGGCTTTTCGGCATCCGTATCTATAGTACCGATTACCTGTCCCACTTCTACGGCTTCACCGGCCTCTACCGCAATCTTAAGGATACCAGCTTCTTCTGCCGGCATGGCAAGCGTGGCTTTATCAGAGTCCAGCTCAACGATTTCCTGGTCTTTTTCTACATAGTCGCCATCCTCTACCAACCAACTGGCAATTTCTACTTCTGATACGGATTCGCCCGGCGAGGGAACTTTTACTTCTACGGCCATTTTTAAAAGATGATTAGGCGTTTAATATTTCGTTTAAGAGTTTTTCTTGCTGTGTAGCGTGGGCCTTGGAGCTTCCGGTAGCCGTGCTTGCACTGCTTGATGGTGCGATAATACGATTTATCCCTAGAGGGAAATTCATCATAATGTAATAAGCAGCCCCCATATTTTTTGGTTCTTCCTGGGCCCAGATGTTTGTTTCGGCCTTTGGGTAAGTGTCTGTGATTTCCCTGATTTGCTTTTCAGATAAGGGGTACAGTTGCTCCAGGCGTATAAAGGCCATACCCGGGTCAAATTTCTCTTCTCGCTTTTTGTCCAGATCGTAGTACAACTTACCGCTAAGGAAGACCAGCTTTTTCACTTTTTCCTTGTTTTCTATACGCGGATCATCCAGTAGCTCCCTGAACTTTCCATCTGCCAGATCTTCCAGGGGGGATTGTACCTTGGGGTGGCGCAGCAAGCTTTTTGGGGTCATAATAACCAAGGGTTTTCTGAAATCCCGAAGCATCTGCCTTCTTAAAAGATGGTAAAAGTTGGCGGGTGTGGTGATGTTCACCACCTGCATGTTGTATTGTGCACATTGCTGCAGCCAGCGTTCGAGGCGCGCACTGGAGTGTTCTGCTCCCTGCCCTTCATACCCGTGGGGCAAATACATTACCAAACCATTTTGCACTTTCCATTTATCTTCTGCTGCAGATATAAACTGGTCCACAATGATCTGGGCACCGTTAAAGAAGTCTCCGAACTGGGCCTCCCATATGACGAGCGTTTCCGGGGAGGCCATAGCATAGCCATAGTCGAAGCCCAGCACCCCGTACTCGGAAAGGAGGGAGTTGTAAATGGCAAAGCGGCCTTCCCTGCCTTTAATATTGTTAAGTAAAATATGTGCTTCTTCGGAATCTTCTTCTTTGATTACGGCATGGCGGTGCGAGAAAGTTCCGCGTTCGCTGTCTTCTCCGCTCAACCGTACATTGTAGCCATCCATGATCAGAGAGCCGTAAGCGAGCAGTTCTGCCATGGCCCAATCGAGCATATTTTTTTCATCCACCATTTCCCAGCGCTGCTTCATAAGCCTTTTCGTTTTTGAAAAGAACTTTTTATGCTCAGGAAGGGTGGTGATGGTTTTGGCGATCTCTTTTAGTTTACCGGCGTCAAAGGAGGTGTCAATCTCCACAAACAGGTCTTCGGGGTTGGCTATGGGAAAGTGCTTCCATTCATCTGCCATGAAGGGAGTAAGGAAGTTCTTTTCGATCTTTTTGGATTCATCGAATTTCATCTCCAGCATCTCCTTGAAGTCCTTTTCCATTTGGTTGATGAAGGCTTCATCTATTACGCCTTCTTCCTTGAGTTTATCGTTGTATATTTTTCTTGGATTCGGGTGCCGGCTAATGGCTTTGTACAGCACAGGCTGGGTAAAACGCGGTTCGTCTCCTTCATTATGCCCGTATTTACGGTAGCAAAGCAGGTCGATGAAAATATCGCGGTTATAGGTCTGGCGATATTCCATGGCAAACTGCATGGCGTGGATCACGGCTTCGACATCATCCCCGTTCACGTGTAATACCGGGGCCAATACTACCTTGGCAATGTCGGTACAATAGGTGCTGGACCGCGCGTCAAGGTAATTGGTGGTAAACCCTACCTGGTTGTTGATCACCAGGTGTACGGTGCCCCCGGTCCGGTATCCTTCGAGCCGCTCCATCTGTATTACCTCATACACAATGCCTTGTGCGGCTATTGCAGCATCTCCGTGGATAAGGATGGGCATTACTTTGCTCTGGTCCTTATCGTAATCGTTATTGATCTTTGCGCGGGCAATACCTTCCACGACCGCATCTACTGCTTCCAGATGCGATGGGTTTGGCGAAAGGTTGAGCTTTACCGTATTGCCGTCTTCATAGGTTTTTTCAGTGGAATACCCCAGGTGGTACTTTACATCTCCGTCAAACTCATCTTCATAAAACTCCTTGCCTTCAAATTCGGAGAAAATGTCGCGTTGGGTTTTACCAAAAATATTGGAAAGCACATTCAACCGGCCACGGTGCGCCATGCCCATTACAAATTCCTTTACGCCAAGTTTGGCAGCAGACCGGATGCCAAAGTGCAAAGCCGGGATAAGGCTCTCGGCTCCCTCGATGCTAAACCTCTTCTGACCAACAAATTTGGTGTTGAGGAAGCTTTCAAAACCCACCGCCTCGTTTAGTTTGCGGAGAATTTGCTTTTTTTCTTCTTTGGTAAAGTCGGGCTGGTTGTCGTTTTGGTTGAGCTTGTTCTTGATCCAGTCTACTTTTTCAGGATCGCGGATGTACATGTATTCGATCCCGATAGACTGGCAATAGGTTTTTTGAAGGTGGTCGATAATGTTGCGCAACGTAGCGGCTTTGTGTGCGCCTACTTCGCTCCCGGCCTGGAACCGCTTGTCCAGATCCGCTTCTGTGAGCCCGTAATTCTCAATATCGAGCGTGGGGGTATATGTTCTGCGCGCACGTACAGGGTTGGTTTTTGTAAAAAGATGCCCCCGCGAGCGGTAATCGTCTATGAGGTTGAGCACCTGGAATTCCTTGCGGATCTCTTCTACAATCTCATCGTGATTAAGCGCCTGGGCATTTACCTTTTCGGCCTGCTCCTCCCCGTATTCTTCCAGGGCAAAATCGTAGCCCTGAAAAAAGGCACGCCAACTGGGTTCTACGTGATCGGGTGCCGATAAGTATTTTTGGTATAATTCTTCAACAAAAGTGGTGTGCACTCCTCCGAGGAAGGAAAATCTGTCCATGATTGCTTTATCAGGTGTCTGAGATAGATTGCAAAACTAATACTTTTTACAGGTTGCTGCGCATGGCATAGTATTAGATTATGAGGGTGTAACCCTCCTTTAATACCTTTGTTTACAGATTTGCGTTACAACATTATGAAGAAAATCACGACCCTACTTCTTTTACTCTTTTCGGTTGCCGTATTAGCCCAGGGTAAAGACCGCTTTGAAAAAGGCGGAGGCAGCAAAGAAAGCCCGGAAACTACCCGGGAAGCGGAACAAGATGCCCCCCGGGAAAAGAGCTTTTCTGAGTCGGATTTTTGGGACCGCCTGGTGTTTGGCGGAAATGCCAGTATTGCTTTTGGAAATACTACAGCCATATTTGTATCTCCCAGTGTAGGCTACAGGGCTACCGAAAGGTATACCGTGGGTACGGGCTTCATTTACCAGTATCTGAGCTTGAGTGCCGTAGATCAGAACGGGAATTTAATACGCGGGTATGTAAAAACCTCTACCTATGGCCCCTTGCTTTTCAATTACTTCAATATTACGGAGTTGTTGTACGTGGGCGCACAATTTGAGTACCTCAACCACGATGCGCCTATAGTGGACCCGCTTACCGGGAATTGGTTCGGAGATACGGAACGGATATGGAGCCCGGTCTTGTTTATTGAAGCAGGTTATACACAGCGCATCGGCAATAGGGGAGCGGTGCGTTTGGGGCTGCGCTATAATGTGTTAGACCAGGGCATTCGTTCGCCCTATGCCAGTCCCTGGTTCCCCGTTCTGGGTTTTTTCTTTTAAGCATTCGCGTTTTTTTCCTTGGGGGGCAGCATTTTAATGGGAAAGCCTTTGCCTTTGTAATGTTTTATTTCCAGTATATCTGCAGGCAGTGCAATGCCATTGGCAATCAAGTCATTGAGTACCTGTTTGATGGCGCGGCTCCGTAAAACCACCGTATTTTCTTTGTAGTCGAAGGTTTCTACCCAGAAACGGACGGAGATGTTTACCGTGCTTACGGCTAGCTCATCGATAACCGCAAGGGGCTTTTTATCCGGGCTGTGCAATACCCCTTCTACTTTTTCCAGCGCCTTAAAAATTACTTCCTGTGCTTTTTCTATATCGGTGTCATAGTCAATGCCCACCATAAAGTCCATACGGAGGTAGCCATCTTTGGTGAAGTTGATCAGTTCTTCTTTGATCATGGTGCTATTGGGGATGTACACGTCTTTGCCTTCAAAGGTTTTGATCTGGGTAGTGCGCAGGTTTAACATCACCACAGTACCCATATGGTTATTGATCTCAATGGTATCGCCAATATTAAAGGGACGGTTAAAGGCCAGGATAATGCCGCTGAGAAAATTGGAGCCGATATCCTGAAAGGCGAAGCCAATGATGATGGCTCCTACACCGGCTCCGGCCAGTAAGCCGCCTGCAATTCCCGTAAGGCCCATTACCTGGAAGGCAAGCAAAACACCTAAAAGAATAAAAACCGTTTTTAAAATACGGCTCAGGAAGCTGCTTAAAAGGGGATCGTCTATACGGGCACCCAAGCGGTTCCTGAACATCCGGCTAAACCAGCCAGAGAGCATAAAAGCCAGAATGAGAATAAACAACCCAAAGAGGATGCTGGGGACACGTGCTAAAAAGATTTCCCAATAGTTGTATAAACTTTCTATGATCTTATCCATGAGGGACAACGGTATTTTGTCTCGGATAACAAAGACCGGGCTAAAATGATCTGTGTTTATTTATCTCGTTGCACCAGGTATTGTGCGAAATAGCGTAACTCCTCTTTTATGGGGTGTTGATTGTCAATTGCCTTTAAAGCGGTTAATGAGCGCTGGTAGTATGCCTCGCGTTTTGTTTCGGCATAGGCCAGGGCACCTGTAATCTCAAAGATTTCTTTAACTGCTTCTACTTTATCCTGGTCATCGAGTTGAGGCGTGCTGGCCAGTTGTAGCCGCTCCGGCCCGTCTGCCAGGTTTTTTACAGCGATCATCAGAAGGGTTTGCTTGTTGTTCAAAATGTCTCCCCCTACTTTTTTTCCAAATTTATCCGGGTCTCCAAAACTGTCGAGGATATCGTCTTGTATCTGAAAAGCAATGCCGATGTTTACACCAAAATCGTAGATTAGTTGCTGCTCTTTTTGAGTGGCCCCGGCAGTAATGGCGCCTATTTTCAGAGCTGCTCCTAAGAGTACGGAAGTTTTCAGGCGTATCATGCGGATGTACTCCTCTTCGGTTACAACGGCTTGACTTTCAAAATCCATATCGTATTGCTGGCCTTCACACACCTCCATTGCGGTTTCAGAGAAACACGCCAAAACAGCCGGTAAATGTTCCGGGGCGACATGGGAAATGTATTGGTATGCTTTAACCAGCATGGCGTCTCCGGAGAGAATGCCTACGTTTTCATTCCACTTTTTATGCACGGTGGCTTTTCCCCTTCTCAGAGATGCCTTATCCATAATGTCATCGTGAATAAGGGAGAAGTTATGAAAAAACTCAATGCCCAAGGCGGGCTTAAGCGCTTCTTCGGGTTTCCCGCCAAACAGGGCATTGCCAGCCAGTAGCATTGCGGGACGTAATCTTTTGCCACCCAGTGAAAGGATGTATCCCAATGGATCATAAAGATTAACCGGTTCCTGCTTGAAGTGCAGTGCGTGTAATTCTTCTTCTACTAAAGAAGTATAGGTTTCTATCAGGGTCATAATTTATTCAGCTAATAAGCGCAGTAAGTACTCTCCGTAACCGCTTTTCAATAAGGGTTGGGCTATTTCTTCCAGTTGTGCGGCATTTATAAAGCCCTGGTGAAAGGCTTCTTCTTCTATGCATCCTACTTTTAAGCCCTGGCGCTCCTCTATTACCTGCACAAATTGCGCGGCCTGCATAAGGCTGGGGAAAGTGCCAGTATCCAGCCAGGCTGTACCCCGGTCGAGTATGCCTACGTGCAGCTTGCCTTGAGAGAGGTAGGCCTTGTTTACATCGGTGATCTCGTATTCTCCACGAGGCGAAGGTTTCAGGTTTTTGGCAATCTCCACTACCTGGTTATCGTAAAAGTAAAGGCCGGGCACGGCATAGCGGCTTTTGGGATTGTTGGGTTTTTCTTCGATGGATATAGCCTTCTGGTTCTTATCAAATTGTACCACGCCATAGCGTTCGGGATCGCTTACCTGGTAGGCAAACACAATGCCTCCCTGGGGGTCTTTGCTGCTTTTTAACAAGGCCCCCATGGCAGAGCCGTAAAAAATGTTGTCGCCCAAAACCAGGGCAACGCTGTCGTTCCCAATAAACGCTTCCCCTAATACAAAGGCCTGGGCCAGCCCGTTTGGCACCTCTTGTACGGTATACTCAAAGGTACAGCCAATGCGGCTGCCGTCTCCCAGGAGTTTTTTGAACAAGGGCATATCGTGTGGGGTACTTATGATCAGGATATCGCGGATCCCGGCTTGCATTAACGTGCTCAGGGGATAATAGATCATGGGCTTGTCATACACGGGCATAAGCTGTTTGCTTACCGCCAGGGTAAGGGGGTGAAGCCTCGTGCCGCTGCCTCCGGCTAAGATGATGCCTTTCATGGGACGTGTTTTTTGAGTGGTTCTTCTTCCTCTATTTCTTCATCACGCTTGTAGAGCGTAATCAGGGGGTGGTTAAAGTTAGGGTCTAAAACCAATTTTTCTAAGCTGAGTAGTAAGGATGGTAATATGATCAGGTTGCTGAGCATGGCAATAACCAGCGTAACAGAAACTAAAACACCAAGGGAAACCGTACCCCCGAATTCGGAGGCAATAAAAACGCTGAACCCAAAGAATAAAATAATACTAGTATAGAACATGCTTACACCTGTCTCACGAAGGGAACGGATCACCGAATATCCGATATTCCAGTTGGAGGCACGCAACTCCTGCCGGTATTTGGCCAGGAAGTGGATGGTGTCGTCTACGGAAATGCCAAAGGCAATGCTGAACACCAGGATGGTAGAAGGCTTCAGGGGAATGCCGAACCAGCCCATAATGCCTGCTGTGAGTATCAGGGGAAATAGGTTGGGGATCAGGGAAACAACCACCATGGCGAAAGAACGGAAGAGGAGGATCATGATGATGGTAATCACGGCTATGGCCAGCAGAAGGCTGATAATGAGATTTTTGATAAGGTAAGAGGTGCCCTTTAAAAAGATAATGCTGGCCCCTGTCAGGGTTACCCCATACCTTTCCCGGGGAAAAATATCATTGGCCAGATCCTGAATTCTTTTATGCAATACTTTGCTCTCTTCCGTATCGAGGTCGGCGGCCTGTAGAGAGATACGCGCATAACGCCCCCTGCTATCCACCATGGTGTTCAAGATGCTTAAGTTCTCGTTTTCTCCTTTTGGTAGATAACTCATTATGAAGCTCCGTTCCTGGCTGGTGGGCAACGCATAAAACGCAGGGTCGCCCCGGTAAAAGCCCTGTTTGGCAAACTTTATCCCATCTACTATGCTTAGGGGCTTGCTAATGCCGGGGACTTCTGCCAAAGCTTGCTCCAGGCGTTCAATGCGTTTAAGTGTAGCCGGTTTCTGTACGCCATTTTTCCTTTTTGTGTCTATGACGATCTCTAACGGAACCACTCCTCCAAACTGCCGCTCCAAGTATTTGAGGTCAATCAGCAACGGATCTTTTTCGCTGTATTCTTCGCTCATGTTTCCCGTGGTATAAATTTGGGTAGTCCCATAAACAGCAAGAGCTGCCAAACCTACGGTGGCTACGTACACCAGCTTTCTGTGATGCGTTACTGCGCTTTCTAAAAAGTTCATAAACCCATTGATCCAGCGTTTATCCAAATGCCGGTAATGCCTTTTCTTAGGTGGTTTACTAAAGCTGTACGAAATCGGTATAATGATGATGGAGATCACAAAAACCATTAAAATATTGATGGAGGCCACGATGCCGAATTCAACAAGTACGGTACTATCGGTAAGTATGAAGGCAGCAAACCCAAGGGCGGTGGTGAAGTTGGTCAGGAGGGTGGCGTTTCCTACTTTCCTGATCACGCGTTGCAGAGCCAGGATCTTATTGCCATGGCCTTTGTATTCGCTGTGGAATTTGTTGATGAGAAAAATACAGTTGGGGACACCTATCACGATGATAAGGGTAGGGATTAATGCGGTTAACAGGCTGATCTGGAAATCAAAGGAACCGATCAGGCCGAAGGTGAAACACACCCCGATAACCACTACCAGCATAGAGATGCCCATGGCGCGAAAACTGCGCAGGAAAAAGTAGAGGAGGAGGCTGGTAACGGAGATCGCCATCACGATAAACAACAGGATCTCTTTGCTTACTTTGCGCGTATTGGCCATCCGTATATAGGGAAGTCCACTGACGTGTATTTTTAAGCCGCTACGCGCTTCAAAATCTTCTATTTGGATTTTTATCTGTTCTATAATGCGGATGATGTTCTCGTTGTAGAGAAAGTCGTTGTCGATATAAAGCAGCATCAACGGGCTCTTCTCATCTGCACTGTACAGCAGGTTTTGGTAAAAGGGCAAACGCTTATAGCGCTCTCGCAAAACTTCATTGCGGTTTACGGTGGGCAGTTCATGGTTGATGCTTACAACCTCCAGTTTTTTTAGACTGTCGTTGCGTTGCAGGGCGAAGGCACTGATAGGTGAAAGTACCCCCGAAACCCCTTTTATCGAAGTAAGCGAATCTTCAAAATGGCGCCAGGTATCGTAATGCTCTTTTGAGAAGAGATCCACTTCTTCTGCTGCCAGCACTACCGTATTGCCTACCTGTGTAAAGGTTTGCTGGAAGTTTTCGTAAAAGATCTGCGTGCTGTCGTTTTTGGGTAGAAGGCGCGAAAAGTTATAGCTCACCCGCACTTTAGAACCCTGATAAACCATGGTGGCCGTGGCCAGGAAAAGAAGACAAAGCATCAAGATCCGATTCCTGAGGATGAGCCTGGCAATTACTGTAAACATAAAATCCCTTTCCCTTTCTAGTCTAGCGCGTTTATACTTCCTGATCGCGGGCCATCAGGATTTGGGCGCAAAATAACGACAATTATGTTAAAGCCTAAATGTGTGAATGTGCCTATAGGCTTTGCTTTATTTGCTTTTTCTAGTGTTTAAAAAGAGAACTTTGATGTGAATTTCACGGTGAAATTATCGAGGAATTCATCGAAGGTGTAGGGGCCATAGCGGTAGTAAAAACCCAACCCAAAAGCACTGAAGTTGAGTTTGTAAAGCTTGTTTAGCTCCAGCCCGGATTCATAGTACCCCTTGCTTAAATCGCGGGTGCTGATGTTTTGATGCAGCTCCGGGGATGAGAGGCTGCCCCATATCGCCCGGCTTACTACTTCAATATGAGGCGCAAAGTCGCCTTTTTTGAAAAGTATGGAACGGAAATCCTGGCGAAACATCAGGTGGATGTACATATCGTTCAAAAATTCGTTGAACTGCATGGTCTCAAAAGAACTGCGGTCGGCAATAGCCCTCGCTCTTTCCAGGAAATCTGCATTGCGTATACCGTTGGCGGTTCCGGCATAAAGCTTAGAGAAAGGTACTCCGTCTGTAAATACTTTGCCCGCCTGCAATTCAAATATGGAACGGCCCCAGGAGAGCGACTTGCGGGTATAATTGGCTTTAAAGTCTATTTTTAGGTAATCGAACCGGGCCCCCCATACATTGGGCAGACTTTGGGCAATATCCAGTAAGAAAACAGGAGTAGCTTCTTTTAGGGAAATCCGGCCGTATTCACCCGCCTCCAACACCTCTTCATTGGGAGAATAGCGCAGACCCAAAACCAGTTCGCTATAGTTAAAGCCATTTTGCAGGCGGGTAGCTTCAGCCGTGTTTTCTACAAGGTATCGGTAATTCCCTATCGTAAGGCGGTTTTCGCGCTGCAGGCGAAGATTGGTGCTTAAGCTGGGGGCAGGGTCAAAGCTAAGGCCGGCATATACTTTGGAATTTTCATCAAATTGTTGAGCAAACAACTGCCGGTAATTGTCAGCAAACAGGCCACCGGATGTGCCTTGCAGGAAGTTTGTGCTGGCTCCTGTTTCGGAGAGGTCAAAACTATATCCACCGTACGCTTTTAGGTTGTATACTTTATTCAGGGTAGCAGAGGCGTCATATCCGTATTTCCATACCTGGTCTCTGAAGCCGTATCCGAAATACCCCCCAATTTCAAACCAGCGGCTGAAACGGCTATTGGTATGTAGTCCCAACCCAAGTCGAAAGCCTTCATAGGCATTAAAACCAATGATCTTGTTTAGTTCCAGGTCAACATAGTAAAGGGGGATACGGCCGCTAAGCAAGGTAGCCAAGAGTTCCAATTGCTTATCCAGGTTTTCTGCTTCTCCAATAGAGTCCACTACCCGGTAAGTTTCCTTTTCTTTTGCATCCAGGGAATCATTTCGAAACTGGCCCAGCAACTCTTCGGCGTTTTCCACGGCCAGTTCATCAATGGAAATCTTGGCTAATGAGACCTTGTTTTTTCTGAGTACGGGATTGATCTCCACTTGCTTAATGTAGGTGCGCATATTGCCGTATACCTGGCTGCCCTCCTGGTCGCGTTCGAAACTCAGGAGTGCGTTCAACTGCACGGGGAACCAGGTGCGTACCCCAAACTTTTGGTAGTGTTGCTGTATGGTAAGGTCCAGGCTGTTCTCGTTTTCCTCCCAAACGGGAGAGGCGGTTACGTTCTGAATGGCCCAGTCCCTGCTGTTGATGCTTATGCGCCCGCGCATGGGCCTGAAGGTATAATTGGGACGTGGTCGAAAAGAAATGGTATATACCGTATCCCACACATCGTTATACGTAGTGTCTTCCAGAATAAAAAAGTATTTTTTGGTACTGCCCGGAGTAAGCGGGTTCAAAAAATCTTCTCCCACCATGCTGAAGTAATCCCCGTAAAAACTGAAGGCCTGCAATTGCGTGGCAATAAGCGAGAAAAGGGGATTCTTGAAACCGGAAGTGCGCTGAGCCAATACGGTTTCATTGTCGCGGGAGGGGGCAAGGAATTTTCTTTCTGTTACAGTTTCCATCACCAGGAGATGCTGCTTACCCGCAAATTCCACCATTTCATAACCCGTGCTGTCGTATTCCGTGAAGGTGCTGTCTCGTACGGTCTTGCTGATGGTATCTATGGTAGCATCTACGGAATCTACATTGAGGCCCAAAACGAATTTAGAGTAGGTTTTATAAGCGAAGGCATCCAGGCTTTCGGGCCGGTTCCGGCTTTTGTTTTCCACTGCATTTTCGATAATGCGATGTGCAGGATTGATGCCAGGTAGCACTGTTACTTCCGGTAAATCTTCCGTGATTTCTCGGAGCCGGTATACCTGTCCATCTTTCACATCACGGGCTTTTAATTTTTTGTACCCGATAAAACTGAATTCAAGGTAATGTACGCTTTCTATTTTATAAGGCAGTATAAAGCGCCCGTCAATGTCTGATGCAGTGCCCACTTTGGAACCATTTACCGTGATGTTTACAAAAGGTAGCGGTTCATTGGTTTTTTCATCTACTACTTGCCCGCTGAACCCCTGTGCTTGTATGTTTGAAATAGTAAAGAATAAGGCCAGGGCAATAAGTAGCTTCATAAATATGTGCGTTTGTGGAATGGACAGGTAAAACAATGATAACGGTTGCCTGTCAAAAAAAATGCCAGTCCGGTTATTAATATCCGTATGCAAGGTGTTGTTCCCAAAAATACCGCAATAAATCCAGGTTGGATACCTTTGCGGGATGGCAAGAAAGAAGTTGGCGCGCTTTGAAGAGAATAAGCACTTTCCTCATGTAATAGAACCCAGCCGGAACGAGGTCCTCGATCATTTCCCGCTAAAGGGGAAATGGAGACAGGCTTTTTTTAAAAATGACCGGCCCATTGTATTGGAACTTGGCTGTGGGAAAGGAGAATATACCGTGGCTATGGCACAAAAGTATCCTGAAAAGAACTTTATTGGCATTGATATAAAAGGTGCCCGCATATGGTACGGTGCTGCAGAAGTAGCCGAAAAAAATATGGAGAACGCGGGTTTCCTTCGCACGCAAATTGAGCTTATAGCGCACTGTTTTGCAGAAGGTGAAGTGTCGGAGATCTGGATCACGTTTCCGGACCCGCAAATCAAACATAAACGACTGAAACATCGCCTTACGCATCCGGATAACCTAAGGCGTTATGCGCACGTTCTGCACCCCGGGGGCGTAGTGCATTTAAAAACAGACAGTGAATTTTTGCACGGGTATACGGTGGGTGTAACACAGGTGCTGGGCTTTGAAGTAAAGGAAGCGTATCATGACATTGACAAGCAGCTTCCTGAGCAGAACCATTTGTTGCACAGTGTGAAAACGCATTATGAAGGAATATTCCGTGAAAAGGGAAAAACCATTACCTATTTAAAATTTTCTCCGCATGGCCAGTGATTTCTATGAACGCGTATATGCTGTGGTGCGGCTCATCCCTTATGGAAGAGTAACGAGCTACGGGGCCATAGCACGCTTCATCGGGGCACCGAAAGCGGCACGTACGGTGGGTTATGCCATGAATGCTTCCGTGGGTATGGAGGACATTGCCGCCCATCGTGTTTTAAACCGAAAGGGGCTGCTTACCGGCAAGCACCATTTTGGAGGCAGTAAGGTCATGGAGGAGCTCTTACAAAGCGAAGGGGTAGAGGTGGTAAACGATCAGGTGACCCATTTTGATGAACTGTTCTGGGACCCTTCCCGGGAGTTAAACCGAGATAATTTTATTTAGATGGCCACCCTATATGTAGTTCCAACCCCTATAGGGAACTTGCAAGACATCACGTTCAGGGCGATAGAGGTGCTCAAATCAGTGTCGCTTATACTGGCCGAAGATACCCGTACTACGGGAAAACTGCTGAAGCATTTCAATATTGAAACCCCTCAACGCGCGTATCATATGCACAATGAGCACGAGATTGGCGCCAGGCTAGTAGATGAATTGCGGCATAAAGACATGGCCCTGGTTTCGGATGCGGGCACCCCGGGCATCTCCGATCCGGGCTATTTGCTGGTTCGCCTGGCCATTGATGCAGGCATCGAGGTAATTACCCTGCCGGGCGCTACAGCTTTTGTTCCGGCCCTTGTGAATTCGGGTTTGCCCAACCACAACTTTTGTTTCGAAGGCTTTTTACCTGTTAAAAAAGGACGTAAGACCAAATTGGAACAATTGGCCTCTGAAACACGTACCATGGTGTTTTACGAGTCGCCCTACCGGGTGGTAAAAAGCCTTGAGGATATGCACAGAACCTGGAACGAAGACCGGCGGGCTTCTGCGAGCAGGGAGATAAGCAAAATGTTCGAAGAAACGCGCAGGGGCACCTTAAGTGAGCTCATCGCTCATTTCAAGAATACACCACCTAAGGGAGAGTTTGTACTTTGTGTAGCAGGCAAAACGAAGTCTTGAAGTTTTGAGTGGCACAAGGGAGCAGGATAAAAGGCTTTGTGTGCTATTTTAGTGGGAAATTTTTTGCCCATGTGTACCAAAGATCTATTCCTGCCCTTTTTGTTTTTAAGCAGCCTGGCTCTTTTCTCCCAGGAGGATACAACCTCTACAGTAGAGGAGTTTGACTTTTCTGCGTTCGAGTTGGCCGCACCTGCGGCTAAAAGCTTCTGTACCAATAAGGTGCTTGGCCAATCGCCCACTCCACTTTTAGGCGTATATTATGATTTTCAGGCCAGTCATGGCTTTACGGCAGGTAACCTGGTAGATAGTGAGGGGGCTGACATTTCCGAAGAGAACACCATTAATGCGGCTCATGGCCTGAACCTGGTAGGGAACTTCCCTCTTATATCGCGCAATAACATCCTGATCAATATGAACCTGGTGTACCAGGAGCAACGCTATCAAATGGAAAATGCGACCGCACACCCACTCGCGCGCAGTCTATCTGAAAACGGCATAAGGCGTGCGGCTGCGCTCTTCACAGTTTTCAAACCTTTAAACGACCGTACTTTCGTCTTGGGGCAACTAGGCTTTGAGTTGAACGGAGACTATACCTTCAACAATCCGCAACCCTTAAATACACTACGTCTGCCCATTGCCTTGCTTTATGGCTGGAAACCTAGTGATCGCCTGATGTGGGCGGTAGGTTTATCGCGTACTTATTTAGGCGGCAGTTTAAATTACGTACCCGTGGTGTATTACTACAAAACATTCAGAAACCAGCGCTGGGGCATGGAGGCTTTGCTGCCTGCGCGGGCTACCTTGCGCTACCGGCCAAACAGCATCAGTCTTTTTTCCCTGGGTTATACCGTGCAGGGAGCCACCTACCGGCTAAACCGTTTTCCGTCTTTTGCTGAAGCTTTGGCTCAACGAGACCCCGGAGTGCCTCAAGCATTACAGGCGGCAGAAGAAGTGGAGCTCAGGCGTTCGGAGATCAGGGCGGGGCTCAATTATTCCCGCCAGCTATTTGGGTTTTTCTGGATCAGTGCCGAGGTCGGGTACCGCATCAATTACAGCTTTGAACTTGATCGCGATGGAGACTTTGTGCGCTTCTTCGGTTCAGATAAACCCTATTTCATCGAAAACACCCTGGAAAATCCATTGTATTTTACCATTGGCCTAAGCTATGTAAGTCCTTAAATAAAAAAGGCCTTTAAAGCAAAGGCCTTTTGAGGGGGTTATTTCTTTTTTACCAGGCGGGTCCACACATCGGTACGTCCGAACATAGCCGTGCCTACAAAGCCGCGCACTTCTATTTTATTGTCGTTCACCAGTTCTATTTTGCAATTGTAGGTAGTTCCGTTTTTAGGGTCGTAAATGGTGCCGTCTTTCCAGATGCCTTCTTCCTCATCATATGCGAAATCCTTTAACACACGGTATCCTTTTAAGGGGGTAGAGCGTAATGCTTCATCGGGATTGTTCTTATCTACGCGGGGCTTGCCGTTCTCGTCATTTGGCTCCAGAAGCCATACTACCCGGCCATAGAACTTGTTTCCGATCTTATCGATCTTAATGTAGCTGCGGCCATCACTGGGCTGCCATACGCCAACCAATTTATCCGCTTTTTCTTTTTCCTGCACAGGGCTTCCTGCAAGCAGGCCTATAAAACAGCTCAGGAAAAACAGGGACAGATACTTTTTCATAACGTGTACTAGTTTAAGTGATTAATTTTTTTCAATATACTCAATTTGTAAATACAGGTTTCCGTCTATTTGCATTTCATCCATATGGTCTTCGGCCAGGTTCAGGTCCAACACCCAGGTACAGCCTTCGTCTTTCAGAAAGGGAAGCAAGTCTACTTCTTCTGCAAGCTGCAATTCCACACTACCTCCACTTTTTATTGGGCTTAGCGTGCCGATGGTGATGAGATCCTGTTCATTACTCACGACCTGAAGCAAAAAGCTTTCCAAATTTTTTACTTTACTTGGATCTACGCTCAACACGGCTTTTTTTACCCCCACTTTTTTTAAGTTTTCTACGGATATGGAAAGAGCTTCTGCTAAGTTCCTGGCATCAATGCTTGCAGGCATTTGCAAAGTGTTGGCGCCAGCAAAGAGCATATCGCCTCGAAGGTCGAGCTGTACAAACTGCGAAGTGTCAGTAGCCGTATCCCCACAGGCCACCAAAAGAAAAGGGGCAAGGAGTAAAAAAAGGCGTTTTCTCATAAAAGAGTATGTGTGCTAAAATAAATACAAAACCATTACTCCGCGGTAAAAACACCAACGGTTTAGTTATCGGGATTATAATAAAGAGAAAGTCCGTTGCTACGGCTTTCTTTTTGCTAGCGTTTTCAGCGGGATCTATACATGCATGATCTCGCTTTCTTTTTTGTCGAGTGTCGCCTCTACTTTTTTGTTGTAGGCATCGGTAAGCTTTTGCACTTCTGCTTCCCCGTCTTTTACCAGGTCTTCCGAAAGGCCATCGTCTGCCAGTTTCTTCAGCATGTCGTTCCCGTCTTTTCGTGCGTTGCGTATCCCGATACGTGCTTCTTCCCCTTCTGCCCGAGCCTTTTTTACGAGCTCCTTTCTGCGTTCTTCCGTTAATACCGGGATGTTGATCATGATCATTTCCCCGTTATTCTGCGGGTTTAGCCCGAGGTTGGCATTGATAATGGCCTTTTCAATTTCAGGGATAAGCGCTTTTTCCCAGGGTTGTACGGAAAGTGTCCGGGCGTCCGGGGTACTTACGTTAGCCACCTGGTTCAGTGGTGTAGGGCTGCCGTAGTACTCAACAAAAACGCCTTCGAGCATGGCCGGATTAGCACGACCTGCCCGTACTTTAAGCAGCTCCTTTTCCAGGTGTTTTATCCCTGCATCCATTTGTTCGCGGACTTCTTCCAGAATGATATCTATATCTTCCATAAACTTTAAAAAGCGTTTAGTTTTCTACCAAAGTGCCCACACTTTCACCGCTCACTACCTTGCCAAGGTTTCCGGGGGCATTCATGTCGAATACCAGTATGGGAAGTTCATTTTCTTTGCTCAGGGTAAAAGCCGTCATATCCATTACGTTCAGCCCTTTCTCGTACACCTCTTTAAAAGAAAGGTTGTCGTATTTCACGGCGTTGCTGTCTTTTTCGGGGTCTGCGCTATAGATTCCGTCTACTCGCGTACCCTTTAGTATTACATCGGCATCAATTTCAATGGCCCGAAGCGTGGCCGCGGTATCGGTAGTGAAGTAAGGGTTTCCGGTACCTCCCCCAAAGATCACTACCCGGCCCTTTTCCAGGTGGCGGGTGGCGCGCCTGCGGATAAAGGGCTCGGCTACTTTGTTCATTTCTATAGCGCTTTGCAGGCGGGTTTTCACACCGGCTTCCTCCAGGGCTGATTGCAGCGCCAGGCCATTGATTACGGTGGCCAGCATACCCATATGGTCTGCCTGGGTACGGTCCATGCCTTCACTGGCGCCCTTCAGTCCCCTGAAAATATTACCCCCTCCTATTACAATGGCTACTTCTACACCTTTGTCTACTACAGCCTTTACTTCTCTTGCGTAGGCCTTTAGGGTGTCGCCATTGATTCCGTACTGTTGATCGCCCATCAGGGCCTCTCCACTGAGTTTCAGGAGAATTCTTTTATATTTCATAAGGGAGGATGTGCGCACAAATATATAAAGCTTGCGGGCTATGTACCTAGGAACACCTGTATTTTAAGAAGCTTTGGAAATACTTTTTGCAGAAAACCACTGATCCGGCTGTTTTGCAAAGGAGTAGGCCGGGGATTCTAACTGATCCAGCACTCTCCGGAAAACCCTGGGGATGTGCACTGCCTTTTGCTTTTGGTGAAAGAACAAGGTTTGCCATAAGAGTTGTGCATCAAACCCTGGCGAGAGGTACTTTATGTAATACATATCGTATTTCCACTTTAACGCTTCGCCTTGCATGGTATTGGTATACCCCAACCAAACCTGTGAAAAACCTGTAATGCCTGGCTTTATGCAATGACGCAGGTCATAGTGATCAATTTCTTCTTTACAGGAGGTATACAACTCTGCCGGAATGGGTCTCGGGCCTACCAGGCTCATGTCACCTCTAAGCACGTTTATGAGTTGCGGAAGTTCGTCCAGGTGCAGTTGGCGTAGCCATTTTCCGGCACGTGTAACCCGGGCATCGTTTTCTGTAGTAAGCTTAAACGGCTCTTTATTGCCCGCTTTTTGCATGCTTCTGAACTTGTAAAGCTTGAAAAGTTTGCCGTGCAGACCAGGACGCTCTTGCACAAAGAAGGCACCTCCCTTACTATCCAACACCACCCAAAGCGCAATGCAAGCAAACAAGGGCAACGAGAGAATGGCGGCCGAAAGGGCGAGCATCACTTCTAACACTCTTTTGAAGCGTATATACTGGAGTTGGGTTTCGTTAAGCGGACAGGAAAGCATGACTGTTGATTTCTGCCTTAAACTTATGGGAAGGGTTCTCCTTGTATCCCCGTTTTACTTTAAACAGACTTAAAAACTCGATGATTAGACGAATGGTTGATTTTTTTCGACAAACGCTAGTGCTGAAAAATGAAAAACCATACAATATCAGATCAAAAAAGTGAAAGAAACGCAACACTTTTTTAGATTCAAAAAGCATAAAAAAGATGTGGAATTATTATTGGTTTGCCTACATAATGCCGCTAATCTTATTGCCACTAGTGTATACTATAAAAACCTCTTTCCGTGCAGCCTGGCTTGCCTTTGAACAAACATCCGGGAAGTTTCCAGCCTGGCAGCAGTCCAGCCCGGAGGAAAGGTAGATGAGTAAAAAAGGAAGTACAGACATAAGCAGTGCGGGTAGCATCTCCGCCACTTTTCTTTCCCACGGAGCTTTGTTTTTTGCCGGATCAATCTTCATGTATCATTCGTGTTTTTAACTGATGTAAACGTATAAGAGAATAGTATAATTGAGGTGCGAAATACGATAAAGAGTATAGAAAAATGGTTGATTGATTTTTTTGTAAGGAAATTATGAGAGAAGTATTTGATGGGAGAAATATTTTCTTACGATGGGAAAAATGAAACAAGAGATGCAGAGGGCCAGGGGGGTACTCATAAAAATGAGAAAGAACCTAGCCAGCAAGCACGCCTTCACAATGAAGCAAGCAATACCCAGCCTCAAAGCAATATTCAGATGCAGATAAGGAGGGGAAGCCCCGAAGCGTTTTTTTACCGCAAAACAGCAGGCACGGCATCAAAATAAATCCACAGGGTAATGTAATGAAGCGGGAGTAAGCTCGTTTAGAAAGCAGAGGTTTATGCGCAGCACTCCAAACCTTTTGAAATAAATTGCGCTATTCATAAGCAAATCAAATAGAGACGAGACAACCATATGGACAAGATTCAAATACTTTGGGTGGATGATGAGATAGACCATCTCAAGCCCCACATCATGTTCCTGGAAGAGAAAGGCTATGCCGTAGATACGATCAACAACGGGGATGAGGCCCTGGAAATGATCGAAGAAAAGCGCTACGACCTGGTCTTCCTGGATGAGAACATGCCTGGTCTCAGTGGCCTGGAAACACTGAGGCGTATTAAAACGCATCAAAACAGCTTGCCTGTGGTAATGGTAACCAAAAGCGAAGAAGAAAGCATTATGGAAGATGCCATCGGTTCGCAGATATCCGATTACTTAATAAAGCCCGTGAATCCCAGGCAGGTATTACTCACCATAAAAAAGAACCTGGACAGCAAGCGGCTGGTGAGTGAAAAAACAACCAGCAACTATCAGCAGGAATTCAGGCAGATCGGTATGGACCTGGCTATGGTAAACGATCACGAAGGCTGGGTTTCGCTGTACAAGCGGTTGGTTTATTGGGAGTTGGAGCTTGATAAACTGGAAGACGAAGGCTTAAACGAGATTCTGCAATCCCAGAAAAAGGAAGCCAATAGCCAATTTTTTAAGTACATAGAGAAACATTACGAAAGCTGGTTTAATGGCCGGGAGGAAGGGCCTGTTATGAGCCACACCCTTTTTAAAGAATGGGTGAACCCGCATTTAAATGAAGAGGAAAAAGTAATGCTCCTGGTGATCGACAACCTGCGCCAGGACCAATGGAAAGTTATCCAGCCGCTGATTGAGGAACATTATACTACAGATAGAGAGGATAACTTTTTTTCCATCTTACCTACGGCTACCCAGTATGCGCGCAATGCCATTTTTAGCGGTTTAATGCCCTCGGAGATCCAAAAGCGTTTCCGCGACAAATGGATCGGCGACAATGAAGACGAAGGCAAGAACCTTTACGAGAAGGATTTTATGGCCGATCAACTCAAGCGCCTGGGCAGGGGAGACATGAAGTTTACCTATACCAAAATAACCAATCACCAGAATGGCAAAAAGCTGGTGGATAACCTGAGCAATATTTTGGGGAACCCCTTTAACGTAGTGGTATACAATTTTGTAGACATGCTAAGCCATGCCAAAACAGACAGTGAGATGATAAAGGAACTGGCGGATAACGACAAGGCCTACCGTTCTCTTACCCGTTCCTGGTTCCAAAACTCCCCATTGATGGAAATGGTGCGTATCCTCAGACAAAAAGGAGTGAAACTGATCTTGACCACAGATCATGGTACCATAAGTGTAACGGATCCCACCAAACTGGTAGGCGATAGAAATGTGAACACCAATTTGAGGTATAAAGTGGGGCGCAATATGAGCTACCAGCATAAGGATGTATACGAGGTAAAGGACCCCGAACGTATCTTTTTACCTAAAGCCAATATCAATTCAGCCTTTGTATTTGCAAAGGAGGACCTGTTTTTTGCCTATCCCAATAACTTTAACCATTATGTGAAGTATTACCGCAATACCTACCAACATGGCGGGGTTAGCCTTGAAGAAATGATCGTGCCCCTGGCGGTACTTAACCCCCGCGCCTGAGTATCTGTTTACTTTTGCAGCATGAAGGTATTGCAGGTTTTTGACGAGGTGAACCTGGCCGCTTTGCCGGCTGTGGCTGAAAGTATAGTGGCCCGGGTTACACAAAATGTCTTGTTGTTTTATGGAGATATGGGCGTGGGAAAGACAACGCTCATAAAGGAGATATGCCGGGCTTTGCAGGTAGAAGATGCTGTAAGCAGCCCTACGTATTCCCTGGTCAACGAATACGTTTCACCCCGTTTGGGCCCCGTATATCATTTTGACCTGTACCGTTTGGAGGATGAAACAGAAGCCTATGCGTTTGGGCTGGAAGATTATCTGGATTCGGGGCATTGGTGCCTTATGGAATGGCCGGAAAAAATCCGTAATTTGTTACCCCCGCATTTTACCAAGATTGAATTGGAATTGTTGCCATCAGGTAAACGAAAATTGACGCTTAGTACCACCGACCATGAGTAAACCGGAATTTCTTTCCTTTTCTTCTTCCCAGTTGCTTCCCCAGGAAGAAGTGCTGGAAGTAAAAACCTCCAGCCGCAGCCTTCAGATAGGTATCCCCAAAGAAACCTGTATGCAGGAAAAGCGGGTGAGCCTCACTCCCGACAGCGTACAGCTTTTAGTGAGCAACGGGCATGAAGTAAAAGTGGAAACCGGTGCAGGAGAAGATGCCCGTTACAGCGATCAGGATTACAGCGAAGCGGGCGCCATTGTCGCTTACCAGCAAAAGGAAATTTTTGAGAGCGATCTCATCTTGAAAATAGAGCCCCCTTCCGCGCAAGAAATTGACCTGATGAAACATAAGCAGACCCTAATCTCTGCCCTTCAGCTCAAGACCCAAAACAAAGTCTATTTTGAAAAACTCGCCCGGAAAAAGGTAACCGCCCTTTCTTTTGAAAACATGGAGGATGAGGACGGTATAGTGCCCGTAGTGCGTAGCATGAGTGAGATTGCGGGAAATACTTCTATTTTGATTGCTGCGGAATACCTGAGCAATGCCAATAATGGAAAAGGCTTTATGCTCGGAGGCGTTTCCGGGGTACCCCCCACCGAGGTAGTTATTATAGGGGCCGGAACCGTAGGGGCTTATGCGGCCCGAACTGCCCTGGGGCTCGGAGCCAGTGTTAAGGTGTTCGACAAGAGCCTTTCCAAACTCAGGAGGTTGCAGGGCGTATTGAATAATGCCCCCATTTACACCTGTGTGATCCAACCTAAGATCCTGGAGAAGTCCCTCATGCGCTGCGATGTAGCCATCGGGGCCATCCGGTCGGAGAATGGCCGTACGCCTTGTATAGTAACCGAGGATATGGTGCGCAATATGAAACCGGGCTCTGTGATTGTAGATGTAAGCATAGACCAGGGAGGTTGTTTTGAAACCTCCGAGCTCACCAACCATGAAAAGCCCATTTATTCAAAATACGATATTATCCACTATTGCGTCCCCAATATCGCCTCCCGGGTGAGCCGTACTGCTTCCTTTTCCCTTAGCAATATCCTGGCCCCTACTTTACTCTCTATCGGGGAGTATGGCGGAGTGGATGAAATACTTGGAAGAAGTGTAGGTGTGCGTAAGGGACTGTATATGTACCGGGGCACCCTGGTAAATAAAGCCATAGGAGAGTGGTTTGATTTACCCTATACGGATGCCCATTTGTTGTTCGGCTAAGCTTACCTTTGGCCAAAATTCCCGCAGATGAACATCTGGCGTAAGCTGCTTTATTTTGGCATTGGCCTTTTTCTTGGCATTTTAGTGGTGAAATTCCTTTTCGGAGGCAGGGATGACATACAATGCAGCTACTTTCCCAATGACCGGGTATTGTATGACCTGCGCGGCAAGAAAGAGCGGCTTATTACACCCGCTGCCGAGGCCCAGCTAGCTCAATATAAACTGGATACCGCGCTGGTTTCGGAATTGTTGTGGCGCGGTAAAGTAGACTTCAAAAAGAGCAATACCAAAGGAGACAGCTGCAACAGCTACTGGATTGATTTTGAGGAGAAAAATAAGGTCCGCTTCAGCGCTACGTTTCTGAATTGCGACAGCAGTGCGGTACTGGTAGAGGTGCGAAAACAATAGCGGGTACAAAATTTGCCTGCCCTAATCAATCCCCCTGCGGTGCATTTCTTTTTCAATAAGAATTAGCTCACGACTGGTTTGCCCGCTGGCCGAAGTATTTTCTTCTGCCCTGCGGATGAGGTAGGGCAGGGTTTCCCGTACGGGGCCGAAAGGAAGGTACTTTACCACGTTGTATCCCGCTTTGGCAAGATTAAACGATAGGTTATCGCTCATGCCATAAAGCTGACTGAACCATATCCTCCGGTCGTTTTTTTCGAGGCCCCTTTCCTCTATCAATTCCGAAAGTAAGCGCGCACTTTCTTCATTGTGACTCCCCGCAACCAAGGCCATTCTTTCAATGTTTTCCATTACCAGCCTAAGCCCGTCATCATAGCTTTTATCACTTGCTTCCTTAGTGGGCTGTATGGGAGACGGTTGGCCAAAATAAGCCGCCCGCTCCCTTTCTTTTTCCATGTACGCGCCCCTAACCAGTTTTACCCCGCAGTAGAGCTTTTTCTCCTCGCATTCCTGTAACAAGGCTTCAAGGTATTCGAGGCGGTCTACCCGGTACATTTGCAAAGTATTGAAAACACTTACTTTTTCCCTGTTGTAGTGCTCCATCATTTCCATTGCCAGGTCATCTATGGCCTGCTGTATCCAGCTTTCTTCAGCGTCTATTAATGCCCATACATTGCTGTCGTACGCTTGCTGACAAATGCGTTTTACCCGTTCACATACGCGTTTCCATTCATGGGTCTCTTCTTCTGTAAGAATACCCCTGGCACTTACTTTCTCCAGTAAGCCAAAGCGCGCTATACCCGTCACTTTAAACACACAAAAGGGAACCCCGGCTTTTTCGCCTCCAAACTTTATGGTTTGGATGATCTTATGCATGGTGTTGTCAAAGTCGGCTTCTGTTTCTTTCCCTTCTACCGAGTAGTCGAGTATGGAATATACCCCGTGCGTGCGCATTTCATCAATGATCTTCTTGCATTCTTCTATGGTTTCTCCACCTACAAACTGGTTATAAACCGTACTCTTTACAATACCCCGGATAGGCAACCCCAGGCGTAGGGCCAGCTCACTTCCCCTCTTTCCGAACTTAACCAACGATTGGCTGGCTACTAACTTGAATAAGAATTTAGCCTTTTTGAGTTGCCTGTCGCTTTTAATGATAAAAGCGGTTTTGGTGTCATTGAAGTCCAACATAGTGCGGTATAAAAAGTGGCGCTAAAGTAGCCACAACAAATCCTTTCCCCAATTGGTTTTATTTACTTTGCTTTTCAATTTATACGAGTTCTATACATGCACATTCACACGGCTGGCGCCGCAGTATCGGTAGGACATGCTGTCTTTGAGCAATTCAACGCATGGCTTGGCCAACAAAACTTTTCAAAAGTGTTCTTTTTGGTGGATGAGCACACACACGAATGTTGCCTGCCTTCTCTGCTTGCAGCTCTTTCGCACCTGGAAACATATGAAGTACTGGAAGTAGAAGCGGGAGAAGAAAGCAAATCACCGGAAGTGCTGGTGAACCTGTATTACGCCCTTACCGAACTGGAAGCAGACCGGCATGCCCTTTTGGTAAACGTGGGTGGAGGAGTGGTAACGGATTTAGGCGGTTTTTTAGCGGCTACTTATAAACGAGGTATCTCTTTTGTGCACTTTCCGAGTTCTCTGCTGGCTATGGTGGATGCAAGTGTGGGAGGAAAAACAGGGATCGACCTGGGGCCCTATAAAAACCAGGTGGGTGCTTTTGCAGAGCCCCTGGGGGTTTATGTATACCCCGATTTTCTGGAAACTTTGGCGGCTAAGCATGTACGTGCGGGTTTTGCCGAGATGCTTAAGCATGGCTTCATTGCCGACAGAGCATACCTGGATGTGCTGGCAAAGGAATACACCCGGGGCACCCCACCATCGGTCAGCCATATTGAGCGCTCTATCGAGATAAAAGCAGAAATTGTGGCCCAGGATTTCCGGGAGGGTGGAGACCGGAAGAAACTGAACTTCGGGCATAGTTTTGGCCACGCCTTTGAAGGGGTATACCTGGCTGCAGGAAACGCCATCCTTCACGGAGAAGCGGTAGCTATAGGCATGCTTGCAGAGCTGTACCTCTCTAAAAAGAAACTCCATTTGCCGGAAGAGCAATTTAAACAAGGTTGCACAATAGTGGAAAACATCTTTGGAAGAACCGATCTTTCCGTGGATGCGGAGAAAGTGTTTGCTCTTTTAAAGAACGACAAGAAAAATGAAGCAGGAAAGCTGCGTTTTGTGCTTCTGCCTGAGCTGGGCAGGGCGCAGGTGGATGTAGAGGTTAGTGAAGAAGAAGCCATGGATGCATTGCACTTTCTCATGCATACTAAACCTGCTTAAGAGAATGAGCCGCATCAGGTTATCCCATCCTTCGCAAAAGCTAACCGGACGCATTGCCATTAGCGGAAGCAAGAGCGAAAGCAACCGGGCGCTTGTTTTGAAACACCTTTTTTTGCCCGGGCTGGAGATTCGAAACCTCTCTGACAGCCAGGATACGCAGGTTATGCAAGCAGCCTTGGAAAAGGGAACGGGAACCATCAATATCGGAGATGCAGGGACAGCCATGCGCTTCTTAACGGCCTTTTTTTCCGTAAAGCAACATGCGGAAGTAGTCCTGAGCGGAAGCCCACGCATGCACGAGCGCCCCATCGGGGTTTTGGTGGATGCCCTCCGGGCTATGGGGGCCGACATAAGGTACAAGGGAGAACCGGGTTTTCCGCCTTTGGTGATAAAAGGAAAAACGTTGGAAAGGGAGTCCATTGCCGTATCCGGGGGCATCAGCAGCCAGTTCATAAGTGCTTTAATGCTGGTGGCACCGCGTTTATCCAAGGGGCTAACCATTTACATAAAAGGATTTTCAGTGTCTGCCCCATACATTTATCTTACTGCCAGCATAATGAATCGTTTGGGTTTTTACGTGCGCATAAAAGGGGAGGAGGTGTACATTGAACCTTTTGTGCCCGGAACGCCCGGGGAGCTTGTGGTGGAGCCCGACTGGAGCAGCGCTTCTTACTGGTATAGTATGGCCTTGCTGGCCAGGGAAGCGGAATTATTCCTGCCTTATTTCAGAGAGGTAAGCATGCAGGGCGATGCTGCCGTACGGGGTATTTTTGATTCTTTGGGTGTTTTAACCATTGGCCTGGGCAATGGCTTTCGCTTAAAGAAAGGCAAAAGGCAAAAGCAAGACGTGCTCCGAGTAGACTTGCTTCATACACCGGACATCGCCCAAACGTTGGCTGTGGCCCTGGCTGCGATAGGGCAAAGGGCGGAACTCACCGGTTTGCAAACCCTGCGCATTAAAGAAACAGATCGTCTTGTGGCGCTTAAAAAAGAGTTGGAAAAATGTGGAGCCCATATATCCATCACAGATAACAGCCTTTGCATCGAAAAAGGCATTGCTCCTTTAGATACACCGGTTTTTGATACCTGGGGGGATCACCGAATGGCAATGGCTTTAGCCCCCCTGGCCTTATTGGGGCCTATAGAGATCAACCATCCAGAAGTAGTGAAAAAAAGCTACCCGGCCTTTTGGAATGATCTGGAACGTGTCGGTTTTGAGATTGTATCTGGCTAAATACAAATCGAATGCTCTCCTATAGGCGGTAGCCGAAAAAAAATAGCGGCTCAAGTATGCACTTAAACCGCTATTGTTGCGTGGTATCCTTACATTTTAGCCATAAACCATTTAGACGCCTCATCAACGGATTCATTTACTTCCGCATCTTGATCATAGTAATTGAACTGATGGTAAGGAGATTCCAGATCCGTGTCCATCCAATGTAGTTTCTTATCACCTGTTGCAATTTGCTCAAAATAAGTTTTGGTATACTGGGGCAAAACTGCTCCATCTGAATGCACCATCAATGTAGGCTTATGCAGGTTTTTAGCGGTTGGCATAGGATCAGCGGTAAGCCAATCTTCCCACGACATTACGGCAAACTTGTCATTACTCCACTCCGGGATGGCGCCACGTTCAGGATTGAGGTAATAGTCATAAGGACCAAACATAGCGGCTGTGGAGTCTTCGGTTGAAATTGCCGGAATGTATTCAACCACACCCTTTTCAGCATACTTTTTCTTTGCTTCCCTGGCTGCTGCAATCTTTTCGCTTACGCCTTCTTCACCCCCGTAGAACAACTTGACAGCTTCCGGATCATGCAACCAGGAAGCCACAGTAACTACGGACTGAATGCGGTTATCTTCTGATGCTGCCATAAGGGTGTACATTGCTCCGGCACAAACGCCAAAGGCACCGATCTTATTGTTGTCAACGTTTGGTTGTGCTTCAAGAAAGGAAACGGCATGCTGTATATCTGCCTTTTTAAGGTCCGGGCTTTCGTAAAACCGGGGTTCGCCTTCACTCTCCCCGTAATTTCTAAAGTCAAAAGCCAATGTGATGAATCCTTCTTCGGCTAGTTTTTTGGCATAGAGGCCTGCCATTTGCTCCTTTACGGTTGTCCAGCTACCTGAAACTACAATACCCGGATAATTTTTTGATTTATCGAAGTTTGGGGGAAGGAATAAATGGCCTGCAAGGGCAGCCCCCTCACTATTAAAATGGACTTTTTTCATATGTAATGGATTTGATATTGAAGTATTGTTTTCCGAGGCTGTTGCGGAATTTGATTTGTTTTGGCTGCATGAGGCCGTAAGCGCCGCCATGCAGGCTATTCTGAGTATTTTTTTCATAATGATCTACTTTGAGTTGTTTAGGGCTTTTTCAGGAAGACCTGTGTTTCCGTCCTGGTATTTGAAATTGAATTTCATGGCAGTGATCTTCCACGATCCCTCCTTGGATCTGGTAAGGTCAAAGTCGTAAGAGCCAACTACGGTCCATACATTCCCTTGCTTATCTTCCAGAAAATGACTTGCAGTACCGTAGCAGAATACATGGGCTGAATCATTTTTGATATGGCACATGAAATTCCCGAGTTGATGGTGGGTGGTGGAAAAACCTGGTAAGATTTCTTTCCAGGTTTCAATTATATCGGAAGGAGTTAATTCCCTCGCGGGGTGCCCGTTCATGCTTGCGTAATCAAGGATAACCCGGTCGTTGAAAAGCGCTTCAGTCTGCGTCCAGTCCCGCTGATCGGTTGATATGAATAGCTTAACTATAACGTCTTTTGGCGAAATCACTTGTTGCGCATTTAAGTGGACTGATAGCAGAGTGAGAAGTCCCAGGAGTGTTTTCTTCATCGCTTTGTATTTTTTCTACAAAGTTGCTGAAGCGTAAATGTGCGTAGTTTATGATTTCAAAGAGGGGAGTATAAATTTCAAAGACTGACTTGCTCCCTATAGCCGAGGGGAGTCAGGTTGGTCTTGCGCTTGAAAAAGGAGCTGAAGTGGTTCGGGCTGTCAAAGTGCAGTGTGTAGGCAATTTCCTTTACAGACCAATCCGTTTGAGCCAAGTAGGATTTGGCAAGTGATAAAATGTGGTTGTGGATGTGGTTTAACGCAGTGACCCCTGAAACTGCTTTGACCAGGGCATTGAGGTGATTGGGGTGCACGCTTAACTTCTGAGCGTAATAACTTGGTGAGTGTAAGTTGGAAAAGGTCTCGAGTTTTGCGTTAGGGTAGAAGCTCGTCTGAATGAGCGTTTGGTAACGAGAGAGCAGTTTTAAATCTGCGGCTTTCATACTTACCTCAGCTGTTTTAGCATCAACTTGTTGCTCAAAGAACCTTCTGATATACGTGAGCAAAAGATATACGTGTGCTTCGATGACCTGAAATTTATCTCCTTCGGAACGCTTGTATTCGTGCCAAATGCTTTCAAAAATGGTCAACACATTCCGCATCTCGGATGTAGGAACAGTGAAAGGAATGGATTTATCAATTTTGAGAAAAGGGAATAGCTCCAGGAGTTTCGAAAGTATGTTTGATTGGGCAATAAAATCCTGGCTAAACATCAGGTAGTACCCTTTCCAGTTGGGAGCTATATCCCAGGAGAGCACCTGAAAGGGCGTATTAAAGAATACCGTGGTGCCGGTAGGAAAGTCTGAAAATTCGCCTGTCATAGCTTTTCCATCTCCGCCTGCTTTGATGGCTATAGCATAAAACTCATGCCTAAAAGGTGGCATTTGTTTGTATACGGTTTTCATATTCTCTTCAAAACTGCGAATATCAAAATGCGGATGCCTGGGAGGGCCTATGTTGATTCCTTTACAGTATTCCGATATAGTCTTAAAGTGCTTCATTTATATGCACATCCGTTCAGTTTACGTGTCGCGCGCTCAGGATAGTTTATGGAGTGGATGCTTAGGATCAGTCTGAAGGCCATAAGCTGAAGTTGAAAACAGAGGGTCTACGGTGTTCTATCCCCAAGGGGATGCACAAATCACTTGAATGGGCCAAACTTATAAGCTACCAAAGTTTTACAAAATTGAAGGAAAAACACCTCGTGTTCCCATATCCACTACTTGTTCGCCTAACAAGGGTTCATATTTTCCGTTGCCATTGGCATCTACCCATTCAAAACTGTTGTTAATAGAGATCACCACTTGGATATTAATATTTTCGGTAGGGTTTTCAGGAATTACCAGTGCCGTTGGGAACTTCCCGGTAACCACACAGGATCCATCTGGTACAGGTGAAGTATCACTTATAGGGTTTGGTACCGTTGTTTGAGGAGCATCTCCCTCGGTAACACTGTTAACGGGGAACCCGGCTACTTCACCTTGTGTTTCCAAACCAAAATACCCCTGCAATTTATTGGCATTTACGGTTACCTCCTCATTGACGATGGTATATTGGCTTATGTAGGTGTTGTACCCAAGAAAGGATGCTATTGTTCCTTCTACATCTACATCGTCACTTACACCCGCGGGCCAATTAGGGCTTGAAGATGCCCCGGAAAGGTTATATTCGATAGCGTACTGCTGAAATCCAATTGAACTTCTAAAATACTCGTAAACACCAGGGGATACTTGACTTAATGGAATACTAAAGACGTTATTATCCTGGGTCAGAAACAATTCTTGAGTAAAATCTATAGCTGCTATGCCCCCTGCTTCCGTTGTAGGCGTTGTAAATAGTGCAACGCCATTGTCATAAGGTGTAAATTTATCCTGGTATAAGTCTGCAAAGTGTAATCCTAAAATTTCAAAGTCAGGGTCTTGTGCTGCGTTTCCATTCGGAACGCTTACAGGTTCTCCCAAGTTGTTTAATCTATCTGCATTGGCATCCATTAAAAAAGTAATATTCAAAGAAGGCTCATTTGAGGATTCCACAGGATCATCCTTGGTACAGGAAAAAAACACAATTCCACTTAGTGCCAACAAGATCAGGTTATTTTTTTTCATAATACTCTTTTGTAGTGTTTGACAGTATCGCGTATCAATAGTGGCGGATTTCTGCTGATGGGCTTTTCAGTTTTGCCCTGCTGCTTATTTACTCTTTTGGCTTTCATTTTATCACGTAAACCGCTATTGCTTATTGCGTTTGTGTCGGTCTCACAACGCTGCTGATAAAGATAACCTAAGGATCTGAATGCGCCATGTTGTTTGGGTTAAATAGTCCTAAATCTTACTTGGTAAATTCTCTATGGTTAAGACAAAAGAAGCGCTCGGTAGCCTTCTTGTTAACTAACACTCTTCTTTTGGAAGGGTTATGCAATGGCTGCCACATGTTGCCATGCTTCGTTTTTATTCTTGGGTTAAATGGAAATTTATTTGTGACTTAACAAAAACTCTCCCTAAGGTGGAGACGGAAATGCTATCATTATAGTTAGTAATTGAGGTTATAAGTTGTCCTTCTAAATCGTCCATTTTCAGGAAGCGGGCGCGCCAAGCGGGACGCAGGCAGATTGAAATGTTTTTCAAGCTCATCAAACAAAACCTGAAGATTAAATCCTTTATAGGTACCAGCTCGAATGCCGTGATGATACAGGTATGGAGTGCCTTGATTTGCTTTATACTGCTACGACATCTTAAGGCCAGGGCCGCTTACAAGTGGCACTTATCCAACTGGCGGCATTCGTGAAAATTAACTTCTTCGAGTGGCTGAACCAGCCTTTTGAAAAGGCAAAACCACCTCCTGTTAGTGGCCAGATACAAATAGCTTTTTAAGCCTAAGGGGTATGCACGGAAAAATGTAGATTTTGGTCAGCTAAATAACTGATACACCGAAGAATTTATCCCTCGGTGAAAACGTTTTAGGCAGTTGTGGTTGATTATAAAAACGAAGCTTAGATTTTTTAAAAACCCATTTCGTGTTGCCACGAATATGGTGTCATGAAATTCGGCTATACCAGTGATATCCGGGTCGGTAAGTGAGTCCATCTCCAAGAGGCGATGCTTCCACTTGTAATTTGACAAGCTTAGCGTAAACAGATTCTCATTGTAGCCCACGATGCTATCTCCAATCATTTGAAAATAAGCATCCTCCAAGGGGTTGGAAACCCGGTGTTAGCCTGCCAGGAGCTGCCATTATCGGTTGATACGTAAAAGTCACTATTCGTTCCTTTAGCACCGAGGAACTCTTCAGCGGCAAAAACTTGCCTTATTAAGCCATCGCTTAAAACTTTTTGGAAGTTTCCCATCGAGTCCATTTTAAAAACACCACTAGAGGTAGGAATGAAGAATTCCCATCAATTGAAACAGGGGTGCCGATTCCTCCGACTGCTCCATCGAATTCTACCAAGGGAATTAGATTAAACCTATTCTAAATGGAGAGTCAAAACCAAGTTCCCCATTCCCCTTAATCTTTATTAAGGCAATTTTGATACCATCACTTGATAGGTAAGGAAAGATGGAGTGATTGAATTCATAATGGTACCGAATTGGTCTCTTGGTGTTGAGGGCGTAATGATGCTAATTGCTGTTGAGTCCAGGTTAGTCAAAAAATCACTGGCCATTGAATAGGCTGCCGGATCATTAGTTTTAAATGCAAAAGAGGAACTGTTTTCATCGTAATCTAAATGTAGCTCAGCATTAATTGGAAACTTCACAGGATTTTCATTAAAAACGCGAGAACCTTCATGCTTGCCGTTTAGGTCAATGATGTCAAAACGGTTAGGTCCAAGCAGGTAAAGCTTCGTCTCTGTACTATAGAGGTTTAATCTAACACCTTGAAATGGAATAGGAATGTCTTCAAACCTTTGATCCCTTTGCCAGCCCTCTGCTTGAGGTAGAGCTTGAAAGCGGGCATTCTCTTTTTAACAAGATTGAAGAATTAGCGTAGTTATAAACAATATGCTCAATCCGTGGGCGAGAGGTTCATGCATGTGAAGGGTTTTAATATAGCAATACGGCTCCGGCTATGGCAATTACGGGATTTCAAAGCCGCTTTCTTGTCTGCCTACCGTAAAATTGTTTAGTTGTAATATCTTCATTTTTAGCAGTTAGTCTGCATTTGTTGTAGCCGTTGTTATGGCCTTTTATTTCTTTTTCCATGCATATTTTACTCCGATTGACGAAACCATTCCATAATGTCGAGCTTCTGAGCCTGAAAAATACTCGTCATTTGTAATGCTTGTAAAACTATGTTGGTATCCAAATGTAGCAGTCAGGAGAAAATCGGGTGTTAATTTATAACCAGCGCCAATTTCAACCAATCCGCCTAGGTCAAAGTTTGTAACCCTGTCTGTTACATCGGCGGTAGTCTTTTGGGTAAATCCTTCCATAGCTGGTGTTATTGTTTTTGCTTCAACTAGTAATGATGGGACAATTCCAAGGTTTGCAAACCCTGAAAATTTGTCCCCGATTACAATTCCACCTTTTAAGGGCAATGACAAATAATCATAGTTGAATTCACTAGTTGCCCTTCCCCCTGTGGAATTTCCAAATTCGTCTCTAAACACAACATCAACTGTAAAGCCTCTTTGGAAGTACAACAGGTCTATTCCCAAATTAAATCTTTGATTCAGATGATACTGGTAAGTCAGGCCACTGTTAATTCCCGTTCTACGGTCATGACCATTTATGAAGTTGGTTGAATTAACGTTGGTCAAGTTTATTCCGCCTTGCAGACCGATAAAATGATTTTGTCCAAAAGCGGGTACTGAAATGATTATCGTCAACACAACAATTGTTTTTCTCATGGTCTTCTTTTTAATTAGTTACAACATTTGTACATAGAGCAATGCGCAATACACTGCGTATATAACTACGTTAATACATTTTTAATATTCAAGGGAGAATTTCCTAGAATACGGTCTAACGGGTTTTTTACTTCCTCAAGGCTTTGAGCACCCCATTTGAGCCATCACCCTTTGTAGGTCTTCGAAAAAGGAGCACCCATGCTTCTTGCCACGGCTTCAATATCAAGGCTTTAATAGTCTAATTTCAATAAAAGAACATCGTGGCCCCTGCGGAATCTCGTATGGATGGGAATAGCTGGCATGATCAAATGAGCAGATGTAGGTTTAAAGGTAGGCATTACGTTTGAAAATCAGGATAAGACAGATATTTTGCAAGGCCATTAATGGCTTTATTGTTCTTGGTGGTCACTGAACCACAGCTGTGCATTGCCTTTGCGTTCATAATTCCGGGTGTGACCCAGCAAATCTACCTGGAAAACAGGAAGAGTCTAAAACAAGGCTGGTCTCCGGGCTTGATTTCTGATACATCCCGAATGTAAACCTTAACCGGAACGCCGCCTGTAAGCCCTGGTTGCTTTTATACCTCCAGGCTCCTTAAAAGAGGCCGTTTAACTCGGCGTCTATTTTATTGATGATCTCCCCAAGGTGCTCCGGGTTTACGGCAAATTTGTTTTCGTCTACATTTATGATGAGCAGCTTCCCTTTGTCGTAGCCGCTGATCCAGGCCTCATAGCGCTCGTTCAGGCGGTTCAGGTAATCCAGGCGTATGTTGTTTTCATATTCACGGCCACGCTTTTGGATTTGGTCTACCAGGGTGGGAATAGAGGCCCGTAAGTAAATCAGAAGGTCAGGCGGTTGCACCAGGCTTTCCATCAGGGTGAACAGCGTCTGGTAGTTTTCGTAGTCGCGGCTGGGCATAAGTCCCATGGCATGCAGGTTCGGTGCAAAAATGTGTGCGTCTTCGTAAATGGTGCGGTCCTGGATCACCTCTTTTCCACTATCGCGTATTTCTTTTACCTGCCTGAATCGGGAGTTTAAAAAGTAGATCTGCAGGTTGAAGGACCAACGTTGCATTTCGCGATAAAAATCATCCAGATAGGGGTTGTCTTCCACGTCCTCAAACTGGGGGGTCCATTTATAATGCTTGGCTAATGAACTGGTGAGGGTGGTCTTTCCTGATCCAATATTCCCGGAAACGGCTATGTGCATGTGCTTTAATTTATTGGGCCCAAACGCGCGAGGCACAAGGCGCAGGGCACAAAACTAACATTTTAGCGCTTAGGTTTTAGGTATTTGGCTGGCCTAATGCTGATAAACTCCCAACCTTTTCTCACCCTGGGTATAGAGCCTTTCACCCCGTATCTTAATGCGTTCAATCCCGCCAGGCACATCGGACAAGATCAGTTTTTCAATTGCCTTTGTTTTCATCTCAAAGCGCTCTATTCCATTATTCTTAAGCAAGTAGAGGGTATGGCGATCTACGTCAAAGTAAGCTACTTCTTTAAAGGGGATCACTTTTTCAAAAGCCCCCGTAGCGGTAAAACTCAAGATGCCTACTTCAGGTACGTTTACATAGGTATGCTCAAAGGTGCTCACCAATTGTATGGGCTTATTTTCGGAGCCGCTGAGTTGCGTGATGTTGAGGCTTCTCCCTTCAATTTTACCTTGTATCAGGTTATAACGAAAGAGCTTGTCCTGCGCCTGGTCATACAACCAAACACGCTCTTCATCACTTGGGCAAACGAGCGTAACATCGTAAAAGCCTTCTTCCAGGAAATTTGTACGAACACTTTCGTTCAGTCGGTTGTCCAGCGTAATGAGCACATTGGCTTCCCGGTAGAAAAGTAGCGGGTTAAGGGCGTCCAGTGCATTGATTTCTGTAGGAGATCCCAGGGAAGGGTTGCTGAAAGTAGCTTGCACTTTTCCCTTTTCATCGAGTTTCAGAAGGTTATCCCCCTCTATAACCAATATGTTGCCAAACTGATCGGGAGCCATGTCGATGAAGTTTTTGCCCTTTACCTCAAGTGTCAGTTTCCAGGGGGTATCTCCCGGAAAAGAAAGAAGCAGAAAAAGAGAAAGTAAAAAGCGCATATGTCAGGAGGCTTTGAGGGCTTTGTTCAGCTCCAGCAATTCGCTCATATACAAACGGCTATTGGCCAGTCTTGGTACCTTGTGCTGTCCTCCCAGTTTTCCCTTTTCGCTTAGCCAGTCATAAAAGAGATTCTTGCGCGCCAATCTTACCTGCGGTGGGTTTAACGCCATGTTTTTATGGCGTTTGGCTTCGTAGTCGCTGTTTAGCGCTTTCAACTTATGGTCCAGGCTTTGGGTAAAAGCACCCAGGTTTTTGGGTTCCTTTTCAAACTCGATCAACCATTCATGAGCCCCGCTTTCGCCCCGGGCACCCATAAACACAGGAGCCGCGCTATATTCGGTAATAACAGCCTGATGCTCCTGGCAGGCGTACTTTAGCGCTTCTTCTGCGTTCTCAATAATGAGCTCTTCCCCAAAGGCATTAATAAAGTGTTTGGTACGGCCCGAAACCTTTATGCGGTAGGGAGAGGTACTGGTAAACTTTACCGTATCCCCGATGATGTAACGCCAAAGCCCGGCATTGCTGCTGATCACTACAGCATAATTTTTATCGGCCTCCACCTCACTGAGCGAAATGGTCTTGGAAGCAGTTCCTTCAAAGGAATCCATAGGAATAAACTCGTAGAAGATGCCGTAGTCCAGCATAAGCAACATGGCACTGCTGCTTGAAACATCCTGGATGCCGAAGAAGCCTTCAGAGGCATTATAGGTTTCCAGGAAACTAAATTTTGGGTCGGGCAAAAGTGCTTCGAACTGCTGGCGATAAGGCGAAAAGTTTACTCCCCCATGCATATACAGCTCAAGGTTGGGCCACACTTCATGGAGGTTGCGTTTGCCGGTTTTTTCCAGTACTTTTTTTGCCAGCACTAACATCCAGCTGGGTACCCCGGCCAGGCTGCTTACATCTTCCTTAATGGTGGTGTTGGCAATCGCCTCAATTTTTTCTTCCCACTCATCCATTAGGGAGATCTTGTTGTTGGGCGTGCTGCGCATTTCTACCCAAAAAGGCAGGTTTTCAATAATAATGGCCGATAAGTCGCCATAAAAAGATTTGTTGTTTACGTTGTTCACCGAAGTGGTACCTCCCAGGCGTAAGCTCATCCCGGAAAAAATAGCGGTTTCGGGTTTGTTGTTGCAATAGATGCTCAGGAGGTCTTTACCTCCCTTAAAGTGGCAATCTTCAATAGCCTCCTGGCTCATAGGAATGAATTTGCTCTTGCTACCGGTTGTTCCGCTAGATTTGGCAAACCACAATATGTCGGTAGGCCACATGATGTTTTGCTCGCCCTTGCGCAGGCGTTCCACATCAGATTCGATGTCTTCATAAAAGTGTAAGGGTACACGTTGCTGAAATTCGGTAAAAGATTGAATGCTTTTGAAGTCGTACTTCTTACCCCATTCTGTATTTTTGGCTTTGCTCAGCAGGTCAAAAAAGAGCTCTTGCTGCACCTCTCCCGGGTACTTCATAAATAGCTCAATTTGATGAAAGCGTTTTTTCATCTTCCAGCTTAAGAATGAATTTAGGAGGTCAAATTTCATAACGCTGTAAATACGTAATTATATGGACATTGCCTGTACACTTGCTAAAATGGCCACCCTGCCAACCAGGCCTGTAGGCTATCTCTTGTTGGCTGACGATAATTTTGTAAAGATAAACCCATTTGTTGGTAAAGAAATAGGGATACGGTTTTTGCAAGAAAAATATTGTGCCAGTTGCGGAAACCAGTTTAAGGATCTATACCGGATGGGGTTTTGTAAAAACTGCTTTTTTACGAAACCCGAGGCGGGAGAAAGCATTATACGCCCCGAACTAAGCCGTGCCCACGAGGGGATAGAAGACCGTGACCTTGTTTTTGAAAAGGGCTATCAGCTGCAACCCCATGTAGTGTACCTCGCCAATAGTGGGGGGGTAAAGGTGGGCGTAACCAGGGCCAAACAGAAGTTGCACCGCTGGATGGACCAGGGGGCAAGCAGTGCCATTGTACTGGCTGAAACTACGAATCGCTTTGAAGCCGGACAAATTGAGGTAGCACTTAAGGCGCATCTTTCGGATAAAACAGTCTGGCAACGCATGCTCAAGAACGAAGAAGAACCAGTAGATCTGGTCTCAGAGAAAAAGAGGGTAAGCGCCCTGCTGGAAGGAGAGTTAAAAGAGTTTGTTTCGCCCCGGGACGAGGTATTTACTTTTGAGTACCCCATTGCGCATTTTCCCACCAAGGTAAAAAGCGTTAACCTGGATAAAACGGAACAGCTGTCTGCTGTACTTCAAGGTGTCCGCGGGCAGTATTTGATCTTTGAAGGAGGCGCAGTAATCAATTTACGGGCTCATACTGGTTACCGGGTAGCGTTCAGCCTTTAAGTTTCCGGCCGCTTTCCTTTCCGACGAATATCCCCGCTAAGGCGGGAAGTGCCCAATTGCTAAACCATAGGGTGGTGGCGCTAATGAGAAGCAAGGCCGGGTTTTCTTCAAAATACTGGAACACGGCCAGGCCTACAGCGCCTTTGATCAAAAAGTCAGCGGCCGGGAATGAAGGGAGTAAATTAGTGAGCAGGAAAAAAGCGGGAATAGCCAGAAATACTTCAGGATTAAAAGAGGCGCCAAAGAGCAAAAGCAATACGGCAAACTGGCTATTGTAAACGAGGAAGCGGAGGCAGGCCAGTGCAAACAGGAGGAACAGGTTATCGTTTTTACCTGTTTGTGGCACGTACATTTCTTCGGCAGAGAGCAGCTTTAACCTCCGGAGCCAATTGCGCCAGGGCACCCATTGAGTAAGTGCCCGCCAGTGGTACGCAACGAGCGTAAAAAGAATGAAACACAAAAGCGCAAGGCAACTTGCCAGTACCCAGCCTATGGGTTTGTATAAAAAGAGCAAAAGTGCACAGCCCAAACCAATACTCAGGCGGGATAGATAACGCGCGAGTCCTAGCTTGGCGCTCAATAAGGAAGCTGTGGTTTTTTGCTGCTTGCCTATAAAGCGGCTCATGCGTGCAACTAAGCCTCCGCTGTTGGCGGGGCTGACAAAGCTATAGGCATAAAACTTCAGGTTGTCAGAAAAGGCCTCAGCAGTGCGTAGTGCCGCTAGGGGGCGGATGGTTATTTGCCAGAGCCTAATGTCGAGCCAGAAATTGGCCAGCCAAAGGGCAAAATATACCGGCAACCAAAACCAGGTTCCATATGTGCTCACACTTTTAAAGGCCTCCCAAAGGTTTTCGTTGAGCCTTGCCTGAATGAAGTAAAGGGCTAAAAGAAGCAGGAATACCCTGAGGAGAGATTGAAAAGGCTTGCTGGCAAAAAGGCGATTAAACCATGATTTCTTCATGGCTTTTCAGTTTAAAAAAACGTCTTATGGCATATACTACCAGGTAAATCACAAGCGTGTCGGCCGCCGCACAGAGCACCTTGAAAAACCAGCCGTCCAGCACCAAAGCACTTATGAACCCTACGGATTCTCTCCCCATAAAAATTACACTGGTTACTAAAATAGTGTCCATCAACTGGGAAAGGATAGTAGAAAAATTATTACGGATCCAGAGGTGTTTACCCTTGGTAAGCTTCTTCCAAAAATGAAAGAGGCGTACGTCTACAAACTGTGCTACCAGGTAAGCGAGCATAGAAGCCATGATGATGCGTTCACTGTTTTGAAACACCTGGTTATACCCACTGTCGTTTACCGGGCTTGAAGGAATGGCGGGAAACATTCCTCCCAGCTTCAGGATCAACAATACAAAAAGGGAAGCAAAGAAGCCTGCCGCTACCACCTGGTTGGTTTTTTTGCGTCCAAAGATCTCGGACAGGATATCTGTTATGAGAAAAGTAAGGGGGTAGGGGAGCACTCCGGCAGAAACAACGAACACTTTAAACCCCAGGTCTACCTCTACAAACTTATTGGCGATAAGGTTGCAGCTTACAAGGGCTGTGATAAACAGGGCGGCCAAAGTCAGGTAAAGGAATTTGGCTTGCTCTGTTCTTTGTTTTTTCCTGTTCAAAGATTGGGCGGTTATTCTATTTCAAGCTCATATTCCAGGCGGGTTTGGAAGCCCTCCCGGTTTTTGATGTCTTTCAAGAGGTGAAAGTATTGCGCATATTCTCCCAGCTCCCGCTCCAGGGCTTTTGCCTGGTAATCGCCTGAAAGCTGTTCTATGATCTGTGTAAAGGGATCCTCTTGTTCGGGGTACACACTTACACTGTATTCCTCGCTTATCCCTGCTTTTTCTGCTGCCAGTGCTATGGCGTCACTAAGGCCGCCCATCAAATCCACCAGGCCTAGTCTTTGGGCGTCTTTCCCGCTCCAAACACGTCCCTGGCCAATACTGTCTACATAGGCCAGGCTAAGTCCACGGCCTTCCGCTACACGTTCCTTAAAGGTATTGTAGATCTTGTCTACCTGCTTTACGAGAAGGGCTTTTTCACTTTCGCTCAGGGAACGATCAAAAGTGCCCAGGTCGGAGTACTTATTCGTAGGCACGGTCTCTATATTCAGGCCTAGCTTGTCGTGCATTAATTCTTCTCCTGTAAAAAAGAGGCCGAAGGCGCCGATGCTGCCGGTAATGGTATTGGGCTGCGCCAAGATTGTATCGGCAAAGCACGAGATGTAATACCCGCCACTGGCTGCTAAATCGCCCATAGAGGCAATAACGGGCTTCACCTGGCGGGTAAGATCCATTTCGCGCCAGATTACTTCGGAGGCCAATGCGCTGCCCCCGGGGCTGTTTACGCGCAACACTACCGCCTTGACTTTGTCGTTTAAGCGCGCTTTGCGAATGGCTTCAGAAATACGTGCAGAGCCTATGGTGTATTCATCGCCCTGGCCGTCCCTGATCTCTCCTTGTGCTATAATTACCGCCACGCGTTGCTTATCTATGGCTTTGGTACCTCCCAGTTTTTTACCTTCACTGTACTTGCGTACGTTGATGTAATTGATGTCTTTTAGTTTATCCTCTCCTGTTTTCCGCATCAATATTTCCAATACTTCATCGTAATAGGCCGTACCGCTGATCAACTTTTCTTCAGCCGCCCGTTTTGGGTTGGTGATCAGAAACTCGTCTGCCAGTTCATCCAGCTTCGCTTTATCCACTCCCTTAGCTTCGGCAATATCACTAAGGTACGTACCCCATACTGAAGAAAGCAGAGTGGAGAGCTGTGTGCGATTGGCCTCGCTCATTTCCTGAAGCAGGTAAGGCTCCACGGCACTTTTGAATTTATTATTCGTAGCGCGCAACACTTCAGGTTGTAAGCCTATTTTACCCAGTGCCTCTTTATAATAGGTGACAGAGGCATTTAAACCATTCCACTCCAAAATGCCCTCGGGGTTTACAAAAAAGCTGTCGGCTGCCGAAGCCAGATACAATCCCTTTTGCGTTATGATGTCTGTATATCCGATAACAAACTTACCGGAAGAGCGAAAATCCTGAAGGGCATGGTACACCTCCTTCATGGTGGCGTGTCCTGAGAGCGGAATACCTCCGCTCAGATATATACCCAGGATATTGTCGTCTTCCTTGGCCGCTTTTAGAGCTGCCATAATCTGGTCCAGGCCAAGTGCTGCCTCCGGCTGCATGGAGAAAGGATCAAAACCGGCCAGCGGGTTGTTGTCGGCACGGTCGTAGATTATGGTGTTGAGGTCCATGCGCAGCACCGTATTGGGTTGCACAACGGTTTTAGGCTCTGCCAGTGAAACCAGGGAAACGACCAGGATAAAGCCCAGGAACAAAAAAATGAACCCTCCGATAATGGTGGCCAAAAGCATTTTTAAGAAAGTCTTCATATAAACGTTGGCTGTTTTAGTTTTGCGATGAAATAGCAATATTATTAAAGAAAAGTTCAGCAAGCACAATAAATTCGAAAGACAAAGGGCGTACATACTTCTGGGAGGCAACCTGGGTAATGTGCCAAAGACCTTTGAGCAAGTGCTGGAAAAGTTAGCGCATATTGGCTCTGTTTATGCGAAGTCGTCACTTTATAAGAGTGCACCCTGGGGTATGGAAAGTGTCTATTCGTTTTTCAATAGGGCCCTGGCGGTTGATAGCGCCCTGCCGCCAGCCGCTCTGCTCTCAGCTTTGCTCGATATAGAAAAAGAAATGGGAAGAAAGCGCGACGCACATCAAGGTGCTTATGCAGACCGAACGGTAGATATAGATATATTGATGATAGAGCAACTTATCCTCAGAGTGCCCGGTCTTGAAATACCGCATCCGCGCATGCACCTGCGAAAGTTTACTTTACTTCCCCTGGCTGAGATAGCGCCTGATTTACATCATCCTGTACTGAGTAAGCCCATAAAAACCCTCTTAAAAGAATGTACGGATACGTCAGATGTAGAGCGCTATGCGGTATAATTATTTAGCTATAGAAGGGAGTATTGGCTCGGGCAAGACTACCTTGGCCAAGATGCTGGCAAAAGATTTTAATGCACGCCTGCTTTTGGAGCGCTTTGCCGAGAATCCTTTTCTGGAGCGCTTTTATCAAGACGCAAAGCAATATGCCTTTTCTACGGAAATGAGTTTTCTGGCAGACCGCTATCAACAGTTGGAGCAATTCTTTAAACCGGATATTTTTCAACCAAAGATCATCTCAGATTACGCCTATTTCAAGTCATTGATCTTTGCACAACAAAATTTGGATCCCCGCGAGTTTGCCCTATACAGGCAGTTCTATGAAATTAGTTTTAAACAAATGCCGTCACCGGATCTGATCCTGCATCTGAATCGCCCTACAGCACATTTGCTCAAGCTGATAAAACACAGGGGGCGCACTTATGAGCAGGAAATCCAGGAAACCTATCTAAACGAGCTAAAGCAGAACTACCTTCAGTTTTATAAGGTTTCGTCTCAACATAAAATACTTATTCTGGACTTGGGTGAAATGGATTTCGTAAAGGACAAAGAAGCGTTGCATCTCATTGTAAAACTCCTTGAAAATGAATACCCCGAAGGAGTGTCTTACGTAGAAATGAACAAAAGTTAACTTAAGATTGTAGGTATTATGCTTTGTAAGTAGAGTGGGATTTATATTTTTGTCCCGTGAATTAAGAAACCTCTTACATTTGCTACTAATTTAAATACCTAAATAGTTTCTAAAACAACAACTTATGAAAAAGTTTACCTTAATGATTGTGGCGGGAGCGACAGCTTTGTCGTTGCAGGCACAAGAAGTTATCACTGAGGCGCACCCGACCAACTACCGCAGCTGGGCATTGGGTGTTAACGTGAACAACACTTTTTTCTTTGGTGACTTAAGTTCTTTTGAGCCGGAAAAAGATGACGCCATTGATGCAGGTGGCATTGAAATAGGCGCTGGATTGCACCTTACTAAATGGGTAGCTCCTTCCATTGGGGTTCGTTTAGGTGCGAACTACAACAGTTTCTCTGGCTCAAATGGCCAAATATATTTTGAGGGTAATGGCATCTCGGGGAACATAGATGTATTGTTTAACCTGAGCAATATGTTCCTTCAAGGTAAAATGCAGGACAGAAGGAGTGCCCTCTTAGCCGGTGCAGGTGCAGCCTGGCAAAATTCAAAGAGTTTCTTGTATGATATAAACGGGAATGAAATTGCTGAAACAGGCGTTGCTGACCGTGCTGGCAATCCGGTAAATCCTCCCGGCCGCTCAAATCAGCCGTATTTATCAGCTTTACTGGAGTATAAATATCGTTTAACAAATGGATTGGATCTTGATCTAGGCTTTCGCCATAACTTCTTTGGAGAAGATTGGTTGGATGTTTTCAGCGTTAGCAGGTCTGCTAACGATCAATTTTCCCAATTGTATTTGGGTATTACATACAACTTCGGGGATAAAGAAAATGTTTCTGTGGTTTACACCAACCCACTAGATGATATATACGCCACAGTAGAAGAAGTGAAAGACAACTTTGAAAAGCTGACTACGGATGACGACAATGACGGTGTGAACAACTTCTTTGATAAAGAAAGCAATACGCCAGAGGGTGCAGTTGTAGACGGTGCCGGCCAGGCTTTTGATGCTGACGCGGATGGTATTCCTGACTATATGGATGCCGATCCTTTTACGGCTAAAGGGGCGCAGGTAGATGCTGACGGACGCGCCATTGATTCAGATAATGACGGTGTGCCTGACTACAGAGACCAGGAAGCAAATACTCCTGAAGGAACTATGGTAAACTTTATGGGTAAAACCATCAAACAAGGAACTGCAGGTGGTGGAACGGCTTATGTGCCTTCTATCTTCTTTGCTTTCAATAGTGCTGAAATTACGGCAGCTAACTACCAGCGTTTGGCGGTTATCGCAAAAGTGATGAAGGCGAACTCCGATTTGAAATTCAATGTAGTGGGTCATGCTGATAAGCGTGGTTCTGAAGAGTACAACAAAAACCTGGCAATGCGCAGAGCTAAGGCTGTTGTAAAAGCCTTGAACCAAAGCTTTGGTATTGACGAAGGAAGGTTTACGACTGAATCTGAAGGTGAGTCCGATCCTTTGGCCGAAGGCCGCTACTCTGTAAACCGCAGAGCTGACCTGAACCCTATGTAATAATAAATAGGTTTGATAATATGTGAAAAGGCCGCTGAAAAGCGGCCTTTTTTTATGCTATAACTCCCGGATAACCCGGTGCCAGAGCACTATGCCCACGCTAATCGAAACATTTATGGAGTGCTTTGTGCCAAATTGCGGGATTTCGATGCAGCGGGTACAAAGAGCCAGTAACGCATCGCTTATTCCCGTTACTTCGTTGCCAAACACCAATACGGTTTTCTCCCCTTTTACAGGAGTCCAGCTTTCCAATGAAATGGATTGAGTGGTTTGCTCTACCCCATATATAGAATAGCCTTTTTCCTTTAAGGCATGTAAGCGGGCAAGGCTTTCATGGCCCTGTTTCCAAAGAACACTTTCATCTCCGCCTAAAGCGGTTTTGCGCATTTCCGGGTTTTTCTCCGGTGACGGGGTTTTGCCTAGCAGCAACACTTCTTGCACCTTAAAGGCGTCGGCAGTTCTAAAAACAGCACCTACATTGAGTGCGCTGCGCACATTATCCAGAGCCAGCACTACAGGAAACTTTTCAAGTTGCCTGAATTCATCCAGGCTTACTCTATTGAGTTCGCTCATCCTTAATTTTCTCAGCATGTGGGTTTATCTTAGCCGTTTGAAAAACTCGATACATTGGCTGGCAAAGGTGCGGAAACGCCTCTAATGAGGCAATACAATCAGATCAAACAAAAACACCCCGATGCGTTATTGCTCTTTCGTGTAGGGGATTTTTATGAAACTTTCGGGGAAGATGCCATTCATACCAGCCGGATATTAGACATTGTCCTTACCAAGAGAGCTAATGGAAGTGCTTCACACATAGAGTTAGCCGGCTTTCCGCATCACGCGCTCGACACTTATCTGCCCAAACTGATAAGGGCAGGGCAGCGGGTAGCTATTTGCGATCAGTTGGAAGACCCTAAGTTGACCAAAACGATTGTAAAGCGAGGGGTTACGGAATTGGTGACCCCGGGCCTTGCTACACACGAGCATGTGCTTACAGCCAAACAAAACAACTTTTTAGCAGCGCTGTATTTTCAAAAAGAAAAGCGGGGGATTGCTTTTTGTGATCTTTCCACGGGAGAGTTTATGTGCGCCGAAGGCTCTCAGGAGTACATGGAGAAGTTGCTGCAATCGTTTTCTCCGGCCGAGATATTATTGAGCAAAGCCCAAAGCCAGGTGTTTGCCGAGCGCTTTGCTGGAGGGCATTACACCTTTTCGCTTGATGAGTGGATATTTAAAGACAGCTATGCGTATGAAAATCTTTTGCATCATTTTAATACCAAAAACTTAAAAGGGTTTGGAATAGAAGACCTTAGCCTGGGGATCATTGCGGCAGGGAGCATCCTGCATTATTTGAAAGAAACCCGCCATACGGAGCTTAGCCACATCACATCCATTCAACGGATAAACCGGGAAGAATATGTTTGGATGGATCGCTTTACCATTCGGAATTTAGAGCTCTTTCACTCCAATGCTGTTGATGGCGTAGCTTTGATCGATGTGCTCGACCGTACTTCCTCTCCAATGGGTGGCCGCATGTTGAAAAGGTGGCTTAGTATGCCTTTAAAAGATAAAGCCAAGATTAACCAACGGCTGGATGTGGTGGCGCATTTTATACAACAGCCGGAACTTAGCGAGGAGGTAAGTGCCCATCTCGATGAACTGAATGACTTGGAACGCCTGGCGGCCAAGCTAAGTACGCAGCGCATTTCTCCTAAAGAATTGTTGGCATTAAAACAGAGTGCGGAAAGAACCACTGAAGTGCTTGCTTTGTGTGATGCTTCCGCCCCCAAGCTTTTCAAGCATCTAAATAAAACCCCTTCTTTGAGCACATTGGTCCGGTTGATCGAGGCACATATCAGCCCTGAAGCCCCTGCTCAGCTGAACAAAGGCAATGTATTAAAAACTGGGGTAGACAAACGGCTGGATGAATACCGGGACCTGCTAAAGAACGGAAAAGACAAGCTATTGCAGATCCAGCTGCGTGAAACGGAATCCACGGGTATACAAAGCCTGAAAATTGCGTTTAACAATGTGTTTGGCTATTACCTCGAGGTACGCAATACGCACAAAGATAAAGTGCCTGAAAACTGGGTGCGTAAGCAAACGCTGGTTAATGCAGAACGTTATATTACTCCCGAGCTTAAGGAATACGAGCAGAAAATCATAGAAGCTGAAGAGCAAATATCGAGGATTGAAGGTGAAGTTTACCAGGTACTTTTGGACGCACTGCACATCCACATCCCTGCTATCCAACAAAATGCCCGTGCCATTGCCCATATAGATTGCCTGGCAGGCTTTGCTCAACTAGCCAAAAAACAGAATTATGTACGGCCTTCTATCGAAGAAAAGGACATTCTGGAAATAGAAGAAGGGAGGCATCCGGTAATAGAAACGACTTTGCCGATAGGGGAAAAATACGTGGGCAATTCCGTAACCCTATCTCGTGATGCACAGCAGATTCTCATGATTACCGGACCCAATATGTCCGGAAAATCTGCCTTGCTAAGGCAGACTGCCCTAACTTGCCTTATGGCACAAACAGGCAGTTTTGTTCCTGCTAAATCGGCCCGCTTATCCATGGTAGACAAGATTTTTGTGCGCGTTGGCGCGAGTGACAACATCAGCCAGGGCGAATCTACCTTTATGGTGGAAATGAGCGAAACGGCCAGTATTCTCAATAACCTTTCCGAAAATAGCCTGGTACTGCTAGATGAGATAGGTCGCGGCACAAGTACGTATGACGGCATTTCCATAGCCTGGGCTATTGCGGAGTATTTACATGAACACCCTTCCAGGGCCAAAACACTTTTTGCCACCCATTACCACGAGCTCAATGAAATGGAAAACCTTTTTACCCGCATTAAAAACTACAACGTAAGTGTTAAGGAAGCCAAGGGGAACATCATATTTATGCGTAAGCTTAAGGAAGGAGGGAGTGAGCATAGTTTCGGCATCCACGTGGCGAGAATGGCAGGGATGCCTGCGTTAATGATAAACCGGGCGGAACGCATGTTGCAGGAGTTGGAAAGAAGCCGTGCCAAAAAAGGAGATCAAACTAAAGATGCTCCGGGTGACCTCCAACTCAGTTTTTTTAAACTCGATGATCCCATCTTGGAAGACATAAGAGAGGATATTAAAAACCTGGATGTAAATACATTAACACCTATAGAAGCTTTGATGAAATTGAATGAGATCAAAAAGAAGCTGGGGACACCATAAATTTCTTGTAGACGTTGAAATTTTATCTAAATTTGCCCTCCCAATTGCGAGAGTAGCTCAGCTGGTAGAGCACGACCTTGCCAAGGTCGGGGTCGCGGGTTCGAATCCCGTCTCCCGCTCGAAGTAAAAGCCCCTCCTGATGAGGGGCTTTTGGTTTACGCCTTTGCTTTTCTGAACAGATCTAAGAGCATCGGATACTACGCCCTGGTGGTGGAATTGGTAGACACGCGGGACTTAAAATCCCGTGGACAGCAATGTCCGTGCGGGTTCAAGTCCCGCCTGGGGCACGTAATGCAAGCCGACTCATTGAGTCGGCTTTTTTATTGCCGTGCAACATTATTAACCACAAAACTTAGATTCTTTAACCGGTAAGGGCAGCAGTTAGCCAATGTCTTGCGCAGAAAATTTCTGCTGGAATATAAAGAGGTGGGTATGAATTAGCTATAGATTTGCGAATACTAAAGATATCCGGTTGAATCAAAAGCATAGAGTTCTAGTTGGCAGTATTCTAATCGTCACCTTACTGGTGTATTTACAATCGCTTTCTTTTGATTTTGTCAATTGGGATGATGACTACTATGTTATCAATAACTTACAAGTCACGAACCCAACAGCGGAGAACTTAGGAAAGTTTTTTACAGAGGGGAATACGGCCAACTATCACCCTTTGACGATGCTAAGCTTAGCATTGAACTATGCTGTTGGAGGAGAAAATGCATTTGGGTATCATCTGTTTAATTTGATACTTCATATTTTCAATATCCTGCTGCTATATATGTGGGTGCGGAGAACCTGGCCCAAGCAGGAATTTTTACCTCTGTTTGTAGCAGGGGTTTTTGCGTTACACCCTATGCATGTTGAATCAGTTGCCTGGATATCCGCGCGAAAAGATGTCCTGTTTTTCTGTTTCTATTTTCTAGGCCTTATCAGTTATCATAGTTTTTGTGCAGCGAAGAAATCAAGATACCTGACAGTTACCCTTCTGTTCTTTATCCTATCTACCCTATCAAAGCCTACGGCTGTCATATTCCCCATCCATTTGTTATTAGTGGACTATTTGACGGCAAGGAAAATGTCAATTAAACTGATTGTCGAAAAAATACCTTTCTTTATCGTATCCGTTTTGATCGGATTAGCAACTGTATCTGTCCAAACTAAAGTGGGAGCAGTTAGTGTAGAGGCCTATACGGTTTTGGAGCGCTTGCAATTAGCCAGCTACGCGTTAAATCTATATTTGATCAAGTTCGTAGCGCCAATCCACCTATCATCTTTTTATCCCTATCCTTCAAAACCATTTGATCTGTGGGTGAGTTTATCCCCTGTTATTTTTCTGGCAGTTACAGGATTTAGTCTATGGCGCTGGAGATCTTACAGAGGTATTGTTTTTGGTATGCTGTTTTTTCTATCATCACTGCTTTTAGTGGTGCAACTGGTCTCTGTAGGAAGCACCATCATTGCAGAACGCTATACCTACCTGGCTTATGTAGGATTGAGCATTGCCGTCTACTTTGTTTCAGAAGCCCTGTTTTTTAAGCAAAAAAACAATAAACGGTCAGTAGGAATGCTCACAGGCCTGCTTCTATTGGGCCTTGCTGTAGCATCCTTCAACAGGGTAAAGGTTTGGGAAAACGGAGAAACCCTGTGGACAGATGCTATTGAAAAGTTTCCTGAAGTGGCAGGGTCTTGGGGCGGAAGAGGTGTTTATTACCGCTTGGAAAAGCAGTTTTCCAAAGCGCTCCGGGATTTAAACCAAGCCATTAAACTCAATCCTAACGAGGCCATGTTTTACAGCAACCGCGGTAATATCTATTTCGACATGGGACAAGATGAGTATGCTTTAAGCGATTATAACAATTGTATCCGGTTGGATTCTACTGATGAAAATGCATTTGCCAATCGGGGAGCTATCTATGGAAGAAAAGGAAAGTACCGTGAAGCACTTGGTGACTTAAACCGCTCCATAAGTTTGGATTCACTGTTTGTAAATGCCTATATGAACAGGGGGATCATATATGGGCAATTAAATCAAAGAGTTCAGGCTAAAAAGGATTTTAAAAAATGCGTTTTTCTGGAACCTGGTAACCATGCTATTTGGAACGCCCTTGCCATAGAGCATCAGTACTTGGGTGAGTTTGATTCATCCATTACCGTGCTCAATACCGCAATTGGCTTAAAGGCCGAGGGAGTGTATTTCTTAAACCGGGGAATTTCTTTTCGCTTGCTTGGGGATCAGAATTCGGCTAATGCAGATTTCGACAGAGCCCGGAATCTAGGGGTAAAGGTTGATCCAGGTTATTACCAGCCGGCTCAATAATTGATCATGAATGTGAATAAGAGGACTTACCTAGAGTTGTTGGGCCTGGCTGTACTTACCCTGGGGCTCTATTGGCCTTCTTTCCATTTTGACTTTGTCAACTTTGACGATCAGCTATATGTCCTGAACAACGCGTTTATTCTCCATCCAACTATTGCTTCTCTTTTAGATGGATCAGGTACAGGTAATTTTCACCCGCTAACTATGCTAAGCCTTAGGTTAGATTATTGGTTAGGAGGGGGCTCACCTGGCATATTTCACATTAATAATGTTGTTTGGCATCTTTTGAATTCCATTTTGGTTTTCTTTTTTGCCAGAAGAATACTTCCAAATAAAATGGGAGCAGCTTTTTTTGCAGCACTTCTTTTTGCTATTCACCCCATGCACATAGAGTCTGTAGCCTGGATATCCAGCCGGAAGGATTTAGTGTATACCTTTTTCTATCTGGGTGCATTGATCGCATATTTCGAATATCTAAAAACCAAACAGAAAAAACATCTATTGCTCACATTTGGTGCAGCGGTAATTTCCCTTCTGTCTAAGCCTGCAGCTATTACCCTTCCGGTAGCTTTGGTTTTGTTGCATTACTTAGCATTCGGGAAGATCAAAATCAAAAGTGCCCTCCCTTTAATACCATTGTTTATAGGCAGTTTGCTTATTGGTATGCTTACTATCCAATTGCAAAGCAATGCTGCAGTTAATGACCTGGAAACCTATTCAGTAACGCAACGTTTGAGCTTTGCCTTTTACGGTTTGTTTTTCTACATAGTCAAGAGCATTTTACCCACAGGCCTGTCACCTATGCATCCCTACCCTCAGGAAACTGAAATGTTGGAATGGGGCTTTCTGATGCCGGCAGCAGTAGGCGCGATATTCTTATTGATCCTTGGATGGCTGGGGATGAGAAAGAACAGGATTTTGGGGTTTGCGGGATTGTTCTTTTTGCTCAATCTGATATTGATGCTACAGCTGGTGAGCGTAGGAAGAGCCATAGTTGCTGAACGGTATTCTTACCTGTGTTATATAGGATTATTTTTGGCATTGATCGTTTTGATTGAACGTGTCCCTCAGATACCTAAAAAGAAATCTACTTTTTATCTGATAAGCATCAGTATCGGGCTTCCCCTTTTTTATCTCTCAAGCCAACAATTAAAGGTTTGGCAGAATAGCGAAACACTATGGAGTAAGGCCATTTCAGAATATCCGCAGGATTGGTTTGCCTATATAGGGCGGGGGAATTATTACAAAGATGTTTCCAACAATTCTAAAGCCCTGGCTGATTTTAACAAGGCCGTGCAGTTGGCACCTGATCGTTTTGACAATTACTTTAACCTGGGAGATTTACAGCATCAGTTAGGATATACCCGGCAAGCCATAGAAAGCTATTCAAAGGCTATTCAGTTGCGGCCAGATTATGAACAAGCTTATATCAACAGGGGGCAATTTTACGTTTCTGCAAATGATGGAGCAAAGGCATTGGGCGATTTTAATACGGCAATTGCCCTCAATCCGGATTCTTACCTGGCCTATAACAACCGGGGTAACTTATACTTGCTAACCGGTAATCAAGAGGAAGCAATATCAGACTTTAACAAAGCCATTGAATTGAACCCCAATTATGCAAGGGCCTGGTACAACCGGGGAACAGCGCAGCTAAATTCTGACCTTGAATCTGCCAAACGCGATCTGGAAAAGGCCATTAACCTTGACCCTGGCTACTTTGATGCATTTAATAACCTTGGAAGTGTCTATTACCAGACCCGGGAACTGGACCGCTCCGTTAAAGCCTACACGCAAGCTTTGCAACTCAATAGTCATGCATCAGGTACCTGGTTGAATTTAGCTGTAGTAAAGAATAGTATTGGAGATTATAAAGGTGCTTTGGAAAGTGCTATGCGCGCAAAGCAAGAAGGCGCCCAGGTTTCCGAAGCGTATTTAGACCAACTCCGATCAAAGGCGAATTAATTCCGGAGTGCCCTAGTAAGTATACCCTAAGGTAAACCACCTTACAATTGTTCTTAGGATGATGGATATATGCCGATAACCATGCCATTGAGAGGGTATACATTAACCGTTACGGATGGCAATGGTTGTACGACTACCCGGTATGGAATAGAAGCTGGAGAAACTCAGCTGCTTAAGGGAGGTTAGGCTACCGTTAAATAATCATAGACATGGAAGGTTAAGTTATAAGATATGCTCTGAGGCACCTTTTGGCATGTCACTTACAGCAGAAAAACTGAATAAGGTGCTATGCCGAGAGTAAGTCTTTCACTTTTTAGCGGAGACTATTTCGCTTAGCTTGAAAAAAGCAGAGGCTTACGACCAGTTTTTTTCCGTTACTTTAACCTCTTTTCATACTTTCTTTTAGTGTATATAAACGCGATCAGTTACTACCTGCCGGAAGAAAAACTCGGCAATGCCTCCATCATAGAAGATTATCTGCATTTTAAGGAGAAAGATGATCCTGATGGTCCATCGATAGAAGATGTGTATAACTATTGCTGGATCAAGCAAAGGTATGTTTCAGCGCATAGCGATAGCTCAAAAGACCTGGGAAACAGGGCCGCCTTGAAGCTCTTTGAAGAATGGGACATTGCCCGCGAGGAAATTGATTACCTGATCTTTGTTTCTGATGCGCTGGAATACAAAGGCCCAACCACTGCCTGTGTGATGCAGGCCGACCTGGGGTTGAGAAAGAGTATAGGCGCCATTGACGTGCTTCATGGATGTACCGGCTACATCTATGGGCTTAACCTGGCCAAATTGCTCATTATGGGGGGGCAGGCACGAAAGGTGCTGCTCATAACATCAGATACCCCCACCAAAGTCATCCATCCGAGTGATTGGAATATCCGGGCCATATTCAGTGATGGCGCAGCGGCTACCCTGATCAGCGATAAAAAGATCCCGTCAGGGATCAACGCTTCCATTGGAGGGGCTGTTTTTGGTACGGACGGAAAAGGAGAACATATACTAAAGGTAGAACGTTCCGGTACCCGGAATCCTGCGGATGCAGAGTGGCTGTTTCAATTCAAGCACATCTATCCTGGCTTATTGGGGGGAAGGTTGCGCATGAATGCACCTCAGATATTTTTATTTGCTTTGCGAACGGTGCCTCAGCTAGTAGAGGATATTTTAGAAAAGGAAGGGCTTGAGAAAGAAGAAGTAGATTTTTTTGTGCCTCATCAGGCCAACGGGCAAATGCTTAACTTTTTGCGCAAGCGGCTCAAGGTAAAGGAAGAAAAGTTTTGCATTGACATAACCGATGTGGGCAATACGGTATCTTCTTCTATCCCGATCGCTTTGTACAGAGCTTACCAGGCTCAGAGAATAAGTAAAGGAAATAAAGTATTGCTGGCGGGTTTCGGAATTGGGTTATCTTGGGGAGCTTGTATGCTGTATTTTAAGTAAACTATGGAGATAAAAAGTTTTATACACAAATTAGAAGAGGAGTTCGAGGAACTTGAAAAAGGGACCCTGGAACCCACAACGAGTTTCCGCGATCTTGAAGAGTGGAGCTCTATGTACGCCCTGATCCTGATTGCCCTGATGGAAACGGAATACGAAGTGGCGATTACCGGAGAAGATTTAAACCAGATTGAAACCGTTCAGGATCTTTTTCACATTGTAGAGGCACGCAGAAAGGCATCGTAAATGGCATGGCTCTCCACACATCACGTAAACGTAGCTGGCCTTTCAGGGGCTGTACCCAAACAAGCAGAGTCGAATTGGGACTTGCCGCATTTTTCGGAAGCAGAAAAAAAACTGTTTATTAAAACTACAGGTGTAGAAACCAGGCGGGTGGCTCCCAAAGGGCTTACTACTTCCGACCTATGCTTTGAAGCAACCGAAGCACTCCTCAACAAACTCCAATGGGAAAAGGAAGAAGTAGAAGTATTGATCTTTCTTTCACAATCAAGGGACTATTATTTACCTTCTACTTCTACCATTTTGCAAGACCGCCTGAAGCTGAGCGAAGGGTGTATAACTTTTGACATTGGGTTGGGCTGTTCGGGCTTTGTATATGGTTTATCGGTGATCAGTAGCCTCATGCAAAGCGGACAACTGAAAAAGGGCTTACTCATGGTAGGAGACGTTTCCTCAGCCACCTGTGCATCAACCGATAAAAGCACCTATCCTTTATTTGGCGATGCGGGTTGTGTATGTGCCCTGGAATACACACCCACAGCCCCACCCATGCATTTTCAACTCAATAGTGATGGCAGCGGGTACGAAGCCATTATGATCCCTGACGGAGGCATAAGGAATCTGGTGTCGGAAGAGTCTTTCCGCATAAGGGAACTGGACAAAGGCATTAGCCGGAGTCGGCTACACGTAGCCTTGAACGGATTGGATGTGTTTAGCTTTTCGGTAGGAAAAGTACCTAAAAGCATGCAGGCATTCTTGGATAAACATGGCTTTACCCCTGCAGATTTTGACTACTTGCTTATGCACCAGGCCAATCTCCTGATGAACGAGACCATCCGGAAAAAAATGAAATTCTCACCCGAACAGGTGCCTTACTCTATACGGGATTATGGCAATACCAGTTCTGCATCCATCCCGCTTACCATGCTTACAGAATTGAAAGAAGCATTAAGTACGAAAAAATGCCATGCATTACTTTCGGGTTTTGGTGTGGGTTTGTCATGGGGGGTGATGTCTCTCAGCACCAATAAAGTAGTATGCACCGAAGTACTTGAGATATGAATCCGTTTACCTTACAAGGCAAAACCATTTTGATTACAGGGGCCTCTTCGGGCATCGGTGCCTGTACGGCACGCCTTTGTGCTGACATGGGCGCTACACTGGTGCTCAGTGCCAGGAGTGAGCAGAAGTTAGCAGATGTAAAGGACACCTTATCCGGGGAAGAACATCGCATCATACAGGCCGATGTTACAAAGGAGGATCAATTGCGCCATCTGGTAGAGCAGCTCCCCGCTTTGGATGGATTGGTACATAGTGCCGGCATGGTCAAAGCTTTCCCGGTAAAGTTTATCGGAGAAAAACAGATCGAGCAACTTTTTGCCCTTAATTACAAAGGCCCTATAAAGCTCAATAGCTTTTTGCTAAAAGCAAAAAAGATAAACAATGGAGGAGCTGTTGTATTTATGTCTTCTATTTCCAGTTTTTTTGCGCATAAAGGAGGTGCCTTATATGCCGGGAGCAAGGCCGCATTAAATGCTTACAGTAAAGCCTTGGCCCTGGAGTATGCGGAAAAGAAAATACGGTCAAACGTGATCGCGGCAGCCATGGTGAAAACCCCACTTTTTGACCGGGCTGAACAAGCGGTTTCAAAGGAAATGATGGACAAACACGGAGACATGTACCCGCTGGGTTTTGGAGAGCCGGAAGACATTGCCCATGCCATTGTGTTTTTGTTGTCAGACGCTTCCCGCTGGATAACCGGTACCGAACTTATTATGGATGGCGGTCTAAGTGCCGGACACTGATGGAATATTCAATTGTAATACCGGTTTACGAAAGCAGCGCGAGTTTAGCTGCGCTCAACACTAAGCTTTTGGAAACTTTCCGGGCTTTGGAAAAACCTTTTGAGATCCTGTATGTGGATGATTTTTCGAAGGACAACAGCTGGGAGGTGTTGTTGCAGCTAAAAGAAAATACGCCCGGTTCGGTGAAGCTGATCCGCCTCGCTAAGAATTACGGACAACACAATGCCACTTTATGCGGCATTAAACACGCTTCGGGAGACTATGTATTTACCATAGACGATGACCTGCAATACAGCCCGGAAGACCTTCCTCTACTGCTAAGCGAGATGAAGAAGAGCAAGGCAGACTTGGTATACGGAGAAGGCGCACGGCACACGAATGCCGCTAAAAAAATCGGGGGACAGCTGTGGCAGTTAGGGGCAAAGACACTTAATCAAGGCATAGGAAGAGGATCTTCGATGAGGCTCTTAAACCAGGCGTTAAAGAAGAAACTGGTAAGTCATGTACAACCGGTTGTTTTTTTAGATGAGATATTGTTTTGGTATACACAGAAGATCGGTTTTGTTGCTGTACAAACCAGCCCGAGGGCACATGGGAAAAGTGGGTACTCGCGCTTTAAGATAATTAGCCTGGTGCTTCAACTCTCTTTTACCTACAGCACCGTACCTCTCCGGCTTTTGGTATTTCTCGGGGGTAGCCTGTCTGCGCTCGCATTTGTTTTAGCCCTTTACTTTGCTGTAAGAAAGCTTTTCTTCGATGTGAATGTAGCGGGCTTCACCGCTTTGATCGTGGCCATTATGTTTTCGACCAGCCTTATTCTTATCAGCCTGGCCGTGGTGGGCCAGTATTTGAGTAATATTTTCGGCATTCTCAACCAGAAGCCTACCTATTCGATATCAGAATCCAGGTTATGATCATCCGGAAGTATGGCATTGAACTGCATCGTCTGAAACTCGGGGATATTGAACTAGTGCGAAAGCACCGGAACAGCAAGTATATCCGCTCAAAGATGTTTTTTCAGAAGATCATTTCAAAACAAGAGCAATTGGATTGGTTCCATTCCATAAACAACAACCGGAATTTTTACTTCATCATTAAACATAAAGAAGAGAAGGTGGGCTTGGTGCATGGACGGATCTGTTCCAAGGATGAGGAGAAAGCTGAGGGTGGGATCTTTCTTTGGGATAAAAAGGCAATGGAAACGCACCTGCCCGTGGCAGTATCCCTTTGTATGGCTGACCTCACTTTTTCCATTCTGAAGCTGAAGGCTACCGTAGCAACCGTAAGAGACGACAATACCAGGGTGATCCAATACAACCAAATGTTAGGCTATGAGATAAGCGAGCGATTGCCTGGGGCACATAAAGTGGTTATGGAGCTCAATGCAGCGCAATACTTCGAAAAAACGAAGAAGATCAGGAAGGCGATGGGTATACTAACGGGAGACGATAAAATACTAGCACCCAGCGATATTGAACTACCTGATTCGGCCAAACATTGGTATGCCTTGGCAGAGAAAGACCCCAAAGCCTTTCTGGAGATCTTTTAGTGGGAGTAGTGGGAAAACCAGTGTCTAGCTCCCCTCTTTATGCGCTTTTTTATTCTTTGCATCATGGGCTGCGTTTATCCAAAATGTAAACCTTGGATAAATCAATTTCTTAAGTAGAAAGAGTTTGAGCGAAAAGGGCAGGGCTTGCAGGCCCTTAATGAAACCGAAGTAAAAGTGTCCATACAGGATCCCCGGGAAATGCGCTGCCTTATGCGAAAGGCGGTTAAAAGAAGATTGCCTGTGACCTGGCGCATAACCCAATGTTTCCATTACCGGTTGGCAAATGGCCTCGATCAATTCTATTTGACTACGGTTGAGGTGTTCTTTCCACGCCTTGAGCGGAGACAACGAAAGTGCTTTGTTTAAGGATAGGTGTTGCGGGGTTTTAAAAAACGGTTGATCCTCAAGGGTTGAGGTGCGCTGCGTTAGCATATACTCCTGGTAATCTACCCCGAGGAAGGTACATGTGCGCTGTAAGGTTTCTACGGGTTCAGCTACCAGGTCTTCATATTTGATCCATAGCATTTTAGCGGGGTGGGCATGTGAAAAAGCTGCTGCCTTTTTATTGTATTGTTGCCATCGGTAGGCGAGAGCACTCACTATCTTTCTTTCAAAGGACACCTTAAGCATGGAATAAACCTGGGCCCTGGGGTCACGGGTAATCCAAACAAATTTTGCCTCAGGGTAAAGTTTTATGAGTTCTTTTAAATACAGCGTGTATTGCGGGTTTTTGTCACCCACATGCCGGGCCTGTTTGTTTTGATGAAGGAGCACACTTTTACAGGCTATGGCAAAATTCAATTCCTCTAATTTGTTTAGCTCTTCTTTTAAAGCATCGGGCTTTATCCGCCAATAAACAAAGTAAGGATGTGTAAGCAGGTCAGGTATAAAGTCGGGGGGTAAGCCTTGCTTCCACTTTGCATCCGCATGGTATTTTCGATACAGGTACGGAATAAAGGGGGCCTCCGTAGGAATACTTACTTCAGGATGGGCTGCTAAAAAAGACTGTAAAAGGGTAGTACCGGAGCGTTCCCTGCCGATGATAAAAAACAATGAAGTGTTGTCGATGCCATTCATTTATTCACCGGTGAAGATAGAAGATTAACCAAAATCCTACCATTTTGTACATTACCGGCATGAACAAAAATGCCGAGAAACTTTGGTTTTCTGCTTTCGGGGGGAGCCCTCCAAAGGAAATAGGCTATGTAAATGCCGGAGAACACACCTGGACAGAGGGCGTAAAAAAAAATAGCCGTGCCATACAAGAGGAAATTGCCTCTTTTTTAGAGGAACACCCGGATAAACTTAAACCGTATTTCAACAAGACCCTGGTGGAGGGCAAGAAAAACTGGCGGGCGCTGTCTTTTAAAATATGGGGTTGGCCGATCAAAGAGAATGTAAAAGAGTGCCCGCTTACACAAAAAGTCATGGAAAGCATCCCGGGGATCGTTTCTTATTCGGTGAGTATGTTGGAACCTGGGGTAGACATAAAAAAACACAGAGGCGATACAAATGCGATCATACGCGGGCATTTGGGACTGCTTATTCCGGCAGGCTTACCTTTATGCGGTTTCGAGTGTGATGGGGAGCAGCGTGCCTGGAAAGAGCGAGAATTGCTGTTGTTTAACGATTCTTCAAAGCACCGTGCCTGGAACCACACAGATAAACGAAGAATCGTGTTGCTTTTTGATGTGATCAGACCCGAGTATATAAGAAAGAAACGCAGGGTGTGTGCCACCGTATTGGCGGCCCTGGTTTCGCAGAAGGTAGCCGGTGCTTTTGCGGGCAAGGGAATGCTTTCTAAAGTTATCCTGGCCCCGGTATTTATAGTGGCTTATGTAGCCGTTTATTTGTTAAGCCTGTTCCGTTCCTGAACCTGTATACCGGGCATCAAAAAAGAGGCTAAGTCCGTTAAAGATGTGCTTCCGGAGTGAGAAAGGCATAGAGAAAAGGACTTTTTGAATGAGCAGGTGTTGTATGTGAAACCTGATCTTCCCCATTGCCCAGTACAATAGGGCGCTGCTGGCTAAAGATTGTTTTTCAACCGGATAGCCATACCGAAGCAGCTCTTCATAAGCAACATGCTCAATACATCTTACTTCAAAGCTGGTCAACCCCTCCTTCCAACCTCCCGCTTTGGCCGGACTTACCTTTTTTCCAATGGCAAGATGATGCTTTAGATTGAGGTAGCTGCTTTCTTTGGCCCATTTGTCGGCAGTGAGGTGGTAATCAAGCATAGCCGGTGAGTAAGCCAGGTTGAGAAATGTACAAAGTGAACGCAATGTTTCTTCCGGATTGCTGACAAGATCTTCGTACCTAAGGGTGTGAAAGCGGTCTGGTTTTTCTCGTTTGGCGGCTTCTACCCTTTGGTTATACAATTTCCACTGTGAAGCCATATGAACCGCGTTTTTTTTGCCGAAAGCTTTGTAGTGAGACCATACATTAGCCCGGGCGTCTCGTATCAGATGCACAAACCTGGCTTCGGGAAATGTACGCAGCAGCGCAGGGATGTAGAGGGAGTAGAAAGGATTTTTATCCCCCAACATGCACAAGTTGTGAAACGGAAAAGGTGTAGGTGCGTAGGCATAAATAAGCTTACAGATTTCCGGAAAGCCCCTTACGGGAAGCTGACCACTAAGAAAAGTGATAAGCGCTTCCTTTTCAACATTCCAAAACAACCTAAACTTTCGGTTGGTATAGAGGTCTTCGCAAAACTGGCGTATTTCCAAAGGGCTGGTAAAGGAACGGCCTTCATATTTACCCTGCAGGTGAAGGATAAATTTAGACTCCAGGGGAATGGTCACTTTTCCCTGCGCATTCAGCATCATCTGCAAAAGTGTGGTGCCAGACCTTCCTCTGCCCACTATGAAAAAAAAGGGAAGCTCCTGCACGTCTTGTTGAGAAAACACTTCTGGTAAGTTATTCATGATAGCGAAAGCTGCTTTCTTAACTTTTTTATGCCATAGCTTTCAGCTCTTTTTTTCCTTATCCAAAAAGGCATAAGGTAATAACATTTCAGGAGTAAGATCCTTTTTTTCAGATCTGCCATTTCCCAAATGCATACACAAGAAAAAAGGACCTTTGTTTTGAAGCTAAAAGAATACCGGTATTTGAACATATAGGAGTGAGCAATAGCTTCTACACATCGTACTTGCTTTTCATTGAGAGTGGACTTCCATTTGTTTATCCTGGCCGGGTGAATAGGTTCAATAAGCGTACGGTGCATGCCTTTTAGTGCTTTTTCTTTCACCTTGTTTTTGCTTTTCCCGCTGAGCGCAGGTGCGTATTTATGCGGGTGTTGCATTTCATCCAGGTAAGGAAGGTCTAAAAACTCAGATGCCTGCCGGATGAGCTTTTCGGGCATATTTACCAGGTCTTCATAACGCAACAATTGATAATGACCCGAAGACCCGGGTCGGGTTTTTTCTATTTGTCGGTTGTAAAAACGCCAACTCAGCGCCAGCCCTTTGACGCCTGATTTTAGCCCTATGCCCTTGTGGGAGACTACATTTGCCCTGGGGTCCCTGACCAGGTGGATGAACTTTGCTTCGGGAAAAATTTTTAACAATAGGGGAATGAACAGGGAGTATACGGGGTTCTTATCTACAATAAGCTGCACATTACCTTTTTCAACACAGCACGCATCGTGGAGGTAAACCAGTTTGCATACGGTGCCATAGTCGAGTTTATCAAGATTTGACATGAGTACGTGAAGCAGGGCTTCATGGTTAACATGCCAAAGTAGCTTTATTTTAGGTTCGGATAGCAGGTCCTGCACAAAATGCAGTGCATGCTCTGCGTTCCAGCGCTTAACGTGTGCATATTTGCTGTACAGGTAAAGTAAAAAGCGGGATTCAGCCGGGGCACAAACCCGGGGGTGAACATCGAAAATGCTCTGCAACAGGGTAGTGCCTGACCTGCCTCTGCCTACCACAAATGCAATAGGAATCTGCTGTGCTTTTTGAATAAGATCCATTAGCGCTTAAAGATAGCTCTCTTTCACAAAGGTATTTGTAGCGGAATTTTTCTGTAGGATAAACTGAGATAGTGGGTATTGTAAACCCAGCCCTTTTCTGTTGAATGCAATCGGGCTTGGTACACGCATACAAAAAAAACCCCCAGGCAAGGCCTGGGGGTTTGCATAACTATTAAAAAGAGATTATTTATCGAGGATGATCCGTTGGTTCATCCGTAAACCTTCTCCTTTAATTTTCAGTAAATACATACCGGCTGCTTCACCCGACAATTGGATCATATGGTCCATGCGGGGCTCGAGTTCAGCGGCACGGAAAACCACGCGGCCACTCAGGTCTGTGATTTCCACGTTATACAGCTTGCTGGTATTGCCCACATTCAGGTAAAATATGCCCTTGGAGGGGTTCGGATACAAACTAACTGTAGCATCAAAGCGGTTTTCCTCCAGGCTTATGCCTGTAACGGTTACCGGCTGGGTAAGGCTGTCAATCGCTCCGCAAGGTCCTTCTACGATCAACTTCACATTGTACACCTGGTTGGCACTATAGGTAGTAGTAGCGTTTACACCAATACCCCCATTTCCATTGCCAAAATCCCAGGTATAAGAAGTAGCGCCCACCGAAGCGCTGGCATCAAAATCAACCGTAGCATTGTTAGCCGTAGTGGTGGTTTGTACAAAACTAAAACCAGCGGTGATTGCCGGAATGGTATCTGTGGTAAAAGTGAAAGGTCCAACCCAGTTGCTGGTATCAGATCCGCAGATATCCGCAATATACGCATCGTACGTTGTGGCTGGAAGAAGGTTTCCAAGTGTATGCGATGTTGACGTAATGCCAGGAATGATTGTTCCGGCTCCGGTGCCCACAGGAAAACCTCCCGAGCCAAACTCAATGATTGAGTTGTTGCTATTGGAGGCTATATTAAAGGTTACCTCATCACATAAGGGAGTAGAAGAGGTTAAAGGGCCCGGATCAGCACAACCTGGTGCCTCGGTGTATACACTGAAATTGTCAATTGCCCACCACCAATCGAAGTTGGCACCGTAATAATGAAAACGTACCTGAAGGCTTGCGTTTGCATACTGGGTAATGTCAATTTTGACAGTATCGGGAGCAGAAAAGGCTCCCTGGTCACCGCTCGATTGATCCTGCAAGAGGATAGAATTCCATGCGTTGCCGTCCCATACTTCTACTTCGCCAATTTCGAAACCACCCAGAGTATATACCCTGAAAAACTGGTGGAATTCTACAAACAGTTGTTCTCCCGTAGGGATTACAGACGCGTCAATGACGGGCGAATAGGCATACTCATCCATATCTACACTGCCTGCCTCATCGCTATCTACGATCATATAACCCGTGCCATCCAGATCACCCGTGGCATTTGCAGAACCACCTGCCGGCAGATGTTGCCAGGAAGCAGGGTCTGCAGAGCTATCTACAACAGAAAAACACCTGAGCGAAAAATCGAAACGCTCAACATAGGGCAAGGCCTGGGTCAGGCACAAGGTATTGAAACATAAAGGCCCTGCAGTATCCGAAATACCATTAGGACAGGTTTCCACCAGGTAAATACAATAAGCTGTAGCATCTGTAAGATTGCTGAAACTATAGCTGCCACTGCTTGACAGAGTAGTCACCACTCCCTGCCCCGGTGTTTGCCCTGATGTCGTCAGGATCACATCCCAGGAAGAAGCATTGACATCGCCATCTGTCCAGTGTACTGTTGCACTGGAAGTGGTAACGGCAGTAACAGAGTCCAACACAGGAGTATTACAGGCCCTGGGTGTACGCACTTCAAAGTTGTCTACGTATATGTCGTTATCCGGGGAGTCATTTATTACGGATCCTCCGTAAAACCCGAACTTCACATAACCGCTATACGCGGATAACGGAATAACCACATGCTCGCCAGTAACATCAATGGTATCATTGACATCCGTGTACCATAAAATGTCAGTGGAAGACCATGTCACGCCATTATCCGTAGAAATGACCAACGCCAATGTATCATCCGTTCCATCCAGATAGCCCTGGGTGGCGCTGTTGAATTCGCTTATGGAAACATCAAATTCAACCTGGAGATTTGATATGGAAGGATCGAGGTAGATAGAAGGGGAGATCAACCATTCAAACTGATTGTCGGTGAAAAGGTTTACTCTTTGAGAAGAAGAGCCTGTGTTCCCAAAGTTATCCTGCCCCCAACTGCTGGAGGAAGAAGTAAACACCGTATTATTACTCAACCTACCATCTGCTTCACTCCAGGCAAATGGAGAGCTGAGTGTGAAGTCGTCCAGGTAATTAGTATTAAAAGCGGTTATAAAGCTTACCGGGCCAGCCCAGGAACTGGTGTCCATAGCATTACAACTGTCACGTACGTAAAACTCATATTCGGTGCCAGGAGCGAGATTGCTTAAAAGGAGGGTATCATTTGTAGATTGGACTTTTGTGCCGGTTCCTAAAGAAAAGCCAATAGGGCCATACTGTACGTTCCAGTTAGAGGCACCTCCGGTAGTCCAGAAAACCTCCGCAGAGGTAGTCGTTATACTACTTTTTACTCCGAGGGCTGTAGGAGCCAGGCACGTTGGGAGTGCTTCATAAAAGAAGTCGTCTATATACACTTCATAAATGTCTGTACCATGCACAAAAATCACATGCTCCGCTGTGCCAATAACAGAGGTATTGTTAAGATTAACCGTATACTCCCTGTACACCCCGGCCGTTGAGGTAGTTATGGTATCCAGTATAACCATTGTGGAGGGTATGTTTGGATTACTCATCACTCCTACAAACAACTCTTCGACTACGTTTTCAAAGGCTGCTTTAAAACGAACACGGTTGTTTCCGGAAGAGAGGTCGGAAAACCGGGGGCTTACCAATATGGCGGTGTCCCCTCCGCTGAAGTTACCGTCATTTAGTTCCACCGAATTAGGTAAACTTGGCGCTGGATCAACACCAAAATCAGGAGAGTCGTTGAGTTCTATATCATTGGCACCGGGGCCGGTTATGGTCCAGCAAGAAATACCACCGAACGGATCTTGAGCCGCAGCTCCGTCAAAGTTTTGAGCATAAGGGGCAGTGAAAGGAAGGCAAGGGGTGCTGAAGCTAAAGGGGCCTGCCCAAGAAGATACATCCCCTACACCGCAGCTATCCCGTACGTAAAACTCATATTCAGTACCCGGAGTAAGGCTGCTCAGACTTAGGGTATCATTTGTTGAAGAGGTCTGTGTGCCAGTTCCTAAAGAAAAACCAGCCGTGTCATACTGTACATTCCAGTCGGAAGCACCACCGGTGGTCCAGAATATATCAGTTCCGTTAGATGTTAAAGAACCAAAATCAACACCCAGGTTCGTTGGTGCAGGGCATGTAGGGGGTGTACAGAAGGTAAAGGGACCCACCCACTGGCTGGTACCATTGCTGCCGCAATCCTGCTGTACGTAATAGTCATAACAGGTGTTTGGAGAAAGATTTGTGGCCGTATACGGGTTGTTGCTGGTGTTCACCGTGGTACCGGAACCTTGCCCGAAACCTGCAGGTACCACTTCAACATTCCAGGAAGTGGCATTGGGATTTGTCCAACCCAGATCTGCCTGGAAAGCGGTAATGTTATTTGCCGTGAGCTGGCTGGGGTCAGGACAGGGAGGCAGGGTTTCTACCACCACGCTATCTATATAAAGCCTCCATCCATCCAGGCCGCCGGGAGGAATATGCCATGCAATATAGGTAGCTCCTGAATACAGGGCCATGTTTACTGTTTCGCGCTGGTAAGTGATGTTGCTGTAAGAAGCAAGGGGCACGATGGTATCCGTAAAATCAGCGGGGTTGGTACCAGTTGTAGAAACCAGTACTTCAAAATCGTTTGGTTCCCCGGAACTCTGTACCCTGTAGTAATAGGCCAATTGTTCATTTCCTGTCAACGATAAGGCAGGGCTGATCAGCCAATCATCATTGCTTCCACCGTTAAAGTCGGTATAGATAGCCGCTACTTCATCTCCGTTTAAGGTGTTGGAAGTATAGTTGAGGTTCCACTGGTCTCCATCGGCATTGGCATTGAGCACGGTCCAGCAGGCCTCGGATAAAGAGGTACTATTAAAAGTTTCTGTAAAGGGAACAGGCAATGCGTTGCAAAGGGTGTTTACAGTAAGAGGCCCGCCCGGTATACTCAGTCCGCCACCGGCACCGGAACAATCGGAGGTTACATAAAAATCATAAGCTGTATTGGCCGAAAGGCCGCTAATATTGGCAAAAGTATCCGTAACCGCCAGGGTTGTTCCCTGTCCTGTATTAGGAGCAAAACCGCTTATGCCATATTCCACATTATAGGCATTGGTTACAGAGTCCCAGGCTATTTGAACGCTGTCTGTACTATTGTACGTAAGGAGCAGGGTCATGGGTTCTACACAAGCAGGAATGGCTTCGACAGAAACACTGTCGATATACAGCCTCCAGCCATCTAACCCACCCGAAGGTACGTGCCAGGCAATAAACACGTCTCCTGTGTAAGATGAAAGATCTACTAATTGTTCCTGGTACGAAGTATTACTATAAGAAGCAAAAGGCACAATGGTGTCGGTAAAATCAGCAGGGTTACTACCGGTCG
>JANQPD010000066.1 GCA_028285465.1 Owenweeksia sp. | reverse complement strand
GCCGTCTTCGTTGCTCATGGTTTCCGCTACCACGCTATACGTATTAGAAGAACCCCAGGTGCTTACTTCTTTTTCTTCGTAGATCACTACGCGCACGGGCGGGTGGCGGATGGCTTCCTCCGTGCCTTTGGTCAGCACTTTGCCCTGTATGGTGGTGTCTTCAAATGTCTCCTTCTGGCAGGCGGAGAATAGTACAGCGTATAGAGTAGCGAGAAGTAAGAGATATACGTTTGTTTTCATGTGCATTGTTTCATTTGCGTTTTCAAACCTAGGGCCTTTCTGCCTAAGAAAGTATACACGGTTTGGGTAGGAATTTTCTGAAAAGCCCGTTTTTAGCCTCAATCATTCCTTAAGTGACCGGAAAAAATATTTTGTAGGGGTGGATGAAAGCACCGTAAGTGCACGTACGTATTACTGGCCCGAATACCCCAACTTGGCCCGCCATAAGATCCACGGGCGTGGCGGCACACAAAAAGTAAATTACTATTTAGTGGCCAGGGGTTGGGTGGAGTTTCATTTTAAAAGTGAGCATTTCCAGCCAGGTGATATATACGGCTATAATTTGGGAGGAGGAGCTTCACGGATCTATTACAGCAGCGTAAATGATAGCACTATTTGGGACTTTGCCGGGAATGTTGAGCACGAAATAGCCTTAAATAAGTTTACAAACGATCAATGGACCAATTGGCAGGAAAAATTCTTTGTACCCGCCTTTGATACCATCTCCTACCAGGTAACTTTTTAAGTATGGCTGCATACGCTTACCCTATTTACGGTTTTCCCTGACGGCAAAACAACCCACCCTGTCTGGCCGCAGGGCGGGTTTACCTAAAAACACTATCGCTCAATCTCTGGTTTTTTACTCCTGCCGTTCCGGTCTTTTCACCCTAAGCCCAGTAACCGGTCATTTCCTCCCAAAATCTGCGGGGATCTCGCCCCATTTTTTGGTTTCCCATTTGCGGATGTCGTTGGTAAAGCGGTTTTCCCTTAACCACTGCTCCGCACCGGCAATGGCTTTAAAAAGCGCTTCGTTTCTGGCGTTGGGCTTTAAATTGGTTTTGCAGCGCTTGTCGCGCAACACCCAGTTGATCGCGATCCGGGAGTCGCTGTACACCGGACTTTGGCTACCGTGCTTTTTAAGCAGCGCCAGGCCATGCACCAGGGCCAGGAACTCCCCTATGTTGTTGGTGCCCTCTTCAAACTTGCGTATGAAAAGCTGCCTGCCCGTGCCCGTTTCTACCCCCCTGTATTCCATTACACCCGGGTTTCCCGCACAGGCGGCATCTACACTCAGGCTGTTTAGCACAATTTCCGGGAACCGGCGCAGGTCACGGGCGCTTGCTTTTGGCGGCCCCTGCCGGGTATTTTTTTTAACGATGTAATCTTTGTAGCTGCGTGCAAAGGCCTCTTCGGCCTGTTGCCGGTTGTCGAATGCTTTAAAGCGCGCGTCTTTTACGCCTTTTGTTTGGGCCAGGCAATCGGTCCAGCTGAGGTATATGCCCGGCTTTTTACCTTGCCACACCACGTAGTACTTGCTCTTGGGCATAGGGGAGGTTAAAGGTCGCGTAAGAGGTATTCGATCACTTCGGGGTAGTGCTTGTACTCCAGTTGCTGCACCTTATACTGTACATCTTCCGGGCTATCTTCGTAGTCTACTTCTACGCTTTCCTGGAAAATAACCTCCCCTTCATCGTAGTCATCCTCCACATAATGTATGGTAATCCCTGTTTCCTCCTCCTCGTTCTCGACCACGGCACGGTGCACATGCATCCCGTACATGCCCGGGCCCCCGTATTCAGGCAGCAAAGAGGGGTGTACGTTGATCACTGCATCGGGATACAAATCCAGTAAAGCGGCCGGCACCTTTTTAAGGAAGCCTGCCAGGGCAATTAAAGCAATGCGATGCGTCTTCAGGGTTTTTAGAAACGCTTCCGAACCGAGTTGGCCGGGCTCCACCACCATACAGCGTATCCCCAGCTTGTGTGCCTTTTCAATTACTCCGGCTTTTTTATTATTGGTTACGATAAGTTCTACGGCCCCCAACTCACTGTCTTGAAAAAACCGAGCGATGTTCTCGGCATTGGTGCCTTGCCCCGAAGCAAAAATGGCAATACGTTTCATTTTGATTCCAAAGATGTTTTAACAGGCGGGGTCGTCATTAGGCAGCACCCGCTTCTGCGAAGGTAGAATTTTGTTTCAATTTTGATAAATTTACTTTCTTTGCAGCTTAAAATTTAAACAAAACACATCATGTCAGAAATCGCTTCTAAAGTAAAAGCTATCATCGTAGATAAGCTGGGCGTTGACGAAAACGAAGTAACAAACGAGGCTAGCTTTACCAATGACCTGGGTGCCGATTCCCTAGATACCGTAGAACTTATCATGGAGTTTGAAAAGGAGTTTGACATCCAGATCCCCGATGATCAGGCCGAAAACATCGCCACGGTAGGTCAGGCGGTTTCGTACATCGAAGAAGCTAAAAAATAATATATCCCATTTGTCTATGAAGCTGAGAAGAGTAGTTGTTACGGGCCTTGGCGCCCTTAGCCCTGTAGGAAATACCGCGAGCGAGTCTTGGAAAGGATTGGTTGCCGGAACCAGTGGTGCTGCTCAGATCACTTTGTTTGACACGGAAAAATTCAAGACCAAATTCGCCTGCGAGGTTAAGCAGTTTAGCGTAACCGACTTTATGGACCGCAAAGAGGCCCGTAAAATGGATCGCTTTACACACCTGGCCCTGGTAGCGGCTGACGAAGCCATTGCGGATGCCGGCCTGGTAGAAGCAAACTTAAACCCCGAGCGCGTAGGCGTGATCTGGGGTTCGGGCATAGGCGGCTTGGATACCTTTTTTAAAGAAAGCGTTGGATACGCGCAGGGCGATGGCACTCCGCGGTTCAACCCTTTCTTTATTCCAAAAATGATCGCTGACATTACCCCCGGGCACATTTCCATGAAATACGGGTTCAGGGGGCCGAACTTTACCACGGTTTCGGCCTGTGCCAGCTCCACCAATGCGCTTATCGATGCATTTAATTACATCCGCCTGGGCATGGCCGATGTATTTGTAAGCGGAGGGAGTGAAGCTGCCGTAACCGAAGCAGGCATCGGCGGTTTTAATGCCATGCATGCGCTGAGTACCCGCAACGACAGCCCGGAAACAGCAAGCAGGCCCTTTGATGCAGACCGGGATGGCTTTGTTATGGGCGAAGGCGGTGTAGGGCTTATTTTGGAAGAATACGAACATGCCGTGAAGCGGGGCGCCAGGATCTATGCAGAAATAGGTGGGGGAGGCATGTCGGCAGATGCCCACCACATCACGGCTCCTCACCCCGAAGGGCTTGGTGCCAAAAAAGTAATGGAGAATACGTTGGCCGATGCAGGCCTGTCTCCAAAAGATGTAGATTACATCAACGTACACGGCACCTCCACTCCTTTAGGAGATGTGGCTGAGCTCAAGGCCATAAAAGCGGTGTACGAGGAACACGCATATGCCCTCAACATCAGTTCCACAAAATCCATGACCGGGCACCTCTTAGGGGCAGCCGGTGCCATGGAGGCTTTTGCCACCATTATGGCCGTGCATACAGATACGGTACCTCCTACCATCAACCACTTCACGGACGACCCGAATATTGATGGCAAACTAAACCTCACTTTTGGCAGCGCTCAAAAACGCACGGTAAACGTAGCCATCAGCAATACTTTTGGTTTTGGCGGGCATAATGCCTCCATTCTGGTTAAGAAGCTGGGTTAATCCATGCTTTATTGGCTTAAGAAACGGTATGTACGCTCAGGGGGCCAAAAAGACCTTTTATTCGCCATCAAAAGCATTACAGGTTGCAAGCCGCGCAAAATCGCACTCTACAAATTAGCGTTGCGCCATAGTTCTGCCTCTCATAAAAACGGACAGTTAAGGCTCAATAACGAGCGCCTTGAATACCTTGGGGACGCCATTTTAGGAGCAGCTGTAGCGAATTACCTTTATCGCCATTTTCCCCATGAAGAAGAAGGTTTTCTAACCAGCATGCGCTCCAAAATAGTAAGCCGGCAAAGCCTCAACCGGCTCGGAGAAGAACTCGGACTTCCTCATTTACTGGTCAAAAACAAAAAGGGAAAAATGCGCTCCAAGTCGCTCTATGGCAATGCGCTTGAAGCCTTAATCGGGGCGCTTTACCTGGATTGTGGCTACAAAAAGGCACAACACTTTATTGAGCAAAAACTGATAGAGAAAAGACTGGACCTGGATGACCTTAGCCGGAAAGTAGCCAGCTATAAAGGCGCCCTACTGGAGTGGGCGCAAAAAGAAAAAATAGCCGTGCAATTTCATATAACCGGCTGCTGGGGAGAGAGCCATGCGCGGGAATACCAGATCAGCTTACTCGTAAACGGGCAGCTCATGGGCACCGGCTTTGGCGACAGCAAGAAAAAAGCGGAGGAGGCAGCCGCCAAGGAAGTATATTGCACCAAATTGCAAGCAAATGGCCAAGCTTAGCCTGGGCGATTGGGAAACTGAGGAATTAAGTGCTGTATATGGGATAATAAGCGAAGTAAATGCACCCAAACTTTGCTATCATCTCAACGCAAGCCTGGGGCTGCGCATGCGAAGAGCAGAAGAAGACCGGGCGCAATACGGGAAAAACGGCCTCATGTATTACCCTCTATTTGTAGAAGAAGATGAACAGCAACAGCTTTGCTGGTATATGGCAGGAAATAAGCATCCCTACTTTCCCGCTGATACAAGTCCGAAACCGGATGGCTTGTTTGCCTACGATGTATTAAGTGGTGCGCCTTTGATCAGTTCACTTAAAGTGATCGATTATTTTTTGTGGTGCACCGGCCTTGAAGCAACGTATTTTGATGCTACATTTAATATTCAGCTAAAGTCTGTCCCTTACGTTCGGGCCATTCAAAAATTAGAAACAGAGAACCACAAAGGGCTGGAAGTATTAAAAAACAATTAGAAAACACATGTCATTGAACAAAACGAAAATAGTAGCTACACTCGGTCCCGCATCGGGAGATAAGAAAACCATGAAAAAAATGGTGCTGGCCGGTGTAAATGTGTTCCGCATTAATTTTTCACACAGCAGTCACGAAGACGCGGAGAAGCTCATTAAAACCATTCGCGCGTTAAACGAAGAGAATGAGTGGAACATTGCCATATTGGCTGACCTGCAAGGCCCTAAGCTTCGCATTGGGGTAGTAGAAGACGGAGTAGTTATTGCCCCGGGAGACGTGCTTACCTTTACCAACGAGGAGAAAGTAGGCACAGCCGAAGAAGTGTACATGAACTATAAGCTGTTTCCTTCTGACGTAAAAGAAGGAGAGCGCATTTTAGTGGACGATGGCAAGCTCTTGCTGACCGTGACCCATACCAACGGCATAGATACCGTAATTACCGAGGTGGTTCAGGGAGGGCCTTTAAAATCCAAGAAAGGCGTAAACCTACCCAATACCAAAGTATCCCTTCCGTGTCTTACGGATAAGGACCTGGCCGATCTTAAAGTAGCCCTGGCTAATAAGGTGGAGTGGATCGGTTTGTCATTTGTCCGTTCCGCAGAGGATGTGCTTCAGTTACGCAAGATCATAAACGAAAACGAGGCCCCCTCGCGCATTATTTCCAAGATCGAAAAGCCCGAAGCAGTAGTTGATATTGACAAGATCATAGAAGCTACCGATGCGATTATGGTTGCCAGGGGAGACCTGGGGGTAGAGGTACCGATGCAGAGTGTACCCCTTATCCAAAAAACCATTGTGGACAAATGCCACCGTCAGGGAAAACCTTGTGTGATTGCCACACAGATGATGGAGAGCATGATCGAAAACATGTCGCCCACCCGCGCAGAAGTAAATGATGTAGCGAATTCGGTATTAGACGGGGCCGATGCCGTGATGCTAAGTGGGGAAACCTCTGTGGGAAAATACCCCGTAGAAGTGATTAACGCCATGAGCAAGATCATTGCGCATGTAGAAGACAGTGGCCTGATCCAAACCAAGGAAGAATACCCCCCTGAAGAGCATCACGAACGCTTTATCACAGACTCCATTTGCTACAATGCTTCTAAAATGGCCGATCAGATCGGAGCATCAGCCATACTTACCATGACCTTTAGCGGGTATACCGGTTTCCGGATCTCCTCCCACCGCCCAAGTACCAATATTGTGGTGTTTACCGCCAACCGCTCCATTCTGAACATGGTGAGCCTGATTTGGGGCGTGCGCGGTTTTTACTATGATAACATGGAAAGCACAGATGCAACATTTGCGGATATCAAGCGTATAGTAAAAGAAAAGGGCATTGTACAGGAGGGCGATATGATCATTAAGATCGCCAGTATGCCTATCCAAGATGCCGGAACCACTAATATGCTAAAGATCAGCACCATATAATGAGTTGGATTGAAAAAGAAGAAGCCCTGGAGCGCACTTTTGAATTTGCGGATTTTATAGAAGCCTTTGGTTTTCTCAGCCAGGTAGCCCTGTTGGCTGAAAAAGCCAACCATCACCCGGAGATCCATAATGTGTACAACAAAGTAAGCCTAAGGCTTAGCACGCATGACGCAGGCAACCGGGTTACCGAAAAAGACCGGAAGCTGGCCAAAGCCATAGACAAACTGAGTTCGGTCTAAAAGCTGGTGGCAAACTGCTGCAAGAACCGCACGTCATTTTCAAACAGCAGGCGAATATCCGGGATCTGGAACCTTTGCATGGCAATACGCTCTACCCCCATGCCAAAGGCAAAGCCCGTATATTCCTTTGGATCAATGCCGCAGTTTTCCAGTACGTTCGGGTCAACCATACCACAGCCCAGCACTTCCAGCCAGCCCGTGCCCTTTGTCATGCGGTAGTCGGTTTCATTTTCCAGGCCCCACCATACATCCATTTCGGCACTGGGTTCGGTAAAAGGAAAGTACGAAGGGCGCAAACGGATCTCCGTACCCTTTCCAAAAAATGCTTCGGCAAAATAAAGGAGCGTTTGCTTGAGGTCTGCGAAGCTTACGCCTTTATCTATATATAATCCTTCAACCTGGTGGAAAATGCAGTGTGAACGGGCTGAAATCGCTTCGTTTCTAAAAACACGTCCCGGAGAAATGGTTCTGATGGGTGGTTTTTGACTTTCCATTGTACGCACCTGAACCGAACTGGTGTGCGTGCGCAGTGCCCAATCCGGATTGCGGGCCACAAAAAAAGTGTCTTGCATATCGCGGGCCGGATGTTCTTCAGGAAAGTTAAGCGCAGTAAAATTATGCCAGTCATCCTCCACCTCCGGTCCTTCCGATACGTTAAACCCGATGCGCTTGAAAATATTAACGATCTCATTTTTGACGAGGTTTACCGGGTGCCGTGTACCGGGTTTTTCCGTGTAAACCGGCCTGGTCAGGTCCTGTGCTTCTCTAGGATCGTTTGCTAACTGAGCGATCTCTTTAAGCTGCTCCACCCGCTGGGCTGCTGTGTTTTTCAAGCCATTAAGTTCCTTTCCCAGAGTTCTTTTTTGCTCCGGAGGCAAAGCCTTGAATGCTTCAAATAAAGCCGGGATCGCCCCTTTTCGCCCGAGATACCGAATACGGAAGCGCTCAATTTCTTCGGGGTCCGCAGAATCAAAAGCTTTTACTTCTGCTAAATAAGCCTTAATTTTCTCCTCCATAAAAAGTTAATAACCAGAAAATTTCCTTTATTCGTCTATATTTGCGATTGGCAAAGATGTGAATAAATTAAATCATCTTTATGATTTATACCTTTAAAAAACTTGGTTTAGCAGCTGTTTTAGCGCTTCTTCTGGTCAGTTTTGGCAGTTGCGAAAAGGAGTCGAACAACTACGACCTTACGGTTTCCGTTACGGTATACGATAGTGTAAAGGTGCAAAATGCCCTCGTGCACGTTTTTGCACCGGTTAAAGGATCGTTCATAGATTACTTTCAGTATACGAATGAGCAGGGAGAAACCGTTTTTAAGATTGATAAGAAAGCAGTCGTAGAAATTGGCGTCTCAAAAGGAAGCTTCAGGTCTTGTGCTTTTAAAGAACTCTTCGAAGGCGGAAACAACATCGCGGTAGACCTCAAAGCCTTTGGTGATGAGGAAAACGGCTGTCAATAAACAACTTTAGGTCTGCATGAAAAAGACAGTACTATACATAGGGGTTGCGTTGTTGTTTCTCTCCTCCTGTGAAGCGGATAAAAACAACAATCCCTCTTTTCCTTTTACCGTAACCATAAAGACCCTGGAAGACAGTACCCGTGTGGCCAATGTCTTCATTGAGATCCTGGCGCAACCCGGGGGAGGGCAAAATAAATTGCTCTTTGAAGGCTTTAGCAACGAACGTGGTGAAGCCCGTTTTGAATACGACAAGGAAGCTGTATTGCTCATTCGCGGCACCAGGGGAACCCGGCCCGCCTATACATGGATCGGGTGTGATTACATCTTTTTACAAGCCAATAAAGAAGCCACCCGCACGGTATACATCCGCCCCTTTAACCCCGAGGTGGAAGGCTGCTAATCGCTAATCCATATCTTCTTTATTGAAATAGCGTACAATCGCTTCTTTCATCAGAATGCTTTGTTCCCCCGGTTTTAAGTACGGAAGGTTTTCCAATTTCGTAAACTGAGGCCACCCTTCCTTATCTCTTCCCTCGTATGTATAATACCCATAGGGTTCCAATAAGCGACATATGGCGATATGCATCACGTTAATTTTATCGTCTTTCTTTAGTTTTTGATATCCTTTGCCAAGCTCCTGCACCCCAATGAGGAAGATGATGCTATCCAGGTCCAATGCTTCCCCTCCCCCAAAGCGTTTGGAAACAAATTGAACTACTGCTTCCCACTGGTTTTTAAAATCTTCGCTTATCATTTGCTATTAAATCTTAAATTGCACCACCTACTTACCACAACACATTGAATATTCTCGACATCATATTGGCCATCCCATTGGTTTATGGACTAATCAGAGGCTTATTCAAAGGGCTTATTGCAGAGCTCTCTTCAATGGTGTCCCTTATTGCGGGCGTTTTCCTTAGTTTTTATTTTTCCGATGACCTCTATCAGTACCTGGCACCCCAGGTAGAAGATCCCGGTATAGGGCTGCGTGTGCTTAGCTATGTACTCATCTTTGTGGCTGTAGTAGCCGTTATGTATTTCATTTCAAAAGCGTTGACCAAAGCCTTGAATTTCATGGCTTTGGGTATTTTAAACCATTTACTGGGGGGCGTATTTGGCCTGCTCAAGTTCGTGTTTATCATGATTATCAGCGTACACTTCCTTGCACCCATCCAGAAAAGCCAACGCCTGGTGCAGCAAGAGACCATTAATGCCAGCAAGTTGTTTAACTTTCTCTACCAATATAGTGAAGTGGTGGGTTCTTACCGCAAAACCTTCTTCAAAGGAGAAGAGTATGACATCAACCGCGGTGAGCGTGAAGAAGAACAGCCTTAATGCCCGGAAGCTCTTTGCCCTCGAGGTATTCCAACATAGCGCCTCCGCCTGTAGAAACGTAGCTCACCTGGTCTGCCCGGTTAAACTTTTTCACTGCGGCCACTGAATCGCCTCCCCCTACCAAAGAAAAAGCGCCTTTTGCCGTAGCTTCTGAGATAAAGGCAGCTACTTGCTTTGTGCCCTCGGCAAAATTATCCATTTCGAAAACGCCCATAGGACCGTTCCACAGGATGATCTTGCTCTTATAAAGAACTGGCTTTAAGCATTCTAAGGTTTTTTTGCCTACATCCAATCCCATAAGTCCATCCGGTATTTTGTCTATTGGGCTCACCGAAGTGTTCGCCTCATTTGAGAAGGCATCCGCGTTTACCGAATCTAGCGGTAGGTGAATGGTACAACCTTTTTCCTTCGCTTTCTTCAGGATGTTCCTTGCTGTTTCCAGGTACTCATCTTCCACCAGGCTTTCTCCCACCTTTCCTCCCTGCGCTTTTACAAAGGTATAGGCCATTCCTCCTGCTATGATCAAATGATCAAGCTTGGGAATCAGGTTTTCAAGTATGCTTATTTTAGAAGAAACTTTTGCGCCTCCGACAATTGCTGTAACAGGTTTCTCTTTGGCATTCAGTACTTTATCTACGTTTTCTATCTCTGTTTTCATTACAAGGCCAAAAGCACATTTTCCTTCGAAAAATTCCGTGATTATTGCGGTACTGGCATGTGCCCGGTGCGCTGTGCCGAAAGCGTCATTTATATAAAAGTCCCCGCTTTGCGCCAACGCCTTTGCAAAGGCCTTGTCGCCTTTGGTCTCTTCTTCATGAAAACGGAGGTTCTCCAACAACAGTACCTGTCCTTTTTCCAGGGCACGACTGGCCTTTACCGCTTCTTCCCCAACACAGGCTTCTGAAAATACAACCGTGTACCCACTGAGCTGTGCCAGTTCCCCGGTCAACTGACGCATGCTAAGCTCCTCAGATGGCCCTTTAGGTCGGCCCAGGTGCGACATCAGAACAGGGCGTCCCCCATTCTTAACAATCGTTTGTATAGTAGGTATACACGCCTTTATTCTGGTGTTATCTGTAACTTTACCGCCATTGAGTGGCACGTTGAAATCGACCCTTACCAATACGCGTTGGTTGTTAAATTGTATTTGATTCAATGCTTCCATAAGACAAATTTACGCTGCGAAAATAGAGCCCTAAACTATGTTTTTTAAAGATATTCCCGGATTATCACAGGTAAAAAAGCACCTGGTAGAATCTGTACAAAAAAAACGGATCAGCCACGCCCAGCTTTTTCACGGAGAGGAAGGCTCGCCTTCACTTCCTATGGCCATTGCCTATGCGCAATACATAAGCTGTACGCAGCGCTCTGCTGATGACAGTTGCGGTACCTGCCCTTCATGTAAGCAGTTTAAAAGCCTGAGCTACCCCGACTTACACTTTAGCTACCCCGTTGCTTCCACCCCTGCCGTAGGCAGCAAACCTACGAGTAAAGACTTTTTGAAAGAGTGGCAGAAGCTGCATGAGCAAGACGCCTTTTTCTCTTTACAGGAGTGGCTAGCGCATGTGGGTATTCAAAAAAAGCAAGCCCTGATCAACGTACACGAAAGTGCAGCCATATTGCGGAACATGAGTTTAAAGTCGTTTAGCGGCCAGTTCAAGTTCCAAATCATTTATTGCGCGGAGCGCCTAAACAGCTCAGCTGCCAATAAGCTGTTGAAAATCATAGAGGAACCAGAGGAAGGCACCTTGCTCATACTGGTTACCGAACAACGGGAAAACATTTTGCAGACCCTATTAAGCCGCTGCCAGGCCGTATTTATTGGGAAGATCGCCACAGAGGAACTGACACCACACTTAACGCAACGCTATGCTTTAGACAAGCCTACAGCGGAAAGCATCGCCCATTTTGCCGGGGGCAGCCTGATCAAAGCCAAAACCCTTTTACAAAACCGCGAGGCACTGGTGCAACATGCCCAACTTTTTGCAGACTGGATGCGCGCGTGTTTTGGCGCCCGCGTAGAACAGATCAACACCAGCCTGGAAGGCCTTATACAAACCGACCGGGAGAGTCAAAAGGCTTTCCTGGCATTTTCGGCACGTATAGTAGAAGAGAGGATGTTAGCAAATTACATAGACAATACAGCCAACCCCATTTTTGAGCATGTCCCGTTTAACGAACAAAAGTTTTCGCAATTGCTTCAACCCTTTAATGCTGAAAAAATTCTAACGCTTTTAAACGAAGCCAGTTACGATATCTCCAGGAACGGGAATGCCAAGATCATTTTACTAGACCTCAGCTTAAAAATGAGCAATGCCCTCAGAATGAAGGTTGCCTAGGCTTTGTTTTCGAGGACATAAATCAGGCTACTGGCGTTGTCCTTACCCGCTTTCATATTGCTTAAAAGGCCCCTCCACACCGCATTCAACGGATTGCCGCTGCCTTTTACCTTTTCGCTTAAAAGGCTAACGTAAAAACTATCAAAGGGCATGTTTACGATCTCCTTTAACAACAGCCCGTGCTTCTTTGCCAAAGCTTCTATATTCCGTTTCTTGAAATGCCATAAATGCAAAGGTACATCCATAGCTGCCCAGTTTTGGGCATAATACCGCGCATCGTAACTCTCGTGGTTGGGCACCGCTATGATCAACACGCCTCCGGGCTTTAGTGCTTTTTTGAATTTCTCCACATGCCCGTTAAGGTCCGGCAAATGCTCCAAAACATGCCATAGCGTAATGGCATCAAAGCCTGCCAACTCTGCACTCCAGCTTTCCGGGGGAAGCAAGCTTATGCCGTGCTGCTTCAGAGCATTTTCACGGGCTACTTCGGATGGTTCTACGCCAGAGGCGTCAAAGCCTGCTTCTTTAAGCTTTTTTACAAAGGCTCCTCCTCCCGCCCCGTAATCCAGCACTTTAGCACCCTTGCCCGTCAAACGGCTCACCAAATCCTTTTTGCTTGTCAACGCATAGCTACGCACTATTTTGTAGGCCTGATCAAACAAACTTTTGGAGTCGTCCGAATGACTCACGTAGTTTTCTTGCTCGTAATACCCGCCCAATGCCTCATCTTCGGGCCTTGGAGAAGTTAGCCAGAATCCGCAGTTTGTACATTCTTTAACAGAAAACTCTTCGTGCGCACCTCTGAAAAAGGGGGCGTTAAATACCTTAGAAAAATGATTCGCCCCACAAACGGGGCATTCTTTTACTTCTATCATAAGTGTTTCACGTGAAACGATCTGTTTTTATCTTCCCATGTATACCAAAAGCACACTGATGTCCGAAGGGCTTACCCCGCTAATTCTCTTCGCTTGTGCAATAGAACCTGGCTTAATTCTCAGGAGTTTTTCTCTTGCTTCATAACTCAAGCTCTGTATGTTCTGATAGTCCAGGTTTTCGGGCAGCATCAAACCTTCCAGGTTCGCGATCTTAGCGGCATTTTCTTTCTCTTTTTGCATGTAGCCCGCATATTTCTCCTGTATTTCTACCTGCTCCAACTCCTCTTCCCCTATCTTTTGATCCAGCACAAAATTGGCAAAAGGCTCATACCGCATTAAATGCGTTATACGCACTTCCGGCCTCGACAAAATCGTTCCCAACTTCATTTTCTGCTGGACAGGTGCTGAACGAGCCTCCTCCAAAACAGCATTCAGACGCTCTTTAGATACACTTTCTCTCTTTACATACTCCTGAACCTCTTTCACTTTTTGCCGCTTCTTATGCAGGCGTTCCATGCGTTCGGCTCCTGCTAAACCCAGGGCATATCCCAAAGGCGTCAATCGCTCATCTGCATTGTCTTGCCTCAATAAGATCCGGTATTCCGCCCGGCTGGTGAACATCCTGTATGGCTCCTCGGTGCCTTTGGTAACCAGGTCATCAATCAACACGCCTATATACGCCTCATCTCTGCCTAACACAAAAGCCTCCTCACCATTCAAGGCATTATGCGCATTGATAGCCGCCATCAACCCTTGGCAGGCCGCCTCTTCATATCCCGTTGTTCCATTGATCTGTCCGGCAAAGTACAAGCCGCTCACCAATTTGGTCTCCAGTGTTTTCTTTAGTTGTGTGGGTGGAAAATAATCGTATTCTATAGCATAGCCCGGACGAAAGATCTTAGCCTGTTCAAAGCCTTGTATCTTCTTCAGAGCCTCCAACTGCACTTCGGCCGGCAAACTGGTGCTAAAACCATTTACATACACCTCTACGGTATTTCTACCCTCAGGCTCCACAAAGATCTGATGGCGGTCTTTATCGGAGAAGCGTACAATTTTATCTTCTATACTCGGGCAGTACCGGGGGCCGGAAGACTTGATCTGCCCGTTATACATCGGACTCCTGTCAAAACCCTTCTTCAAGAGCTCATGCACTTCCGGGCTGGTGTAGGTGATGTGGCAGCTCAATTGCTCACGGGTCTTTTCTGTTTCCATAAAAGAAAAGCCCCCAACTTCTTCATCTCCTTTTTGCTCTTCCATGCGTGAGTAGTCCAATGAGCGCGCATCTACCCTGGGAGGTGTGCCCGTTTTCATACGGCCCGACTCAAAGCCTAGTTTCGTGAGGGCTTCGGTTATCCCCACTGAGCCTCTTTCTCCTGCCCTGCCTCCTCCAAACTGTTTCTCACCGATGTGGATCAAGCCATTTAGGAAAGTACCATTTGTCAGGATCACCGCGTCTGCGTAAAACACAGCGCCAATCCCTGTTTTCACTCCTTCCACTTTATCCTCCTGCACCAAAAGATCCACCACCATATCCTGATAAAAATCCAGGTTAGAGATTTGCTCCAGTTGCATGCGCCACTCTTCCGCAAACCGCATACGGTCAGACTGAACACGCGGGGACCACATGGCCGGACCCTTACTCCTGTTCAGCATACGAAACTGTATTGCTGTTTTATCCGATACGATGCCCATTAAACCACCAAGGGCATCAATCTCTCTTACGATCTGCCCTTTAGCCACCCCGCCTACGGCCGGATTGCATGACATTTGGCCAATCGTTTGCAAATTCATGGTAACGAGCAAGGTTTTGCTACCTAAACGCGCTGCCGCTGCTGCTGCCTCGCAACCCGCATGACCACCTCCAACTACAATTACATCGTACTTCATATCAAACGTTTCACGTGAAACTTAATCGCTTCAATTTTTCGGAGCGCAAAAGTAAGGAAAAATTCTCTTTTTCACGCATAACCTCCTGTTGATCAGCGGATTTGTCCTCAAACCCAATCAAGTGTAGTATCCCATGCGCCATTACCCGCATCAACTCTTCTTCTACCTTGATGCTCAATTTGCTTGCGTTGCTCTTTACGGTATCCAGGCTTATGAAAATCTCCCCATTCAGCACCCCCCTTTTTACATAATCAAAGGTTATAATGTCTGTATAGTAATCATGCCGGAGAAAGGTTTTGTTTATTTCCAGGATACGTGTATCGTCAACAAAAGAATAGGAAAGCGTGCCTATGCGCTTATTGTGTATACGGGCTACTTCGGTTAACCAAGCACTAAGGTCTTCTTCGGAAAGTGGGGCCGGAAGATCTTCGAATGAAATGCTCCCCATTACTTTGTCTTGTACTGATTGTTAAGCATCAGTTCTTCATAAAGCAACGCCTCACGGGTCTTTGCTTTCCTTTTTAAAAACTCCAAAGTGCGGGTTTTCTCCTGGTCTAACTTTGTCCCCGTTTCCGCTTGCCTTTGTTCATCCATCTCCTGTTTTCTTTCGGCACGCTCATCCTCCAACAGCCTGCTTTCAATTTCTTTTACTCTTTCCAGGGTCTCTTGCGTAATGTTGTCGTTATACAAGTCTTTTTCTACTTCTTCCAGCAACTTATCCGTTAGTTCATCTCCGGCACCTTTGCCTTCCTTGCCTTCTTTTTGCTGCTGATACGCTTGTCTCAACTGCTCCTGCTGGCTAATGATCCTTGCCAATTCTCCCGGGTCGCCCTGTTCACCCTCTTCACCATTCTTCCCATCTTTTCCTTTTTGCTTGCCCTTCATGCGTTGTTGCATCTGCTTGGCAAGCTCTCCCTGCATCTTTGCGAGACCGGCCTTATTGGGTTTACTGCCACCTGGTTTCTGGCAATTCTGCTGCCCTGGCTTTTTATTCGCCATTTGCTGCATCATATTCTGCAAGCTGGCATCAAGCATCAGGGCCAGGTTATTTGCTGCCAACATCACATATTGCTGGTGACCGGCAGAAGCTGCTAATTTTACATTCTGCATCTCCGTAAGACTCTTCTCCTGGTTACGCTCGATGCTGGCCAGCTCCTCAAACACCTTTTGCTTAATTTTTGGATTGCGGTTTGCCAAAGCCGTAAGGCTGTCCTTGATCACCTTTGTGCCAGTAACCAGGCGGTTTTGTTCCAGGAGTAATTTCCGCACTAAAGGGTCGTCCTTTTGTATTTGCTGGGTCCGGCTAAGCACCGCTTCACTGCCAAAGCTTAGTTTTTCTACATTCTCCAGTATCCGGCGCAGCATTTCTGCGTCTTCAGCGTCACTTTGCGCCTGCATGGCCATAAAGGCATCCTGTAGTCCCTTTGCCATTTCCTGGAGGCTCTCAGAAGCCTTTTGCTGGGCTTTTTGCTGCTTTCCGCTGTCTTTACTATCTCCTGCCTTCTGCATGTCCTGCGCAGCCTGTTCTTTCTTCTGCTCTACCTGCTCTTTTTCTGCCGCATCCCCAAAGCGCTGGTTTTCTTCCATTTGCTTCTCTACCTCTTGCTTTGCTTCTTCAAACTGTTCCTGCAACTCCTTTTGAGCGGCTTTCTTCGCTGCCCGCTCCTCCTCCGTCCCTGCCTCTTCCTTGCTCAGCTTTTCTTCTTTTTTTGAAAGTTCCTGTAACTTATCTATGGTTTCCAAAATAGCTCTTTCGGATTCCAGTTGTTTCTCCAGCTCCTGTTGGCGTTGCTCTTGCCGGCTTGTCTGCTCCGTAAGCTCTTTTAGCTTCTCCAGCTTTTTCTGCAACTCTTCTATACCCAGTTTGTCCTTCAGCTTCTGTATTTCATCCACTAACTTTTGCAGCTCTTCTTCCTTTTGCTTGTCCCGTATATCTTCCGGAAGCTCCTCTTGTTTTTGTTTTCGGAGTTCTTCCTGCTTTTCCTCGAGTTCTTTTTTCTTCTCAAGCAATTTCTCCTGTTCTTTTAACAACTCATCCAGCTCTTTTTTCTCCTTCCAGTCGTATTCTCCTTTTTTGATCTTCTTTAATTGTTCCGACAAGCGTGCATCTTGTTTCTTAAAGCGCTCGTTCAGCTTGCTCCTCTCCGCACCTGCCTCGCTCAACTGCGCTTTGAGGAACAACTGGTAGTCCTGCTTATCCAACAATTGTGTTTCGTATCCATTGCTACGGGTACTCTTGCTCCCGTTTACTCCATCGTTGTCGTACACCCGCAGGTAAACTTCCGCGAAAGCGGTCTGGTTTACTTTATTACCAAGGTTTAGCAGGCCGTACCCTCCTTTCGCCCGCTGGCTGCCTTCGGTGGCCATCTTCTCTCTATACAGGATCTTTCCTTCCTGCTCCACAATAAGGAAAACCTGGTTTATCCCGTAATCGTCCTCTGCTTCAAAACGATAGTACAAAAGATTCAGGTCTACACTGTCCCGCTGCCATTCTGCAGAAATCCCGGGAAAGTCGTCCTTTTGTATTTCCACGCTGTTTTGCGGGGAAAGGTTCTTGGTACCTGCCTCCGCTTCCCCCTTAATAAAATAGTTTACCGCGCTTTGTAGTTTGTTCAAACTAAAAACAAGGGTCTTGGTTTGCGTATCCTGTTCAAATAGTCCTGCAGAATCCTCCGAAAACTGGAAATGCAGCCTCTCGGTAAAGGCAGCTTTTGCAACAAACCGCATGTCGCTCCCCTCAGGCACCTGCAATACGTTTTCAACGGGCTGCACTTTGCTCTTAAGCCCTGTGTAGCTTGGAGGAACAACCTCCACAATAAAATCCTTTAGTTGCGGAACATCTTTTACCTCCAGGGTATATTGCCCCGAGCTCAGGCCGCTGTATAAAAAATGCATTTGCTGGTCGCGTGTAAGCTGGCTGAAAACATGCTCAAAACGCCCCTGGCCACGGTTGACCAGGCGGATCGTTTTTCCATTGCTCTCCATGAGCATTTCTTTAGGTATAGCCTCCCCTTCAAACTGCACCGCCAGGGTGTGGTTTGTTCCTCTTTCCGATTCCAGCGCGGATAAAAAGTGTATTCTGAAAGGAAAAGCCGGCTTGAAATCTTCACCATAACGCAAAACCCGTGTACTGGCCTCCCCCAATTGAGAAACTTTTCCGCTAAGCGATAGCAGCAATACAATAACCACAGGCAGCGCAAGTAGCGGCCAGAAACGCAAAGCCCTGCCCAGGTCCAGTGCCTGGGAAAAATTAAATGGGCTAAGCTGCCTGCTGCGTTGGTCTATACTCGCCAGGATCAAGGCATTTTCGCTTGCGCCCCTTTCCAACTGTATAAGGTTTAACAGCTTGTCGTCAATCTCCGGGAAGTATGCCCCTATAAGCTTTGAAGCTTCCTGGTAGTTCATGGTTTTTCCCAGGCGCAAAAGCTGCAGGACAGGCCATGCCACGTACACCACAAACACGGAAACGCCCAGGCCCCAAAAACTATAAAACAGCACCATTCGGGCAGTTTGCCCCATATGCAGCAGGTACTCCAACCCACTGACCAATAAGAAATAAAGGCCGGTGAGCCCTAAGCCCAGGATCAATCCTTTAAGGAGCTTCAGTGCGTAATAACGCCTTAGAAAAGCGTCCAGCTTACGCTTGATGTCGTCAGGTATATGTTTCATTGTTTAAGCAATCAACGGCATACCGCATTCTTAATTGCATTTCCAAAAGTACGAAGCTTATAACACATATCTTTGCGCCCCAAATTTTGTGATAGATGGAAGTGAACAGACCCGTACGCGTAAGGTTTGCCCCCAGCCCCACCGGGCCCTTGCACATGGGTGGGGTGCGCACCGCTTTATACAATTACCTCTTTGCCAAAAAACATGGGGGTTCGTTTATTCTGCGCATTGAAGATACCGATCAAACCCGCTATGTTCCCGGGGCAGAAGCCTATATCGTAGAATCTTTAAAATGGTGCAAAATAGCCCCGGACGAAGGTTTTTCTGTTGGGGGCAATTACGGCCCGTACAAACAGAGCGAACGCAAAGGAATGTACCGCCAGTTTGCCGAGCAACTCCTGGAAAGCGGACATGCGTATTATGCTTTTGACACAGCCGAAGACCTGGATCGCATGCGGGCTATGGCTAAGGCCGCAGGTACCGCCAACTGGCAGTACAACCACGTGACGCGCGGCAGTATGAAAAACTCTTTGACCTTGTCTCAGGGAGAAGTAGAAAGGAAATTAGCGGAAGGGGCGCCCTACGTGATACGCGTAAAGCTAAACCGCAACGAGGAAGTCAAGTTTCACGATCATATCCGGGGCTGGGTTTCCGTGAATACCAATAATATGGACGATAAGGTGCTGTTTAAATCTGACGGCATGCCCACTTACCACCTGGCCAATATTGTGGACGATCACCTGATGGACATATCGCATGTGATCCGCGGAGAAGAATGGTTGCCCTCGGCTCCCCTACACGTGCTGTTGTACCGTTACCTGGGTTGGGAGGACAGCATGCCCGAGTTTGCACACCTCCCTCTTTTGCTCAAACCGGATGGCCACGGAAAGCTCAGCAAACGCGATGGAGACCGCCTGGGGTTCCCGGTTTTTCCGCTGCAATGGGTAAACCCTGAAACACAGGAAATAGCATCCGGCTACCGCGAACAAGGGTATTTTGCAGAGGCCTTTATCAACATGCTTGCCTTTTTGGGTTGGAATCCCGGGACCGAACAAGAACTGTTTAGCATGCAGGAACTTATAGAAGCCTTTACCCTGGAAAGGGTGAACAAGGCGGGCGCTAAATACGACCATGAAAAAACAAAATGGTACAACCAGCAATACCTGAGGCGTAAACCCGATGCTGAGCTGGCAGAACACTTGCTTCCTACGCTTGAGCAACAGCAACACCATACCGGGAAAGCTTTTGTAGAAAAGGTAGTGGCCCTGGTGAAGGAACGTGCTTATTTCGTACAGGATATACTAAACGAAGGCGCCTACTTATTTGCCCGGCCTGCCGTGTACGATGAAAAAACCGTACAGAAAAAATGGAATCCCGAGGCGCGTCAGCATGTAGTAAGCTTAAAAACCCGTTTTGAAACGCTTTCTTACTTTGAAGCAGAGGATGTGGAAAAGGTATTTAAAGCGTACCTGGGAGAGCAGGGCGTAGGCTTTGGCAAAGTAGGGCCGGGCTTTCGATTGGCGGTAACCGGCAAGGGCATGGGACCCAGCATGTTTGACATTTGTGCCATTTTGGGCAAACAGGAAACCTGTGCCCGTATGGAACTGGCACTGGAAAGGCTACCCTGATGGGAAGGATAGACGTTGAGAACATTCGGCTGTATGCTTACCATGGCTGCCTGGAAGAAGAAGGGAAGATCGGTACGGATTACCGGCTCGACATAAGTGTATGGGCAGACCTAAGCCAGGCTGCGGAAAGCGATCACCTTTCGGATACCGTGGATTACGTGGTGATAAACCGCATTGCCGCTGAAGAAATGGCCGTGCGCTCCAAGCTTTTGGAGCATGTGGCAAAACGCATCCTCGACCGCTTGCTAACCGAATTGCCAATGGTACATAAGGTAAAAGTAAAAGTAAGCAAGCTTATGCCTCCCATAAACGGAGATGTAGAAAGTGTTGGGGTAAGCCTTACCAAAAAGCGCCCTTAACTCTAAAGATAAATACTATCTTTGCGGCCCGTAAAAGGTTCCGTGGCCGAGTGGCTAGGCAGGGCTCTGCAAAAGCTCGTACAGCGGTTCGAATCCGCTCGGAACCTCTAAGTTTTAACTTATGGGATGCATACAAAAGGTCGGCAGAGCGCTGACCTTTTTTCTTTCTGACAACAATGGTTTTTGCAGCCCACCTGTTTCTCTACAACAATATTTACCTTGCAGGGGTTATTCTGAAAAGCCCCGACAATGGATTACATCAAGAGGGAAGGGAGTTGGATCCCAAAGCTTGGTTTCGGTACCTTCAACCTCCAGGGAAGAAAAGCGATCGGTGCCCTGGAGTTTGCCCTGGATGTGGGCTATCGCCATTTTGATACCGCACAGGTGTATCAGAACGAGAGCGAGATCGGCCAGGTGATCGGTCATACGCACGTTTCCCGCGACCGCCTTTTTATTACCAACAAAGTGTGGGGCACCAACCTCAATAAAGCGCGTTTTCTGCCCTCGGTAGAAGAAAGCCTGCGCAAAATGAAACAAGACTACGTAGACCTGCTGCTGATCCACTGGCCCAATAAAAGCATTTTGCTGGAAGAGTCCCTGGAGCAGCTTATGGAGGCAAAGGAAAAACAATATTGCAAACACATCGGCGTAAGCAACTTTAACATAGAGTTGCTGGAGCAGGTACAGCAATTGCAGGTCCCTATTCTGTGTAATCAATTCGAATACCACCCCTATATCGATCAAAATAAGCTGCTTAAGAAAACCCGGGAAATGAACTGTTTCGTGACGGCCTATTGCCCGCTGGCAAAAGGAGAGGTAACCGATGATGAAGTGCTGGGCCACATTGCGGCAAAGCACAAAGTACGCGCCGCCCAGGTTGCCTTGCGCTGGCTGGTACAACAGGAGGATGTGGCAGCCATTCCTAAATCCAGTCAACTGATGCGCATCAAACAAAACTTTGATGTGTTCAACTTTCACCTAAGCGAAGAAGAAATGGCCCGTATCTCCGAACTGAGGTCTAAAAACAAACGCTATATAAACCCTGAGTTTGCCCCGCAATGGGATTGAGCAGCGGAAAAGTGCTTCCCGATTCCTTTTACCGGCAAACCAAGGTGGTTTCCGTAGCGCAACAACTGCTGGGCTGTACCGTGCATACCCGCTTTGCAGGTAAGTACAGTGTAGCCCGGATCACAGAAACAGAAGCCTACCGGGGCTGGGGAGATGCCGCCTGCCATGCACACCTGAACCGGAGAACCAAACGCACGGAGGTCATGTACAAAGCAGGGGGGGTAGCCTATGTTTACCTGTGCTATGGGCTGCATCATTTGTTTAACATCATTACCAACGAGGCCGAAAAGGCCGATGCCGTGCTCATCCGGGCTGGTGAACCCCTTGAAGGCATTCCGCATATGCTACAAAGGCGCGGGCAGGAACGCCTTACCCCTAAATTATGTGCAGGCCCGGGCAACTTTAGCCAGGCGTTGGGGATAAGCAAAACACACTACGGACACAGCTTACAAGGTCCCGACATCTGGCTGGAAGCACCTCTGGATCCATTTTCCCGGGCAGAGGTTGTGCATACTACCCGTATAGGGATTGATTATGCCGGAGAAGACAAACACCTGCCCTGGCGTTTTTACCCAAAAGGAAGTCCCTTCATCAGTAAAAAGTAAAAGTACCCGCACACCGCATGGGTTTAGCCATTATATTTGCATTCTATTTTTAAGTGGTCTAAATAAGCACTATGCGCGATTTATGTTGAGATTGAGGTTTTTTAGTAGTTGGATGTTGTTGTTTTGTGCGCTTTTTGCTTTTGCCGGAACGCCTCCTGCAGGTAAAAACGAACAGGCCCGGATGATGGTGCACCTGCTCGATTACATAGCCGTAGATTACAGCATGGCGGTGCAGGAAGGGAAAATAATCAGCCAGGCGGAGTTTTCTGAAATGAAGGAATTTGTAGGCACCATTAAGCGCCTTTCAGACGCTACCTCTACTTCTACCCGGTCTGATATTCTCTTGTTGGAAAACCTCATCCTGGAAAAAGCCAGCCCTAGCAAGGTCGCCTCGGTTGCCTCCAATATAAAACAAGATGTAATTGGTCATTTTCAGCTGGAGATTGCCCCGAAACGCTGGCCTAAAATTGCCAACGGGAAACAGCTTTTTGCCCTGCATTGCCAGTCTTGCCATGGCGGTAGGGGCAAAGGAGATGGCGTACTTGCCTCAGCGCTTGATCCGGCTCCTACAAACTTTCACCATCCTGATAAAGCGAATGGCTTATCCCCTTTCCAGGCCTACAATACCATACGCCTGGGGGTTGAAGGCACTGGTATGCGTGCTTTTAATGAGCTGGGTGATGATGAAGTGTGGGACCTGGCTTTTTATGTATTAAGCTTGCCTTACGAAGGCCAAAAGCCCGAAAAAGAAGACGTTAAAGCACAGCTGGAAATTTCGCCTACCCTGGAAATGCTGGCTTCCTCGAACAATGAAGAATTACAGGAAAAACTACAGCTAGAAACAGGCTTGCCACATATGATCAGCGCCCTGCGGTTATTTCCCCAGGATCTGGTGGATGAGGAACAGGTGGATTACCTCGCCAAGGCCAAAAACTGGGTAAATGAAGCGGTTGAAGCCTATGAAGCGGGTAAACTGGAAGAAGCAAGAACGTTGGCTCTAACCGCTTACCTGGAAGGAGTAGAGCCCGTTGAAGTGCAGCTAAGGGCCAATGATGCCAGCCTTGTAGCCAATATAGAAGGAAGTATGTCGGCCATGCGTAGCTCCATAGAAAAAGGCCGGGACCTCTCCATTATCCGGCAGCAGGCCCAGGCTTCTATCGTTTTGCTGAACGAAGCCCAGGGAGTACTCGGGGAAAAATCATTTTCCGGGTGGCTGGCGTTTCTGTTGAGTTCTTCCATCATTCTGCGCGAGGGACTGGAAGCCTTCCTGGTGGTCATTACGGTATTGGGTATTATCCGTTCCTTGAAGATAAAAAACGCTGCCGCTTACGTACACGGAGGTTGGCTAGCTGCCATTGCGCTTGGTTTTTTGTTATGGCTAGCGGCAGACCGTTTGTTTACTTTCAGCGGGGCACAACGCGAAGTAATGGAGGGGGCCATCGCTTTGTTTGCCGTAGGTGTGTTGCTCTACGTGGGTTTCTGGATGCACAGTAAATCCGAAGCCGGCAAATGGCAGGCTTATGTGAAAACGCGTATCCAGAGCCTGGCCCGAAAAGAGAATATGATGGGCCTGGCTTTCCTTTCTTTCCTCGTGGTTTTCAGGGAAGCCTTTGAGTCGGTGCTCTTCCTTTCCGCTTTGAATATGGAGGTAGGGGAAAGCCATCAAACCGCATTCGTGGGGGGCATAGTAGCGGCGTTTTTAGCCCTGGGGATCATTTCCGTTCTGCTGCTGCGCTTCTCCAAAAAGATCCCCATTACGCAGTTGTTTAAATACTCCGCTATTATTATCTCCTTTCTCGCAGTAGTACTTACGGGGAAAGGCATACACGCCCTGCAAGAAGCGGGTATACTGGGCATAAGCAGCACTCCTTTTAACCTGCGTTGGAGCCTGCTGGGCATTTACCCGGCATGGGAAAGCTTGCTCAGCCAACTCTTTATTATCGGGCTTATTTTGTTTTTATGGAATGTCGGCAACAAAGTGATGAAAAAACCTCTTTGCGAAACAGAAAAAAGCAAGATTGAAACCGTTAAAAAAGCTAAGGCTTCTAAAGAGGCCGCTCCGCAGGAAGTATAAATACCTTATAGCCCTGTAAGGCTTTACATTGACTTGCTTTCATTCTTTGGCCTGAAATATGCTATGCTGGCTTTGTGCGTTTATTGCACTGTATCGTTCTAATAGCTAAAACCCAACAAAATGAAAGCATTTCTCAGCCTGGCATTCAGCAGTTTTTGCTTATTTGCCTTCTCACAGATCACCCTCGAAAGCCGCATAGAAACGGCTACCGTTTTTCAACAGGGGGCCCAGCTCACCCGCACAGCCAGTGCCTCCCTTCCTAAAGGGGAGTCCGTTCTGATTTTTTCTTCTCTTCCGCGCGAACTCGACCCAAACTCTATTATCCTGGGTGGAAACGGCCGCCTGGATGTACTGTCTATCCGGCACCAGGCCAATCCTTCCAAGAACCTTGAAGACCACCCCTCTTTAGAAGGGGTGCACAATAAGTTGGAAAGCCTGCGCCTGCGCCTTGAAGCCATTGCCTCTGAAGAACATGGCCTTGTATTGGAAAGAGAGGTGCTGGAGGAAAACAAAAAGTTAGGCGGAACCGGCAGCTTTACCTTAAATGAACTCAAGGCCACAGCAGATTTTGCCCGGCAGCGCAGGGAACGCAATGCCAGGGAATGGTATGCCCTGCAAAACGAAAAAAAGGAACTGCAGGAAAAGCAGGCGCACCTGCTTAAAGAAAAGCAGGAGCTTTTGCAAAAGCTAAAGCGCACCTCTGGAGAGGTATACGTAAAAGTAGTAACGGAAAACGCCATTAACGCCCGTTTTCGCCTCTCTTACATCGTGCCCAACGCCCATTGGCGTAGTGTGTATGATGCCAAAGTTAATGACCTCAGCCAACCGGTAAAGCTTACCCACAAAGCCAACATCACCCAAAACACGGGAGAAGACTGGAAGAACGTAAACCTGGTCCTGGCCACAGGAAACCCTTCAGCCAGCGCGCAGGTTCCCTATATGGCCACCTGGTATGTAAACCTGCATAATGTATCCCTGACCGGGGGAAACCCTCCCACACTAAGGAATGCAAATACCATCCGGCAGTTTGAAGCCGCAGCAGACGATGCAGAAAGCTTTAATCCCCCACAAACCACCATAAATCAAAACCTTACCCAGCAGGAATACACCATCGAAAGAAAACAAACGCTTCTCTCATCTAATACCCCCGTAACGGTAGCCCTGCGTGCACTGGAGTTACCCGCCAGGTATGAATACCACGCCAAACCGCGCCTGGATAAAGATGCTTTTTTGGTGGCCAAAGTACATGGCTGGAACAAGTATGACTTATTGGACGGAGATATCTCGCTTTTTAACAACAACACTTACGTTGGTAAGGCGTACTTGAATACCCAATTGCCTCAAGACACCCTGCAGTTGTCGCTGGGGCGCGACAAAGGCCTCGTAATAAGCCGGGAACGCGTTTACACCAAGCAGGAAAAAACCTTTTTCGGCAGCAACCGCATCGACCACTATGTGTGGCGTATTGAGCTGCGCAACAACAAAAAACAGGCGGTTGACATCGTATTGCGCGACCAGGTACCGGTTTCGCAAAACGATGAAATAAAAGTTAGCGTAAAGAGCGTAGGCGGTGGAGAATACGATGAACCCTCCGGCATCATCAAATGGCGTTTCCCCCTGGCGCCTGCCCAGCAAAAGGCTTATGAAGTTTCGTATGAAGTAAAGTATCCTAAAGAGGTTAGAGTAATGTATTATTAGGGAAAGAGGACCGCTGTGCAACCTATTTGCTTTCTTTCGCTCTAACTAATAAACCCCTATTATGCATACGCTACTTTCTTTTTTGCTGTTGAGCTCTCCTGTTTTACTCCCTTCGCAAAAGTCAATCCCGGCGACCAGTAAAATAACCGAGGTCACTGTATTTTTCAACGGAGCCGAAGTGAGCCGCAGTGGCCAGGTGAACATTCCCTCCGGTAACCTTACGCTATTGCTCGAAGACCTTTCACCGGCACTCGATGAAAAATCTCTTCAGTTTACTTCTAACGGGAATGTATCGGTATTGTCAACTAGTTTTGAGGTAGCTTTTGAAGCGGAAAAAGAAGCGCAAAAACAAGAGACCGGGCGTTTAAATGACCAGTTAAAAACGCTGGGCGAAACGGTAAAAACCAAACGTGATTTGCTGGCCGTAAGCCGGCAGGAGCAGCAGCTTTTATTAAACAATGCTAATTATGACCAACTAAAGGGCATTACGGTGGCGGAGCTCGAACAAGCCATTAACTTCGCTAAAAACCGCCTTATTGCGATCAAACAAACACAGCAAAAACTGCGGTTGGAGATAGATAAGCTTAACCGGGATCGCCAAAAGATCATCAACCAACTGCAGGAAGTACGCATTGCACAAGCCAGGCCTAAAGGGCAGGTTTCGATAAAACTAAAGTCTGAGCGGGCGCAAACCCTGAATTTTGAGCTGCGTTATACCATTGCCGAAGCGGGGTGGAGGCCATATTACGACATAAAAGTTACCGACATCAGCAAACCTTTGCAACTCGCCTATAAAGCAAAGATCAACCAGAGCAGCGGGGAAGACTGGAAACAGGTAAAGCTCCGCTTAAGTACGGGAAACCCGGCCGAAGCCGCTGCTTTGGCCGACCTGGAACCATGGTTTTTGAATTTTGTGAACAGCAACTGGAGGTCCTATAACCCACCTCAAAAACCCGCTCCCAGAGGAGGCTTTACGGGAACATTTAAAGGTATAGTGGTCGATGCACAAAGCTCCGAAGCTATTCCTTTTGCCAATGTAGTAGCATTAAACCCACAGGGTCATCTCATTAATGGTACTACTACAGATATGAACGGTAATTTTAACCTTCAACTGAGTTCCGCGGCCCAAAGGTTAGAAGTTAGCTTTTTAGGTTACCAGAAAGCAACCCAGTATTTATCTAAAGAAACACAATTCTACAACATCCGTTTGCAGGCCGCAGCCGAAACGCTGGGGGAAGTAGTGATTCAATATCAAAGGCCGCTTGTTGAAAAAACAAAGACATCAACCATAATTACTAGTGAAGACATACAGAACATGGCCGTGCGGGATGTAAGCTCCATAGCCAGCCAGGCTGCCGGGGTAACTTATGATCGATATGGCAACAGCCGGGTTAGAGGGGCGAGAGAAAATGGTAACGCAGTTTATATAGATGGAGTTAAAGTGGAGTTCAAAATCTCTCAAAACCCGGTAAACCTGAATTTTGACGTAGCCCTGCCGTATGATGTGCCCAGCAATGGCGAAGAGTACCAGGTGCAGGTAGAAAACTATGAACTGCCTGCTGCTTTCAGTTACACCGCCATTCCCAAACTACATGAAAACGCCTTCTTAACCGCCTCTTTAACCGATTGGGAGCGCCTCAATTTGCTCGATGGTGCTGCCGGTCTATACCTGGAAGGCACGTATTTAGGCGAAACCCAGATCAACGTAAGCGAAGCGGAAGATACCCTGACCCTTTCCCTGGGCAAAGACGAGAATATAAAAGTGCTACGGGAAGCTGTAAAAACAAAAGAAGGCAGCTCCTTCCTGGGTGGGAAGCGCAGCAAACGCTTTCAGTACCGCATAGCGGTACGCAACACCAAACCCGTACCCTTGCAGCTTACCCTTTTAGATCAGTACCCCGTAAGCGGCCACAGCGAAATAAAAGTGAAGCGCCTGGAACATTCCGGAGGCAAGCTGAATGAAGAAACCGGGATCATTAGCTGGGAAATGGAATTGCAGCCCAAAGAAAGCAAAAAACTGGAGTTGCTGTATGAAGTGAGCTACCCCAAAGGAAGAAGGATCAACCTTTGACCGGGTTGGGTTCAGGGTAAACCGTATCGGCTTTGTGCTCATCCAGCGAATTGAACTCCAGGAAGCTACAGTCGCTTAAAGCAGTAAGGGTGTGCAAAAGCATCGGGTAGATCAAGATTTCCGAAGGAGCCGTAACCTGCTGCTCGTATTCTTCCCCGCTTTCCAAGTCCTTAGCATATAAGGCTATCTTCCCCTGGAGCAAAAGCAGGCGCTCCGGGTCTTTGCCGCCTACTTTTCCCTCATGCCAGTGGTTCCCGCTTACCGATCCTTTCCTGCGGTAGGCCAGGAGATACCCCTCTGCCCTGCTTCCCGCGAGCTCATATGTGCTGCCGCGTTCATTTTCCGACAGCTGCTCTATTTTCCTGATCTTTAGTTTCTCCATTCCTGTAGTTTATTTCCTGGTAAGACGAACATTACCGGCTAAGCTTTCCCTACTTCAACCGGATACGTACCTTCGCGGCAAATCTCTCAAAAAGAAACAAACCACATGGACATACAAAGCATTTTAAAGGAGTTGGGCGTAGTTGCCGTTAACCCGGGCAGCTCATCCGGGCAAAAACACTTTGGCCAAGGAGAAGTGATCGAATCTTTTTCGCCTGTTGACGGCAAGCTCATCGGGAAAGTGACGACTACTACAAAGGAAGAATATGAAGAGTTGATCAATACCGCTCAAACCGCCTTCAAAAGCTGGCGCATGATGCCTGCGCCGCAAAGGGGAGAGATCGTACGCCAGTTTGGTAACAAACTGCGTGAAAAGAAAGACGCCCTGGGAAAACTGGTTTCGTATGAAATGGGTAAATCCCTGCAGGAAGGCTGGGGCGAAGTGCAGGAAATGATCGACATCTGCGATTTTGCCGTGGGCTTAAGCCGCCAGCTATACGGCCTCACCATGCATAGCGAGCGCCCCATGCACCGCATGTACGAGCAATGGCACCCCATGGGTATTGTGGGCATCATTTCGGCCTTTAACTTTCCCGTAGCCGTTTGGAGCTGGAACACCGCCCTGGCCTGGGTATGTGGCGATGTGTGTATATGGAAACCCTCCGAAAAAGCCCCGCTTTGTGGGGTGGCCTGCCAAAATATTTTTGCCGAAGTACTGAAGGAAAACGACTTACCCGAAGGCATCAGCTGCCTGGTAAACGGAAATTACGAAGTAGGGGAGTGGCTGAGCAACGACCGGAGGATTCCGCTGGTTTCTGCTACAGGCAGCACACGCATGGGCACCAAAGTAGGAGAAGCCGTAGCCCGCAGGTTGGGCAAATCGCTATTGGAACTTGGCGGCAACAACGCCATCATCATCACGGAAAATGCCGACCTGGATTCTACCCTGGTAGGCGCTGTATTTGGAGCCGTAGGCACGGCCGGTCAACGCTGTACCTCCACCCGCAGGCTCATCATCCATGAAAGCAAATACGAAGAGGTAAAAGAAAAACTGAAGAAAGCCTACGGGCAATTGCGCATAGGGGATCCCCTGGATACCCAAAACCACGTAGGGCCGCTTATTGACACCCAAGCCGTAGAAATGTATGAAAATGCCCTGGACCAGATTGCCAAAGAAGGGGGCACCATGGTAGTAGAAGGGGGCCGCCTGGATGGAAAGGGTTACGAAAGCGGCTGTTATGTAAAACCCTGCATTGCCGAGGTGCAAAACGATTACGAGATTGTGTGTACTGAAACTTTTGCACCCATTTTATACCTCATCAAATACAGGGGTCTGGAGGAAGCCATCGACATGCAAAATGCCGTGCCACAGGGGCTGTCATCGGCTATTATGACCACCAACCTAAGGGAGGCTGAGCGTTTCCTTTCAGCTGCCGGCAGCGACTGCGGCATTGCCAATGTAAACATCGGCACCAGCGGGGCCGAAATTGGCGGGGCTTTTGGCGGTGAAAAAGAAACCGGTGGCGGGCGCGAAAGTGGTTCAGATGCCTGGAAGGCCTATATGCGCAGGCAAACGAATACCATCAACTATTCTACCGAGTTGCCTTTGGCGCAGGGGATAAAGTTTGATTTATAAGCGTTTCATTTAACGTACATTTTGTTTAAACGGATAGCAACAAGTGGCCGCATCCCAACGACATGAAACCCGCCTGCACGGCAGTAAGTACCCTTTGATCAATCGCTTCCAGGAGTACCTGGGCGAATTTGTATATGGAGGTATTGACGGCAGTGTAACCACTTTTGCCGTGGTAGCAGGTTCTGCCGGGGCCGGGCTCGACAGTGCCGTGGTGATTATCCTGGGTTTTGCCAACCTCATTGCCGATGGCTTTGCCATGAGCGTGGGCAGCTACCTTTCTACCAAGAGCGAGCAGGAAAACTACGAAAAGCACAAAGCCGTGGAATATTGGGAGGTCGACAACTTACCTGCCAAGGAACGGGAGGAAGTACGCGAGATCTATGCAGCCAAAGGCTTTGAAGGTGAGTTGCTGGAAAAAGTGGTAGATAAGATCACGGAAGACCGGGACCGCTGGGTAGACGTAATGATGAAAGAAGAACTGGAAATGAGCGAAGAAAACAAGTCACCCCTCGCCATGGGAGGGGTGACCTTTTTAAGCTTCCTGATCTTCGGGTTTATTCCGCTACTGGTATACGTACTGGACTATTCCTTTGACCTTACCGCAAATCTTTTTCTTATCTCCTCCGTACTCACCGGGCTGGTGTTTGGCCTTATCGGCTCCCTGAAGGCCATCGTAAACCAAACCAAAATAGGCCGGAGTATTTTGGAAACGCTGTTTTTAGGAGGCGCTGCGGCAGCCCTTGCTTACTTTGTGGGCGATATCCTGGAAGGCTTGTTTGTGTAAGTACGCTATGAAAAAAGGTACCCTATATGTTCTATTGTTTATCTGCTGGGCTAACGGTTTAGAAGCCCAAAACGACACCATTCCCTGGTATGAAGGAGATAAGCAAGCCGGCACCATTGCCATGAGCATAGGCATGGGCTATTACCTTACGGGAAACAACACGGCTCTATTTTACAACGGGCAGGACAACAACCGGCTGGGGTTTTTCCTCGGCCAGCCGCAAACGGAAAGCCAAATACGGGATGCGCTCGGGGGCTACGATTTTGAACTGGCCCAGTATGCCCCGGACATGCGCTATAATGCTACTGTTTCTTTTTCCCTGGGTTTCGATTACCGCTTAAAAAACCACTGGCAGCTCAGTGCCTATTTTAACCAGGTGCGCCTGCAGGCAGCCGGGGTGTTTACCTTGCGCGTAGCGCGCGTGAACCAACAAAACCAGATGGAGCCTTTTATTGAGCAGGTAAGCATCGGGGGGCGCGAAAGGCGGTCGCAGGTGCAACTTGCTTTGGGAAAGCGCCTGTTTTTGGAAAACAACTTTTACCTGCTTAGTGAAGGGGGCCTGGACCTCACCTTTGTAGAACCGGAGCAAAACCAGTTCGAGATTGGCCGGGTATACAATCTGCCGGTAACGCTCCAGAACAATGGGGTGGCCAACAATCCGCTTTCTATGGGGGTGGGTTTTATGCTGGGCGCAGGCATCGGGTACCAGCTTCCCTCCCAGTTTGGTTTATTGCTCAAGACTACCTTTGTAAATACCCGGGTAAACCTCAACGAGGTCGTAAACCAGCGGGTAAACATTTTTATTCCTACCCTTTCGTTTACCAAAACCTTCTAGCCCCTGGTCTTTTACAGTCCGCTGTCGGTTAAACCATCTGTGTATTTTACTGTTGCCTTTTAAAACGGTTTCTTATGCACAAAACGCTTCAGGTGCTGAACCTACTTGGGTTTCTGTTGGTAATGGTCTTAAACGGACTGGCCAATACGCTACCCATTAATGGCTATACCACAGGCGAGCTTTCTGCCCTTTACCCCAACTTGTTTACCCCTGCCGGGCTCACATTCAGCATTTGGGGGCTCATTTATCTGGCACTCTTTGGGTTTGTCCTGTTCCAGGCAAAAGGGCTATTTAACCAAAAAGCACACCCTAAGGCGGTAAACCTCATTGGATTGTGGTTTTTTATCAGCTGCCTGGCCAACAGCGGGTGGATACTGGCCTGGCACTACCGCCTCGTTTGGCTTTCCGTTTTGCTCATGTTACTGCTCCTCTTTAGCCTCATCACCATCTATCGCAACCTGGGCATTGGCATACGCCCGGCACAAGCTCTTGAAAAATGGTTGGTGCACGCCCCTTTTAGCCTGTATCTCGGCTGGACCAGCGTGGCTACTATAGCCGACGTTACCGCTTTTTTGGTTCATATTGGTTTCAACGGGTTCGGCCTCCCGCCTCATTTTTACACTGCCGCCCTCATCATTGCCGCTACTTTGGTGGGGCTTTACCTGCTAAACAAAAACATGGACCTTGTGTACGCAGCGGTATTGCTTTGGGCCTTTTTTGGCATTTATTACAAGCGCGCTTATCAAGACCCTAACCCGTATCCTCTCATTTTCACAACCCTGGCAGGATGTGCCTTTGTGTTGATTTTCAGATATGTAAAAGAGCGTAAAAACCCCAACCAACCCAAGGCTTATTTATGAAGGTCTTACTCACAGGGGCCAATGGCTATATAGGCATGCGCCTGTTGCCCGCGCTCATAGAGCAGGGGCACGAGGTAACTTGCTGCCTGCGCGACAAAACCCGCATGACCCTGCCCCGTGAGTTTGAAGAAACCGTACGTTTTTTTGAGGTAGACTTTATGGATTCCGTGCCTATCGATGACCCGGATACCCCCCTGGACTTTGACGTAGCGTATTACCTCATACACTCCATGTCGTCAAGGGGAGACTTTGAAGAAAAAGAAAAGCGGTGCGCCCAAAACTTTGTAAACTACCTCGATGCTTCAACGGCTAAACAGCTGGTATACCTGAGCGGTATTGTGAACGAAGATGAGTTAAGCAAACACCTGCGCAGTCGCCTGAATGTAGAACGTATCCTAAAAACGGCAAGGGCAAAGCACACGGTATTACGCGCAGGCATAATAGTAGGTTCCGGCAGCGCGAGTTTCGAAATTATACGCGACCTGGTGGAAAAGCTTCCATTAATGGTCGCACCAAAATGGTTGAACACCAAATGCCAGCCCATCGCCATCCGCAATGTGATCTACTACCTGCGCGATGTATTGGGGAATGAAAAATGCTACGGCCGGGTATTTGATATTGGTGGACCAGAAGTGCTCACGTACAAAGAGATATTGTTGCAGTTTGCCGAAGTAAGAGGCTTTACGCGCTACATCCTTACCGTACCGGTAATGACCCCACGTTTGAGCAGCTACTGGTTATTCTTTGTTACGGCCACCAGTTATCGCCTGGCTGTGAACCTGGTGGATAGTATGAAGGTGGACGTGATCGCGCAAAACAAAGCCATTAAAAACCTGCTGCCTATGGAGGTTTACCCGTACAAGCGTGCGGTAGAGATGGCCTTTAATAAGATCGAGCAAAACCTGGTACTCAGCAGTTGGAAAGACTCATTGGTAAGCACCAACAGGCGCTTTAAAAAGCTATCCAACTTTGTAGAGATTCCTAAAAACGGGGTGTTTAAAGACATTAAAACCCGGGAGGTTACGCACAACACGCGCAAACAGGTGATCGGGAACATTTTTTCCATAGGCGGAGCACGTGGCTGGTACTATGCTACTTTTTTATGGAAGATCAGGGGAGTGCTGGATAAACTGGTTGGGGGAATAGGGCTAAGGCGCGGACGTACCGCAGCAAACAAGATCTATGTGGGCGATGCGCTCGATTTTTGGCGGGTATTGGTAGCAGACCGGGAAGAGGGACGCTTGTTGCTGTACGCAGAAATGAAGCTCCCCGGGGAGGCCTGGTTAGAGTTTTGCGTGGAACAAAAAGAGGAAAAGCTTTACTTGCATCAAAACGCTACTTTCCGGCCCAGGGGGCTTATGGGGCGCCTTTACTGGTATGCCGTACTACCATTTCACTTCTTTGTATTCAACGGCATGATCACAAATATTGAAAAATACCGGCCAGCGGAGAACCCTGGAGGAAATTCTATTCCGCAATGATCCAAACCTGCTTATTCTCAAAACCTTTTTATCTTCCCGCTACACTAGAAGTCCTTTAAACACTTCTTTTAAGAACACGCGTTGATCTCATTGCAAAATATACACAAGGCTTTTGCAGGGCAGGAAGTGCTCAAAGGCATTGACCTGCACATAGCCCCGCACAGCACCCAGGTACTACTGGGGTTAAGCGGCAGCGGAAAAACCACTACTTTACGCCTCATCAACGGACTGGAAAAAGCCGACAAGGGAAGTATTGTCATAGACGGAAAAGACCTGGCCAGGCATGATCTTTTACAATTGCGCAGGCAAATGGGCTACGTGGTGCAAACCGCAGGTTTGTTCCCACACTATACGGTAGCGCAAAACATAGGCCTGGTGCCCTGTTTGTTAAAATGGTCCGAAAAGGAGATCCATGCCCGCATAGAGAATCTTTGTGCAAAGCTTCATTTACCCGGTACTTTGTTAAACCGTTTTCCCGCAGCCCTTAGCGGTGGCCAGCAGCAGCGGGTAGGCCTGGCCAGGGCCCTGGCCGCGAAGCCCCGGATACTTCTTATGGATGAACCATTTGGCGCGCTTGACCCCATTACCCGGGCCGCCATTAGAAAAGAGTTTTTAGAATTAGATGAGCTAATTGAAACCACCATAGTGCTTGTAACGCATGATGTTTCGGAAGCTTTTGCGTTGGGCGATAAAATTGCCTTGATGCACGAGGGAAAGATCCTGCAAAACGGAACGCCCGAAGATTTGCTCCACAAACCGGCCAGCCCTTTTGTAGATCATTTTTTAGCAAATGAACGGGTACTCCTGGAGTTAAAGCTAAGCGGACAATACGAAGCACTTGAAAAGCAATACCAAAAGCCGGCTAGCCCATGAAGCAGTTGTTTGACTTTTACCGGCAAAATGCCGATAAGCTACTTACCCAGTTCCTAGAGCACCTGGGTCTTACCGCTGCCAGTGTACTGCTGGCATGTGCGCTTAGCATACCCCTGGGCATTTACATTGCCCGCAAAAAAAAACTTTCAGGACCTGTACTCAATCTTGCCGGAATACTGCAAACCATTCCCAGCATTGCCCTTTTGGGTTTTCTCATTCCCTTGCTGGGGATCGGTATAAAACCCGCCATTTTTGCGCTCTTTTTGTACTCCATCCTGCCTATCCTGCGCAATGTATACACCGGTATACAAAACATCGA
>JANQPD010000064.1 GCA_028285465.1 Owenweeksia sp. | reverse complement strand
ATGGGGAAAAGGTCGGTGAGGTAATCGCGCAGTACATTCCCGGTAACCGAAATGGTATCTTCTCCGGCTTTCACACGTTCCAAAGAAAAGCGGGTGGCTTGTAAAGGAGAAAGGATGCGGATATCCAGTCCGTTAGTGTCGTGTTCGGATAAATAGGTGTTCACTTTCTTGATCAGCTCTGCGTCATGAGCACGGTTTTTGTCCAGCCAGAATACAGCAGGGCTACCCGTAGCGCGCGCACGGTTTACTGCAAGCTTTACCCAGTCGCGTACAGGAGCATCTTTCACCTGGCACATCCGCCAAACATCACCGGCCTCTACATTATGTTCCAATAAGGTTTTACCATGCGCATCCGTTACGCGTACGGTACCCGCAGCATCCAGTTCAAAGGTTTTGTCGTGCGAGCCATACTCTTCCGCTTTTTGCGCCATTAGGCCTACGTTAGATACACTTCCCATAGTAGTGGGATCAAAGGCTCCGTGTACCTTGCAAAAATCGATGGTTTCCTGGTATACAGAGGCGTAAGAACGATCGGGAATTACGGCTTTGGTGTCACGGGTATTGCCTTCCTTGTCCCACATTTGCCCGCTGTTGCGGATCATGGCGGGCATGGAGGCATCTATGATCACATCGCTGGGTACATGCAGGTTGGTGATGCCCTTATCGGAGTTTACCATAGCCAGGTCCGGGCCCTGGGCGTAGGCGGTTGCAATAGCTGCTTCTATAGCCTGGCGTTCTGTTTCCGGAAGCTGCCCGATCTTATTGAGCAGGTCTCCCAGCCCGTTATTTGCGTTTACACCTGCCTGCTTTAACAGGGCCCTGTGCTTTTCAAATACTTCCCTGAAGAAAACTTTTACGGCATGCCCGAAGATGATGGGGTCGGAAACCTTCATCATGGTGGCTTTCATGTGCAGTGAAAACAGGATGCCGCTTGCTTTTGCTTCTTTTACCTGGGCCTCTAAAAAGGAGGCCAGCTTAGAAACGCTTAAAAAAGAAGCATCAATGATCTCCCCGGCTTCCAGGGCCAGGTGATCTTTCAGCACTTTGGTGCGGCCGTTTTCACCCATAAATTCAATCTTAGCGGTGGTCGCTTTTTCCAGGGTAAGGGACTTTTCACTTCCGTAAAAATCCCCTTCACTCATACTGGCCACGTGGGTTTTTGAGGCATTGCTCCACGCGCCCATGCTATGTGGGTGCTTGCGGGCGTATGCCTTTACTGCACGGGGTGCCCTGCGGTCGGAATTCCCTTCGCGCAATACGGGGTTTACCGCACTCCCCTTCACCTTGTCGTATGTAGCTTTTACGGCTTCCTCTTTTCCATTTTGAGGCGCTACCGGGTAATCCGGTAACGTGTAGCCCTGGCTTTGCAACTCTTTAATCGCGGCCTGCAACTGGGGCAAGGAGGCGCTTATGTTCGGCAGCTTTATGATATTGGCCTGAGGGGTTTTGGCCAATTCGCCTAATTCAGCCAGATCATCGGAAATGCGCTGGTGTTCCTCCAGCCTTTCGGGAAACTGTGCTACAATCCTTCCGGCCAGGGAAATGTCGCGGGTTTCCATTTCTATTCCCGCTACCCCGGTAAAGGCTTCTATAATGGGTAAAAGGGAGCGGGTGGCCAGCGCAGGGGCTTCGTCCGTTTTTGTATAAATGATCTTGGCTGTGTTTGTCATGTTTTGTACTTGCAATAATTAACCTGATATATTTTTCTTCGCTAGTAGGCATTGAGCGCGCTCAGGCAATGCGCTTTATATGCGGCATACAGAGAGAAGGACCGTAAATGCTTTCCGTAATGCGCCACGGTTTTTTGAGAGGGGGCAAATTTAATAAACTCAAATGATGAACCGAACGCCATTTTGCAATAGCACTGATCTCAATGACACATTATTGGATATCGAGGTCTAGGGTATCCTTAAGTTTTTGCAGCAGGGGGTTCTTTTTAACCATATATGCAAATTTTTCCTGCGGGCTATAAGGCCCGGTTTTGCTTTGCATTTCGGTAACGTGGGGGGTGAAGACTACGGAATAGTTGTTTAGTTTTTCGCGGATAAACCTAAGCAATACAGCCTGATTCTCTTTGAAAAGCAAGCGTTGTATCTCGGTTTCCAGGGCGATGTCCACTTCAAAATTCCCTTTAAGTACTATTTCTTTGTTGCTGAGGCTGCTGTACAATTTCTTTTCTCCCTTCTTTTTGAGCGTATTCAGGTAGTCCTGCCAGAGGTTGTCGAGCTGTTTTTGGGTAAAACCTTCTTTTGGCAAACCCGGGTCGGGAGCCAGCTCGTCTTCGCTTTCCGGTTTTTCCTCATTGTTTGTGCGCTTTCCCTGCAGGGCGGAGTGGATGCTGAATGCACTGTTGCGGTCCCGCTTCAAAGGCTTGGCAGGGGCGGCCGGGGAAGCCTGTGAGGTAGGAGGGGGAGGAGCAGGTGTTTTTTCCTTAACCGGTGGAGTGGATGGTGCTTTTTCATCTTCTCTTGGCGAGGCCGGTTGTGGGGGAGAGGCTTTAGCCGGTTTAGGTGCAGGCTGGAGCTCTGGCGCATCGGTGAAACTGCCCTCGGTGTTTAGCTCGCTACCGGGCTTTTTTTTTTCCGCTGCGTGATACAGCTGGGAAAGATTGAGCAGGCAAAGCTCTACCAGCAAGTTTTGGTTGTTGCTTCCTTTATAGCGATAGTCGGCCTCTGAGCTAAGCTTCAAACCTTCGATCAGGAAAGCCACGGGCACGGCTGCAGATTGTTCCTGGTAACGTGCGCGGGTACTTTCTCCTACTTCCAGTAGTTGAAGGGTTTTAGGGTTTTTACACACCAAAAGGTCGCGGAAATGTGCCGCCAGGCCGTTTATAAACAAATGGCCGTCAAAGCCATTGTCCAGTATTTCCTTAAAGAGCAGCAGCAAACCTGCCTTGTCGTTGTTCCGTATCAGGTCTGTGGTGCGGAAATAATAATCGTAGTCGAGGACACGCAGGTTATCGATCACATCTTTATAGGTGATGTTGTCTCCACTGAACGATACGATGCGGTCGAAAATAGAAAGGGCATCCCTTAAGGCACCATCTGCTTTTTGTGCAATGATGTGCAGGGCTTCCTGCTCTGCATGTATGCCTTCCTGCCTTGCTACCTCCTGGAGGTGCAGGGCAATGTCCTCAACCCCGATCCGCTTAAAATCAAAGATCTGGCAGCGGCTTAAGATCGTAGGGATGATCTTGTGTTTTTCGGTTGTTGCCAGGATAAAGATGGCGTGTGCGGGAGGCTCTTCCAGGGTTTTTAAAAAAGCGTTGAAGGCAGCCTGGGAAAGCATGTGCACCTCGTCAATTATGTAGATCTTGTATTTGCCCACCTGGGGGGCAAAACGCACCTGGTCAATCAGGCTGCGGATGTCGTCTACTGAATTGTTGGAGGCCGCATCCAACTCAAAAATGTTAAAGGAAAAATCGTGTTGCTCTTCTGTTCCCGCATCATCCGCATTGATCATCCTGGCCAGGATACGCGCGCAGGTGGTTTTGCCAACGCCCCTGGGACCGGTAAAGAGCAAAGCCTGGGCCAGATGATTTTGCTTAATGGCGTTTTCCAGCGTGCGGGTTACATGACGCTGGCCCACTACTTCATCAAATTGCTGGGGCCGGTATTTACGGGCAGAAACAATAAAATTCTCCATCGGGGCAAAGATAACTTTATGCGCCTATCCTACCCCAATTGTTGAAAAGTATGGCGGGTTACCTGTTGCTCCCGCCATACTTCAGGTCGATTTTCTAGAGGGCGGGTAGTACCTGGGCACTCACCTCACCAAATCCGATCCGTATGCCTTCTTTTTTGCAATGGCCCCGCATAATCACGGTATCCATATCTTCAATAAAGGTTCGGCTGCCGCTGCCTTTTAAGGCAACGGGCTTGCTTCCACGCCAGGAAAGTTCCAGCATACTGCCGTAACTGTCTTCGGTAGGGCCGCTGATGGTGCCGCTGGCCATCATATCCCCCGCATTTACATTGCAACCGTTTACGGTATGGTGTGCCAGTTGCTGCGAAATGTTCCAGTATAAATATTTAAAATTTGAGTGGCATACTTTGCTTTCTTCCTGGCCTTCAGGCTTAATGAGCACCTCCAGTTCAATGTCGAAGGTCTTCTTGCCCTCGCTTTTCAAATAGTCGAGGGGTGCAGGCTTTTGCTCGGGACTATAGGTTCTGAAAGGCTCCAGGGCATCCAGGGTAACCACCCAGGCAGATATGGAACTCCCGAAGTTCTTGCCCAGGAAAGGCCCCAGGGGAACGTATTCCCACGCCTGGATGTCGCGGGCGCTCCAGTCGTTAAAGAGCACCATACCGAAAATATAGTCTTCCGCTTCCTGCACTTCTATGCGTTCCCCTAAAGCTTTGCCATCGGTAGTGATAAAAGCCATTTCCAGCTCAAAATCCATTTGCTGGCTGGGGCCAAACACCGGGGCATCTGCGTCTTTGGGCTTGCGCTGCCCCTTAGGGCGGTGCAGAGGCTCCCCGGATATTACAATGGAACTGCTCCTGCCGTGATACCCTACGGGTAAATGCAACCAGTTTGGCATGAGGGCGTTTTCTTTTCCCCGGAACATAGTGCCTACATTTTCGGCATGTTCACGGCTGCTGTAAAAATCAGTGTAGTCTTGTATGAATACGGGCATGAGCATTTGCACTTCATGTAAACCATACAATATGTGTTTGCAATGCTCTTCGCTTTGACGTAGCTCATTGTTTTTCTCATCAAAAAGCTCGGCAATGCGGTTGCGCATGGCCCGCCAGGTTGGGCGGCCAAGGGTGATGAAGTCGTTGAGGGTATCTTGCAGAAATACGTCCTCCGGGAGCTTTAGTCCATCCAGGTAGCCGTATTGATGCAAGGCACTCAGGTCGATCGCCGTATTCCCGATGCGTGTACCAATGGTGGTGGCATCATCTTCATACGGTATAAAAACTCCAAAGGGAATATTCTGTATAGGAAAGTCTGAGTCAAGCGGTACATTTAGCCAGCTCTTTCGGTTCGGGTCGTTTGCTGTCAGCATTTTCTGAATTAATTTTGAGCAATATTATAAAATAGGTTTACGCTACCAAAAACAAACGTCACATGCTTAGAGACAAGGAAATTTTTGACCTGATTGAAGAGGAGAGAATTCGACAAACAGAGGGCATTGAACTTATTGCTTCTGAGAACTATGTAAGCGAACAGGTAATGGAGGCTATGGGTTCGGTACTCACGAATAAATATGCCGAAGGTTTTCCCGGAAAGCGGTATTACGGGGGATGTGAAGTGGTAGACGAGGTAGAAAACCTGGCGATAAACCGCGCGAAGGCACTTTTTAATGCGGCTTATGTAAACGTGCAACCACACTCGGGCTCACAGGCCAATGCTGCGGTATTCCTGGCTTGCTTGAAACCGGGGGATAAGATCATGGGCTTTGACCTTTCACATGGGGGGCACCTTACGCACGGTTCCCCGGTAAACTTTTCAGGTAAGCTGTACCAAACTTCTTTTTACGGGGTAGAACAGGAAACGGGACGTATCGATTACGACAAGGTTGAGGCCAGGGCTATGGAAGAAAAACCCAATATGATCATTTGTGGAGCCTCTGCTTATTCCAGGGATATTGATTACGTGCGCTTTCGTGCGATTGCGGATAAAGTAGGTGCGCTATTGCTGGCTGATATTTCGCACCCGGCAGGGCTTATTGCCAAAGGCTTACTGAACGATCCGTTGCCCCATTGCCATATCGTAACCACCACCACCCACAAAACTTTGCGGGGCCCCAGGGGAGGCATGATCATGATGGGACAGGATTTTGAAAACCCCTTTGGCTTGAAAACCCCTAAGGGGCAGGTACGCATGATGAGTGCTTTGCTGGATTCCGCGGTTTTTCCAGGCACGCAAGGGGGGCCTTTGGAACATGTAATCGCGGCTAAAGCTGTAGCTTTTGGCGAAGCGTTGAGTGATGCTTTTTTTGCATATACCCTGCAGGTGAAAAAGAATGCCGCACATCTGGCGAACCTGTTGGTAGAACGTGGCTTTGATATCATCAGCAGAGGAACGGATAACCATTGTATGCTCATAGACCTGCGCAACAAAAACATTACGGGAAAAGCGGCAGAAGCTGCCCTCGGAAAAGCGGATGTAACGGTAAACAAGAACATGGTACCTTTTGATGATAAATCCCCTTTTGTAACGAGTGGCATTCGCATCGGCACCCCGGCCATTACCAGCCGGGGTTTGGTGGAGCAAGACATGGAAAAAGTGGCGGATTTTATAGACCGGGTGATACTACACCACGAAGATGAAGAGGCGCTGGAAGCGATCCGTACCGAGGTGAACGAAATGATGAACGCTTTTCCATTGTTTAAAGCAGAAGCAGATATGAACCCTATTGCCTGAACAAGGGATACTGACAGGAATGACATAACCATTGCAAAAAGGCCGCTACAGAGAATCCTGTAGCGGCCTTTTTCACGGTTTAACACAAAACTTACTTGCTCGACCTGAGCGCTTGCTCGTATTCCTTTTTAGTTTGTATGGGTTTTTCTACCGTACGTGTTTTAAGCAATTGGATGGCCAGGTAACTGCATACAAAGGCACTTGCCATTCCCTCAAAAAAGATAAGGAAAGAAACCGATACCGGGCTGATCAGGCCGCCAAAGCTTTCATATTCCTGCAAATCGGCCATAAAAGCAGGGTCCAGTAAGTCCAGGTAAAGGGCCAGGAAAATGGCAAATAGACCAATTCCGATAAGGGAGGTACGCATGGCAATCTTGAAGTAATCAAAAAATTCGTCAAAAACAGAGGCCGTCGAGTTTTTTTTGTAGGCGCGGATAGCTCCGAACACCCCGAGCAGCAGCCACACAATATTGAGCGAGCGCAGCCAGTATTCATGCCCTAACCCAACCGTTCGCATAAGTAGAAAGTAAAGGGTGAAAAGGCCGAAAAGGATCAGGCCGTATGTTCTCGGTATTTTTCTCCAGTGTATATCAAAGTTGCTCATCTGCGGGTAGTTTTAAAGTTTGTTCACGAGTTTGAAATAGTCTTCCAACACCATGGCCGCGTTGAAATTTGTTCGCTTCTCGGCATACAGCTCTTTTATCGTATCCTGTCCGTTAACCAGATAAAGAGGCTGGTTGCGGAGGAGTTGATTATACACTTCGGCAGCAAAGTGGTAGTGCGCTTCATTGTCTAACCGGTTGAGTGAAAAGAGTGTATCTTTCGTTGCTCTAGTAAAATAAACGGCAGGAGCTGCCCATTGTTCACCGGCCGTATTCAGTTCTGCGTAGATGTAGCTTTCGTCCATGCGCCAATTGTTGACAATAGTAAATTGCAGCGAGGGCCGGGTGCTGTCCAGGTCTCTCCTCTTTAAACGGTTTAGTATAAAGCCACTCCTTTCATCGGGCTGTATGTCGTAGTAAAAGCTACGTATGTTCTTGAAGTAAAGCAGGGAACTGCTGGTGTGGGCAAAGCGCACTTCATTCAGATCAACCGCCCGCGGAGCGGGTGCAAAGAGAAAGGAAAGGCCAAGCAGGAACCCGATAAAAACAAGCAGGGCCTTGGCAGCAGGGTTCATCCGTTGCAGGCGTTTTAATACTTTCTTCATGTTTTTCCGAACAATAGAAGGGCGCTTTAGTTTTGAGCCTAGAAATTGGAAAATTGAAAGAAAAACCAAAAGCCATCGTCATTGGCAGCGGAGCGGCCGGTTTGGCTTCTGCTATTCGCCTGGCCCAAAAAGGGTATGCCGTTGATGTATTTGAGGCGAATGCCTATGCCGGGGGCAAAATAAGTGTGGTCGAAGGCAAGGGCTATCGCTTTGATGCAGGCCCTTCCCTTTTTACCCTACCCCAACTGGTAACGGAGCTTTTCACACTGTGTGGAGAAGACCCTTCCGGGCACTTCACCTACCATCGCAAGGAGGTAGCCTGTCACTATTTCTGGCAGGATGGTACAGCACTTAAAGCCTGGGCAGATGCCAAAGCCTTCGCCAGGGAGGTAGAAGAACAACTAGGGGTAAACGCCCGTATCGTAGACCGTTACTTAAGGGACGCTGCACAGGCATATGAGGCTACTCATACCTTATTCCTGGAAAGTTCCCTGCATCGCCTGAAAACTTACCTGCAGCCTGCCGTACTTAAAGCCATGGGTCACTTACATAAACTGTATTTGTTGAGTACGTTGAACCAGGTAAACCAAAAAAAGCTAAAGCACCCTAAACTCGTGCAGCTTTTTAATCGCTTTGCTACGTATAACGGGAGTAGTCCTTACCAAACCCCCGGGGTGATGAGCATGATCCCGCACCTTGAGCATAACCTGGGCACCTATTACCCCAAAGGAGGCATGCACAGCATTACTACTTCTTTACTAGGTTTAGCGAAAAGGCAACAGGTACGCTTTTATTTCAATGAACGGGTAGAAGAAATTATAACGGAACGGGGTCGCGTTTCGGGCGTACGCACTGCTCGAGGATCATACAAGGCAGAGGTAGTATTCAGCAATATGGATGTGGTGCCTACCTACCGAAAACTGATGCCCACCGCAAAAGCCCCCGAAAAAACGCTGGGGCAGGCCCGCAGTAGCTCTGCACTTATCTTTTATTGGGGCATTACAAAACAATTCCCGGAATTGGAGTTGCACAACATCTTTTTCAGTGAAGATTATAAAGGTGAATTTGAAGCCATATTCGAGGAGCAAAGTGTTTATGCCGACCCTACCATTTATGTGAACATAAGCAGCAAAGAAGAGGCCACCGATGCACCTCCGGGCTGTGAGAACTGGTTTGTGATGGTGAATGTGCCAGCCAATACCGGCCAGGACTGGGAGGCATTGACCGCCCGGATAAGACAGCAGGTTATCCAACATTTGAGCAAGCGCCTGGATACGGATATTGCTTCGCTCATTGCCTTTGAGGAGCTTTTGGATCCGCGCAGTATAGAAAACAAAACCTATAGCTACCAGGGTGCCCTTTATGGAGCGGCGAGTAACGATCCGCTTTCAGCCTTCCTGCGACATCCCAATTTTAGTTGGCAGTTTTCGAATCTCTTTTTTTGCGGGGGAAGCGTACATCCCGGAGGGGGCGTACCTTTGGCTTTACTCAGTGCAAGAATTGCTACGGCCCTTGTGCCGGATGTATAAACCAAACGCGCCCTGAATGGTAAAAAGCCCCGATATCCGTTTATTTTTGCGTTTGTTTAAGCACATGCGCCCCAGTTAAACCCGCTCTTATGTGGCAAAAAATTTATCAGACCATACAACCCCATGCTTTGTGGATCACCATTTTGTTCCATATTGTGGGGCTTCTAGGTATTGTATTTATTGATCTTGAGCTGTTTGCCGGGCTTAGTGCTTTAAACCTTCTGTTGAGTGCTTTTCTCATCTTCATTGATGACGAAGGACCTTCACGCGAATTCTGGCGCCTCTTTATCACCTGTTTCCTGGTAGGGTATACAGTGGAACTGATCGGCATTACGACCGATTTCCCTTTTGGGGAGTACCGCTATGGCAACAACCTGGGCGTGAAACTCTTTGGTGTTCCCTTGGTGATCGGGGTAAACTGGTTCCTGCTTACCATTAGTGCGGGCTTTGTAAGCCAAAACATTTTTTCCGATCGCTGGGCGCGGATATTGGGAGGAGCGGCACTTATGGTGTTTGTAGATTTTTGGATAGAGCCGCTTTCCGATGACCTCGATTACTGGCATTGGGCCGGAGGATATGTTCCCGTCTGGAACTATCTAGGTTGGTACCTTGTATCGCTATTTACCCAAAATGTATTTCAGCGTACCCTTCGTTTGCATATAAACAATTTGGCGGTAAAGTACTTTTTTATCGTATTGGCATTTTTCATTTTGCTAAACATTATGATATGAGTGGTTGGGCTATAGCCGGGATAATATTTCTCACTTTTTGGTTTATGGAGTTTGTAGCGTGGTTTACGCATAAATTCGTGATGCACGGTTTTCTTTGGGTGCTGCATAAAGATCACCATCAAAAGGAGCCGGGTTTCTTTGAGAAGAACGATGCCTTTTTCCTCATTTTTGCCGTCCCCAGTTGGCTTTGCATCATGCTGGGCATGATGTACCAGAGCGACCTGAGCGTGTCCATAGGCGTGGGGATCGCGGTATACGGATTTGCCTATTTTATGGTGCATGAAGTATTTATCCACCAGAGGCTCCGCTGGTTTAAGCATACCAACAACCGCTACCTGGAAGCCGTGCGCTTTGCACATAAAATGCATCACAAGCACCTGGACAGGCAAAGGGGCGAAAGTTTCGGGATGTTGATCATCCACCCCAAATACTGGACGGCTTCTACCAAACGTGGCAAGCGCAACCTTCAAACATCCGCCTGATGTTAGAAACCAAATACCTTTACCTCCTGGTGATGGGCTTTTCCCTTCTCGTGCCCTTACTGAGGAGCTTTGAAAACCGCGTAGCGTATTATAAGAGCTTTAAAGCGTTGGGCCTGGCCACATTAATAGTGAGCAGTTTCTTTTTGGCCTGGGACGTGATCTTTACCAAACTTGGCTTTTGGGGATTCAATCCCAAGTACCTGAGCGGGATCTACCTCTTTGAACTACCCTTGGGGGAATGGCTCTTTTTCTTCATCATTCCTTATTGTTCCATTTTTGTATACCGGGTTTACAATTACTTTGTACCAAAGGATCATTTGCGCAGGGCAGTACCGCATATAAACAACTTTTTGATTGGTTTTTCAGTGGCCCTGGCGGTAGTATTTTACAACCGCTGGTATACTGTGCTTACCTTCGCTTTTCTGGCCTTGCTCATTCAATACCACAAAAAAAAGAAACTTCCCTGGCTGGGTAAGTTCTATGCCTCTTATGCTATTGTTTTGATCCCTTTCTTTATGGTGAACGGAATTCTTACCGGGACGGGATTAGAACAGGAAATAGTGTGGTACAACGAAGAAGAAATGACAGGCGTACGCCTGGGCACCGTTCCTTTTGAAGATGCTTTTTACGGACTGGTACTGCTCCTTGGTATTTGCACGCTTTACGAATACTTTGGCAAGCGATGGAAACAAGCCTGGGCTTATGAAACGGTAACCGAGTAGGGCTCTTTTTCTATTTGCACATCCACGTGTTCGCGTAAGCTGGTACTTAAAGACAGTCCCTTATAATCGGCTTTTACCGGGTAGTTCTTGTGGTTCCGGTCTACCAGCACCACCGTACTGATCCGCTTTACCTTATAGTCCAGAAAATAGCGCACGCCATAGATCAGGGTGCCCCCGGAGTTCAATACGTCATCAATTACCACGATGCAGGCATCGTTTAAGGTTTCCTGAGAAGGAGTAAGCCGGTAGCTACCTTCCAGCAGATCGTCTTTATCCAGTTCCAAAGCACATAGGGTTACCTTCAGGCTGGAAATGCTCTGTAAGTGGGCAGCTATTTTCTTCGCCACCATAAATCCCCGCTTTACGATACCGGCAAGCACTACTTCCTTTTCCGCATGGTGTGCTTCATAGATTTGCCAGGCAATGCGCTTTAATTTGTCCTCTATTTGCTGATGGTTCAGTACTTCGGTAGCGTTCTCGCTGTTCATATGGCGTTGAATTGGGGCTAAAAAATATTATGCTTTAACGAATGTAAAGAACAACTCCTTACCGGCTCTGGGTTTTATGGAATTGTAACACCTTTCCAGCTTATGGATGCGAAAATACGGCTCAAAATAGCCCAGATATTCAGATTTACTTCCCCCAAAAGGAGGCCCTTGCTCGGTAAGGGGAAAGTCAAAGAATACGCCAAAGAGCATGCCTCCCGGCTTGAGGAGTTCATACATTTTTTCAGCATATTCCGGACGCATACCCGGGGGTAAAGCACAAAAAAAGGTTTGCTCTACAATGAGGTCATACCGCCCTTCGTGCGTGAAAAAATCTGCATGTAGCAAATTAGCCGTTCCACGTCCGTTCAAACGCCGGGCGATGTTCTGCAAAGGCTCCCGGGCAATATCCAGCACAAAAGCATTTTCAAAGCCATTGGTATACAGCCAGTCAAATTCATAGGCATTGCCCGCACCAGGTATGAGAATATGTTGCTTTTTGTTGTAGAGCCCCTGTAAAAAACCGCTCAGAGGGGGAGACACGGTGCCCATATCCCAGGGGGTGTTGTTTTCCCGCCAACGCTGGCTCCAGTATTGATCGTTTGTGTTTTTCATTCTTTTTCAAACAAGGCTACACTTTCAATGTGTGCCGTATGTGGAAATTGATCTACCAGGCTAAACTTTTTTAAGGCGTAATCATATTCGGCCAATGTGGCCATGTCCCGTGCCTGGGTAGCCGGGTTACAGCTGATGTACACCATGCGTTCGGCATTGAGGCGGATCACCTTCCGTAAGGTTTTAGGCGCTATACCTGCGCGGGGTGGGTCCATCACCAGGGTACCTATTTTTCCTGTATATTCCGGATGTTCAAGCAAAAACTTACCCACGTCTGCTGCAAAAAACTTAAGGTTGGTTATGCCATTTCTTTGGGCGTTGCGCTTTGCGTCTTCTACAGCCTCCGGCACGATCTCTACCCCTATGATTTCCCTGCTGCCCGCCCTTTGTGCCAGGAGTTGTGTAATCGTACCGGTACCGCTGAAGAGATCGAGTACGGTGTTTTTACTCCCCAGGTCTTTTTCAAAAACGTAATCCAAAGCTTTGCTGTATAGCCTCTCAGCAGAAGCGGGGTTGGTTTGAAAAAAGCTTTCCAGGCTAATATCGAACCACAAACCCAGAATACGTTCGCTGATCACATTTGCCCCGTACAACAGTTTTTGACTTCCGTCCGTGGTCAGGGGGCGGTCACCTACATCATCGTTCAAGGTATGGACCAATCCGCCTAAGCGCACGCCAAAAAGCGTTTGCATAAAATTTGTAAAATCCCGGGCATCAAAACGCTGTAATTCGCTGCTACTGCTTACAAAGTTTATAAGCAAACTGTTGTCTGCCAGCGATTTCTTAATCGTGAGAAAACGGCAAAATCCCTTGCGTTGCAAAGCGTGCCAGGCACTGAAACCCCGGCTGGAGAAATAGGCCGATATTTTGTGCAATTGGTCTTCTACCAAAGGATCAAAAAGGCCGCTGTCCCGCTGCAAAGGTTCTACCGAAAGCCATTGTCCCCGCTTCTTAAAGCCCAGGGCAAAGCCTTCATACTCCCGGTCGTTTGCACGATCATACGCCACAGCCGAAAAACTGTACTCCATTTTGTTCCGGTAATGGAAGGCTTCGGGAGACGGGATAAAAGCGTCAAAGAGAGAGGCTACTTCTTCCACTTTACCAATGCGTTTAAAGAGCTGCAGGGTAGTTTCGCGCTTATACGCATGTTGCTTTTGTAGCGGTAGCGTTATGTAAGGTGCTCCCGGAATAGGCTGGAAGTCAACTGCCTCTTCCTGCGGGCTGCTTTCCAGTACTTTGAGCAGTTTAGCCTCGGCAAAGCTGTTTTTCACCTTCTGCATTTTCACCAAAACCTTTTGCCCGGGTATGGTGTTGGGCACAAAAACCACGAAATGTCCCTGGTCGCTGTTTACACGGGCAATGCCTTTTCCCTCAAAAGCCATGTCCTGGATCAGCAATTCGGTAGTTTGGTATCTTTTAAACGGGCGGGGTGTTGACATAGGGCGCAAAAATACCCTAATTTGCAGGCCGCTTACAAGCTTCTGCGGGAAGTTTCCTTTTAATTAAACCACTAAAAACGAAAATATGCACACATTACAATCTCAACTAACATCGGCAGAGGCTATTGCACTGGAAGATAAACACGGGGCACACAATTACCACCCTTTGCCTGTGGTGTTGGATAGAGGTGAAGGTGTATATGTATGGGATGTAGAAGGCAAGCGCTACTATGATTTTCTTTCGGCCTACTCTGCGGTAAACCAGGGGCATTGCCACCCCAGAATTGTAAAAACAGTAAAAGAGCAGGCAGAAAAGCTGACGCTTACCAGCCGGGCTTTCTATAATTCGCGCCTGGGGGAATTCGAAAAATACATTACTGCTTACTTCGGTTTTGATAAAGTACTGCCCATGAATACCGGTGCCGAAGCCGTAGAAACGGCCATTAAGCTTTGCCGAAAGTGGGCCTACGAGAAAAAAGGCATTGCCGAAAATGAAGCCGTGATCCTGGTGGCTGAAAACAATTTTCACGGCCGTACCACTACGGTGATCTCCTTTTCAAATGACGAGGATGCGCGCAAACATTTCGGTCCCTATACCCCAGGTTTTGTTACGATTCCCTATAACGATTCGGAAGCGTTGGCCAAAGCGCTTGCAGAAAAGAATGTAGCTGGTTTGCTAATTGAACCTATACAGGGAGAGGCCGGGGTAAATACCCCTGCAGACGGGTATATGCGGGAAGCGCGTAGCTTGTGTAATGAGCACGAAGTGCTTTTTATGGCAGACGAGATCCAAACGGGTATTGCGCGTACAGGCAGCCTCCTGGCTGTATGTGGAAATTGCAGTTGCACGAGTCATTGTGAACGCCAGGAAGCAACCTATGCCCGCCCGGATGTATTGATCCTTGGAAAAGCACTGAGCGGAGGGGCTTACCCGGTATCGGCTGTTTTGGCTGATAATGCGATCATGGACGTGATCAAACCCGGGCAGCATGGGTCCACTTTCGGAGGCAACCCCCTGGCGGCTGCAATTGCCACCACCGCCCTGGAAGTGGTACGCGATGAACACCTGGCGCAAAATGCCCGCGCCCTGGGTACCCGTTTCCGGGCAGAAATGAATGCCTACATTAAAAACAGCCGGATCGTGAAACTGGTGCGCGGAAGAGGTTTACTCAACGCCATTGTGATCAACGACCGGGAAGACAGCAGTACCGCCTGGGATATTTGCGTGAAGTTGAAAGACAATGGTCTGCTGGCTAAACCCACCCACGGCAACATCATCCGTTTTGCGCCTCCCCTGGTGATGACTGAAGAGCAGTTGATGGAATGTATCAACATCATCACGGATACATTAAAGGCGTTTGAAGGATAGATATACTCCCTACCATATTTGTTACTTACAAGCGGCTTTTTTATAAAGATGCAGCTAAAGGATTTCATTTCCCAAAACCTCCCGAAGCTTATTCCACTGTATGCAGAGGAAGAAGCTAAGGCTTTATTGCACTGGCTTTTGGAAGAAAGAACGGGGGAGAAGCATGGTCATGAAGCTTTGCTGCTTTCTGGCCCTGTCCAGGATCAATTGCTCCGTGATGTAGAAGCACTGGCACAGGCCAGGCCCATACAGCAGGTGTTAGGCAAAGCTTATTTTCTCGACATGGAGCTCTTTGTAAACGAGCATGTATTGATTCCTCGTCCGGAGACAGAGGAACTGGTAGACCTGGTGCGCAAGGCTTTTCCTGAAAATGCAGAAATAAAGCTGGCCGACATAGGTACGGGCAGTGGTTGTATTGCTTTGGGGCTTGCACGCTATTTTAAGGCCGCCCGGGTGGAGGCGCTTGATCATTCGGCCGAAGCGTTGGAAGTAGCCCGCTATAATGCGGCTAAATACGCTTTGCCCGTTCACTTTTTTAAGGGCAATGTGCTAAGCGCCTGGCCTTTGGTGCAGGAGGTGGAGGTAATGGTGAGCAACCCGCCCTACATTACTCCCGGTGAAAAAGAAACCATGCACAGGAACGTACTGGCTTACGAACCGCACGAGGCTTTATTTGTACCGGAAGAAGACCCCTTGCTTTTTTACAAAGCCATATGTGCGCATGCACAGAAGCACCTGGTACGAGAGGGCAAGGTGTTTTTAGAGGTAAACCGTGAGCTGGCTAAAGATACTTTAAAGGTATTTGAAAAGGTGGGTTTTACAGGAGAAGTATACAAAGACATGCAAGGCAACGACCGCTTTGTAGTAGCTACAAAAAAATAAAGGCCCCGGAATCGGGGCCTTTTAAGCTTGCACTTATGTGTTGTATTACAACTTCGCGTTAAGCTCAGCACCCGCTTTAAACTTAGCTACAGTTTTAGCTGGGATTTGAATTTTTTTACCGGTCTGAGGATTTCTACCTTCACGTGCCGAGCGCTCAGAAGTAGAGAAAGAGCCAAACCCTACCAAAGAAACGCGTCCGCCTTTGGCGAGTGTGCCTGTTACGTGATCAGTGAAAGAATCTAATGCTTTTTTGGCAGCAGCTTTTGAGATGCCAGCATCCTCTGCCATTGCATCGATTAATTCCGCTTTGTTCATAATAATCCGTTTTAATAGTTAAACAATGTCCCACAAAGTTAGACGAATAGCGGGATCAGCCAACTTTTTGCCGATTAAATCCATGAATTTGTTGAAAAAAGCGGTTTATTGTTAATAAAGGCGCTGCAAGCCGCACCAAATAAGGGTTTCAGAGCAATTTAGCCCCTTCTTTTAGAATATTTCCATTCAAAAAGTCGATAATGGACATGCGCTTTTTCCCCTCCACCTGTACTGTTTCGAGGGCCAGTTGGCCATTTTTCAGGTTGAGCAGTAGTGTTTTTTTGCTTATTTGCTCAAAACTACCTGCCGGACCGCTTGCTTTTTGACTGTATTTCTGTGCCTTGTAGATCTTAAAAACAAGCTCTTCCTCGCCCACAACCAGCAGGGCAAAAGCACCCGGGTAAGGAGAAAGGCCCCGGATCTTATTGTAGGTCTCTTCCATGGGTTGTTGCAGGTCCAAGCGCATGTCTTCCTTAAAGATCTTTGGTGCAGGCTTTTCTTTGCCGGCTAAACGCTGCTTACGACCCTGTACTTCTCCATTTTCAATCTTATTTACGGTATCCACCACCAACGAGGCACCTTTTTCCATAAGCTTATTGTGCAAGTCACCCGCGGTATCCGTTTCGGAGATAGGGACTTCAACCTGGTCGATAAGGTCGCCGGTATCAATATGCTCATTTATGAAAAAGGTAGTAGCCCCGCTCTTCCCTTCGCCATTTATGATTGCCCAATTAATAGGAGCCGCCCCACGGTAATCGGGAAGAAGAGAGGCATGCAGGTTGATGGTGCCATATTTGGGCAGCATCCATACTGCTTTAGGCAGCATGCGGAAGGCCACCACCACCTGCAAATCCGGTTTTAAAGAGTGAAGCTTCTCTATAAAAGTCTCTTCCTTTAAATTGGTGGGCTGGAGAATAGGTAATCCGTGCTTTTGAGCAAACTGCTTTACAGCACTTTGTTGTAGTTTCCTGCCCCGGCCGGCCTG
>JANQPD010000051.1 GCA_028285465.1 Owenweeksia sp. | reverse complement strand
TGGCCCGTTTCAACGTTCGGGTAAGCTGCTCCACCTTACGCTTGGTGCTGCAAAAAACGATGATGCTTTTGAAGTTGTCTTTATCGGAAAGGATCTCCTTGCAAAGGCCTGTTTTTTGTTCGTCAAAAGCCATGTAGATCTGTTGCGTAACCCCTTCCGCAGGCTTGGAAACCGAAACGTTTACTTCTTCCGGTTTGTACAGAATCGCCTGCGCGAGTTTGCGGATCTTAGGGGCCATGGTAGCGCTAAACAGCAGGCTTTGACGCTTTCGGGGCAAGTGTTCAATGATCTTTATGATGTCGTCATAAAAACCAATGTCCAGCATGCGGTCTGCTTCATCGAGGATGAGGTGCTTAACCTGGTCAAACTTCACGTAGCCATTATGCAGGTGAGAAATCAAGCGGCCCGGGGTGGCAATAATGATGTCCGATCCTTGCGAAAGTGCCCTGCGCTCCTGTTCCCAGCTCACTCCGTCTCCTCCGCCATATACCGCATAGCTACTGGCGTTGGTAAAATACGCAAGCCCTTGTATTTGTTGATCTATTTGAATGGCCAATTCGCGGGTGGGGCAAAGCACCAGGGTAGAAGTACCTTTGTATTTGTTCGCAGCAATGTTGTGCAGTATGGGAAGGATAAAGGCAGCGGTTTTCCCGGTACCGGTTTGCGCGCAGCCAATTACATCTTTTCCCTCCAGGATTACCGGGATCGCTTTTTCCTGTATTTCCGTAGCCTCTTCAAAATTCATGAAAGAGATGGCCTCCAGCAAAGATTCGGTGAGGCCGAGTTCTGTAAACTTCATAGCGTGTGATTACACTTGATAAGCAGTATAGCTTTTTTAAGATTGCGGTAAAGATAGAGTTATTGCTGAAAGCTTGGTCTATTTTGCCTATGGATCAGTAGAATAATTGAAAGAAGTTAACAAAAGGGGGATGTGAAGCTTTCGTTACTTTTGCCCTCATGCTAGAAACAGAGTGTTTGCCTTTTCGGGATACCGGTTATTTTTCAAAGCTCATTTGTGATTACCTGGATAAACATCCCGCACTTGATTCCCTTTACACAGATTTTCCAAACCTTGAAAGTTTTGCCCGGCAGATAGAAAAAAGGCAAAGTTTCAGTACAGCGCAGCGACAGCTACTTTCAAATGTACTGCAAGCCCAGTATGCAGCCTTAAAAGGGGTTTCCCTAGATAAAAGTGCAGTAGAAAAGAACATCCGGCTTCTAAAAGAAAGCCAGACGTTCACAGTAACTACCGGCCACCAGTTAAATCTATTTACCGGTCCGCTCTACTTTATCTACAAAATAGTAAGCGTGATCAACATGGCGAAACAGTTGAAGGCAAAGTATCCCCGGCATCATTTTGTACCGGTATATTGGATGGCTACTGAAGACCACGATTTTGAGGAGATCAACCACATCAACCATTTCGGAGGGCGCATAAGCTGGGATATTCCTGCCGGTGGCCCTGTAGGAAGACTGGCTACGAAAAGCATACGGCCCGTATTGGAGGAACTGGCAGAAGTATTGGGTTCCGGGAAGCGTGCGGGGTATCTGCTTTCTCTTTTTGAAAAAGGATACCTGGAACAAGAAAACCTGGCACAGGCCACCCGCTATATTGTGCACCTGCTATTTGTGGATGAGGGTCTGGTGATCCTGGATGGGGATGAGGCTGAGCTTAAAGCACAAATGATTCCCTATTTTAAAAAAGACCTCTTTGAACACCTCGCTTTTGAAGAAACCCGTAAAGCTTCCGGCTTTTTAAAGGAGCAGTATACAGAGCAGGTGCACGTGCGCGAGATCAACCTCTTTTATATAGAAGATGGGTTGCGGGAGCGTATCGAGAAACACGAAGGGGAATGGCATGTGCTCAACACCAAAAAAACGTTCGACCGGGCTTCGCTGGAGGCAGAGTTGCAGGAACACCCTGAACGCTTTAGCCCGAATGTAGTATTGCGTCCGCTTTTCCAGGAAGTGATTTTGCCAAACCTGAGTTATACCGGTGGGGGAGGAGAATTAGCCTACTGGCTGCAACTCAAACAAATGTTTGAAGCGATGGAAGTACCTTTTCCCCTGCTCCATTTGCGCAATTCCGTACTCTGGATATCCAAACGGATATACCGCAAAATGCAAAAACTTCAACTGGCCGGTCCGGAAGTGTTTAAACCATTTCACGTATTGAGTACCGATTACGTACATCAGCATAGTAAACTGGAAACAGACCTGACGGGGTATAAAGAGCGCTTGCAGGAAATATTTAATGCACTGCATGTCCTGGCAACACAAACAGACAATAGCATGGAAGGAGCTGTTCGTGCGCAGGAGGCCAAGCAATTAAAGGGAATGGAAAACCTGCAAAAGAAATTGATCCGGGCAGAGAAAAAACGTGCTTCGATACAAATGCGCCAATTGGAAGAAATAAAACAAGCCCTGTTCCCCAAAAACAGTTTACAGGAGCGCCATGATAACTTTATTGCTTTTTACGAGGCATATGGCAATGGGTTTATACAGCAATTGAAAGAGCACCTAAACCCTTTTGCCTATACGTTCACCCTCTTTAAAGAAGGTGCATACGATACATAATAATGTGTGTTCGATGTAATAGGTTTATCAGATATTGACTTCTGTAAGAAATCTATAACGGCCTTAGCAGACAAACCAAAATCTGCTCATCTTGTCCATTTCGATACGCCACGAATTGGATTCGCGGCACTCAATGTGACAAAGCCCGCATTTTGAAGCCTTACATGGAACGCGCATTACATACACGGTCTTTACTCCTCTCCTTCATCCGAAATGGGCTCCTCGTCTTTTGGCTTGTCTTCGACCGGCCCGGGATGCACCACTTCATGGGCCAGGTCGTAATACCCGCTCTTAGGAATTTTGATTTCGTACGCCCTGTTTTTCGGTTGAGGAAGGTAATCGTAACGCAGCCAGGGGTTGTGGTACTTTAGTATGCGGTAATTGATGCCCATCTTTTCGGCAAAAGCACCAAAGCTGCTTACCGCGGTATCTACCCGCACCGTATACGTTGGAATAGGTTGATAGAGGTCTTTTTTCCTGAAGTGAAAACCGTATTGAGCCGGGTTCTCCAGGATCTCTTTTACCGCCATTATACGGAAAATATACCGTGCCGTTTCCTGGTTCAGGGTAAGCCCGTAGTAATTTTTGGCTTCTTGTCTTTCCAACTGCCGCTTTATGCCATTGATGCCCATGTTGTAGCTGGCCGCGGCCAAGGTCCAGTCGCCCAACTCACGGTGTGCCTCTTTCAAATAATCACAGGCGGCTTGTGTGGCTTTTTCCAGGTGGTAACGTTCATCTACTTCTTTACTTATTTCCAGGCCATATTCTCTCCCTGTGCCTTCCAAAATTTGCCAATAGCCGGTAGCCCCAGCCGGAGACACTACATTGGTAAGGCCGCTTTCGATCACCGCCAGGTATTTAAAATCCTCAGGGATGCCGTTTTTCTTTAAGATCGGTTCTATTACCGGGAAGTAACGGGCAGCTCTCTTGTGGAAAAGCAGGGTTTGCGATTGCCAATAGGTATTCACCAGGATCTCCCGGTCGTAACGTTCCCTGATCTCGGGGTCCTGCATGGGAACCGCTTCTCCCATAAAACTCACCTGCTCAGGCAGGGGCAAAGCGTAGATGGCGTATTTTTCATTAAACCCCTTTTTTACACTTTCATCATGAGGTGCTTCATAATCCTGGTACATGAGTAGGCCAACACACAGGCAGGCAAAAAGAGCGACTAAGAGGTGATTCGGGCGTATTTTCATGTTCTTCAGGCGTAATGAAATTGCGTATTTAACTCAGCAAACCGGGGTGCTTCTTTGTCTTTATCTGATAATACCGGGTTTTCAACCTCCCAATCGATCTTGAGGTGGGGGTCATTCCAATAAACACTTCCTTCAGACGCTTTGTTGTATTGAGCACTGCATTTGTAGCTGAAAATAGTATTGTCCTCTAAAGTTAAAAAACCATGCGCGAAACCGGGAGGGATCCAGAACATTTTTTTGTTTCCGGCATTCAGCAACACCTTATGATGCTGACCAAAGGTAGGAGAGCCCAGCCGGATATCCAGCGCCACATCCAGCACCGCCCCCTGTATTACACGTACGAGTTTGCCTTGCGCATAAGGTGGATTTTGAAAGTGAAGCCCGCGAAGAACATTTTTAGTGCTCAGACTTTGGTTGTCTTGTACAAAGCTTGCGGTAATGCCTGCTTCGAGAAATTTCTCTTTGTTGTAGGATTCATAAAAGTACCCACGCGCATCTCCAAAAACCTGTGGTTCTATTTCTATTAAGCCGGCTATAGGGGTTTCAATAAAATTCATACGACAAAAATATGCGCTTATGGATATAGTGTGGGGTGACCGGGCACAAAGATGTCAACGGGGCGGACGCAATTGTATTGCTCCGTTTTCTTTCATGCTCGATTGTATGATGAAATCCTGCTTGCGCTTACTGTCGCGCAGGCTAAGGGCTACTGTACAAGGGGGCAGGCGCCCCTCTGTTTCAGCATACAGGAGTAGCTCATTTTTTTTGGTGGGATCTATTTCTATGGTGCGTACAAAAGTTTTGCTCTGTAAACCGTACGCGTGCAGCACACACTGGCCATTGAGAAATACCGACACGGTATCGCCATCTACCTCCCGGTTATCCCGGAGCATCAGTTTTACGAAGGCATTGCGGGTTACAAACTCGGCTTGTATACGCGTTTTTCGCTTATTGGGATTGCCTATCTCTTTCGGTTTGGGCAGCCGTTTAGGCACGTCTACAATACGCGAAGCCGTTTGTTTTGTGATTACCTGGTTCACGTGCTGTGGATTTTTCCTGGGCAGGCAGGGGGGAAGGCCTTTCAGGTTTACACCCGGAAAAACCACAAGTTGAGGTTGGCGGTCCCGGTTTTTGTATGCCACGAAAACGTTTGTTTCATTGAAGTCTAAATGAGGTACATTGTTTTTAGGATACCCGTAAATATCCTGTTTCAGGCTTTGCGCAAACCAACTGCTGCCTCCGGTGTTGGAAAAAAGGTAGCAAAGGCTTTTTTTACTTGACGTTTTATAGTCTGTTAAATAGGCGGCCAGGTGCAGGCGACCGCTTTGGTCTACCCTAAGGGTGCTGCGCTTGTAGCTGCCCAAAGCAAAGTGTGCACTATCGGAGTTTTGCAGGGTAAAGTGTTTCCAGTTCCCTGAGCGATCCATCTTGCTGATCTGTATGGGCTTATCCCTTCCGGCAACAAAAGCGGTTCCGCTTATCAAAAGCCCCCCATCACTGGTCTGCGCCAGGCTGCAATACGGACTCCCCGATTCCCCGATCTTCGTTAGGGTAAATCGCTCGTCCTGCAGGTAGCGCGTGGCTAAATGCAGGTGGCCTTTGTTTTCGGCTATGGCAATGTGTAATTTACGGTCAAAACCAGTGCTAAGCCCTAAACCGATGTCTGCCTGCGCCACCTTAAAATGTAACGATTCCCATTTCAGGCTTTTATAGGTAGCCTGGTGCACCAGGCCTTCCCCAAGGTGAAAGGCTATAAAGAGGTTTCCATTGCAGTCTTCCTGTGCCTCCAGGTCGAAATAATTGTTGGTCACTTCTGAGGTACCGTAAACGGTTTGTGTGTACCAATCCAGGCTGGGGTTGGTGCGGATACGGTGCACCAGGCGCTTTTCCTGTCCGGTATGTTCAAAGTGTAGCAAATGCAGGTAACCATTCTCGCCTTTAATGACTTTGAGGGGCAATTGCTCATTCAGTTCATGTACAAAAAAACCGATAAATTCTTCTTTCCAGCTGGTGCCTTTATCATCGCTTTGACGCAAGAAGAGTTTTTTACCCACGCTGTAAAACAGGTACAATTCCTTATCTTTTACTTCCAGCGATAGCACATCGCAATCTGACAGTACCTCTTCCCGGTCCAGTTTGAAAGACTTCAGCAGGTGCTTTTGCTGTAAGTCAATTACCTTGGCCACTTGCCCAAGTGTGGAAGCTTCAAAGAGCAGAAAGAGAATGCTAAAAAAACAGAAACGTGGGAACATGCTTAGGCAACGGGCTTAGGAGGGGCATATTGTGCCCACACTTTTTCTACAAAATCATGTGTGTCGATGCGGTTCATACAAGCATAATCGCCTCGCCAGCAAGGCTTATTGCCAAATACGGAGCAGGGGCGGCAATCGAGCTGGGCATGAGGTACCTGCAAATAGCCTTCTTCGTTTTCTCCTAGGGGAGCGAAACCCGCATGAGGATGCGTAGCTCCCCAAATTGTAATTACCGGGGTACCCACCAATGCAGCAAAATGGGTATTGGAAGAATCCATGCCCACGAAAAGGGGTAATTTTTTTATAATAGCCAGCTCATCGGTGAGTTCAAATTTTCCTGCTATGCTGGTTATGTTTGGGTGGATGGAGGCCCATTCTTCCAATGTGCCGGCTTCTGACTTTCCTCCAAAAAGCAATACCTTCAGGCCTCTGTCCGATAATGCCCGGATGCTCTCTTTCATTTTGGCTGCCGGCCACATTTTTCCCTGGTGTTTGGCAAAGGGGGCAACCCCCAGGGCATGCCTGGGATTTTTGATCGCATCTTGCAAAAAGGCATCTGCTGCTTTACTGGAATAATGGAGAGAAGGGGCATGGCTTGGATCGAAGGAAAAGTCAAACCCGGCAGCAGCAAACACTTCTGCATAGCGTACCGCTGTGTGTTTTAACGGTTTAAAAACCTTAGCGGTACGGCTGGTAAGGGCTCTCTTTTCCACACGGCCCTTATCCATGCGGTACAGGGGAACCCCGCTTAGTTTAAAGAAATTGCCCAGCAAATGGCTCCGGAGAACGGCATGCATATCCAATACCAATTCAGGGGCGAAGGCTTGCTTTATTTCTTTGTACAATCGCCAGAGCCCCTGCACCCCCTTATGTTTTCCGTACAGGTCGGCGGCAAAAAAAGTAACGGGCAGGGGAGCAAAAAGGGGCTTTACAAACGCACGGCTTACCACCATTAGTTCATGCTCGGGGTATTGCTCGGTAAAGTTTTTAAGTACCGGAACGAGCAAGGCCACATCGCCCAGGGCTGAAAAGCGGGTGACCAGGATACGCATCAGGGGTTGTTTTTATAAAGCACAGGGTTGAGTTCCGGGTCGTTATACATCTTCATTTGGCGGTATACTTTCATGACGCGTTTTCCGGCGCGGATGTCTTCGATCAACTGATCAATACTCAGGCAAAGGTCTTCTTTCTGTTCGGCCAGTACCTCTGCTTTTATACGGTTTTTGTGTTGCAATTGCCCTGGTATATCCGTACGCTTTGCTTCAATATTCATGTGGTATATCTTCAAGGCCAGTATGGAAAGCCGGTCAATGGCCCATGCTATGCTTTCGGTATTCAGCCGGGCATCCGGCTGCTTTTTTACCTGTGCAAAGTGCACCATGTACAGGTCGTCAATCTGCTCCACGGTATCGGTGCGCTCCTGGTTGCTGGCATCGATCCTTCTTTTAACGACCAGGGCTTCATCTGCCGGTATATGCGGGTCGCGAATAATGTCTTCGAGATGCCACTGCACGGTATCTATCCAGTTTTTGCGATAAAGCAGCGCTTCCATACTCCCTTCAGCCTGGGGGTTCTCCAAAGCCGCATCTACATCATCGTTTACATGGTAAGCCTCTACACAAGTGGTAAAAAGGGCAAACATTTCCGTTGCGCGCATAGCTAGTTTAGTTTTTCTATCGCCTCATGTATCCGGTCAAAGGCTTTGTTCAACACTTCTTCAGAAGTAGCGTACGAAATGCGCAGGCATTCGGGGCTGCCAAAAGCTTCGCCCGGCACAAGGGCAACATGGGCTTCTTCGAGCAGGTACATGCAAAGGTCATTGCTATTGGCAATCCGGTAATGCTTATACTGCTTGCCGAAAAGCTGGCTTACATTAGGGAAAACGTAAAAAGCGCCTTTGGGAAGATTGGTGTCGAAACCCTTCATTTCTTCTAAACGTGCCAGCACAAGGTCCCTTCTTTTCAGGAAGGCGTTTTTCATATCTGCCAGTTCTTTAGGGTCTGCTTGCATGGCCGCCAGGGCGGCCCTTTGCGAAATGCTGCTGGCTGCGCTGGTAAATTGCCCCTGCATTTTATCACAGGCTTTTGCGATCTCCAAAGGTGCTCCTATATACCCCAGTCGCCACCCGGTCATGGCAAAGCCTTTTGAAACCCCGTTAACGGTTACTACGCGCTCGTATATGGCATCATAAGAAGCCAGCGACTGGTGTTCGCCTACAAAATTGATGTGTTCGTATATCTCGTCGGAAATGGTGATGATGCGCTCATGCCTGGCTAAAGCAGACGCCAGGCTACCCAGTTCTTCCCGGCTATACACACTTCCTGAAGGATTACAGGGACTGCTGAAAATAAGCATTTTAGTGCGCAGGGTAACGTATGCTTCCAGGCTTGGGCCATCGATCTTAAAATCACTTTCCAGAGAAGAGGGGATTACAACGGGTATGCCCCCGGCCAGCTTGATCAGTTCGTAATAAGATACCCAGTAAGGGGCGGGGAGAAGCACCTCATCGCCTTCATCGATTACGCAAAGGATCACATTGGCGATAGATTGCTTGGCCCCGGTAGAAACCACGATCTGCTCAGGGCTGTAGGTAAGCCCGTTATCCCGCTTGAATTTATGGCTGATCGCTTCGCGTAAGTCTTTATAGCCGGCTATAGGCGGGTAGTGCGAGTAGTTTTCGTCAATGCCTTTTTTGGCAGCCTGTTTTACAAAATCCGGGGTATTGAAATCCGGCTCGCCCAGGGAAAGGCTGATCACATCGATCCCTTTTTCCTTCATCTCACGGCTCTTGCGGCTCATGGCAATGGTTTGCGATTCGGAAAGGCCCAAAATACGTTGGGAAAGTACGGTCATGGAAGTTTTATTGGAACGCCAAAGCTAAGGAATTAAAGATTTTTGCGCTTTTGGTTTTTTACGATATTTGAGGCCCTACAAAACAAAGCGCTACCTTTTATTTATGGAGATTTTCCTTGAGATTTTAAAATACGCCCTCCCTTCCATTTTCCTTCTGATCCTTTGCTACATGATGCTGGCCAACTTTATGGAGAATGAAGAAAAGCGCAGGTCGTACTTTTTAAAAAAGGAAACACAGAAAAGTGCTTTACCGGTGCGCTTCCAGGCATACGAACGGGTAACCTTGTTCTTAGAGCGCATCACCCCGGACAGGTTGCTGCCACGCCTGTCTTCGAAGGGGATGAATGTGAAGCAGTACCACAACCTGTTGGTGAACACCATCCGGGTAGAGTTTGAGCACAACTTATCCCAGCAGATCTACATCAGTGAAGAAGCCTGGCGGCTGGTGGTTGCGGCAAAATCTTCTACAGTAGGGCTTATCAATTCTATTGCCCAGGGGCTCGACCAGGAAGCGGAAGGCATCGAGCTCAGCAAAAAGATCCTGAACCGGGCTATGGAAATGGAGTCTTTTCCTACCAAGAAGGCCCTGGTGTATTTGAAATCGGAGGTGAAAAGGGATTTTTAACGATCGGTTTTTGGTGTTCAATTCCGTAGGATAACCTTAACGGGTTAACTCTTTTGTATCAATAAGTGTTAATTGAAAAGGTTACTAACCAGTTGATAAGCAGCAAATAAAGGCTCTATATTTCCTTCTTTCACCTTTTCCTTCATTTGGCGATAGGCTTCATGTCGCTTTTCATCTTCATAAAATGCGCTTAGCAGTACAATGCTTAAAGCCTCTTCAAACCAATATACATTTTGCTGTTCGCGGTTCTGCGCGAAATGGCCCTTTAGTTTTTGTTGGTTTTCAAAGGTGGTTGCTGTTTCCCAGGCCTCGGCTATGCCGTTTTGGTTGAGTGCAGAGCAAAGTTTTACTTGAGGGATCCATTCGTTTTTATTGGGTGGGAACAGGTGTAAAGCCCTTTTGTATTCTCCCATGGCGCGCCGGGCGTTTGACGCATTGTTGCCGTCCGCTTTGTTGATCAGCAAAAGGTCGGCCATTTCCATAATGCCTCGCTTAATGCCTTGCAGCTCATCTCCTGCCCCGGCCAGCATAAGGAGTACAAAAAAATCGACCATGTGCTTAACGGCTGTCTCCGATTGGCCCACGCCAACGGTTTCTACCAATACTACCTCATAGCCGGCCGCTTCGCACAGCAAAATAACTTCGCGGGTTTTATGGGCTACTCCACCTAAAGAACCGGCAGAGGGACTGGGACGGATAAAGGCTTTTTCGTTTTGAGCAAGCTGCGGCATACGCGTTTTATCCCCGAGTATGCTGCCCTTGTTTTTGGTGCTGCTCGGGTCAATGGCCAATACAGCTACTTTTTTGCCCAAGCTTGTGATATACGCCCCAAAGGCTTCTATAAAAGTACTCTTTCCTACTCCAGGTACTCCCGTAATGCCTATGCGTAGGGCATTTCCGCTATAGGGCAGCGCCAGGTGCACCAGACTTTCGGCCAGTTCCCGGTGCTTGTTGCTTTTGCTTTCTACCAGGGTTAACGCACGGCTTAGTGCAGCCCGGTCCCCTGCTCTTAAAGCTGTTAGAAGCGATTGAGCCGAAGGCAGGGCGGGAGCCTGATAAGCTTTGAAGTTGGGGTTTATAGCGTCCAAGGCACCTTTGTTTGAGCGCTACCGGCTTATTGAAAGAACTTGTCCATTCCAGGGATATTGAGCATGCCTTTTGCCGCTGCCTGCATTTCCGTTTCGTGCAGGGCAGAGGCCTTTTCTATGGCTTTATTTACGGCAAGTACTAAATAATCTGAGAGTTCTTCCGCATCCTGCAAAAGGCTTTCCTCGATGTGGATGTCTTTAACTTCCCGGTTTCCTGTAATGGTGATCTTGACTTTGCCATCAGGAGAAGCCTCCGAAACGAGCACGGTATCCAGGCGCTTTTTGGTTTCTTCTGTTTTTTGTTGGGCTTCTTGTAATTTGCCCATCACATTTCCGAACATAACTATGTGTTTTATTGCTTTCCGTTTATCATTACTTCCAGGATCCGGCTGGCAGCCTCGGCTATTACGGTACCCGGACCAAAAACGCCTACCACCCCGGCATCGAACAAAAAGGCGTAATCGTTTTGCGGAATAACGCCTCCGGCTATTACAAGGATGTCTTCACGGCCTTGTTTTTTCAATTCCTCAAGAACCTGGGGTACCAGGGTTTTATGCCCTGCCGCGAGGGAAGATACACCTAAAATATGCACATCGTTCTCTATGGCCTGCCGGGCTGCCTCTTTAGGCGTTTGAAAGAGGGGACCAATGTCTACGTCAAACCCCAGGTCGGCAAAAGAGGTGGCTACCACTTTAGCGCCCCGGTCATGCCCGTCCTGTCCCATTTTTGCTACCATAATGCGGGGCCTGCGGCCATCCATTTCTTCAAACCGGTCAGCTAAGTGCCGGGCCTTTTCAAAAGTGGCATCTTTTTTCATCTCTTGAGAATATACACCTGAAATGGAACGTATGGTGGCGGTATACCGGCCAAAAGCCTTTTCCATGGCCAGGCTGATCTCACCCAAAGTAGCGCGTTCCCGGGCGGCATTTACGGAAAGGGCCAAAAGGTTTCCCTTGCCTGTTTTTGCCGCTTCTTCAATAGCCTCCAGGGCTTTCTTTACAGCCGCAGAGTTACGGGAGGCTTTGATGTCTTCAAGACGCTCAATCTGTTTCCTGCGTACTTTCTCGTTATCCACCTCCAATAGCTCAATGGGTTCCTCTTTTTCGTTGCGGTAGGCATTCACCCCGATTACCCATTCATTACCCGAATCGATGCGGGCTTGTTTTTTAGCAGCTGCTTCTTCTATGCGCATTTTGGGCAGGCCGGTTTCTATGGCTTTGGCCATACCACCCAGTACTTCTACTTCTTCTATGAGTTTCCAGGCCTTTTGTGCGATCTGATCGGTCAGGTACTCCACATAATAAGAGCCTCCCCAGGGGTCTACCGTACGGGTTATGCCCATTTCTTCTTGTATGATGAGTTGCGTATTGCGGGCAATACGGGCTGAAAAGTCGGTAGGCAGGGCAATGGCCTCGTCCAGCGAGTTGGTATGCAAGGATTGGGTACCTCCAAATACAGCGGCCATGGCTTCAATAGTGGTACGCGCTACATTATTGAAAGGGTCCTGTTCGGTAAGGCTGTAGCCCGAGGTTTGCGAGTGTGTACGCAGGGCCAGCGATTTCGGGTTTTTGGCACCAAAAGACTTCACGATCCTGGCCCATAGCATACGGGCCGCCCGCATTTTGGCGATCTCCATAAAATGATTCATCCCGATGCCCCAAAAAAAGGAAAGGCGGGGGGCAAAGTCGTCTACTTCCAGGCCCGCTTTTATCCCGGTACGGATGTACTCCATTCCATCGGCCAGGGTGTAAGCCAGTTCAATATCAGCGGTGGCACCTGCTTCATGCATGTGGTACCCGCTAATGGAGATGCTGTTAAAGCGGGGCATATGGTTTTTGGTATACTCAAAAATATCGGCCACGATCCGCATGGAAGGTTGGGGCGGGTAGATGTAGGTGTTCCGCACCATAAACTCCTTTAATATGTCGTTTTGAATGGTGCCCGAGAGCAGCCCCGGAGAAACGCCTTGTTCTTCCGCAGCCACTATGTAAAAAGCCATTATAGGGATCACGGCTCCGTTCATGGTCATGGAAACAGACATCTCCCCCAGCGGGATCTGATCAAACAGGATCTTCATATCCTCTACAGAATCAATGGCCACGCCTGCTTTGCCAACATCGCCCAACACCCGCTCATGATCGGAGTCATACCCGCGATGTGTGGCTAAATCAAAAGCTACGGAAAGCCCTTTTTGCCCTGCGGCAAGGTTCCTGCGGTAAAAAGCATTCGATTCTTCTGCCGTAGAAAAACCCGCATATTGGCGGATGGTCCAGGGGCGGCTTACGTACATGCTGGAATAAGGGCCCCGCAGATAAGGCGGGATGCCTGCTACAAAGTTCAAATGCCTGATGTCTTTTACCTCTTTTGGCGTAAAGCGGTTGGGCACTTCAATTTCTTCCGGGGTTTTCCAATGCGCAGTGGCTTCGGGTGATGAGGCTTTTGTGTTTTTGTATGTGGTATGCTGAAAATCCTGTCTTGACATGCTAATTTTTTTGCTGAACTTTTCTTAAAAGTACCTGCCTTCTCCTGTGCGTAACTTATTGCTCAAGCCCTTCAGACAGTCTTCGGGTTATAATTTTCCTTACGGTTGTTTTTTCTTCGCGGGAAGCGGCAAAATGCCCTTGTTCTATAAACGCTTTTAGCTTTTCATCTCTTTGGACGTATTTATTGGCTCCGATCAACACTTTTTGCCCTGTATCAAAAGCTTCTTGCTCTTTTCGGGCCGTGGCTTCCACCTGCTTTTGCAGCCAACCGGATTCCATACTCTTCACAAAGCCCCCTTCTTTTTCTACCGCTTTAAAAAAGGCCCAGCCTTTTTCAGCTGATTGCTCCGTGAGGTCTTCTATAAAATAAGCGCCCTGTGCCATATCAAGTACGGTTTCCAGATGGCTTTCGTGTTCCAGGATAGAAAGCTGGTTTTTGGCAATGCGTTCCCCAAAGGCATCCGGAGCTTTATACGTATGGTTGAAGCCCTTTATGGATATCTCGTTTGCTCCACCGATAATGGCGGCCATGGCTTCGGAAGTGCTCCGTACCATATTGTTGTACCGGTCCAGTATGGTCTTATTGCGCATACTGGTTTCCGCATATATAAAGGCTTCGGTTTCTTCTATTTCCAATGCCGCATGCAATTGTGCCCAAAGTCTGCGAAAGGCTCTTAGCTTGGCTATTTCTCCAAAGTAATCCCCGCCCACGGCAAAATTTATCCAAAAACCGCGACTTGTATTTAGGTGGAGTTCATAGATGTATTCGTACACCATACTGAGGGCAATGCCCAGCTGCTGGGCAGGAGAAGCGCCCGCATTGGCAAATAGATTCACATTCACACACAAACCTCTGATGTTTTCGGGCAGAAGATCGTACAATATTGCTGCTCTTCGGAAATCGGCCGTTTTACTTTCTTGCCAGTTGCCGGTACGGGCCAGGTTTTCAAGACAATCTATGTTTATAGAACCGGCTATTTCGATGGGCTCAAGCCCCCTGCTTTCCATAAGGTCAATTAAGCGCTTGCTCAGGGCCAGTGCATCTCCTTCTACCACAAAGTTGACCCGTATGTATTGAATCTCAATATCTTTCAACAACATTTCCAGGTTACAATCACCAAACAGGTAAAAGAGCAGGGAAGTGGCGCCCTGGTTCAAATGGTCCAGTGCTTCGCGGTTTGCGGTCTTTGCATCGCTTACAAAAAGCTCCTGTACCGTATCCCAACGGGCCATGGCTTTGAAGGGCTGTGCTCTGAGCCGGCTGTTTTCATGGGTATATGCGGGAGCAATGGCATTGCCGTCTGCGTCTGTAGACTGCAGGCTACTCAAGGGTTTGCCTTTTAGGTCTTGCTCTATTTTGGCTTGCCATTCGGCTAATGTCTGGGTGGAAAAAGCATGAAACAGTCCTTCCTGTGTTGACATAGTAGAGAGGGTTTCCCGCAAAGGTCATAAAAAATGCCTAAGGAACATGGAGTTCCCGCAGATTGAATGGTTCCCCGGGAATTTCATGTACGGTTGATATTGGCCATGGGGGTGCGCAGATTCAAACCCAAATATCGCAATAGGCTATAGATGACACGGCAAAGCAGGAGCATGTACAGGCCTGACTTGTTGCCTCTATATGGGCGTAGATTCTACTACTTCTGAGGAGGTTGGCTGGGCCGTACTTCAATTTTGCTGGGCAGGGTGCGTGGGTTCAGCTTTAAAAGACTTACTATCATTTCGCCAATGTCTTCCGGCTGGATCTTCCAGGCATCCGAAGCATCGGGTTTATTATTGTTGAAATGGGTAGCTACGGAACCGGGCATAATAGTGCTGGTACGGATGCCGTATTTGCGCAGGTCCAGCATTACCGATTGCGTAAAACCGGTCAGGCCGAACTTGCTGGCATTATAGGCTGCTCCTGAGGGAAAGAAGTTGGTACCGGCCAGGCTGCTCAGGGTGATGATGAAACCCCTGGTTTCTTTCAGTGCTTCTATAGAAGCTTTGATGCTGTAAAAAACACCCGTCAGGTTTGTGTCTATTACTTCGCGCCACTGTTCGGGGGTGAGGGTTTCAATGGGAGCAAAATGACCCAGGCCTGCATTGGCAAAGAGCAAATCCAGTTGTCCGAAACGCTCCACGGTTTTTTGAACGGCTTCTTTTTGTGCGTCAAAGTTGCGCACATCTGCCTCTATACCATACGCTTTACCATTTCCAAGTCGGTTAAGGGTCTCTGCCGCCTCATCAGCTGTTTTTTGTGAGCAGCTGGTAATGACCACCTGCATACCTTCATTCAACAAGGCTTCGGCTACTCCATACCCTATTCCCTTGCTGCCCCCGGTAATAAGGGCTACTTTACCTTGTAATTCCATAAATCAAAAATGAGTTTTTCTATTTACAAGTTAAAACAACTTTGGTTCGTTGCCTTTGTTGGGCACTTTTAAATTATACCCAAAGCGTTTGTTGATGCCTTCTATAAAATGAGCCGCCAGGAGAGGCGATTCTTTTTCTACATTCTGATGGATAAAAAAGTAAATGCCCTTGATGCCTTGTTCAATCCAGGCCTCAAGTTTGTCCAGCCAGTCTTCAAGCCGGTCATAATCCGAAGGAATGTTGGCGCCTACATACCGGACAAATGCATAAGGGGTGGTAAGGCGCATATGCAGCATGTCTCTACGGCCGGCCGTATCTACGATGATGTTGGTGGCCTGGTATGCCTCCAGCATATTGAAGATCTCGCGGGCAACTTCCGGCTCCGTAAACCAGGCGGTGTTCCTGAACTCTACGGCCAGCGGTACGTTTTTGGGAAAAGCTTTTAAAAAGGCCTCTACCTGAGCGATGTCCTTAGGTTTAAAGTTGTCGTGCATCTGTAAGAAAAGCATGCCCAGCTTATCTTCTAACGCCAGGGCACTGTCTACAAGCGTGCGGGTAATGTCCTCTGCGTCTTTCAGGCGCTTCCAATGACTTACTTCCTGGTTCAGTTTCGGGAAGAATTTGAATCCTTCCGAGGCTTTTTCGGCCCAGGTAGTGTATTGATCTGGGCCATAGGGTCTATAAAAAGTAGCGTTCAATTCTATAGAATTGAACTGGGTGGCGTAATAGGTCAGCTCATCTTTGGTACCCCTTGGATAAAACCCTTTTAGGTCGGCCCGGTTCCACTTGGCACAACCTATATAGACCTCCGGTTTTTGACCGGGATCACCATATTGTTCCAGCACACGGGCCGTATCCGGGTGGTCGGCCGGGAGTGTGAAATCCACTTTTTCGGGCTCTGCTACTTTTCCAAATTTCATGCTTGACGATTTATGGCAAAGGTATTACATAGCTGTGTAGCACCACGCCCACCAGATGAGGACAAATTGAAGCGGTAGCCTTAACGCGATCAACCATACCGGGAGCCCCATACGTGCCTTTTTGTTACGTACCTGCTCTATGTTGGCGGGAAAAACCGCTATTAACAGGAAGATAATGCCCCAGGCAGCCCACTCCCTTGTGGATGAAAAAAACAATGCCAGGCCCAATAGTATTTCTGCTGCTCCGCTTACAATTACCATGCTCTTGTGATATGGAATATAGGGCGGCATAAGGCGCTGGTACATTTTGGGAAAAATGAAATGATTGAGGCCGGCCCCTATATATACCACCGCCATTACATAAAGGCCGGTCACTCCTTAAGTATTTCCCAGAACTTAACTACATGCAGTTGACCGGAATCTTCTACGATCAAACCGGCATCTCCCCGGGCCTTTACCATACCGGTTCGGGTGGTCCTTTCTACTTTATTCAAAGTAAACCGCACTTGTTGGCCTATCTTATAAAGGTGAGCGGCCTGATTACCGGGATAATTGAAATTTGAACTGCGGTAAATCCTGGGCCAGTTTACCGTTGTTGTTTTTGGCCGTTCTGTATTAGAAAAGTAGAATACTTCATAGGATCCATTTTGCGCTTTTTGCTCAAGTACGTAGGCTTCCAGTACTTCTCTTTTTTCGTTTGAAACATAAATAAGCTCTCCGGCTTTCAATGGGCCTTCTATAATGGGCGGGGTAGAAGCAGCTTTCTTAGGGCTTAGAATGTCGGCACTGATCACTACCTGTGTTCTATTGAAAATGAAGTAAAAACTGCGCTTAAAGTCAACTACAAAATTTCCATATAACTGACCTTCTTTCAAAGGAAAAGTCTCATAAAGCTCCCTCTTTGCCTCCAGAACAAGCGCATCTGAACCAAGGCCTCCTATACCAAAAACATGGGTTGTTTTAGCGGTGCCTACGGCTAAACCATTTATATCATGGGTTTGCGGGTTATGCCCAATGCTACTTAAACTGCCCTGATGAAAGGCGCATGAGCTCAATAGAAAGGCAATGGCTATAAAAGTAAAAACTCTTTTCATAGGTTAAATTTTTAGATGATGTTTACCCAAATCTATACCAAAACACCTGCTTCTACGGATGTGGCTGTAAAATTTAATCTTTAGCTAACCTGCTCAGATTTTCTTCCACAAGCTGTCTACAAAATAGGCTTTGCTATCACTGAAGTTCTTTTCCAGGGTAAAACCTGTTTTTTCTGCCAGCTCCGCGATTTCCGCTAACCCGTATTTTTTTGATATCTCCATATGTATGGCTTCCCAGGGATTGAAGGAATAGCTTTTGTTTAGGGAAGCAATGTATATTTCCTGTGCTTTTGTGCTGATGAGGTAACTGCGTGCTTCTCCCGTTTCCGGGTTGTATATGGGGTAATGCATGAAGTTGTTCAGGTTAAAATTTCCTCCCAACTCCTGGTTGATCCGGCTTAAGAGGTTCAGGTTGAAATTACGCGTGATACCAGCCGGATCGTTATAGGCGTGCAAAATGACCTGTGGATCTTTTTTGAGGTCGATGCCGCTCAATACAAAATCACCGGGGCGCATAGTGCCCCATAGTTTTTTGTAAAAGCTTTGCGCCACATCAGGCAAAAAGTTGCCGATGTTTCCGCCCAGGAATAAAATAAGCTTGGGCGCCTGGTTCAGGTTGTTTAATTTATCTAAGGCCGTGAAATACTCATAATTTAAGGTTTGCACGGATAGGTCAGGCCATTTTTTATGCAGATCGGCTTTTAATTCTTTTAATACATCGGCAGATATGTCGATCGGGAAATACTCAAACTCTACTTCGTTCCTGAGAAAGTGCTCCAACAGAATCTTGGTTTTGTACCCATCGCCGGCACCCAGTTCTACAAGATTGAACTTCTGGCCGTAGTAGACCTGTTTCAGGATATCGGCCTTCTGTTGGTTAAAGATCTCAAATTCACAGTTTGTGAGATAGTATTCCGGCATATTCATAATATCCTGGAAGAGCTTATCTCCCGTTGCGTTATAAAAATACCGGCTAGACAAGAATTTATTGGACGAGGAGAGTCCCTCGTGTACATCCCTGGCAAAAGCCTGATCGATGGTTTTGGTGTTTGTTTCCATAAGTTTCATGTATTCCACAAGTGGAGGGGTGGGTGGTGTATTTACTTTACAAGGCGTAATCCGGTAAACTGCCAGCGGAGATGCGGGTGAAAAAAATTGCGATACGTTGTCCTGCTGTGCTCTTCAGGGGTGGCGATGCTGGCTCCGCGTAGCACCATTTGATTTACCATAAACTTGCCGTTATATTCACCTACTGCTCCGGCTGCCTTGCTGAATCCCGGATAGGGCAAGTAGGCGCTTCCGGTCCATTCCCAACGCTGGCCCCAATCAAATCGTTCACTGGCCACTTCCCATTCTGCCTCGGTGGGTAACCTCTGTTTACGCCACTCGGCAAAGGCATAAGCTTCGTAGTAGCTAATGTGTGCTACGGGTTCTTCGGGTTTTATTTTTTCAAGGCCTGCCAGGGAAAACCGATGCCAGGTGTCGCCCACCCTTTCCCAGTATAAAGGGGCTTTTATACTTTCTTCATTCACCCATGCCCAGCCTTCGGAGTGCCAATAGGTATGGTCCGAGTAGCCACCTGCGTCCATAAATGCCAGCCATTGCGCATTGCTTACCAGGTTAGCAGAAATCTCAAATTCGTGTACGTAAACCTGGTGACGTCCCAGTTCGTTATCGAAACAAAAGCCTTCTCCATGATATCCGATGTGGTAATTCCCGGCAGGAATTTCCAGGTAAGTTTCTTCTTGTGGTATGTTTCCTGTACTTTCTTTGAAGTCACTTTTATATACGGGGTGAAAAGGTTGAACCGATAAGATGTATTTGAAGTCGGTTAGAAAAAGTTCCTGGTGTTGTTGTTCGTGTTGCAGCCCTAATTCCAACAATTCCAATGCCTCTTCCGGTATTGGCCCTTTGAGCAATTCGTGCATGGCCTCGTCTACATATTGACGGTACCGCCAAACTTCCTCTAGCGAAGGGCGGGTCATCGTACCGCGCATGTCGCGCAAGAGGCGTTTCCCCACGCTTTCGTAATAGGAGTTAAACAGGAACCCGAAGCGTTCGTCAAACAAGCGGTAGCCGGGTTTGAAGTTTTTTAGGATAAAGGTTTCGAAGAACCAGGTTGTGTGCCCCAGGTGCCACTTGGGAGGGCTTACATCTACAATCGGCTGGGATAGATGGTCCTCTGTTGAAAGAGGCTCCAATAAAGCCTTTGTCTTGTTTCTTACTTGTAGGTAGTGATTGGTATAACTCAAAGAAGGGGGGCGTAAAAGTTTAGTACTGTGTATGGAAGGTCTTCTGATCTCTTATGCAAACGGAGCAATAAAGCCAATGTTTAGAATACCTTTTCATATTCTTCATGTTTTACGGGCGTAAAGCTTTTATTGTTTACTTCCAGTATTTCGAATACGTTGTTGCGGATGTTGTGTGCAATGTCCCCCGTAGGGAGGTCGTTACAGTCCAGGCCAAAGGGGTCTTCTATTTCTTCGGCCATGAGTTCCACCCCTACAAAGGCAAAAAAGATAAACATAACAATGGGAATGGCATAATACCCGAATTCGGGTATCATAGCGAGAGGCAACAGGAGACCGTAGACGGTAATAAATACTTTGAGGTACACATTATACGAAAAGGGGATAGGGGTTTTTTTGATGCGTTCGCATGCGCCTAATATGTCCAGCAATGCCTGCAGCTGTGGTTTGAAATTGAGGTGGTCATACCCGTCAATGAGTCCCCGCTTGCGCTGCTCCTGGACCAGTTGGTGTATTTGCGTAGAAATATAGTTGGGGACATGTTTCTTCTCCTTGTACAAAGCCAACTCTTCTTTATCTACAAAGATCAATTCTTCGAGCTTCGTTCCTTCGCGTAGATGCTCTTTCAACGCGATGCAAAAATTGCTGATGTAAGTGGCCATTTTATGCCGTTCCTGCTCCTGTTCTTTAGGGAAAGTAGAATGCGCCATGATGGCCAGGTTGCGGCAATGGTTTACCAGGGCCCCCCATTGTTTGCGGCCTTCCCACCAGCGGTCGTAAGCGGTATTGGTTCTGAAGACCAGCAATATGGAAAGTACGATGCCCAATAAACTGAACACTCCTGTGCTAAGGCTCATATCGGCCACTGCATCTAAAAAATGTAACTCTAAAACACTGAAAAACAAGGTGTAAACTCCAATAAACAGCGTAGCCCGGATAACTTTGTTCATGGTCCAACTGCGGTAGAGATGCCCAATATCCCCCCACCAGTTTTTGTTTGATTGGTAAACGATCATGCGCTCAAAGTTAAACTTCTGCCAAATACTGGTGCACAAAACTTATGCTCATGGCTCCTTCGCCTACGGCCGAAGCCACCCGGTTCATAGCCCCTGCCCGTACGTCTCCTGCGGCAAAAATACCGGGCTTGCTGGTTTCCAGCAGGTAAGGTTCGCGTTCCAGTTTCCAGTCTTTCCGGAAGCCTTCCTGGTTTATAAGATCCCGGCCGGTATATAAGTAGCCTTTCTCATCCTGCCGGAAAAGGCCGTTCATCCAGTCGGTATAGGGCCGGGCTCCGATAAAAATGAAAAGCGCGGTAGCGTTTGCTTTTCGTTCCTGCTCTTCTTCACTGTTGTACAGGGTGAGAGCCTCCAAATGGGCATTGCCGTGTGCTTCTGTTATTTCTGTATGCCCAAGCACTTCGATGTTTTCCGTATTGTTGATCTGGTCTATCAGGTAAGCCGACATGGTACTGCTTAGATCGGGTTTACGCACCAGAATATATACCTTTTTGGCAAACTGGGAAAGATACATGGCGCCCTGCCCGGCAGAGTTTCCCCCTCCAACAATGTACACTTCACCTCCTTTACAGGCATTGGCTTCTGTCATAGCTGCCCCATAGTAAACCCCGGCCCCGGTAAAGTCTTCAATACCTTTGGTGTTGAGCTTTCGGTATTCTACACCGGTAGTGATGACTACACTTTTGGCCATCAACTCATTGCCATTGGCCAGCACCACGATCTTATAGTGGTCTTTAAACTTGATCTCCCTTACTTCACTGGGTGTCAGCACTTCCGTGCCTAGCCGTGTGGCCTGGGTAAGAGCCCTGCGGGCAAGGTCGCTTCCACTTAAACCTTTTGGGAAGCCGAGGTAGTTTTCAATACGTGAGGAGGTACCTGCCTGACCGCCCGGGGCTCTTTTTTCAACAAGTAAGGTTTTAAGCCCTTCGCTGGCCCCGTATACACCGGCCGCCAAACCTGCCGGCCCTCCGCCAATAATGATCACATCATAAAGCTCCGCAGAAGCTTTAGGGTTGAGCCCCAGTTTTGAAGCCACATCGGGCAGGTTGGGATTGCAGAGGTAGCTGCCGTCTTCGAAAAACACAATGGGCATGTTCTTGCTCTCGAGCTCATTCCCATCAACCAGTTCCTTTGCCTTTTCAGATTGCTCGATGTCCAGCCATTTATAGGGGAATAAGTTGCCGGAAAGAAAATCTTTGATCTTATGGCTATTTGGCGAAAATTGATAACCTACTACGCGTATGCCATCAAAGTCGGGCACAAAGTTGTTCTGCCAGTCCTCAAAAAGATCATCGAGCACCGGATACATCTTTTCTTCCGGAGGGTCCCAGGGCTTCATCAGGTAATAATCTAACTGTACTTCATTAATGGCCTGTATGGCTGCGTCGGTGTCTGAATAGGCGGTAAGCAACACGCGCTTGGCTTTTGGGTACAGTTTTTTAGCCTTTTCCAGGAACTGTACACCCAGCATTTCGGGCATGCGCTGGTCGCTTACGAACATAGCTACTTCCTGCCCCTGGTTTTTGTATTCCTGCAGGGCTTCCAAAGCTTCGTTGGCCGAGTCGGTACTTACTACTTTGTATTCTTCTTTATAACGCCGGCGTAAGTCCTGCCGTACTGCACGTATCACCTGCGGGTCATCGTCAACGGCTAAAATTATGGGTAATTTCATATCTGTTTTGAATGGCTGAACATATTAATCAAAAGGGATGCACACCTCAAAAACGGTATGCCCGGGTTTGCTTTCCAGGAGTTTTAGGGTGCCGTTGTGCTTTTCCACTATCTTCTGTGCTACATCAAGGCCTAAGCCGGTGCCTTTGCCGATGTCTTTTGTGGTAAAGAACGGATCAAAAACCTGGGCGGCCACATCTTCAGGTATACCGGGGCCGTTGTCCTGGATCTTCACACGTACAAAATCACGGTCGTGTGCGGTTTCAATGGTGAGCGTACTGTCTTCAATAGCCGAGAGGGCATCCAAAGCATTGTCTATCAAGTTTGTCCATACCTGGTTGAGTTCACTTACGTAGATTTTGGGGTGGGGGAGGTCTTCATCAAAATGGCGTTCGATCTTTACCTGGCTGTTTTTTACTTTGTGGTTGAGCATAACCAGGGTATTCTCAATGCCTTCGTGGATGTTGGCCGCAATTTTTTCAGGAGAGCGGTCCATGTGGGTAAACGTTTTTACACTGCTTACCAAGGTGGCAATACGGCTTGCCGCCTCTTCTATATCGCGCACCATTTTTTCCGTGATCAGGTTGTTGTTTATCCAGTGCATAACCGGGCTAAAATGGGCATCTCCGGTTTTGTGGTGGATGTCTTCTACTTCCTCACAGCTAAAGCCAAATTCTACCAGGTTCTCTGCCACTTCTTCAGGATCACGTACTTCGAGGTCTTCCAGGCAATCCGTTAGTTCATCTTCCTGGTTTTGACGTTGCATGAGCGTTTGCCGCCCCGAAGGTGGTTTGGATAGCCGGTTAAACAGAATTTCATTTACCGCATCTACTTCCTGCTCCTCCATGCGTATGCTGATGACTTTTTTGAAGCTATCGGGTTGCTGGGCCAGGTGTTTCTGTAGTTCTTTACTGCTGCGCACTATGGCCGATGCAGGATTGTTCAACTCGTGTGCCAAACCGGCTGATAGTTTTCCCAGGGCCATCATTTTTTCATTTTGCTGTTGAAACGTAGTAAACTCCCGTATGCGGCTGCTCATATGGTGCACCAAGGCCTCTGTAAGCCCATAGTGGTTGCGGATCATTTCGGGCATGTCGTTCCGGTGAAAAGAGAGCACCTCCGAATCTTCCAGCGCCTGCCCGTAGCCTTGCGCATGGGTAAGGCGGGAATAAGGCAGCAGCCCGGTGATGTCGCCTGGCTCTAACTCGAAAAGCGCCCGTTGCTTTTCATTTTGTAGCGTATAGATCTTCAGTTTTCCCGTTAAGATCAGGGTCATGTGGTCGGAAGCATCTCCCTTTTTGAACAAAAATTCATCTTGTTTCAGGGTATAGCATTTGGCTTTGTCTATTAAGAACTGGAGTTCCTGCTCCGCTACCTTTCCCAATATGGGCTCAAAAATTTTCTTTAAGGTGGCTGGGCTAACGCTTTTCATGTGGTGGACTTTGAAGCCTTAAATATCCGTATAAAATCTAGTTTGGAACAACCCGCTTATCAAACCATAGCTTTTGTCTTTCAATGCGGTAAGAGAAGTGCAAAAGTTTATTTCCCTTGCGGTCGTTTCAGCCCGGTTTGCCCTTAAGTTTGACCGTCACCAAAAAACAGAAAACAATGCATGCTTACTCAATACCGGTTCACGTAAGGTGGAGCGACCTTGATCCCAACTTCCATGTACGGCACAGCGTATACTATGATTTTGGCGCGCAGTGCCGCATGGCTTTTTTAAATGAACACGGGCTTACGGCTAAAGTGATGGGACAACATCATTTCGGGCCTGTTCTTTTCCGGGAGGAAGCCATTTTTAAAAGAGAGTTGCACCACGGGCAGGACTTGCGTATTACCGTAGCCTGTAGTGCTTTAAAAAGCGATTACAGCCGCTTCAGCATGCAGCACGAGATCATACGCGGAGATGATGAGGTATGCGCACGCTTACATGTGGATGGCGCCTGGATAGATACGCAAAAGCGGAAACTCACGGTTCCGCCTCAACTGGGAGTAGACATGATGGAGAAAATGCCTAAGGCCAAAGACTTTCGTTGGATCTCTTAGGGCTATAATTTTTCTTTGAGGTAACGGGCGGTATGCGACTCTTTCACCTTTAGTATTCCTTCAGGAGTTCCCTCGTACACCAGGTTTCCTCCTTTTTCTCCTCCTTCAGGGCCGAGGTCTATAAGCCAGTCCGCACACTTCATTACATCGGGGTGGTGTTCGATCACCAGAATGCTATGCCCGTTCTTCAATAAGGCATAAAAGGAATTCAGCAGTTTTTTGATGTCGTGAAAGTGCAAGCCCGTAGTAGGTTCATCGAAAATGAACAATTGATGGCTGGCTTTATTGCCTTTGCCCAGAAAGGTAGCCAGTTTAATGCGTTGGGCTTCACCGCCACTCAGCGTGCTGCTGGATTGCCCGAGTGTTACATAGCCTAAACCTACATCTTCAAGGGGTTGAAGTTTTTCTGCTATTTTTTCCTGTTTGTGCTCCTTAAAGAAGAGCAGTGCTTCATCTACGGTTAGTTCAAGGATATCGTAAATGTTTTTGCCTTCAAAAGAAACGTCCAGCACCTCCTGTTTAAAGCGTTTGCCCTGGCACACATCACACTTGATGTGTACGTCTGCCATAAACTGCATTTCTATGGTCAGCTCACCTTCTCCCTGGCATTTGTCGCAGCGCCCCCCGTCTATGTTAAAGCTGAAGTGCCCGGCTTTTAGCCCCCGTGCTTTGGCCAGCTTTTGTGCAGCAAACAGGCTCCTTATGTCATCGTATACTTTAAGATAGGTAACCGGGTTGCTCCGGCTCGACTTCCCGATGGGGTTTTGGTCTACAAACTCCACGTCTGCCACCAGCTTCCAATCTCCTTCCAGGGCTGTGTGTTTTCCGGTTTTATCTCCATATCCTCCCAATCTTTTCTTCAGGGCGGGGTACAAGATCTTTTTTACCAGGGAACTTTTTCCCGAACCACTCACCCCGGTGATCACGGTAAACGCATGCAGGGGAACGTTTACGTCAATGTTTTTCAGATTGTTTTCCCGGGCGCCTTTGATGGTAATGAACTTAGAAGGGGTTTTCCGTTTAGCCGGTACTTCTATGAAGTCTTCTCCACTCAGATAACGCGCGGTATGGCTGTCTTTGACTTCCTCTATCTTCTGCGTTTCTCCTGAGTAGATCACCTTTCCGCCATGGCTACCGGCATTCGGGCCGATGTCTATGAGTTGGTCGCTGGCCCGCATTACCTCTTCATCGTGTTCCACTACCACTACGGTATTGCCGATGTCGCGCAGGTTCTTGATTACGTTGATGAGTTGGTCTGTATCACGCGGATGCAAGCCAATACTGGGCTCATCCAGGATATAGGTAGAGCCGACCAGGGCGCTGCCCAGGCTGGTAGCCAGGTTAATGCGTTGAGATTCTCCCCCGGAAAGGGTATTGCTCACCCGGTTCAGGGTAAGGTAGGAGAGGCCTACTTCGTCTAAATACTTCAGGCGGTTGTTGATCTCTATCAGAAGCCGCTTCGCAATTTTCTCTTCATAGGTATCCAGTTCAAGGCTGGTAAAGAAAGCCCGGAGTGTATCAATGGGCATAAGCACCAGTTCCGTTATGGCTTTGCCCCCTACATGTACATAACGGGCCTCCTTGCGCAAACGTGTGCCTTTGCAGGTGCCACAGGTGGTTTTTCCCCGGTAGCGGGAGAGCATTACCCGGTACTGGATCTTATAGCTTTTTGATTCCAGGTATTTGAAAAAGTCATTGAGTCCCTTCAGGCCTTTGGCGCCTTCCCATAACAGTTCTTTTTGGGCTTCGTTAAGCTCAAAATAAGGTTTGTGGATAGGGAAGTCATATTTGGCGGCCCTGCTGATGAAACTGTCTTTCCACTCCTGCATCTTATCCCCGCGCCAGGCAGCTATGGCGTCTTCGTATATGGATAGGCTGCTGTCGGGGATAACCAGGTCTTCGTCAATGCCTATGACGCTCCCGAAGCCTTCGCACTTAGGACAGGCACCAAAGGGATTATTGAAGCTGAACAAGTGTATGCTGGGTTCTTCGAATTCTATCCCGTCTTCTTCAAATTTATTGCTGAATGTTTGGCTTTTTTCGGAGGTGATGTCTTCTACTGTACAACTTCCACGCCCTTCAAAAAATGCGGTTTGTACTGAGTCGGCCAGGCGGTTGCGGTTTTCCTCGTTGTCGGTATCGGCCAGCATGCGGTCCACCACAATTTCGAGCCGCCCTTCCTTGTTGGGGCCATTTTCTTTTACTTCCGAAATGCGTTGTACGTGGCCATCAATGGAAATGCGGGCGTACCCCTGCTGCTCCAGTACGTTGAGCTGCTCTTCAAAAGTACGGCCGTACAGGTGTAACGGGCATTTGATCAGTATGCGGTTTTCTTTGGGTAGAGAAGCTACATAGTGTACCACATCTTTTAATTCATGCCGCTTTACCTCTTTACCACTTAGCGGGCTGTACGTTTTCCCGATACGCGCATACAATACTTTCAGGTAATCGTACACTTCGGTGGTGGTGCCTACGGTAGAGCGCGGATTTCGTGAGATTACCTTTTGCTCTATAGCCACGGCCGGGGATATACCTTTGATATACTCCACCTCCGGTTTATCTAAGCGCCCCAAAAACTGTCTGGCGTAAGAAGACAGGGATTCCACATACCTGCGCTGCCCTTCAGCATAGAGGGTATCAAAGGCTAAAGAGGATTTGCCCGAACCCGATAAACCGGTGATCACGGTAAGTTTTTTATGGGGAATGGCTACATCCACACTTTTTAAATTGTGGACTTTAGCCCCCTTAATTACAATGTATTTCCGGGGGTCAAGGGTATCGAGTGTATTGTTTTGCATAAAGAGAAAATGACCTTTATTCAGAGCCGGGCAAAATTACCAAACTAGCAGGTGGATTAGGTTTCTGGAGAAATAATTTTATATTTGATATCATCTAAGGGCAAGAATTGTTCGTAGGTATTACTGTAAAAACTTTTAAAACAAACACGCGTATTTAACATAACTACTTGACTTACTTTTAAATAGCCCTAACTAAAACAAGTAGATTATGGATTTTGCAGTAATGGATGACAGTGAACTCGTCCGAAGTTACCTGTCTGGTAAAGAAGCGGCCCTGGCTTACCTTATTAAAAAACACCAACAAAAGATCTTTTCGTATATCATCGTACGTGTCCAGAATGAGGATATTGCGAATGACGTGTTCCAGGATACTTTCGTGAAGATTATAAAAACCCTCAGGCAAGGAAAGTACAATGAAGAGGGTAAGTTCATCAACTGGACGATGCGTATTGCGCATAACCTCATTATGGATCATTTCAGGCAGAAAAAACGCATGCCTACCATTTCTCCCAAGGATGAATTTGACATTTTCGATGTGCTGAAAGCAGAGGAGCTAAACGTAGAGGAACTGACCATTAAAAAACAAATAGAGAATGACCTGGTTCGGCTGATCGAAGAGCTTCCGGAAGACCAGCGCCATGTGTTGAAGCTGCGCCACTATTCCAAGTTGAGCTTCAAGGAAATATCAGAGGAAACAGGGGTAAGCATTAATACGGCCCTGGGCAGGATGCGTTATGCGCTTATTAACTTAAGGAAACTAGCTGAAAAACACCAGGTTGTGTTAAAAGTGTAATTTTTATTGTACAAGCTTGCAATAATGTCGTTTTTCCTGGCGTTTATGGAAAGTAATCTTAAACAGGCCTATGAGCAAAACGACTACATTAAACCAGGAACAGGATGCAGCCATGCTGCCCAAAGAAGAAACTGTAAAATTTATCTTGAATTACTCCAAAGCCTATTCTGTAACGAAAACAGCTAGTGGCATTGACCTGGAAATGATTCAGAATTAAAAGACGAACCCTCCGAGCCGGAGGGTTTTTTATTTGAACTTTTTTTCGCCAAACGCCTTTTAGCATAGAAACAGGATCACATATGAAAGCAATCTGGAACGGCCAGGTATTGGCAGAAAGCGATGAAACGCGGGTAGTGGAAAACAACCACTATTTTCCCCCTTCGGCCATTCGCAAGGCGTTTTTTAAGGAGAGCGGTACCCATACTACCTGCCCCTGGAAAGGGGAAGCGAGCTATTATACCATAGAGGTAGATGGAAAACAAAACAAAGATGCCGCCTGGTATTACCCCCAAACCAAAGCACTGGCTAAAGACATAGAGGGTTATGTAGCTTTTTGGAAGGGAATAGAAGTGAAAAAATAAGGGAATATAATATATAGTTTCCTCTATTTACGTGGACTAGTCTTCGTCCAACCCTCCCCGTAGCTGTATCTTTAGGTACTTACTCCTTTACAAACTTTTTCAACACAAATGCTCCTGAGCTGAGTTGGATGTGGATGAAGTAAATGCCTTCGGACAGGCTTTCGACATCCAGAGTTAAACGGCTTTCGGATTTTGCTGTAAAGGGAAGCTGCATCAACCGTCCCGATGCATCGAATACCTTTACTTCTTCAAAACGGGCATTCGGATGCCTGCTTTCAAGCCACAAACTGTTTGCTGTGGGGTTTGGATACAGTGTAAGCTGTGCATTCTCCATACTCTCTTCAGGTATGCCCACACCACTACAGTCGCTAACCAGTAAGTAAAGCGTATCGTTCGGCTGCAAAAATGCCCCGCATTCGCTTATGAGTGTATTGCCATCGGAGCCATTTTTGGTGTATACGACCAGCGTATCATTAAAATCCAAAGCATGTGTAGTCTGTATTTCTACGGCATTGGAAAAGAAGCTAGAAGTATTAAGTGGCCTAACCCTAGTTATGGGGACAGAGAGAGCATACTTATTGCTGTATATCCGGAACTCAGAACCATCATGGGAGAGGGTGCGCAGGTCAAAGAAGTTATTAAAGTTCACGACGAAAACGGAGTCGTTACAGTTGGCTTCCACATAAGGTTTATAGGCCAGTTGGGGAAGGTCTTTTTTCTCTTTATAGCTAATGGAGTCAATGGTTTTTGCACAATTGGCATACACTTCAAACATTTGGTCGTAGATAATTTCGCTAACAAGCGCCCAGGAAGAATCTGCCGGGAGATACCGGTATTCTTTCACCCGGTAGGAAACCATGGTAACTTCAGGTTGTACAGCTTCATATGTAAGCTCACCCGTAGAGGGATTTAAGAAAATGCCGTTTGCTGAAGTAACGGGATCTGACAAGGTATAATTCCCTGTAAAGAGAAGGGTATCGGTGCTTGGTGGGTTCGAGAAATTGACAAGCTCAAGCGATTCCCCAAGCTGTACATAAAGGGAGTCGCCATCCGGGTCGTGTAGCAGATTACCCGAACGCATCATATAACCCACACAGCTTTCTGCCCAAAGGTTGGTTTTATCAAAAACCGGGCTTTTGTTTTCCTGGGTACTGTCGGCCAAATAAAGAGAAGCCGAACTATACATTCCCTTACTAGCTGCATTGGCGAGGTTGTCGATGGAGGTAGGTCTGCAGCAATCAGACCAGTAAAACAACCCATCAATACAAGTTTGATCGACAAAAAACACGGTTGTGGTATAATACCCCGCTTGTTGCGCCCGTATAAGATTGCTTGTACTGTCTATGCACCTTCTACCCTGAGGGTAAATGCTCACAATACTATCTAAGTCAATGCTAAAGTTAAAGGATAAGTTGTTACAAAAAGAGTGGTAATTAACCGTAGTGCTAGTACCTAGCCCTAAGCCACCCTCATCCCGTAAGAGAATTAACTGAAGGTCAACCTGCACGGAATCCGGGCTTATTCTTGTGGCGGTATAGGAAATTTGACCCGTGGCTAAGTGGGTACAAAAAGCTTGTGTGCATAGCAAAAAAAAGATCAGGGAATATAGTATCCTGTAAATTGCAGTTTTAGGAGTATGGATCATCGTGCGGAGGTTTTAAGTTTGTCTCTTCTTATAAATGTAAACATTATTTAAAAGAAAAGGGAATATATGGGCCTAGCTTTTGTTCTGAAACCCAATGAAAAACCTTTTTAGGCTTCTCCCTTTCAGGAGATTGGTTTTTGCATACTCAGGTTCTAGGCTACCCGCCAATTTAGAGGCCTACTCTTTAATGAACTTCTTCAATACAAATGCTCCTGAGCTGAGCCGGATGTGAATGAAATAAACTCCTTCAGACAGGTTTTCGACATGCAGGGTTAAACGGCTTTCGGATTTTGCAGTAAAGGGATGCTGCATCAATCGCCCGGATGCATCGAATACCTTTACTTCTTCAAAACGGGCATTCGGATGCCTGCTCTCAAGCCACAAGCTGTTTGTGGAAGGGTTTGGATATAGTGTAACCAATGCGTCCTCTATATCTGCTTCAGGCACGCCCGCACTACTGCAGTCGCTCACTAACAGGTACAGTGTATCATTAGGTTCCATAAAGACCCCACACTCACTCATCAGGGTATTGCCGTCAGAACCATTTTGTGTGTAAACGACAAGGCTATCGTTAAAGTTGATGGGGTTTGCTAACTGTACGTTTAAGGTATTGAAAAGCGAATCGAAGACATTAAGGGGTTCTAATTGGGTTATGGGAAGGTTAAGGTTGTATGTACTGCTGTATATACTCAACTCTGAACCATCCCCGGAAAGCGTGCGTGTGTCAAGGTATTGGTTAAAATGCACGACAAAGCTGGAATCCCCGCAACTGGCTTCAATAGAGGGCTTGTATCCGGGTTGAGACTGAGACAGGCTGTCGTTTCCTTGAAAGTTGATGGAGTCTACGGTTGTTCCACAAAATCCATCAACCGTAAACATTTGGTCGTAAATAAGCTCGCTAACCATTACCCAGCTAGCGCTTGCCGGTAGATATCTATATTCCTTTATCCGATAGGAGATCATGGTTATTTCAACTTGTGTAGCCTGGTAGGTCAACTCTCCGGTAGATGGATTTAGCGTGATACCATTGGCCGAGGATACGGGATTTGCAAGGGAATGCCCCCCTCCAAAAGGAATGGCACTTGTTGTAGGAGGAGAGGAAGACTGATTAAAACTTAAGGAATGGCCAAGCTCAACAAAGAGCGAATCGCCATCGGGATCCTGCCAAAAATTACCGGAGTGTACCATACGACCTACACAACCTATGGCCGAAAGAGAGTTTTCACTTAAAACAGGATTTGTGTTCTCATGACTGTTATCTACCAGATAAAGAGAGGCAGAGGCATACATGGTTGTTGGTCCTGGGAGGGAGCTGAGGTTAAAAATATTGTTGTCCCTACAGCACTCATACCAGTAGAATAGGCCATCAATGCAGTTCTCATTAACGAAAAAAAGAGTGGTGCGATAAAAGCTTACTTTATCTGTACCCCAAGCGCCACCCGAAGGATTAACACATCTGCTTCCCTTTGGGAAGACCTCCATAATAGTGTCTAAGGGAAGGCTGAGGGTTTGTAAAGAACCATCACAGTAGGAATAATACTGAACGGAAGCGTTGGCAGGGTGTGGTAAGGATAAGTTGTTACCTCTTAAAAGCCTCAACTGAAGGTCAACCTGCACGGAATCCGGGCTTATTCTTGTGGCGGTATAGGAAATTTGACTTGTAGCTATATGTAGACCGAAAGATTGCATAGAGGCAAAAAGGAAAACAAGGCAATAAAATTTTCTGGAAATGGTAAACTTGAAAGTACTTAACATACAGGTGAGTTTGGTTCAATACGTTTAGATACAGTAAAGATAAATCTTATACCCTTTGTGTGAGAAGAAAAGCGTAATACAATTCATTCTTTTTTCGAAAACTGACGGAAGTCGTGAGACGGCATTGATTTCATTAACCTGTGTAGCGAGACTTTAGCCCATCTCATACTTGCAAAATGCTATGCCATAAACATTTTGCATTTCAGATTTTATATAAGTATTTTCGCATGTAAATTTTTTAAAATACTGAAAAAAAGAATGTTACAATCACTTTTTTTAGATGTTCTTTTCCTCCGGAAAGCCTATGTGTCTGCATTGTACACCCAAGCTGCTTGATGAAAGTAGGGGTAGTTGGGATGGTTACTGGCATATCTGTACATCCAAAAAACCAATGAATTTTGAAAGAGTATTATATCCATACTACCTACACCCATACCGAAGAGTTTAAGCGGCTCGACTTTATCGTGAACCAGGTAAGGGCAAATGTGCAGAAAGGTGCAAAGCTGCTGGATATAGGCTGTGGGAACGGAAACGTTTCTATAGCGCTGGGCAGCCTGGGCTATACCGTGTGGGGTATTGATGTGGACGAAACATCCATAAAGATGGCCAATGAGCGAAACCCCTTTGAAAATGTACGCTTTGATGTGGTTGACGCCAATGCATTTACAGAAAGCGAGCAGTACGACCTCATTATCTGCACCGAGGTATTGGAGCACCTGGAAAAACCTGAAGCACTTGTTCGATCGGCATATAGTATACTGAAACCCGGAGGTACTATGATCGTTACGGTGCCCAATGGATATGGTCCCCGTGAATCTTTGATGACAAAACCCATGCAATGGATGATGCGGAAGGGGCATACGGATAAACTGGTAAAGATTAAAAAGGCATTTGGCTATACACACGCTACTGCACAAAGCAGCAATCCCGATTTAACACATCTGCAGTTTTTTACCCGCAAATCCCTGTTCGCGCTAATGGAAAATACGGGCTTTAACCTGATGGCTTTTGGAAAATCTGATTTTCTGGAGTTGGTATTTCCATTTTCGTTCATTGCCAACAGGGTAAAAGCATTGCAAAAACTGGATTGTGCCCTGGCTGATTATCTGCCCGCAGCACTTACCAATGGTTTTTATACTACGTGGAAGAAGGCAAACCAGGTTGTATAGGAGTTTTGTCTAAACAAATATTGAAAAGCTCCTGCTGCTTCCAAACGGCGTATCCAAGAGATATAACCTGAGCCCGATCTTGTATTTTGCTTATATCCCGAGTATTTTAGCCCTTTATACCTACTAGATCATGAAAAAAATAGGAATAGCTTTCTTTTTAGGTGCTGTATCATTTTCGCTTTCTGCCAAAGAAGGCATGTGGATCCCTTACCTGCTCAAACAACTCAACGAAGCCGAAATGCGGGATATGGGGCTTCAGATCACGGCCGAAGACATTTACAGCCTGAACCATTCTTCTCTCAAAGATGCTATTGTACATTTTGGAGGAGGGTGCACCGCTGAGCTGATAAGCGGAGAAGGGCTCTTACTCACCAACCATCACTGTGGGTACGGACAAATACAAGCACATAGTTCGCTGGAACAAGACTACCTGAAAAATGGTTTTTGGGCGATGAACCGTGAAGAAGAACTGACCAACCCTACACTTACGGCTGCTATTGTAAAATACATGCGCGATGTAACCAATGAAGTGATGGTTGGGGTTGATCCGGCCGCTCCGCAAAAAGAACGTTTGAGGAAGATCGGTGAAAATGCCCGGGCACTTATCGAAAAGGAGGAAACGGAAACAGGTTATAACATTGAGGTAGAACCGTTTTTTTACGGCAATCAATACATCCTTGTAGCAAAGGAAACCTTTCGTGACGTACGCCTGGTAGGGGCTCCACCTTCCAGTATTGGCAAGTATGGAGCAGATACAGACAACTGGATGTGGCCCCGGCACACAGGCGACTTTTCCCTTTTTCGCGTCTATGCCGGGAAAGACAATGCACCTGCGGATATTTCGGAAGAGAACATCCCATACCGCCCAAAGCAATTCTTAACCGTAAACCTCAACGGTTTTCAAAACGGGGATTTTACCATGGTGTATGGCTTTCCGGGAAGAACACAGGAATATTTACCGGCCAATGAAGTGAGCTACATTATGTATAACTACAATCCCCTCAGGATCAGCGTACGCGATCAGATACTTAAAATACTGGATGAGAAAATGCGTAAAGATGATGCGACCCGCATAAAATACGCAGCAAAGTACGCACGTATCTCAAATGGTTGGAAGAAATGGATCGGGGAGGTAAACGGACTTAAAGAGACCGATGCCTTAGGTAAGAAACAAGAGCTGGAAAATGCTTTTCGCGCCAAGCTGAGCCAAAATGCAGACCTTACCCGGTCGTATGGGTATGTTCTGGACAGCCTGAATAAATTATACGCCATGCAGTTGCCCTTAAACCTACAGCGGTACAATTACCTGGAGCGGATGTATTACGGTACGGAGCTGATGCGGCATATGCTGCGCTATCGAAGCCTGGTTAAAAGTGTGGAGGAAGGAGATAGTACAGCAGCGGACCTATCTAAGAGGTTGGCCGCCGGCATGGAGGACTTTTACAAGGATTATGACCAGGCGGTAGACGGGGAAGTGTTTGAAAAAGTATTTCCGGATTACATACGCGATGTACATCAAGAGCCCTTACCGGAGTTGCTGGCGGAATTGAAGGGAATGAACGAAAAGAAGCAAATGGATTTTAGCCAGAAACTTTTTGAGGATTGTGTGGTGCTGAGGAACCCGGAAAAATTTGTATCCCTGCTTGAATCCAACTCGGCCAAGGCCGTAAAAATGCTTAAAAAGGATAGAGCATACCGCCTGGCTTCTGCGAGTTATGAGCATTACAGGGAAAGCTTGTCTGCGGCAGCAGGTCCTTTGGCGGATGCTGCGGAAGAGTTGCAGGGTGCCTATATAAAGGCATTAAGAGAGGTGTTTCCGGAAAGAAGGTTTTACCCGGATGCGAACAGCACACTACGGGTAGCTTACGGGAAAGTGGAGCCTTATGATCCGGTAGATGGCATCCTCTACAAAACGCAAACGTTTTTGGAGGGTGTAATGGCGAAACATGTACCGGGAGATTATGAATTTGACCTGCCCGAAAAACTTATAGAGCTATACAACGAGAAAGACTACGGCCCTTATGCACAAGAGGGAAGACTACCGGTATGTTTTATTGCCTCAAATCACACGACAGGCGGCAACAGCGGAAGCCCGGCCCTTAACGGGAGCGGGGAGCTCATAGGCCTGAATTTCGACCGTGCCTGGGAGGGTACCATGAGCGACCTTAACTACGACATCAGCCGCTGCCGGAATATCATGGTAGACATCCGGTATGTACTTTTTATAGTAGATAAATTTGCCGGAGCCGGTTATTTGCTTAAGGAGATGCGTTTTGCCGAACCGGAAACTCCTGTTCAGTTGCCTGCAGAAATACTTCCATCTGAAAAAAACTGACGGGTTTTTTGTTGTAAACAATACCCCTTTTACCAGTTGAAATACACGTTAATTACTCAGCGGAAAGGATAAAAATAGTGGGGCGCTTTTCAAGATCCGGCAGGGCGCTTTTCCAATCTGAAATAGCTTGAGTGCGGATGCTTTCACTGTTCAGGCTGATGTCTGTAGCGATACATAGCTGGCTGGTCGGCTTGCATTCTTCCAGGAGTTCTTTGAGTAACTTCTGGTTGCGGTAAGGGGTTTCCATAAAGATCTGGCTTTGGCCTGTTTTTGCGCTGAGGTTTTCCAGGGCCTTGATCCTGCGTTTTCGCAAATGCCTTTCAATGGGAAGGTAGCCTGTAAAGGCAAAATTTTGCCCATTCATACCGCTGGCCATCATGGCCATAAATATGGAAGAGGGGCCAACCAGCGGAACTACCTGTATGTTGAGACGGTGTGCCAGTGCAACGATCTCACTTCCGGGGTCCGCAATACCGGGTGCTCCGGCTTCGGAGATTATCCCAATAGAATGGCCCTCTTTGGCAGGGTTCAAAAAAGAAGGGATGTCTGTAGGCTCGGTATATTTATTGAGCACATCTATCCGCAATTCCTGTTGGGCTTTTCCCGGAAGGACCTTTTTAATAAAAGCCCGGGCAGATTTTTCATTCTCTACTATATAGTGGTCTGTTTCGCCAATGACCTTCTTTACAGAGAGGGGCAGTACCTCCAGGGGTTCATTATCTCCCAGGAGGCTGGGAATGAGGTATAGTTTACCGGTAGGTGCCATTTTCTATTTTCTTTACCAAGGCATCGGTGGCTTCGTCCAACATCTGAAATACTTTTTCAAAACCCTCTTCACCCCCCTGATAAGGGTCGGGCACGGGGAGGTCTTTACCAGGGCTCGATTCATTGAGCAAAAGCTTTACTTTGGATCGATCGCGTGTATCACGTGCCAAGGAAAGTACGTTCTGCAAATTGCTGTGGTCCATTACGTAGATGAGGTCAAAGCGATCAAAGTCGGATACTGCAAACTGCCTGCCTCTAAGGTCGGAAATATTAATGCCTTTGGCCCGTCCAATCCTTATAGAGCGTACATCCGGGGCTTCGCCTACGTGGTAGCTGGCTGTGCCTGCGCTGTCTATTTCTACGTTCAGGTGCTCCACTTTGTGTTTTAAAATACCTTCTGCAAGGGGAGAGCGGCAAATGTTGCCGAGGCAAACCATAAGGATCTTCATAAGTAAATGCGATTTAGGCTAAAATATAAAACCGCCTTTGAAATGCATCAAAGACGGTCTTCAAATCTTAATGGTTGGTGCTTTGCTTTTATTGCAAAGTGAGCTTTTTTCGGATGTCTTCCACGTATGTTTTAAAACGCTTATCTGTTTCCGTAAGGTTGTTTACCGTGCGGCAGGCATGGAGTACGGTTGCGTGGTCCTTATTGCCACACTGTGCGCCAATGCTGGCCAGGCTGGCCTTCGTTAACTGTTTGGAGAAGAACATCGCCAACTGCCGGGCTTGCACAATTTCTCTTTTCCTGGTGGGTGACTTCAGGAGGTCGATCGGCATATCAAAATAGTCGCATACAACCTTCTGTATATAGTCGATGGAGATCTCGCGCGTGGTGTTTTTTACGAACTTGTCAATCATTTGCTTGGCAAGTTCTACTGTAATTTTTTTCTTGTTGAGTGATGATTGCGCGAGCAAAGAAATAAGGGCGCCTTCCAATTCACGTACATTGCTGTTGATACTGTACGCCAGGTATTCGATCACATCTTTTGGCATTTCCACTCCATCGTTATAGAGTTTCTGATGTAATATGGCGATGCGTGTTTCCAGGTCGGGCACTTGCAGGTCGGCCGAAAGTCCCCATTTAAAACGGGAGAGTAAACGCTGCTCAACTCCCTGCAGGTCTACAGGAGCACGGTCGGAGGTAAGAATTACCTGTTTGCCGTGTTGGTGCAGGTGATTGAAGATCTCGAAGAATACGTCCTGTGTTTTTTCTTTCCCGGCAAAAGAATGTACGTCATCCATGATCAGCACATCTATCATTTGATAGAAGTGTACAAAGTCGTTTTTAGTGTTGTTTCGGATGGCGTCAATAAACTGCTGGGTAAATTTTTCTGCAGATACGTAGAGCACCGTCTTTTCGGGGTACTTATCCTTTATTTCGATCCCAATAGCGTGTGCCAGGTGTGTCTTGCCCAATCCATTGCCCCCGTATACGAGCAAGGGGTTAAAAGAAGTGCCGCCCGGTTTGTTTGCTACGGCAAAGCCTGCCGAGCGCGCCAGGCGGTTGCAATCGCCTTCTACAAAGTTGTCAAAGGTGTAGTTGGGGTTTAACTGGGATTCCACATGTACCTTCCGCAGACCGGGAATAACGAAGGGGTTCTTTACTCCCTTTTCCCCCAGCTCTATCGGCATGTTTACCTTCGGGTTCTTGATGGGCCCACGGTTGCTGCTCGGTATTTTTACCGTGTAGGGATTGGTGTTGCCATAGGTGTTTTCCATCACTATACTATACACCAGCTTCCCATCTTCACCAAGCTCCCTGGTAATGGCACTCTTCAGCAGCTTAATGTAGTTTTCTTCCAGCCATTCATAAAAAAACTTGCTGGGCACCTGGATGCTGAGTACGTGATCTTTTAACTTCAGAGGCTTAATGGGCAAGAACCACGTTTTAAAACTTTGTGAAGGAATGTTGTCTTTGATATAATCAAGACACCTATCCCAAACCGTTTTTGCAGTGAGTTCCATTAATACTTTTGTTTTGATCTTAGTTAGTTTTGCCGTGTTCGCATGGTCTTTGGGCATGAAGAACCTCGGCTCAGACAGAGGGCAAAAGTGTAGATAAAAAAGTTCCTAAAAAAATGGAATGCCTGTTGAATTTCCAGTTTTTTTTTCCAACCTTAAGCCAGTGTTAAGCCGCTGCATCCCGCATTCTACGGTGGAAAGCGCTTAATAATCAGTTGAATAATTTTATGTTTGTAAAGAAAACATTACTACGGGTTCGCTACGCAGAAACCGACCAGATGGGAGTGGTGTATTACGGGAATTATCCACAATACTTTGAGGTTGGGCGGGTAGAAGCACTGAGAACACTGGGTATGAGCTACAAAGAAATGGAAGAAAGCGGAATTATGCTTCCCGTATTAAAACTCGAGACAAAGTATGTACATCCGGCCAGGTATGATGATTTACTTACGATCACGAGTTGTATTAAAGCATTGCCCACCTCGCGTTTTACTTTTTACCATGAGGTACATAACGAGCAGGGAAGACTACTTACGCTGGGTATGGTACAACTCGTATTTGTAAACAAAGACACAAAGAAGCCTTGTCGGCCACCGCAGCGTTTTTTGGATGGCCTGCTTCCCTTCTTCGATAAAGAGGAGTAGCATTTACAGCCTGATCAACTTATAAGATTCGGTTTTGCTGCCCTTGGAATTTGAAGCCTTTAAGATGTATACGCCCGGTTTCAATTGCGCTCCATCTATTTCCATAACTTCATGGGCAAGGGTATATTTCCAGCTTTGCAGGCGCTTTCCACTTAAATCGTACAACTCAACCGTGCCCGCCTCGGGCATGGTAAACCGTGCTTTGCCGCCCTTGGAAAAAGCTTCCATTGCGTAAACCCTGGCCCTTAAAGGGTCGCGAACCTCCTTTAGGTCAAAGGTATCAGACAGTATGCCTCTCCGTACGAATATCCTCTTAATAAGCTGGAAGTGCACTCCTGCATTCAGGTCTACATCTGCCTGAAGCACCATCGCTGCAAACTGGGGCATGTTAGTATTTGCACCCAGGCCAAACATAGCTTCCCAGATCAATTGATCTGCTGTATTCCTATCCAGGGAGTCCATTATCTCGCCCATTACAGCTGCCACAAAATCCGTATGCTGGTAAAAGGCAGGGGTGAAATTGAGGTCCTTGTAATTCTTGGTAGAGCTTCCTTCCCGACCAGGCCAGAATTCATTGTGGCCATCCCAGGAGAACACTTTATCGGCATTAAAGGGATTAATGCTTTTAGAATAACTAACGGTAAAATAATCTGCCAGGCCTTCTTCTATTGTTTTGCGCTCATTTCCAACAGGGCTGGTACCGGTAAAACTAAACTGTAAGGCGTGGTTGTATTCATGCACGATCACATCTGCATCCTCTGCATCGTCTACCCCCCCTTCTCCAAACTCTATGGTTGGAGGCGTACTTATAAAGCTGAAAAAAGAATTGTCCGCTCCACTTGCGCCATGAGGGTCGATCGGTACTCTATAACCGGGATAATTTGTAAAACCAAGCGCCTGCAAATGAAGGAATTGTTGATGCAGGTGGTATAGGACATTCATATCTTCAAAGCCTCCTTCACTGCGGCTAAATAGATAGTTTTGCTGTTGTCCGGCCTGGGTAACCCCTGAAAATGGAGGGGCAAAATCCTGTAATACGCAAGCGTCGTTTTCAAATAAGAGCGAGCCGGCATTATCTTTAGTAACCGTTACGTTTTTGAGTACGCGTTCGGCTTCTATGGCGGGTACCATACCGTCATTCCCATCTATATAAGGCGCAGCATACGAGGTAAAAGCACTGGTAAGTGGGTCTGGGTTAAAGACATATGCTTCTATGGTGGTATCGTTAGGACCGTGCGCGTGGTGGTATTGCCGCAGGTCGTGCTGATAGATCCATTCGTTTTGGGTAAAGGCCCGGGCTAAGTGCGCCTGGTTTTCATCGGTAAGCTCGATCAGAACAGCCGGGATCAATTTACTTCCCTGTGGAAAATACACCTGCTTTTGACGAAGCAAACGCTCGTTTGAAGAAAGGGCATTTGACGGGAGGGGTATACTTTGCCCTTCCGCAAGTGTTTCCTCAATCGCAAAGGGGATACGCGGGTGGCTGGCCAACGAAACGGCACCGCTTTTTTTGCTTACGGCAAAGTGATACTCCCCTAAGAAAACTTCTCTTTCGTTATACAAAAGGGTAAAGCGGTAGTGGTCACTCGCTAAACTAGGGTATACTTTTCTCAGTTTGAGGCTAAAACCTTCGGGTAAGGTCAGCAGGTTGGCTAATTGAGCAGCAGCCTCACCGGACTCATTGAGGTAGACCTGCTCGGGGTAAAAGATTTCCTCCTTTAGCTCGGGTACGCCAAAGTTTGCATAGCTTTCTGGCGAATGTACCTTTTGTGCAACGGTAAGTACCGGAAGTATGAGCAGAAGAAAGGAAGCTTTTTTAAGGTTCATGAGCAGTTAATTTTAATCCATAGAGTTTCTCAAACTCTTCAAATATAGCGGTTTTGAGCGACAGCCTAACCGCCAATTTGTAACCGCCCTGCTCGGTCATTTGTTCTTCTATAATGCGTAACGAATGCTCCTTTATGAGGTGCATAACCTCGGAGGTAAGTGCGTAGGGATAGGTTACGCTAAATTCACTCCACAAAAATTGCTTTTCAATAACCGCATTTGCCAAAGCTTCCTGAGCCGTCTGCTTGTATGCTTGTACCAAGCCGCCCACTCCAAGCTTGGTGCCTCCGAAATAGCGCACTACCGCTACCAGGCTGTTCCATACTTCATAAGAAAGCAACTGGTTGTAAATAGGAATGCCGGCACTATTGCCAGGCTCTCCATCGTCACTTGCACGAACCTCCGGTTGTGTAGGGTTCAGCCGAAAGGCATAGCATACATGCCGGGCATCGTGGTATTGCTTGCGCAGCTTTCCGAGCTGCTGGTTTACTTCTTCCAATGAGTATACGGGAAAGGCAAAACCGATGAACTTAGAACCTTTTTCTTTATACAGGCTTTCACCAGGGCGTACTACGGCATAAAAGGAATCTCCCTTAATGGCCTCTGTTTGCTGCATGCTTATAAACTAAATGTGATCAATACAATGGCAAGAAGCGCCAATACAATGCCCGATATATTATCCAGGCTTAGCTTCTCTTTGAATACAAAGAGCGCAACCAGGGCGGAAGACACAACGATCCCGACATTGTTTATCGGGAAAACTATTGAGCTTTCCAATCCTTTGTATTCCAGTGCTTTAAACAAAAAGTAGATGGAGCCATAGTTTGGAATACCAAGGGCGATCCCACCCACAAAATCTTTAAAACCCGCCTTTTCCTGAAATCTGAAATAACGGTAAACCCAATAGAAAATACCTAAGGATGCGGCAGCCCAAAAAGTACTCGATACAAAAAGCGCTTGTTCTCCGGAGGGTACCACATTGGCTTGCAGGTATTTGATGCAGACGTCCAGAAAACCACTGCCCACAAAGAGCAAAACCGGCAACAGAAGGTATTGAAAGGAACGCTTCACGGTCATAGGTTTTTTTGTAGCCAGGTATACGGCCACTATGGCCAGGCCTATGCCAAGCAGTTTTACCCAGCCCGTGGATTCTCCGTAGTAAAGAATACCGAAAAGTACGGGTATGACTACAGACATTTTTACAGCTACGCTTACCACCGCAATGCCAATTTTTTGCGATACCCAGGCCATCACCTGGAAGAGTACGATGAACATAAAACTCAAAAAGAGCGCTCCTGTAAACCATTCGCTTTGGATGATCCGTGCGGGAGAAAACCCATTACTCGCAGTAGAAAAACCCAAAGCTCCTGCCACGGCATAATTTACGACAATGGCCGGCAGGTTTCGGATCTGGTAACGCGCAAAAAGCTTGAACACGGCAAATATCAGCGTGGAGCATCCAATGCTGAGTAGCAGGTAGATCATGCGTTTGTGTAATTGAGCAGCAGGTCTGCCCCCAGCATATACTGCTTCGAGGCAGTGCCGGGGATCTGCGGTGCGGGTATACCCTCTTTAAATTCTTTTGGGCCAATCAAAACGAAAGCTTCATCCCAAAGCCCGGCGTGTATGAAGTGTTGATGCAGGTGTGCACCTCCTTCTACAAGCAGGCTTAGCTTGTTCTGCTCGCGGCAGTAGTCGAGTATTTCGGTTAGTGGAGAGCGCTTTACCAAGACCTGAGAAACAGCACGGGGAAGTGTGCGGGGTTTTGAGGTAAACAACACGGTAGGTGCCCCATCCTGGAACAGTTTGCTGTTTACGGGAACCTTGTTCTCTCTGTCCAACAACAGGCGTAAAGGCGAAGGTCCCTTAACCAGCCGGGTGGTCAATTGCGGATTGTCATGAATGGCCGTTCTGCTTCCTATTAATATGGCTGTATGTTCGGCGCGTAGGTTGTGGACAAAAGTTTTGGCCTGAGGACCACTGATCCAGCGACTCCCTTTTTCACCTGCTTTCCGGGGGGCATCGAAAAATCCATCAAGCGTTTGTGCCCATTTTAAAGCAATGTACGGCCGTTTCTTTTTGTGGAAGGTGAAGAAATGCTTGTTTAAAGCCAGGCATTCATTTTCAAGTATACCTGTCTCCGTTTCTATACCCGCTGCGTTTAGCCGGGCAATACCCGCACCGTTTACCTTGGAAAAAGGGTCCTGGCAACCGATCACTACCCTTTTCAATTTATGGGAAACAATGAGGTCTGCGCAGGGGGGGGTAGAACCGTAATGTGCACAGGGTTCCAGGCTCACATATAAGCTTGCTTTCTTCAGCAAAGCTTTTTCTTTTACGGACCGTATGGCATTTACCTCTGCATGCGCATCACCTGCCTTATGATGCCAGCCCTCTCCGATAATGTTGTTCTGATACGTAATTACACAGCCTACCAAAGGATTTGGCGCGGCGGTATGTTTACCTGATCGCGCCAGTTCTATGCAGCGTTGCATGTATAAAGCATCCTCCATGCCGCAAAAGTAGGGGGCTTATTCGAGTTTTACCGTACGGGGATTGGTTTTAATAAAAAAGTAAGAAAGCAGAGCGGATAAGGCGCAACATATGCCCGCTATACGGCAAATGGTGTGATAAGCTTCCAGGAAACTGCTTTGCACTTTTTCCTTTACCACTTGTTGTTTTTCAGAAGGCCAATCCCCAGGGGCAGCCGCTTCCGCCAGTCTATCTGCCTGCTTTTCAAGAGCGGTCAGTTCCTGTTGATCAAAATCGCCGGAGGCCAGGCTCTCCATAAAAGAAGCTTTAAAAGTCAGAAGCATAAAACTACCCAAAACAGCCAGGGTCATCACATTGGCAAAACGGGTAATGGTATTGTTGACCCCGCTGGCTACCCCCGTGCTTTTATCATCTACGCAATTCATAACGGCGGTGGTAAGCGGAACTACCGTTAAACCCATCCCTACACCTGCTACTAGTAGAGGCACAAAAAAACTACCCCAATAAGCAGCAGGCCCGTTAGTGATACCAATAAAGGAAAAACTGTAAAAGGCCACACCCGTAATAACGGGTCCCACTACCAAGGGTATTTTAGCGCCTATTTTATCTGTCCACCGGCCCGAAATACGCGCCAGCAAGGCGATCAATCCGGCAAAAGGTAGCAGGGCAAACCCGGCCATATCTTCCCGGTAGCCTTGTATCTGTACCAGGTTGAGAGGCAGAAAAAACAAAACCGCCCCTAAAGCACCGTATACGAGGAAAGTAAGGGCGTTGGCGGCCGAGAAAGTAGGCGACTGAAAGAGGCGCATGGGGAGCATGGGCATTTTAACCCGTAACTCGATAAACACAAAAGCAACAAGCAATAGGGCACCTAAGCCAATAGAAGAAATGATCGCCATTTCGCCAAAGCCTTGTTCACTGGCCTCAATGAATCCGTATGTGAGCAGGCTTAAACTCAGGGTGATGAGCGTTCCGCCCAGCCAATCCGTTTTCTGACCGGTAGTAGCAGCAGGTTCCTTTACCCGGCTCAACAAAAACATAGATAGGATGCCAAGGGGTATATTGATGAAAAAAATGTATCGCCAAAGTCCCTGGCTAGCCAGATACCCCCCTAGTACAGGACCGAAAAGAGTAGTGAAAGCACTGAACATGCTCCAGGTACCGATGGCCGTACCCCTTGTTTTTTGTGGAAAAGCTGCTGATATGATAGAAAGGCTGCCGGGAATCATGAAGGCGCCTCCTACCCCCTGCAGAGCCCGGCTTATAATGAGCCATTCCCCGCTTGGCGCAAAGCCACAAAGCGCACTGAACAAGGTAAAGAGCACAATGCCAAAAACAAACACGCGTTTTTTCCCATAAATATCGCCTAAGGAACCTCCTAATAATATAAGGGCAGCTAAAAAGAGGGTATACCCGTTCACCACCCAAAGCAATTCACTCCCGCTCAGGCTTAGGCTGCGTTGTAAAGCGGGCATAGCTACGTTGAGGGCAGTACTGTCAATAAAAGCCATACTGGAAGCCAGTATAGCAGAGGTCAGAATAAGCTTCTGTGCTTGTGGAGTGGTTGGCAAAGAAAATGAATTTATTGCTAAGCTATAAAAAAAGAAAGCCCCCGGCAGAACACCGAAGGGCCATCACACAACACATAAAGGAATACTATTTTAACACATCATTTATCTGGTATTTCGCGGAGGTCTCCCTAAACTTTTCCAGCAAGCTGGTACTGTCGAAGAAGTCTGCTCCGTCATTTACAGCTTGTTTATAAATGATCCTATACTTCTTGATCAGGAGGAATTCCTTTACCCGGTCAAGCAGATCATTTGCAATTTTTCTGCGTTCATCCACATTTTCATAACTTTCTATACATTGCCCTATAGCCTTCAGTAACTGGATTTCATCCTTTTTACTAAAGCCAGGCTTTTCTAAAGTCGCTTTGCATTTCTGCAGGGTATGTTGGAATAAACCGGTTGCAGTCATTACGCAATACTTAATTACACCTCAATATTAGCGGGGCGCGTATTGCGACTAAAGGAAACGGTAGATTTTTTTAGTGAGTGGTAGGATTTTTTTAGTCAAATTGATCCAGGAACTCGCTGAGTTCTTTTTCCCTTACATATTGACGATAACAGCGCTGTACGGAAAGCAGGAAATCATAATCATTAAGCGTTTGCATCCGCACCGAACTGAACTTACAATAAAACATAAAGGCCTCCAGCTCGTCTCTGCTCAGGCCGGTTAGTTCTACAACAATTTCGCGGTTGTTGTTTTCTTTGAGTTTTTCGCGATAGGCATCATCGGCCTTAAGCTTGGCCAGCATCCTCAACTGACGTGGTTTTGAACCAAACAGGTTGTATAAAAACTCTGCCGGGTTGTCAAAACCGGCCTCTACAATGCGGCCATCCCCAAGTTCCTCGGGTTTGGGGTCTCTTGGCTCGTTCAATACCATTTCCTTTTCATTGTTCGAAGTGAGCTCATAACTAAAGATGCTGACTTCGTGCAATAAGTAGTTTTGTTCTTCCATTTCAACAAATACATCTTTTATTGCGGTGGCGCTATCGGCATAAATGAAATAGAAGTATTTATACGCTATGTTTGAGAATACTACCGTATCCCCCAGGGCTATGGTAAGCTTAAAAGTTCCGTCTTCTCCGCTCAGCGTGCCTCTTAAAGTGCGTTTGTTTACTACGTGGCATTGGCCAATGCCCTTCCTGCTTTGTTTATCGATAACTTTTCCTTCCAGTTTCTGATCCTGCCCAAAGCCTTTACAGCAAAAGAAACAAAAGACAAAAAGAAGCAAAGAGGCTTTGGGCATTACAAGTATCTTTGGAGCGCTTTACGCGAAATTTTCTAAATAACTCACAAAACAAATATAAACCTATGTCAGACGATAAAAAGGTGATCTTCTCTATGAGCGGGGTAAGCAAAACCTATTCCTCAAACAACAAAACCGTACTAAAAGACATTTACCTGAGCTTTTTCTATGGAGCTAAGATTGGCATATTGGGGCTTAATGGGAGCGGTAAATCCACTTTGCTCAAGATCATTGCGGGCATCGAGTCTAATTACCAGGGGAATGTAGTTTTTTCTCCCGGTTACAGCGTAGGTTACCTGGAGCAGGAACCAGAGCTTGACGAGAGCAAAACCGTATTGGAAGTGGTGAAAGAGGGCGCCCAGCAAATTGTGGACATCCTGGATGAATACAATAAGATCAATGACGATTTTGGCTTGCCTGAGGTGTATGAAAACCCCGATAAAATGGAGAAGTTGATGGCCCGGCAGGCTGAGTTGCAGGACAGGATTGACGCTACCAATGCCTGGGAACTGGACACCATGCTCAACCGGGCCATGGATGCTTTGCGTTGTCCCGAGCCTGAAACTCCTATCCGCGTACTTTCCGGGGGAGAACGAAGGAGGGTAGCCCTATGCCGTTTGCTGTTAAAGCAGCCCGACATCCTGTTGCTGGATGAACCTACCAACCACCTTGATGCAGAATCAGTGCACTGGCTGGAACAGCACCTCAAGCAATACAAAGGCACCGTAATAGCGGTTACCCACGACCGCTATTTCCTGGATAACGTGGCCGGTTGGATCCTGGAACTGGACCGGGGAGAGGGCATTCCCTGGAAGGGAAATTACAGCAGCTGGTTAGATCAGAAAAGCAAACGCCTGGCGCAGGAAGAAAAAGCGGCCAGCAAACGGAGGAAAACGCTGGAGCGGGAGCTGGAATGGGTGCGCATGGGTGCCAAAGGGCGACAGGCCAAAGGCAAAGCGCGTTTGAATAATTACCAGGCCATGTTGAACCAGGAGCAAAAGGAGCAGGAAGAAAAACTGGAGATATTCATTCCCAACGGGCCCCGCCTTGGAAGTAATGTAATCGAAGCCAAACATGTGAAGAAAGCCTTTGGCGACAAGCTGCTGTATGAAGACCTGAATTTCTCATTGCCCCCTGCGGGCATAGTGGGTATTATTGGTCCCAACGGGGCAGGTAAATCCACTATTTTTCGGATGATCATGGGACAGCAAGAGCCCGATGCGGGCAATTTTGAAGTGGGGGAGACCGTAAAGATCTCGTATGTAGATCAATCGCACGAAAGCCTGAAACCAGAGAAGAGCATTTACGAAATCATTTCGGAGGGAAATGAAGAGATAGAAATTGGCGGGCAAAAGATAAACGCCAGGGCTTACCTGAGCCGCTTCAACTTTGCAGGTAGCGACCAAAACAAAAAGGTGGGCGTACTTTCAGGGGGAGAGCGCAACCGCCTGCACCTGGCCATGGCCTTAAAAGAAGGGGGCAATGTACTTCTCTTGGATGAACCTACGAACGACCTGGATGTAAATACATTGCGTGCTTTGGAAGAGGGTTTGGAGAATTTTGCGGGCTGTGCGGTGATCATCAGCCACGACCGCTGGTTCCTCGACAGGATCTGTACCCATATACTGGCCTTTGAGGGCGATAGCCAGGTGTATTATTTTGAAGGAGGCTTCTCCGATTACGAGGAAAACAAAAGAAAACGCCTGGGAGATGTTGAACCTAAACGGGTACGCTATAAGAAACTTATAAAATAGTTGATGAAAAGCAAATACCCATTTAAGTTTTTTAAATATCTCATCTTCAGAAGACTTCGCTTTACATTGGGTTTGCCTTAGCAACCCTTTCCTTCGCAAAAGCATCTATATGGTTAAACAAATGCGATCATGAAAAAGATGTTTTTATTCGGGCTGTTCCTAAGCAGCTTGCTAGCTTGCCAAAAAGAGGAGGCAACAAGCGAAAAAGCACCAGATACCTGGAAGCTTAAAGCGGTTTTAGCTGACCCGGGGGATGGAAGTGGTACTTTCCAACCGGTAAACAGCAACAAGCATATTATTTTTTATGCGGATGGTACCGTGGGTTCTAACGGGGATTTGTGTAGTTTAAGTAGCGATAGTTCAACACCCACCACCGGTACATACTCGAACACTGACTCTACCATAACAGCGCCAGGATGTGCCGTTACCGTTAGGAACATACACTACAAAATAAAAGGCAACGTAATGGAAGTGTACTATCCTTGTATTGAGCCTTGTATTGCCCGGTACGAAAAATAAGCCTTGCCGGATAAGGGAGGGAATGAATAGCTCCCTTTACCTTGATTTTGGATGTAAAAGAAAACATTTGCCATGCGAACGGAAACGCCCGGCTAATGTTGAACCTAAGCGTAAGTGCTACAAAAAGCTGATAAAGGAAAGTTAGCCTTCAAGCATTATCTTTTGGGTGAAGCGATAGCCGTTTTTCCGGATCGAAACAAGGTACATACCCCTGGCATAAACAGTCAGGGGTATTTTGTTTTCTGATGCAGATAAGGTTTGAGCAAACATCTTTTGGCCGTTTACATGCCAAACCTCCAGGATCGCTTGATTCAGCCAGGCCCCGTCTACGCATAGAAATGCGCCACAAGCATATACCCTTGGTTCTGCCAGGAGGTATTGCGGCAGTGCAAAGTGGGGGTAATAGGAGACAATGGCCAAAGAAGTATCATACATACAGCCTTTTCGGGCAATGAGTTTCACGGTAAAATCCCCTGATCCGGCATACCATTTACTTGTGTCCTTAAAAGCGGCAACAGAGCCATCGCCAAAGTCCCACCAGGCAGTATCTGCTCCTCTAACCGTGCCGTCAAAGAGCACGGAATCATTGGATGTAATGGCATAGCTAAAATTTGTAAACAACCGGCCGGTATCTATATTCCAAACCGGCAGGCTGTCAAATACCGCCCGGTGAGCCCGGAGTTGTAGCGTATCGGCCACGTCTTTGGTTAAACCACCCGGGTAAGTGCTTCCGATAGGTGACGCATGGAAAATGGAGGCATAAAAGGTGCAGGCCGCCAGGTAACTTCCGGCAAGAGAAGGGTGGCTCTCATCGGGTGTATAAAGCTCTATACCGGGGTTATGTTGGCGGGTATCTCTCCATGCGATGCCTACCGGGGAAACTACGGCCGAATTCTGTGTGGACATGTTGACATAACTGTAGCGAAGTTGGCCCTGCATACCAGAATAAGTACATACCCAGGGGAAAAAAACACAATTGCTTTGGTCCCCGTTTTTGCGCCCCCAGGTCATATAGAACATGGTTTGGGTGCAGCTGTCAGAAGTGTTGATAATGCTGTCAAGCTTTTTGCCGAAGGCCCACACATTGTTGTATACGTAAGCGGAATCAAAAGAGGGTTTCTGGCTTTGCTCCTGCAAAACCACATAATCCCAATTGCCTTGGTTTATTTTGGCAATAGACGTTGCATTGTTGCTGTGGCCTTCCAGGGTATACCCCCCCGGAGTATGGCTGTCGTAGATCAAGGTATCTCCGTGAGACCGGGCAATGCCTGCCACGAGGGCCGGCAGGTTATTATAGGCAGTATAACTGTTGCCCAAAAACAACACTCTCTTGATTTGTTGAGCCTGCATACAGGAAAAGCTAAGCACTAAACCGATCAGAAAGACTTTTTTCATTTGTGCAAAGTAATAAATCTTGTACAGCCGCACCCAGGAAGGGGTAAAGAGGAGTAAAGCCTTTTTGGACATAGGTAAGTTTTCTATCTTGCTCCCATTATAATTTACCACAATGAACGTACTGCTGGTATATCCCGAAATGCCCGATACCATTTATGCTATGCGCCACGCGCTTAAGATGGTGGGTAAAAAAGGTTCTTACCCGCCCTTGGGCTTGCTTACCGTAGCGGCTATGCTACCGGGCGATTGGAACAAACGGGTAGTAGACCTCAATGTCCGTGCGCTGACTACAGATGACCTGCAATGGGGAGACCTGCTGTTTCTTTCGGCCATGAATGTGCAGGAGTACTCCGTACGGGAGGTTTTGTCTATAGCTAAACAAGCCGGTATTACGGTAGTGGGAGGTGGCACACTCTTTACGCATGAGCATGAGCGCTTTCCGGAGGTAGATCACTTTGTGCTCAATGAAGCTGAACTTACCTTACCCATGTTTTTAAAAGATTGGGAAGCAGGTAATGTGCAGCGCATTTATAGCAGCAGTGCATTTGCCAATGTTGAAGAATCGCCTGTGCCTGCTTTTGAATTGGTGGATATGAAAGACTATATCTATTCCATCATTCAATACTCCAGGGGCTGCCCTTATATGTGCGATTTTTGCGATGTGACGGCCTTGTTCGGACGTAGGCCCCGTGTGAAGACCACCACGCAGATCTTAAAAGAGCTGGATGCCATTTGTGCACAGGCGGATGCCGGATCGCTGGTGCTGTTTGCGGACGACAATTTGATCGGCAACAAGAAACTGGTAAAAAAGGAGCTTTTGCCCGCACTCATTGAATGGCGCAAGCGCACCAAACCCAGTGTGTTTTTTGCTACCCAACTTACCATAAACCTCGCTGATGACGAGGAGTTGATGCAGCTGCTGATTGACGCTGGTTTCCGGCATATTTTCATCGGTATTGAAACACCGGATGAAGCAAGTTTAAAAGTGTCGCGCAAGAATCAAAACCTGAGGCGTAACATCATGGACAACATTTTGTTGTTACACAGCAAAGGTTTTGTGATTTGGGGTGGTTTTATCGTAGGCTTTGATACGGATGACGAGCATACCTTCGATCGACAGATCCGCTTTTTGAGAGAAAGCGGCATACCCTTGCCGATCGTAAACATTCTAAAGGCGCCCCCGGGTACCGAGTTACATGAACGTATGGAGAAAGAGGGGCGGTTGAGTAAAGCTTTTGCCTTTGCCGAAGGGGATACCAACATCATTCCAGCTATGGGCGAACGTGCCCTGCTGGAAGGTTACCTGCGGGTAATTGATGCTACCTATAAACCAGCGCATGCGCTGAAACGCATTAAGCGCTTTTTCAAGACCTACCAATTTCCAAAGAACAACTTGCCCATTCCAACAGATTTTTCCTGGCGGGATACGGGCATTGCGCTGTCCAGCCTTTACCGGATAGGTGTCAAATCGCCTCAGCGCCGCTATTTTTGGCGCTTGTTTTTCTGGACGCTTTTGTACAACCGCAAGTACCTGGATAAAGCCCTTCTTTATGGCTTGATGATGGTGCAGATGTACGGCACCTATAAAACCATAAAGGCGGATATAGAACGGTCATTGGAAAAACTAGCGCAAAGGGAAAAAGCTTCTGTAAGCGCATAGAAGAGGGAATTACAAGTCTTTGCACTTTTACCTGAGGGCGGTATTGATTGCAAGCTTAAGGTGTATACCCTTACCTGAAGGCTATACGGGGTTCTTTCCTTTTGCTTTGGGGAAAAGTTGTTTCAATAATAGTTTTCGTTTTCCTGCTGTACACGCTCCCGTTCAAACACTTTTATTTCCTTAAGTGCGTCTTTTTTTATTTCTTCAATATTGTCGTATTCGTCATTGAACTTCTCTCCAAGCGCAGAAATGCGCGTTTGCGTAACAGGTTCCTGTGCATCTTTCACTACGGCTACGTAGGCAAATTGCCAAAGCTTATCGTTTTCGTTCTGTACTTTGTAAAAATACACCTGAAGCGGCCCGAGTTTGTTCTCAATATGGCCGTTGCCGATGTATACCAGGCTGTCGTACCCTTTGTAATTCAAATCCTGGACCATGCTTTTGTTGAGTTCAGACTGGCTCCTGTTTTCTGTACTGAGCAGGCTCAGCTTCCCCTTTTTGTTCAGGAAATCATATACGGCTGTACGGGCGCGGTCATCGTCTGCCAGGTAATCGTATATGGAGTCCGGAACTTTTATGTGGTCGTATATGTGCGGCAATTGAGAAGTTACAATGGATTTATTTTTGATGTATAGTACGTTCCGGTAATGTTCCTTTACCTCCTTTTTATGGCCGAACGGGCGTAACAGCAGGTTGTAGCGGTTTAGTAAATAATTATTGGAAGCCGTACTGCTGCCTTCGTCCTTGGCCCGCTGTTTTTTGTATTCTACCTTGGCGTACCGCAATATGGTGTTGGCCTTTGTTTTATAGGCTTTGGGTTTAATGAAATTGCTGTCAACAAGGTCTTCCAGTAGGTTGTACACCGCGCTTTTATAGTCTTCGAAATCCGTTAGTTCCAGGATATCAGGGAACACCAGATCGGCTATCTCCAGGCTGTCCTGAAATTCCCGGAAAAGGTTGCCATAGGTATAGCTTTTAGAACTGAAAGGCGTTTCATCCAGGATCAGTTTCTTGAAAAGCTTGTTGCTCTCTTTGGAGTTGTGGTCCAGTATGGTTTCCAGTATTTTAAATTGGTAAGCAGAGCTGTCCAGGTTTTTGTAATAGGCTTCCCTTAAGTAAGGCAGGTATTTTTTACTTCCCGTAAAGGCCAGGCGGTTCAGCAAGTTAAGCCGGTTCTCCCTTTCAAACTCCACGTTTGTATAGTTCTCTACAAAGTCAATAATGGTTTCTCCGTCCCGTTCCCGGTAGTCTACTTTCAGAAAAGATTTTTTAGCGGCATAAATACGCGTACTGTCACCACTGGCCAGGTCCTGGAACAACAGGGGTGCTTTTGAATAGAGCGGTGAAGCCCCAAAAAGGGTATCTCCACTGGTGGTGAAGGTGTTAAAGGCTTCCGTAATAAAGCGGGAGGGCTTGGCCTCTTTATCGTAGTTTGCATAAAGCGAGTAAGCAGCTCCGTTTTCAATGATCGATTTCACCCTGATTACCCGTGTGCTGTTGGTGTCGCTATACCAAAACTCTTTTGCAGCACTGTAATAGGTGGAATCCCGGTTAAGGGAATAAAGCAAACTGTCTTTTTCCAATTGCAAGCTGTGGTCTTCTATGGGAGAGAAGTCATTCCACAGCTCGTCTTCGTTCTTATACGAGCGGTATTTATTGAACTTAATGGTATTCACGTGCAATTCCTCTCCCGTTGGCGGATACCCTATGATTTTTGTACGGTTAAAGCCTCTATAGGGCTTTTCCGCTTCGCTGTAATAACTACGGGTATATACATTGTTCAGGAAAGTCTCATAGTTATTCGGATCCTTGGGTAAGCGCAACTGAACGTAAAAGTTGGTGTCCGTATAGGTTTCAAATCCGTTTTCATAGAGGTAATCGGTGAAGGCAAAGCTTTCAAAAAAATCATTTTGTACCGCTTTATCGGCGTGGTTGGTATACAGCATAACGTACTGTCCGCCTGACAGATGGGTTTGGCCGTAAATTTTGCCGCCCTTTTTGTTCTTTAATACAAACTGCCCGTACAGCGGGGCTTCGTTTGCCGGGTTACGCACTATGTACAGGGTATCCAGATCCAGTTTTTCTTCCTTAACAATCCGTTCCACCAGGTACCTCAGTTCAAAGGCATCCTCTTCTATATAGCTCATGTCATAAAACTGCCGTTCACCTACGGCATAGTAATGCCCTTCTTCATCCATGGCTTGTACCCAGAAGGTAGCGTTTGGATTGTAAAAAATGCTTTCGTAGTGTTCTATGCGTAAAGCATTTGGAAGTTTTACGGTAAACCCACCGTTTGCGGGGATGTACTGCTGTTTTTTGTGCACCTTGCCCAGCTTAAGGCTCTGAAAAAAACGTTTGGGCTGAGCACTTTCTACAAAAGCTTTATGCCCGCTTGCTTTTAAAATGATCAACTCCAATGGCGTAAACACGATGTGGTAGCGTTGTTGATCCCCTTTCTTAGTGGTATTCCGTATGTCATAGGCTTTGTATCCATCAAGGATGATCTCTTTTTTGCTGTTGATCTTCCCGGGGATATTTTCAAACAACAAGCTATCCACTTTTGCCATATAGGCCTCTGTGCCAGTTCCATAAAGTGCGCCAAAGGTGTTGATCCTGCGGATGGAGTAAAAAGCTCCGTTGGCCATATCTGCGTAAATATATTCCTGGTAAGGGGTAGAAACAAGCTTGGTTAGCGGAGCGGGGGCAACCATGCTGATGAAGCCATCTTCGGTTTGGTATAGCGTGCTGTCGTGCTGGTAAATAATCTGGTCTATCGCTTCTTTCTTTTCGATGCTTTGTGCGGTGATGGTGCGTTTTTTTGCAACAACCGCATAGCCCATTTGACGCAGCATATTAATAACTCCCTTTTTGCCCGGCAGGTGAGCGGCACCTACTCCGGTAAACAGGGTATTCCCGCTTTTCATCAGGCTGTCCATACCGTCTGCCATAATGCGGTTCCGCACGTCCAGCATATTTTTGCGGTAATACTTTCCGGGGTTTAAGGCGCTGGTCATTGTATCCAGCAGGTCCAGGTCTCCTCTCCGGTAGGCGTCTTCCTGAAGTTCGCCCCAATTGTCGTAATCGCCCAGTATATCCTCGGCCTGCCGCTCACTTATGCGCTTGGCATCCTTATCGTATTTTCCGGAAAGCGTTACTGAAAGGAAAGACTCCTCAAAATCTTCCAAGGCCACTACTTTTTTATTTTGCTTTTTCCCTGCCTGAAAAATAAACAAATCAAGGAAAGTGTCTTCTTCAAAATCCTGGTTTCCAGAGGTTAGCCGGTAAAGAAAACGGTTGAGCAGGTCCTGGTCATGTCCTATGTAAAAGCCCAGCTCATTTTGCCTGGGTTGTGTAGGGATAAAGGACTGGTACAGGGGATTTATGCCGGTGTTGTAGCGGTAGCCCATGGTATAAAAATCCTGGAAAAGAACGGATTCACTAAAGTGATTGATCCATCTTTCAGGATTGGTTTCCAAAGCAATTACATCTGCACTGTAGAGCGCTTTAAAAAAGTCTTCACTTAAGTGGAAGGCAACCCGGTTGCTTACATGCATAGTGCCATAAAGGTAGGAGGGCTCCGCAAGGCCGTTGCCTGAGATCTCCCAAAGCAGGCCCTGGTACTCTTTTTTGGTTTGTGCAAAGGAAATTAGAGGTATGATATTGAATATCAGCAGGTAAAAATAAGTGGACCGCATAGAAGTTATTGTATTTGGAGCCCAAATAAACGTATAAGTTTTTAAAAACATATTCGCATTTTCTCTGATTTTGCGGTAATTCGCCAAAACAAACCTCTTTTTAAACAGCGATCGGGATGGTGCTCCTTGGTTTTTCATTGTTGCTTTTTGGTTACCTGGCTTACGGAGACTACAGGGAAGCGAAGGAAACGAAGAACAAGAAAGCACTGCGGTATCAGGGCATTGCTTTGCTGAGCGTAGGGGGAGTACTATTTCTTTCCTGGATTTTGTATCGCACCTATCCTTACTATGCCGATATGCTTTCTTTTTTTAAAGGGAATGTAGTACGCTTAAGCCTAACGGTAGTCTTCGCTTTCGCCATCTCGTATTTCTGGTTTGTCTTTTTTCGGGCGCTCGACATTTTTGAACGCGAGAAATGGGCACCCATACTGCTCACATTTGTAATGGCCTGTAGTACACCCTTTCTCGTTTTTCCCATCAGTGCCTTTCTAAGTGACCTGGGGTTAGCGTTAGATGGGAGCTTTTTAAGTGACTTTGCATATTGTGTATTGGGGATAGGCGTGCCGGAGGAATTGGTTAAGATCATACCCTTTTTGCTGATGCTGCGCTTTAGCAAACACATCAATGAACCCTATGATTACATCCTGTACGGAGGAGCGTGCGCCTTGGGGTTTGCCTTCGTTGAGAATGTACTTTACCTTACAGAGTCCAGTATGTTTGCCCTCACCGGTAGGGCGTTTTATGCCAGTGTTGCCCATGTGTTTGACACGTCCATCATCGCCTATACGCTGGCTATAGCGCATTACAAGGGGAAAAACCAGGTGCTGGCTTTTTTAAAAGGCTTTGGTATTGCCGCGCTGGCGCACGGCTTTTATGACTTTTGGCTGATTTCCGATAGTTTCAACCTTCCTTTGATCACCATCTTTTTCTTCCTGGCGAGCATCCATTTCCTCACCATGATGATCAATAATACGCTGAATATTTCACCTTACTTTAAGCCTGAAAGGCGGCTCAGGGCAGCCAAGTATAAATTTTACCTTACCGCCTACCTGTTGCTCTTATGCGCAGCGGGTTTTCTCTATATCCTCTTTACCAAATCACCTGAATTAGCCATGCGCTTTGCAGCCGACACGGCCTTCTGGCAATCCTACACGCTGGTGTATCTGGTGGTGAGCCTTACAAGCTTAAACATTGTGCATGGGCACCTCATGCAATGGGGTAACCCCAGGAGCTTACTGCTGCCTTTGATCAACCGCTACCCCAACTACCTTGAGCTTACCGTAAAACTGGACGCAGCCGGCTATAATACTACGAGCAAGGCCATAGAATTATTGAAAAGTGAGCTGCCCATTGAAGGTGTGCTGAGCAAGAGAGTAGTGGTAGAAGGCAATTTCAATTGGTACTATTTCACCTCGACACATTTTCCGGAGCGTTGGAAGCCGTTGGGGTATCAGTTGATTGTATGTCCGGCGAGGTTTCGGCACCACTTGCTTAATGGCAAGATACAAACGTTCCGGCTCGCCTTTGTAAAAAATGAAAAGGCACTGGGAACGGTCGAATTCCTGCCGAAAGACCTTCGTCCCCTGGGCAACGGAAAGGTCAGTGTAGTTTAAAAGAGTTGCTCTATACGCAATACTTTGCCCTGGAAAGAGGCCGCATCTCCCACCCGTTTACCCAGCACCGACTGGGCCAGTGGAGCGCCCGGAGCTATACAAAAGACGGTTTTTTCTTCGAGAGTAACCGGGCCCAGACCTATACTTACAAAATACCATTGCTTATTGGTGTTGAACAAGCTCCCGCTTTCCACTTTTTCGCAGGGACTCTGGCTGTTTATCCTTTGCAGGAGGGCCTGGCTCTTTTGAAGAGCGATGAGCTGTTTTCCCAGTTTTTCCATTTCCAACTGCAGCATGGCCCTTCCGGTTTCGTGCTTGTCTCCTGCAGAACTTTTGCGCTCGCTCTGCAGGTCTTGCCTTAAACTCCTTAAGGTCTTTTCCAGGTCCTTTGCCCTTTCGTGGAGCAGGGCAATGCAATGTGTGTGTAGCTTTTGTTTAAAAGAGGGATCCATGCTTAAGCCGGAATGGCGCCACGCTTGTGTTCACGTTGCTCCTGGATCTTCGGCTCCTTTATATAATCATCATATTCCATAAGCTTATCCAACTGTCCGTTGGGGAATACTTCAATAATGCGGTTGGCTACAGTTTGTGTGATTTCATGGTCATGAGAGGTAAACAGCAAAGTACCTTTAAAATCCTTCATACCATTGTTAAGTGCCTGGATAGATTCCAGGTCAAGGTGGTTGGTGGGCTCATCCATGAGCAGCACATTTGCCTCTGCCAGCATCATTTTTGAAAGCATGCAACGCACCTTTTCGCCCCCGGAGAGCACACGTGCACTTTTCATGGATTCTTCTCCGGTAAAGAGCATTTTACCGAGAAAGCCCCTTACATAAACGTCATCCTTATTGGTGGAGTACTGCTTCAGCCAGTCTACCAGGTTTTCGTCCGTATCAAAGTATTCCGCATTTTCGTTGGGCAAGTACGCCTTTGTAATGGTTTGGCCATAGGTAAAGCTTCCGCCATCTGCCTGGCGCTCCCCGGCTAAGATCTCAAACAATACGCTTACCGCCAGTGCGTTGTCGCTGAGAAAAGCGATCTTATCTCCGCGGTTTACTTTAAAGCTGAGGTTCTCAAAAAGCGTATGGCCATCTACTTTTGCCGTAAGGTTTTCCACTTCCAGCACCTGGTCGCCTGCTTCACGCTGCTGGTTAAAGATAATGGCCGGATACCTCCGTGAAGAGGCCTGGATGTCGTCTACATTGATTTTGTCGAGGAGTTTCTTACGGCTGGTGGCCTGCCGGCTTTTAGAAGCATTGGCGCTGAAGCGTGAAATAAACTCCTGCAGTTCTTTGCGTTTTTCTTCTGCCTTTTTGTTCGCGGCAGCACGTTGGCGGGCGGCCAGCTGGCTGCTTTCATACCAGAAGGTATAGCTCCCTGTATACAGCTTGATCTTTCCGTAATCCAAGTCGGCAATATGGGTACATACCGTATCCAAGAAATGCCGGTCGTGCGAAACTACGATCACGGTATTTTTAAAGTCCAGTAAAAAATCCTCGAGCCAGGTAATGGTACGCAGGTCCAGGTCGTTGGTAGGCTCGTCCAGGATCAGCACATCGGGATTGCCAAAAAGCGCCTGCGCGAGCAAGACCCGTACTTTTAAGCTCCCTTCCAGTTCTTTTAACTGGCGGTAATGGTCTTCTTCTTTAATGCCCAAACCGCTAAGCATGGTAGCCGCATCACTCTCCGCGTTCCAGCCGTCCATTTCGGCAAATTTGGCTTCTAATTCGGAAGCTTTGATGCCGTCTTCCTCACTGAAATCGGGTTTGGCATATATGGCGTCCTTTTCCTGCATAATGTCCCAGAGTTCCTTGTAACCCTGTATTACGGTATGCAAAACGGTTTCTTCGTCAAAGGCAAAGTGGTTTTGAGAGAGCACGGCCATGCGCTTGCCCGGTTCCAGGGATACGCTGCCCCCGGTGGGGCTGAGTTCACCGCTGAGGATCTTTAAAAAAGTGGATTTGCCTGCCCCGTTGGCCCCGATGAGCCCATAGCAGTTATCTCCGTGAAATTTAATATTTACTTCGTCAAACAACACGCGTTTGCCGAACTGTAGAGAAAGGTTGTTTACCGAAAGCATTTGCCTGAAAATTTTGGGCGGCAAAAGTAAGGAGAATATTTCCCAAAAGCTAGCTAATGAGCGCTTTTGGGAATAGGTTCCGGTTTCATTGCAGGGTGGGTAGTTGTACTTGTCTCTTAGCCAATTATTGCATATAATTGGCATTACTTTATAAAACTTTAACCTATGATCAACGTAGCTTCCCCAAAGCATTTACCTAAAAACTTCACGCAAATACCACGAGCCTATAAAGGCAAAGTGGCTTTGGCTATAGGCGGTATAGTGCTGTTTGTTTTTTGCTATATAGCCATGATGATTTCATTTTTCTACCTGTTCACCTTTACGTTACTGTATAGGATTGAAGATCTTAACAAGTTTACAGGCTTGCTGAAACTTGGGTCGGTAACAGGTAGTGCCATGCTCTTTTTATTCGGGTTGAAATTTCTTTTCGCCAAAGCACAAAAATCAGATGATGACAGCCTGGAAATTACCCAAAAAACAGAACCTGCTTTGTACGAATTCGTGATGAACCTAGCCAAGGAAACGAAGGCGCCAAAACCAAAACACATTAAAGTCAACAACGATGTAAATGCTTTTGTGTATTACAACAGCACGTTCTTGAGCTTGATTATGCCTGCCAAAAAAAACCTTATGATAGGTATGGGGCTTATGAATGCCTTAAACTTAAGTGAGTTCAAAGCTGTATTGGCACACGAATTCGGACACTTTTCACAGTCAAGCATGCGGGTGGGTAGTTATGTCTATATGGCGAATAGGATTATTTATAACATGGTTTTTACACGCGACCAATGGGATGTATACTTAGATAAATGGCGTGCTTTGGATATCCGCCTTTCTTTTATGGCCTGGGCGCTAACCCCTATAGTGTGGATCGTTCGACAGTTTATGATGCTATTTTACAGGTTGTTGAACTTGCTTTATGCTTCTCTTTCACGCGAGATGGAGTTTCATGCGGATAAGGTAGCAGTGAGCGTTAGTGGTAGTGATGCTATTGTGAATGCCTTATGGCGGTTGGAATACGCTAATCTGGCCCTCAATAACACTTTCCAAAATTTGTATCATGCGGCACAACAGGGTAAGTACTCCAAAAACCTGTATACACATCAAAGAGCCCTGGCGGAGCGGATGAAGGTAGATATGGAAAAGACCATATCGGAACGAACCATAGATTCAGAGGGCAGGCCGATCGTATTTTCAGAAGAAGTGTATAGTTCCCTGTCCATGTATGACAGCCATCCACCAAGTTCTGAGCGTGAAAAAAATGCAAAAAGCCCGTATGTTGAAGTTCCTATTAATGAAAAAAAGCCTACCGAGCTTTTCGAGCAATTGAATGAAGTGCAAGAACAACTCACACGGGAGTTTTATGAAAAGGGACACTTGATTAATGTAGACGAATTTGAACAAAAGGCAGATAGCTCTGTCGTGGAGTTGTTTATTGTAAAGGAAGAGAGGGATAGAGCTTTATTTGCCCCTGAATTGATGAATAATTTTGACCTTCGGTATACCATACAACCGGAGTGGGATGTTTTAAGCAGTCCCAGGTATAAAGAAATGGATGAGACTGCAGATACTCAAGCTGTATATACTGATCTTGTTAAGGTGAAACTTAAAAAGCTCATGGAGCCGGTGTTACTTTATGATAGGCAGGCTCAGCTTGCCAATGATTACGCTCAAGGAAAAATTAAAGCCAAGAAATTTGAGTTTGGAGGAGTAAGCTATACCAAAAAAAACATCGGGAACGCTTTAGACTATATTCATAGAACTAAGCTCAAATATTTAAATGAGTCTTTTGAAGAATGGGATCAGCTCTTTTTTAGAGTAGCCTATATTCACGCTGCACAACTCGGAAGACATGATGAATTTAAAAGGTGTTTAAAACTATTCGGAGATGTTCAACAGGCGGCCCGAAATATGGCAAAAGCTCAAAGTGATGTATACAATGCCGTAAATGAAATTACAACTAAAACCGAAGTGGATGAGAACGATTTCCGCTCTTTTAGGAGCATGCTCAATCGAGAAATCAGTAGCTTTATAGAGGCACAAAAGAAGGATATAAAAGAAATAGAATTCTGCCCTTTGGCAAACATTGAAAACAAAGATGAGCTTGAGCAAGCTACTTTTGGGAATATGGAAGTTCCTTTGTTAACAGCTGATTGTTTTGAAGACGGAAGCTTAAATCAATTCGTACAGTGTATAGATCAATTTGTTTTCAACTTGAACCGGGTACAGATGAAAGCTTTGGCAAAGGTTGTTGAAGTTTCAGGCCTTTCCTTGAATTAGCACTTTGGCATAAGCTTTAATAAAATTAAAGGTATTGTATTAAATCAACTTCTGACATTCTTATCATAGGCGGTGGTTTGGCGGGTTTGGTAGGCAGCATTGCCCTGGCCCGTCAGGGGTTCTCCGTGAAATTACTGGAACAGAAGGAGTACCCGTACCACAAAGTATGCGGAGAATATGTATCCAACGAAGTGCGCCCGTACCTCGAGCGCCTGGATGCCTTTCCTGCAGCACTGGGACCTAAAAAGATCAGGCATTTTGAGCTCTCCTCTCCTTCCGGAAAAAAAGCAGGTTGTGCAATGAAAATGGGGGGCTTTGGGATCAGCCGCTATGCCTTTGATGCTTTTTTAGCACAAAGAGCGCGGGAAGAAGGGGTGGAGCTTTGTACGAAAAGCAAGGCAACGGATATTTCCTTTAGGGATAACGCACATTGCGTAGTAACGCAGGAAGGAGATATTTACGTGGCTAAGGTAGTGCTGGGCGCTTATGGAAAACGCAGCAAACTCAATTATACCCTTAACCGTGCCTCTGCCAAAAGGCGCAGTGCCTATATTGGGGTTAAGCATCACTTTGAAGCAGCGGATTTCCCGGAAGACCTGGTGGCCTTACACAATTTTAAAGGGGGATACTGTGGATTATCCAAGGTAGAAAGTGGCCATGTGAATCTCTGTTTCCTTACCACCAATGAAGTGTTTAAACAATATAGCTCTATCGAAGAAGTAGAAATGCGCTTGCTGGGACAAAACCCACATTTAGCGGCTTTTTTCTCAAACGCAAAACAGGTCTTTGCTCCCCTGGTGATTAGCCAGGTAAACTTTGGCATGCACGAACGGGTAGCACAACATGTGCTTATGTGCGGGGATGCCGCCGGCCTGATCCACCCGCTTTGCGGAAACGGCATGGCGATGGCCATTCATTCTGCCAAAATAGCGGTTGCCTGTATAACTTTGTTTTTAGAAGGAAAGATCCCCCGCGACCAGATGGAGCAGATGTACAGGGCCAAGTGGCAAAGTGCTTTTGCAAAAAGACTCAGGTTTGGCCACCTTGCCCAATGGCTCCTGGAGCGCAATACTTTTTTAGCACCTGCCGTGGGTCTCGGAAGAGCATTTCCCCTCGCTTTGCGGCAAGCAGTAACACACGCGCATGGAACATATCTATAATGCTGTACTTTAAAACACGCTCGGCAGAGCCTGAAATATTGGACGACTTTGCCTTAGAGGGGCAAGACCTAAGGCAGAACCTCCGCGAGCTGGAAAGGGTTAACCGGCATTTGGGGGGATACCGTATTGTGCGCGATGGGTTATGTAAGCTCCTTGAGCTTGATCGGGATAAGCCCATACGCCTTATAGATGTAGGTTGCGGAGGAGGAGATACCTTGCGTTATCTATATCGTTGGTCAGAGCGCAATACGTGGTGTTTACACCTCTGTGGCGTAGATGCCAATCACAAGGCCATTGCTTTTGCCCGGGAACAGTCGCAGGGGCTGCCTATACACTACTACGTGTTTGATGTTTTTTCAGGAGAGTTTACGGCACTTGAGGCAGATGTCGTAAGCCTGAACCTCTTTTTGCACCATTTTAAAGAAGAAGAGATCGTCTTATTTTTAAAGCATTTCCACGCGGCAAATACCGCAATCTTAATCAACGACTTGCAGCGGTCTAAAATGGCTTATCAGCTTTTTCGCCTGGTTTCCAGGTTACTTGGGTTTAGCCACATCAGCCGGCATGATGGAAAGCTGTCGGTAAAAAAATCATTCACCAGGAAAGACTGGCAACGGATGTTGAAGAAAGCCGGGATAACCCATTTCAGCATCACTTGGAAATGGGCCTTCCGATACCTAGTTTTAGTGCCCGCAAGAAACATTACATCATCAAAAACTTGACACCCCACGCAAAGATCCTGGCCACAGCCAAAGCTCTGCCAAAGTATTCCCGTACCACCGAAGAGATTTTACCCTATGTAGAACAGTGGCTGGAAGGCAAAGAGGAACGTTTTCGCGAAAAGGCTTTACGCATTTTTAAATACGCAGAAGTAGATAAGCGCTACAGCATCATGGAAGTAGGGGAGGTCTTTACCAAAACGTCTTTCGAAGAAAAGAACGATTACTTCATCCGGGAAATGACCCTGCTGGCCGAAGCAGCCTTGCAAAAAGCCCTGGACAAGGCTGCTTTACTTCCAAAGGATATTGATATCCTTATTACGACCAGTTGCACCGGCATTATGATCCCTTCGGTAGACGCGTACCTGATCAACCGCCTGCGTATGCGGCAGGACGTTATGCGCTTACCCGTTACGGAAATGGGGTGTGCCGGAGGTACCAGTGCTTTGATCTACGCCCAGCATCTTTTGGCGGCAAATCCGGGGAAACGGGCTGCAATTATTGCCCTGGAAAGCCCTACCAGCACTTTTCAGCATGAAGATGTGAGCATGACAAACGTAGTGAGTGCTGCTATTTTCGGAGATGGGGTGGCCTGTACTTTAATGGGGCCGGCTCCGGATCAGGTAAAACCGGTAATCGTGGATTCGGGCATGTATCATTTCTATGATGCCTTGCGCATGATGGGGTTCGACTTGAAAAACAGTGGCTTACAAATGGTACTCGACCCAAGCGTACCGGAGCAGATACGGGAGCACTTTCCGCAGATCATACCACCTTTTGTAGAACGGAACAATTTGCGCCTGGAAGACATACAGCATTTCATTTTTCATCCGGGCGGAAAAAAAATCGTGCAGATGGTGGAAGAAATTTTACGTAGTTTCGGGAAACATATTGATGAAACCAAAAAAGTACTCAGGAAGTATGGGAACATGAGCAGCGCCACCGTGTTGTATGTATTAGAGGCCTATCTTGAGAAAGATATAAAGGCGGGTGAAAAAGGGCTTATGCTTAGTTTTGGCCCGGGCTTTTCTGCACAAAGGCTATTGCTGGAATGGCGCTGAGTTTATAGTCTCCGGTTGATAGAGATTGTTTATGTACATAAAGAAGGCTGCATCTTGCCAGGTACAGAAATAGGTAGACCAATTAAACAAAGTTGGGATAAGGGATGAAAAAATGGGCACTCATATTAGGAGGCAGTACAGGCCTGGGCCTGGCTTCGGCAAAAAAGCTGGGAAAAGAAGGCTATAATCTTATTATCCTTTACCGCGACCGGAAAGCAGGTGCCGAACGGGCGGAAGAAGAATTTGAAAGCATCCGCAAGATGGGTGTGGCTTGTTATGGTTACAATAAAGATGCCCTCAAGGCAGAGGTAGTAAATGAAATGTTGACGGAGACGGCCCGCCTGCTGCAGGGAGAAAAACTGGGCGTAATGCTGCACAGCATTGCCAAAGGGAATCTAAAGCTGATGGTTCCGTATAAAGAAGTCTCCCCGCGTACCGATCTCTCGGCCATGAGTGTAGAGGTATTAAAAGAAGAGTTCAGCGAAGAACAACACTTTTTGCAAAGTGCTGATTTTGCCCTTACCATAGAGGCGATGGGCACTTCCTATTACACTTGGGCCAAAGCACTTTTTGATGCCGGTTTGATCAGGGAAGGGACCTCTTTACTTACCTTGACCAGCGAAGGAGGGCGAAGAGCCTGGCGCAATTACGCGGCCGTTTCAGCGGCCAAAGCTACCTTGGAAGCCATCTCACGTAACATGGCGCTGGAGTTTGCGCCTTATGGCATCCGCAGCAATGTAATACAGGCGGGTGTAACCGATACGGTCGCCCTAAGGAAGATAAAAGGAAACACCCTTATGAAAGAACAGAGCCTTTTGCGCAATCCCTTTGGCAGGCTTACCCGGCCGGAAGATGTGGGCAATGCCGTATATTTACTCAGCAGACCTGAGGCAGCCTGGATAAATGGTGCGATAATACCGGTAGATGGAGGCGAATCAATTGCTTAGTTTCGAGGAGGTTTTAAAACTTTTACCCTACCAAAAGCCTTTCCTCTTTGTGGATACGCTCAGTGAACTGTCAGAAGAACGAGTGGTGGGGCATTACACTTTTCTTAGCTCGGAATATTTTTATAAAGGGCACTTTAAGGAAAGACCGGTTACGCCCGGGGTGATCCTTACGGAATGCATGGCACAGATTGGCCTGGTATGCCTGGGCATTTACTTGTTGCATTTGAAGGGAAATCACCTTGTGCAAGATAATCTCTCCGTAGCTTTCGCAGAGGCCAATATGCGGTTTTTAAAACCTGTATTGCCCAACACAAAAGTGAAAGTAATGGCCGAGCGTACCTTTTGGCGCCTCGGCAAGCTTAAGTGTGAGGCACGGATGTATAACGAAGACCAGGAAGAAGTAGCACGGGGTACCCTGGCAGGAATGATAAACAAAACTGGATAGCACAGAGATAAGATGGGGCGAAATAGAGTAGTGGTAACAGGAATGGGCGTAGTATCCCCTAACGGGGTGGGCTTGCCGGCGTTCAAAGAAGCAATAAAAACAGGGAAATCCGGCATAGAGCACTACGAAGAGTTGGAACGCCTGAAGTTCCGGTGTACCATCGGAGGCACACCCAGGATAGAAGAAGAGCTGATGGCCCGTACCTTTACCGAACTAGAGCTAAAGCGCCTTACGGCCAGTGGGGTTATTTATGGGATTATAGCGGGTATGGAAGCCTGGAACGATGCCGGTTTGGAAGTAAATGCCAGCCATGATGCGGAACCCCTTTGGGATGCCGGGACCATTTTCGGGACGGGAATGTGCGCTATGGATACGGCCCGTGATGCTTTTTATAAGACCGATGACCTCAAAGTGCGTAAACTCGGGACTACGATCGTAGAACAAACCATGCCAAGCGGCATCAGCGCCTTTTTGGGCGGGCGTTTTGGTTTGGGGAACCAGGTAAGCAGCAATGCCTCGGCTTGCAGCACTGGCTCAGAATCCATTATTATGTGTTACGAACGCATACAAGCCGGTAAGGCCAAAATAATGTTGGCGGGTGGATGCGATGGGGGAGGACCTTATGTATGGGGTGGCTTTGATGCGATGCGTGTACTTTGTTATAAACACAACGATGAACCGCAAAAAGCCTCGCGCCCGATGAGCGCCACTGCATCCGGTTTTGTGCCGGGAAGCGGAGGAGGCGCACTGGTATTGGAGTCGCTGGAAAGTGCCCTGGAACGAGGCGCCCATATTTACGGGGAGATCATAGCCGGGTTTACCAATTCCGGGGGGCAGCGCGGTACCGGAACCATGACGGCCCCCAACGAAGCAGGTACGCAACGCTGCATCAAAGAAGCCATAGAAATTGCAGGTGTACGCGTAGAAGAGATCGATTTGATCTCAGGCCACCTTACGTCTACCATGGGCGATGTATTGGAGGTAAACAACTGGAGCAAGGCGCTGGGGCTTGGCAAAAAAGATTTTCCCATGATCAACTCTCTTAAATCAATGACCGGCCATTGCCTGAGTGCCGCAGGCGCAATAGAAAGCATTGCCAGCTTCATGCAATTGGAGGAAGGGTTTATACACCCCAGTTTAAACGTGGAGGAGATACACCCGGAAATTTTGAAAAACATTGATGAAAGCTGCGTGGTACGTGGCTTTGAGAAACAAGAAATTAATATTATTGCCAAGTCAAGCTTTGGCTTTGGCGATGTAAACAGTTGTCTAATCTTTAAAAAATACCCAGCATGAATCGGGAGGAATTAAAAGCAAAGCTCAAAGAGATCATTGAGCCTTACGTGCAAAACAAAGAAGCTCTTGAAAATGCCACCGAAGAAACAAGCTTACTGCTAGATCTGGAAATTAACTCGGCTCACCTTGTAGACATTATCCTGGATATGGAGGAAGCTTTTGATATTGAAATTGACGATGAGAATGCCGAGCGCATGATGACCATTGGGCAGGCACTTGATATATCTGAAAAACTCCTGGAAGAGGATTAGTGGTTTGGTAGGAAATGACCTTGTTTTTTTTAACACACGCACACAACACAAAGAGACCAGGTTAACGCGTTTTTTGGCAAAGACCTTTACAGCACAAGAACGGGAAGTCCTCAAGGCTTCCCGTTTTGCATTTATGCAGGCGCTTATATGGAGCGCTAAAGAGGCGGCCTTTAAAGTGTTTATGCAGCAACACCCCTTGCAGGAGCGTTTCTATGCTCCTAAAAAGTTCGAGGTTTTTATAGCCAGGGTAGAACGTACATCGGCAACAGGAGAAGTACATTACCAGGAGCAGCGCTATGCTTTTACCAGCGAAGTACACGCAGATTACCTGCATACCATTGCCTGCCCGGATCAAAGCATGCTTACAGAAGTGTACACGCAAATTAGCCCGCGAACCAAAAAAGAGGCGCGCAGCATGCAACACCCTGTTCTTGGAAAGCTGCATTTCAAAAACAATACACGGGGTATTCCCGAAGCTTTTACCGCTGATGGTAGGGCAAAGGCCAGTACCTCCGTAAGTCATGACGGGCCCTTGCAAGCCCTGGCCTTTTTAGTGATTTAGACGGATGCCCGTCTCTTCCAGGCGGATGCGTTTTTCCCGGTATAATTTCCCAACGGCTTTTTTAAACGCTTTTTTGCTCAGGTGCAGCCTTGTGGCAATCTCGTCCGGGTCGCTTTTGTCGTGCAGATCGAGAAAACCTGCGTTTGCCTCCAGTGTGCGGAGGAGAAGCGCGCAATCTGCATCAATGTGGTTTTGATACCCTCCCGGTTTAAGGCTCAGGTCTACTTTGCCGTCTTCCCGTACTTTTTTAACATACACCTTGAGTTTTTCCCCCACTTCCAACTTCCTGAGAAGTTCATTGTGGTAGAGCAAACCTAAAAAAGAATGCGCCACAATAACTTCTACCCCGAGCTCGGTATGCCGGTACACCAGGCCTTCCGTTTCCTGGTTGGCCTTAAGGGTTTCCGGAGGGGCTTGTAAAAATTGCTTCACTTTTGAAGAGCCGGCCAGGCGATGGGTGAGTTTATCTTCATACAGGTAGATCATATAGTATTTGCCCTCCTGCATGCGTTCTTTTTGCTCTATAAAAGGCACCAGCAGTTGCTTGTCAAGGCCCCAATCCACAAAGGCCCCGATACGGCTCACCTGGGCTACCGGCAAATGGGCAAATTCTCCCAACTGCATCCTGGGTTCCTGGGTAGTAGCCGTAAGACGTTCCTCATTGTCGAGGTATACAAATACCCTTACTTCCTCCCCGGTTTTCAGGCTTTGGGGAACGAATTTTCGGGGAAGCAAGACGTCTTCTTTTTCCTCGTTTTCCAGGAAAACGCCAAAGTCGGTAAAACGCGTGGCCCTTAGTTGGTGGTACCTGCCTATTTGCATGCGGGCGAAGGTATAGAATTTATGGGTGGATCATAGGGGTTGACTTTCAGTTGCGGCATATAGGGTGTTATTGTGCTGTTTAAGTTTCCATAAATATTTGCAAACAGCTTTGTTTAAGGCTCAGGGTTACAAGATACCGGTAAATCTCGAACGTGTTCGATGAGCGCCACAACGCGAACGCACAAAGCATTGTAAACCAATTGGTTTTTGTGGTGAGACGTATTTTTTACCCGGGTATTTAATAGCTTCTCGTCTTTCTCCTTAAGCTTACCGGTGCTCTTAACATACCGGTGAAAGCCATTCTTGTAATCTTCATAATTTTCTTTGCGGATTGCAGCCTGAATTTCTCTCAGGCTTGACAGCAGGTCCTCATGGTGGTTTATGTCCAGTACAGACACATACTCCAGGAACCACTCCATGTTCTGAAGCTGAGCAGCACTCGCTTATATGGTTTTGGGCTCGTTTTGTGTGTTTTAGCATTTGTATCCCCATTTCTTTTACCTGCCGGCTGAAGTGAGAAACAGGTAAAAATGAATTTTTTGGGTGATATTGTTGGGTAAAATCGAACAATAAGGTAAACCATTAAGAATATGACCCGTGTTGACGAGTTAAGTGCACGTTCCCGCAGCGAGAGCATAACGGAATGGTATGTAAAGGTATTTCCACCGCTAGCCGCTTACATTCAGAGAAGGGGAGGGAGCCTGGAAGAGGCTAAGGAGACCTTCCAGGAAGCGATTGTCCTATACTACGAAAAACTGGCTTTGTCCGGTTTCAGCCCGGAGAAGACGAATGAAGCCTACCTACTTGGGCTTGCCAAGAAAAGATGGTTCCGGTACTGTGCCAGGAACCGGGGCCGGGAAGGCATAAGCCATATAGACATTGCCGAAGAAAAGGAGAGAGAACCTATCCCCCGGAAGCTATTGCACTACCTGGAGCAATCAGGTAAAAAATGCCTGGATGTACTGCAGGCTTTTTATTATGAAAACCTCACCATGGAGCAATTGGCGGGCCGGTTTGGTTTTAAAAGCGCGCGCTCTGCTACCGTGCAGAAGTATAAGTGTTTGGAAAAAGTACGCGAGCAGGTTAAACGCAAAGCAATGTGTTATGAGGACTTCCTTAGTTGAAATTGCGCAAATAGAAAACTGGTTGTTAAAGCGGGGCAACCCACAGGGCCGCTTGCTTACCGAGGCGAAGATCCTGTGCAGCCCCGACCTGAAGGAGAAAGTGCACTTGCAATCCGCCTCCTATGAGGCCATACACCAATATGGCCGTGAAAAGCTTTTTCAGGAGATCAGAGCGGTTGAATACCGCCTTTTTCACTCTTCAAAACACAGGTCGTTTCAAAACCGGATACGCGCAATATTCAAACACTAACCTTATGGCGATTCAATCAAACGTAATCCCTATGGTCATAGACCAGACCAGTCGGGGAGAAAGGGCTTATGATATTTATAGTCTTTTGCTCAAGGAGCGTATTGTCTTCCTGGGCTCAGCCATTGATGAGCAGGTGGCCAATTTGGTCGTAGCGCAATTGCTGTACCTCGATAGCCAAAGTAAAACGCAACAAATTGACCTGTACATCCAGTCTCCCGGCGGGTCTGTGTATGGCGGCCTGGCGATCTATGATGCCATGCAAATGATATCCGCCCCTGTGTCTACGGTAGCAGTCGGTTTTTCCGGGAGCATGGGCACGGCCCTGCTTACTTCGGGCGCAAAGGGCAAGCGTTATGCGCTAGCCCAGGCTACCGTGCATCAACACCCCACCAGCGGGGGAGCAAAAGGCTATACAGAGGATATTCGGATCGCGACCCGCGAACAGGAAAGGCTGCAAACGCAATTGTTTCACATTATGGGCAAAAACAGCGGACACTCCTGGCAGGAGATCGAAGCACTCTTTCGCCGGGACCGGTTTATGAATGCCCTTGAGGCAAAGTCCTTTGGATTTATCGATGAAGTGTTAGGCGATACTTCTAACCTGGTTAAAATGAACAATAAGGACGCGGATGTAAGCTTTTATGGAGAGGGTAAGAAATAGGCGGTTGGCGCTTTGCTCAAAAAGCACGGACTCTGGTAGGGCACATGCCTATGCATTTATTTAGTAACTGCTAAAGCATCTGTTTTGCATGGCATCATTAAGCGACCTGGTAGCGGTATGTGCCATATCTTTTGTAAGGCCCCTGTCAGTTACGTCCACGAAATTCCACGGGGCTCAGCCCGGTCTTTGTTTTGAAGAGTTTACTGAAATGTTGAGGGTATTCGAATCCTAAAGAATAAGCGATTTGACTAACGGGATCATTGGTTCCCAGAAGTCGGGTTTTTGCGCGCTCCATAATGCACTGGTGGATGTGTTCTTGTGCACCTTTACCTGTTTCTTTTTTTAGAAGGTCACTCAGGTAATTGGCTGACATGTTCATTTTACTTCCAAAAAACTGCACGGTGGGAATTCCCTCCTCCATGGGTCGTGCACCCTGGAAATAATTCTTGAGGGTCCTGTCAAAATTCGAGACGAAATCCCTGTTGAGATTTGAGCGGGTATAAAATTGCCTGTCATAGAACCGCGTGCAATAATCCAATAGGAGTGCAATGTTCGATACGATCAGTTTTTGACTATGCTTATCTATGTTTTGGGTGTACTCTTCCTCGATTTTAACTCTGATGCCGGTCAATGTCTTCTTTTCAGCTTCTGAGATGTGTAAAGCTTCGTTGAGTTCATAATCGAAAAAACGGTAATTCTCAATGTTGCGTCCGAGTGCCGATTTTCTGATAAGATCAGGGTGGAACAACAGGGCCCACGCCTCGGCATCAGGCACAATGTGCTTTTCATGATAGGATAATACCTGACCGGGCTGGAAAAAAACAAGCGTACCCTCGTGGAAATCATAAGCACTCCGTCCGTAACCCACTGAGCCACTTACTCCATCATTCATCCAGATCTGATAGAGGTTTACGCTGACCTTGACCTCTTTCAAAACCTCTTTGTTCAGATTCATTTCCAGAGGGCTGAAAATAGAGATCATCGGATGAACAGGCTTGGCCAGTCCGAGCATCCTATGTGCCTCTGTAATATTGTTGACCTCAATGAAGGTTCTCATCTGCCTCTGTCCAATTTACAAAAGTTTCCTGAACCAGGCTGTCATCTTTTCCGGATGATCATAAAACCAATTGTACCCGTCAAACCGGTGGGTAGGTTCCTCCATCCAATACATTTCTTTTTTAACAGGTAGCGTTTCGAATACTTCATTGATAAAAGCCAGGTTTGTCCAGGGGTCTTTTCTTCCCTGACAGAGCAGTGTGGGTACATTCGCATGTTTCACAGCAGGCACAATCGGATAATCCAAAGGAATCTTTGTGTGTTCCTTGTAGTGTGTATCCGCATGTTTGTAGATCGCGCCTTTTATACCATACGCCTTCAAAAAGTCTCCATTTCCAAGCGGCTGCATCCCGACTAGCCCTTTGACCTTATGCTTTGTAAATACGTCCTGATCTTCCTCAAAGGCATAAAAAGTAGCGTTTAATCCCATGCAGTAGCTGAGAAGGCCAATGTTTTTCCCCTTGGTGCTTTCATTTGTACCAATGAACTCAATGGCTGCCAGGACATCAAAACGCTCATCGTACCCGCCTGTCCCGGAAGCCAGTTTACTCTGGCCGCTTTCCCCATGATTTCTCAGGTCATACATAAGTACGGTATAGCCCTGCTCGATCAATCTTCCGGCTACCTTCACGAATTCAATTTCTTTTTTATAAGGCTTGGTAAGGAGAGGTTGCAGCTTTGGCTGATAGCCGTATCTATTTGCCCTGTAGCCAAAGTGTGTCATGATCACAGTTGCATGGCCTCCTTCATTGAGCAACCAGCCGGAAAGCAATACCTCGTCTCTGGTCTTGAAGGTTACATCTCTGTATGCATGCCCATACTCTTTTGGAGTTTTCGGAAAAGGTTGTTTGGCGGGATAGAGGAAAGTGTCTCCTATTTTTTTTCCTATCGCTTTGAATAACATAATGGTAAATTTTGGTTCACAACTTATTATTCAAAGTTCAATCTTCGACAGGTGACTCACGCATACTTATTCCGGAGAGGGGATGATGGTATACGGGAGCTCGCGTAAACTCTCTAAGGTAAACAAAGTAGGTGGGATATACACGCGCTGTAGGCCATAGAGGGGCACTTACGTTTATGTGCGGCTTCACTGCCTGCATACAAGCCTCCGTGCATGGCGTTATTTTGATAAATCAGTAGCTAAAGGCAAAAGCAAAAAGCTGGCCCTGATCGCTGTGCGCAATAAGTTGATCAAACAGCGTTTTGGGGTAATACAAAACGGAACACCTTATAATCCAGGCGATAAGAGCCATTTGATAGCTTAGTACTATGTTGTATGCGGGCTTTTTTATAACATGGTTGGGATTTCCAATTCATTTATGTTCGCCCTGTTAGACAATTTGAAAATACTTTCAATGATTGTAAAAATACCCGTTAAAGGAATGGCATAGTCCACTGGCGTATTTGTTTCTTCAAAGTCCTTAATTACTTCAGGTGTTGCTATATATCCTGGTTTTAACAATGTAACTCCGATTCGGTCTTCTTTGAGGTTTTCTCTTAAAGACAGAATCAAACCTTTAACCCTATCATAGATGAAGTATTTGCCATTTCTTTTCCGCCACCAAGACTTAAGTCGGCAATTGCAACCCCTGTGATAATTATCTTAGGATTTTCAGAAAGCCGAAGGTTGGGTAATAATTTCTGAATCAATCTCATTGGACCAAGTAAGTTTACATCTAAAACGTTTTGTAAATCTCTGTCTGAACAATTTTCAAACGAGTATTCATCGGTAAAAGCGTGTTCTTCCCAAGTACCGCCAAGATAAAGCAGTCCGTCAATTCTTTTGTTCCCAATTTCCCTAGCGGTATTTTCTATTTCGGTTGGGTTGGTAATGTCAATTTTTATCCAATTTCCAAATGGTGCTGTTCTACGTGAGAGCGTAATAAGCTCTTCGCATTTGTCCTTTAAATATTCGGCAGTAGCTAATCCAATTCCACTGCTTCCGCCAAAAATTACTATTCTTCCGTATTTCATTTCTGTTGTGTTTTTTGGGCTTGCGTACAGCGGCATTGGAGATGAAACGTAGGATACCCGCCTGCCTGGCGGCAGACAGGTTTCGAAGCTGTAAACCTGTTCATCCAGGTAGCTAAGCTCTCGGATCTTGCAGAAACCGCTGTCCGCACAGGAAAGTGATGTTCCCCTGTCGACCCCCGTAATTAGTGGGGCAGGCACGAAGCCCCAACCGGAGCAGGATGAAGGCCGACTTGCGTTTATTTGCGGTGGTAGCCGGCTTTTTCTTTTAGCCTGTTTGCGCTTTGGTTTATTCCGGGCGGTAAGGTAAAGCTGATTTATGCACAACAATCCGCAACGCTCCGTTGGCATCTTTCACATACCCCAAAGTATACTCGACTTTAATTTCGTCTCCGGTTTTCGTGGTGAAGTAATAGTTTCCCATCGCAATGGCCATATTACACACATTATTGATTATTCCACTATTTTCCCAACGAACTTTTGTGTATGGGGCTATCGCAAATCCCTTGTCTTCAGGGTAGGTTTCGTTTCCGCCAACAAAATAAGACAGGGCAGCATCAAAAGTTTCCCTAAACTGATCCTCAGATGCCAAAGTTGGTTTAAAGAGCACCGAACCTAGATCATACCCGTATAGATTTTGAATATGCGCTGTGGCGGCTTGTTTATAGTCACCTCCTTCGGAATATACTTTTCCAATTTTCACAATTCCGGCACCCCATTGTCCTTGAGCTGCTACTACTTCAGCTTCTGTGATACATTCTGATGAATAAAGTTTGACGGTTTGTTCTTCATTGCTTTCTTGTTTTGGTTGATTATCTACCTGATTACAAGAGAGTAATGCTATTGCCGATAGTGAAATGAGTACGGGTGTTTTGAACATGTTTCTATTTATTTAAGATGTTGCCTACTTTGTAAAATGGTGTTCAGCTTGTCCATAATACGTTGCTGATTGTAGTCCTGATTTTAATGGGCTACAAAGGTCTCGGGTATGAAACCCAAGGCATTGGAGTTTGTCGAAGGAGAGCTGCGTACCCCTCTACCGAGTCTGCATTTGCCCATAACCCGAAACTCGCGGAAAGCACTGTCTGCTCTATGTTTTATACCCATTGTACCTATTGCGCAACGCTGCTGATAAAGATAGCTTAAGGAGCTGGATGCGCCATGTTGTGTATAGGTTAACTTATTGTAGTATATACCGCAAACCGGTATGGTCTACAATCTCAAAAAATGCCTGAAATACAGAGCATAAAATGCGGTAGCTTCTCTGATCAGGTTAGGAAGATGATCTTAAACATGTGCCGTCCTGAACTACCATCTTTCGGACAGGTATCTAAACAGTTTCCCTTTAGTGAGCGATCTATACAACGGAAGCTGATACAGGAGGGTTGGTCGTATAGAAGCATTGCTGATGACATTAAGAAAGAACGCTCTATGTATCTGAGCTCGGGAGACAAAATGAAAACGAAAGAGATTGCCTATGTCCTAGCTTACTCAGAACCGAGTGCATATCTGCATGCGGTGAAACGCTGGAGGGATGAAGTTGCTTTACCATGAGCAGAAAGGCTCCCTCTTTTCTATTCATCCATCTTACCCTTTATTTCTTACTCTTTTCAATGACTTCTTCTGAGGTAAGGCCAAAGACCGGTGGGGTTTTTACGTCTAACATGGCTAAGTATAGATACAATTGTCCGCGGTGGTGTATTTCGTGTTCCACCAATGCACGCAACCATTTCCAAATGCTTATTTCAGCACCAAGGGGTGTTCTGCACTTTTTTTGTAAATCTGTATCACTCAACCGTCCGAATATTTCCACGGATTCCTGATGCATACTTGTATAGTGCATGATGGTGTTCTCCAGGCCGTCACCAAACTCCTTTCCACAACCCGAGTATTGGCTCTCTTTAAATTGTATCGTTTCGGCATACAGGTACCGCTCAATATTGGCAATATGCCGAATAAGATCACCTATGGTGAACTTTCCTTCTTGATAGCTCCACTCGATTTTATCGGGAGGGATATAATCAAATAATCTTTTGGTTCTTTCCTTTATTCGGGCGTGGTATTTCAAAAAACCACCGATTGTAATAATTTCCATTTAGTCTGAATTTTTCAGGGTAGAACGCATCAATTGTTTGGGAATTACCGCCTGGCGTATAGTGTTTGTTAGGCTGGTACTTTCTTTTTTCCATTTATTTCCTGCGCAGCGGTTGCTATGGATAGTAAATATTGGAAACTTTGGTCACTTCTCCCGGAATAATTTGAATGGTATGGTACTGGGTAGGCCCGTAGCTATAATTTCCATTTTCCTCAAGGTATTTAACCGTGAATTCAAAGTAATAATGACCCATTAGAATATTAGTTGATCGGAATACTTTGAAGTTCCCGTCATTCCTGATCTCTTCCCACTTGAACTCGATATCGGCTGAGGGGGCTTCTACCGGACTAAGTGTTCTACGCTGAAGAGAGAGGTTCTTAAGATTTTTACTGCTTTCAATTTCCAGTTGAAATTGCCCGCTCATGTTTGGTGTATTCTCTTCTTTCTCGCAGGAAGTTAAAAATCCCACAATCGAAACATAGATGAGTAGGAAAACCAACGTTCTCATAAAGTGTGAAGTTTAAAAAATTGAAATTAGGTCTATTGCTTATTGGCTTGTTTTTCTTTTTTGCTTTAACCCCAACGAATTTGGTATGGTGCATGTCCCAAAGGGTATCCACCATACATCCTATGGGCGGTAGTTTTTAATTCCATTCTACGGTTTTTCCATTTTCCACCACATTCCCCGATTGGACAATATTGGTTATGATGAAAATGTTTTCAGCCCGGATGTTAAAAGCATCCGCAAGGATAACCAACAATTCATGCTGAACGAGGTTTACGTTTTCCTTTTCCCACAAGGAAGGCAGGTAGAGGTTACATAGTATATCGTATTGTTGCCCAAACCGGATACAATCCGGAACAAAGGTTATGGATACATCACGAATATGAACCCCGATTTTATCAGCCCATTGTGACACGAGTGGTTCAAGTACCTCATTGGGTATTGCCTTGTTCTTGATAGTACAAATTGCTATGGGCATGTTTGTCAGATTAATCGTCCAAGTACCCGTTTTCCCAAATGCTTAAACTACCCCCAAGGTTTTGGGCACCAGGGCTTACGGCTTTTAGTGCGGTCCGTTTTTGTTTATTTAAATGGAAAAGCTTCAATATCAGGAAAATGTATGGAGTACACAACATCTGTAATAAGCCATTTTTCGCCATCTCTGGCAAGGTTCCATTTTTCATTACCCCACTGTATCATTTTTCCTCCGGAGAAAAACGCATAATCAAACGAAATAGCCCCTATGGTGCCATCAGAGGAAAGGGAGGTGTTGTAAAACTTCTCTTCCTGTTTTTTAGGGGTTTTACAGATATCTCTTATGAACCTTTTATGGTTGGAGACGGCAATCCCCTGAAAGTCCGGATAGTCCTTTTTGATGGACCATTCGGTTTTCTTTGACATGATCCCCGTAAAATCCACAGACTCACTAAAAAACAGACCATGGAAGCGGATACTGTCTTTTTGTGCAATGGATTCTTTAAAGTCAGTGATCACTTTTGACAGGGCTATGCTGTCGGATTCCGATAGCTGCGCTACCGAGGTTTCCGGAATCAACAGCAAAAGCCCGGATAAGGCGAACAGCATTTTCTTTGTCAATTTTAGGCTGCGTACTGGCATATTATTCTTGTTTTTAAGTGGTTACAATGGCTTGAAAAAACGGCTGTTTTATTGGCCTTTATTTTTTGTTATCGCCTTTTTTGGTTTTTTCCAGCATGAAATTTACCAAAGGGCTGTTTTCCTGTCCCAATGTATGCACTATTTGATAGTGGTTCAGTTCCGGATATTCATAGTATTCTATCGGAGCTTCCGAGCTGTTTTCCGCATACAGCTTTTTGGATTGTTCAATAAAAAAGTCGGTTTCATTAGAGCCAACGCTAAGTAAAACCGGGCATTTCAAGGCAGACAGATCCTTATTTGAAACGCTATACAATTCTACATCGTCATCTTTCAATTGCAAAATCTTATTGAGGTAACTGTTTTTTATGGGCCCTAAATCGAATAGGCCGCTGAGGCTACAAATGGCCTGTATGCTTGATCTCAAATGATCATGCATTAAATAAGTCATTAAAGCGAGGTGTCCTCCTGCCGAATGTCCGCAGAGTATAAGCGCGTTTGGATTGCCATTGTAACCCGATGCTTCTTTTTGGATCCAACGTATGGAGGCGGCAATATCGCTTAAGACTATTTCCATGTTTGCCGTGGGCATAAGCCGGTAGTTCACCATACAGGCACTCAAGTTGTTTTTCAAAAAAGGCGCGGCTACAAAGCTATAGCTCTTCTTATCCAATGCACGCCAATAGCCTCCGTGTATAAAGATTACAATGGGCGAACCAGGGATGTTCGATGGAAATATGTCTACAGTTTGCAGCGGAGCTTCTCCATACTTTTCATCTAAATGGCAAGGGTAACTTCTTCGTACCCTTTCGGATTCGTTTTCGTTGATGTCCAAAAAATACTGAAAATCGGGATGCCGTGCACGCAGGTATAGTTGATCATCTGGCGTCATGTTGCTTTCTCAAATTGGCTACAACACCCAACTATCATCCGTAAGTTGGGCTTTTTAAATTTCTTTAAACATAGCGGATTCCATACCCCCTTGCAAATAGTACACCTATGGATCTTTTGGCGGTTGTTGTGCCTGGTTTAACCCGCTTCATTCCTATTCGACTGAACCAACGGTTGGAACCCGCCGTAAACCATCCGGCTGGCATCAAAGATCAATTTCGAAGATTCGGTCAAAGGCGTAACCAACTCAACCATTCTCGGGTCGTGGGGAACTTGTTTGTTTGCCGATTCACGCGTTTCTTTAGAGGGGAACAGCACCCACCCGAATACAATAGCCTCATCTTCTTTTACATCCATTACTTCCGTGAAAGAGCGCGTGCCTTCCAATTTCAAATCTTCTCCAATGTACTCAAAGTATTCAAGTGCCCCGTATTCTTTCCAAATCCCGGCTACTTTTTCCGCCACCCTTTTGTATTCATCCAGGTGCACGCGGGGAACCGGAAGAACGAAACCGTCTATGTAGTTTGTCATCTCTGGATATTCTGTTTGTCTAAAGTACAACAACCGTTTGGATGAAAGCTGTAGCGGGTTAAAAGGCGTATTGTTAACCAAAGGGGAAAACGCTTTGCATTGCCGGTGCAGCGGCTTTTATTCCTGGTGGGCGGTCGTATTATTTCTGCGCCCGATCAGAACGCCTTTCAAGTCACCTTTTTCTATCGCGAGCAGATACAATATATAAGGGGCGAAAACAAGTATCCCAAAGGTCATGGCCATAATGGCTAAGGCAATTGATTGACCTGAAAACTTATTTCGCCAGGCGATCCATAGGGCTGAGAGCATCAGGTAGCAGCTAAAATCAAGGGTAAATTGCCCAATCCACTTCATTGAAACTACGAACTCCTGAGCCCGGGCTAAAAAATTACCCCCATCATGCTGTATTGCGATTACCGTGTACAGTAATAATCCAATAGTCTGGATGATTAATAGCCCTTTAAGGAAGGTGTGCTTTTTATTCGATTCCATACGCCATACGTTTTTGCAAACGTAATGCGCCCGGATCTTGGCTTTTAGACGCTACCGTCTACAGCTCCAATCGCATTGGACTTTTTAAAGTGATTGACCATCTGGCGGATATTCGCAAAGTACTCCCTAAGCCAGGGCTCTGTTAGTGTTTCGTCGGTTATTTGCAGGTAAAAGTTTTCCAGACTAAGCTGCAACACCATTTGCGCCAGGTAGGTGTTTTCGGATAGGCCAATTACCTTTTTCCAAACCGGAAGCAGGGCAGGTAGTGAAAGTTGATTGGTTTGGACAAAGCATTTTTCAAAGTTTGAATTTTCCCGGTATACTCTAAGCTGCCGGTTAAAGAGCAAGTCCGTTTTGTGTGCCATAAGCACTTTGATCAGGTCTGCTTCATGCTTGGCGTTTGCTTCTTTTCTCGTCATGGCCTTTGCCTGGTTTAGGTGATGCCCCAATAACCGGTCTATGAATACTTCCATATCCGCAAACAAATGGTAAAAGGAAGACTTGTTCTTGCCCACTTCTCTCGAAATACGCTCAACGCGCAATGCCGAAGGCCCTTCGCAGGCAAAACAACGGTAACCGGTTTCTATCCAGGCTTGCTCAATTTTTTTCATTTTGTATAATTAGCGTCAACGGTTTGGCGAAACTGCGTTTCAATGCGGTTTAGATTTTGTTGGCACCCGTTTTAATTTTTCTCTTCCAATAAACTTATCCGGAAGAATTGCAATTAGTTGTTTGTCAATGTTGGGGTTCAAGACGCTGCTAACTCCATCGGAGAACCAGGGTGTCGAATATTCAAATGGTTTCGTTTTGTAGTAACGGATTGTGTCGTTCCCTGTTACCAGGTGAATATAAATCGTTAGATAGTGGTGGGAAGTATGTAAAACACTCATGTTCTTTTCAAGCGTATCTATATCTGTGTTTAGTGAAACCACTAAATCCTTCGAGCTCATAGTGTCCATGCGGTTTGACCACCTTTTATACTTAGTCTTCAGTCTCTCTTTTATTAGGGTATCACCGTTCCAAATATTGAAATAGGTTTCAACCAGGTAGTTTTTTGTAGTGTAGGATTGAGTGGTGGAGTCGAAAGTGTAGACAATTTCATTCCTTGTCACATTGTTTTCCAGGAACAGCTCGCCTTTTTTGTGAAATGTCCTATCAGTCTTTTCAATTGTTGTAAGTATTATTTGATTTGGTTTCTGTCCAAGCACAGGATAAACCATTATCAAATAAGCCAATATGAAAAATATTTCCCTCACGTTTTCTAATTGGTATCAACGTTTTTGTGCCAGCATGATAGCCAATTTAGGATGTTTTGTTTTCGGATAGAAAGATACCCCAATAAACGCAATAGCGGTTCGGGTTAGCACGCAAATCGCTATTGCGATTATACATTGTTACCAGCTGTATTTTCTACACGCCTTTCAATCCAACAACTTTACCCCCTCCAGATTTGCCCCATCGTTTTTCAAAAATGCGTAGGTCGCTTTATCGACCCCACAATTTTCGAATTGGACCTGGTTGAGTGCTCGATTGTGTTTAAAGAATGTATTTCTCATGGTAACATTTTGAAACTTTACGTTTTTAAAGGAGCAGTTTTCAAAAAAGCAACCATCTAATATTCCGTCAAAGGCGGTGTTTGATACGCTCGTATTCTTAAAAGAAGTTTTATTCCAAACCGCTTGCTTTATGAGGTTAGCTTGAAAGGCAACATCTAAAAAGTTCGCTCCGGTTAAATTAGACTGTGTAAGGTCGCAATTTTCGAGACTGCTTTTTTTGAATTCGGCATTTTCAAGAGAACAACCCATAAACACACCCTTGGAAATAGTTGATGTTCGGACTTTGCAGCGCTTCATTATGGCGTGGGTAAAATCGCAATCCGCAATGTTATTGGATTTGAGTTTGAGCTTGGAAAGCTCAGCACCAATGAATTTGCAGTTTTTTAGGTTGCATTCATTGATTTTTTCCGCTGGGTTGCTGACCCCGGAAAAATCGGCATCACACCAGGTTGCGGATGACATATCCCAAGCAAGTTCCGGTGATTTCACAGGATATGTAGGTTGGTTTTTGGTTTTTTCGCTGATTCCGAATGACGTTGAAAAATGGTTCAGGTCAACGCCAAAGATTTCGGCCAGCCGTTGTATGGTCGTTATGTCGGGTAGGGATTCACCACGCTCCCATTTGCCAACGGCTTGCGGACTTATGGAAACTTTCTTTCCAAGCTCAGCTTGCGAAAGGTTGTTTTGCTTTCTTAGCGTGGCAATCTTGTTGCCGATAGATTTTGAATGTTGCATTCTATTTTGAGCTGTTGAGTTCGTTAGTCAATCGGGCAATCGCATTTGCAATGGCTTTGTAATCCTTGGCGAGTATTTTTTCGTGATTGCTCTTTACCTGTTTTTCAATTTTTAAATTGTCATTTTTCGAGAGAAGCGGTGTTATGCTTTCCCGCATTTCCTCGAATTCGTATTCTTCGCCACCACGACTTGCTCCGGAGGCTAAAATGTACCGGACGGGAATTTTAATGGAAAGAAGTACAGGCTCTAATTCCGCAGAGATCTCGTTGAGTTCGATGTTGATTTCTGCGTGTTGCTTAGCCGACATCCTTGCGGCCAACCCAAATGGTGCGGCTAACGGTAAGATCCATTTGATGCGGTTGAAAAGCGTGTAAATTCTTTGCCTGGATTTTTCGCCTGTTAGCCCGTAAGGAACGGCACTATCAACGGCCACTATCCCTGATGCGCCCTTTGGATATGCATGAGCCCAATGTATTGCCAGGATCCCACCGTATGACCAACCTACCAGGATGGGCTTTTCAAGCTGTCGGTGTTCGATTACGGCTGTCAAATCTCGTAAACAGGCATCAAAAGAGTAGTCCTTTGACTTTTTGGATTTGCCACGAGCTCTTTCGTCATAGGTTATATGCCTGTAATTTGCCCCCAATTCATTTACTACTTTCTTCCAATGTTTTCTATTGGCGTAAGCACCGTTTAAGTATATGATGGGTTGTCCGGCACCTCCCGTATCATGGACAAATAACTTTGTGTCCTCTATGGGTACAAATCCACGCCATTCCAGGTTGCCATCGGTTTGATTTTCATTGTCTACGGATTTTGTTTTCAGCATCATTTTTTCCCGGTCTTTTTAGATGCTACGAAATTACGCTGGGCTGTAAGTCGGATTCAAATTTTGAAGACTACCTATCGTTGATTCAATACTACTATTGGTTGTTTTTGAAGACCGGTGGTGGTTTAAACTTTATTTCTAAAAACGTCAAAACAGCGCTTTGGCGGGCTATGGAACATTTGCCTTTCCTGTAGCACTGACCCCCGCGTTATGTATAGCCGTACCTAAGATGGCAAACGTTTTAATTTTTTCTACAAGTACCAATTCAATTCTCCTTTCAATTCTGAACAGAGTCCAATTCCCGCTTTTCCCGCATCATCATATGCCATATGAAATTCTACTTCCAAATTATTCTTAGCAATAATTGTGTTCAAGTCGTCATAAGTTTCGGTCAGGTCATTAAAAGACGCTTTTAGATTTTCTAATTCTGGTAGTACAGAACTTTTATTAATGTTTTCGAAGTGAATTGTGCTCGTCCATCCAGTTACAAGTAGTTTTTGAGAATCGGTTGTCCGAATTGTCATATTACCTAACTTCAATGGTACACCATCGGCAATTCTCCAAATTCTATCTTGTATGTACGATTCGTTCATTTTTTAATTGCTGCTAACGGTTTGGCTAAACTAACTGCGTTTTAATGCAGTTTAGGTTTTGTTGTGTGTTCGTATTACTCTAAAGATTGAACCTTCTTTTTCATAGCCAAGCTTATCATAATAGGGATCAACATCAGACATAACGAATACATCAATATCTGGGAAATCAGTTAAGATACACTCCATGAGTTTTTTTCCAATCGAAAGTCCTCTCCGGTTTTTATTTACGAGCAAATCAATTACCCAAACGAATAATCCAGAATCACTTAATGAACGAGAATATCCACACAGTTCCTCCCCAATCAATGCAACATATGTAATAGAGTTTTTAAGGGCTTTTCGATAGATGGGTTTTAAATACTCCTTCCATTCTTCACCTTCAGATTGAACCAGCTTCATTAGGTTCTCGTAATCAAGAGCTGGATTGTATTTTCTGATTTTAAGGTTCATACGCTTTATGACACACAACGGCTTGGCTATGCGTAGTGCGGGACTTCAAGGTATGAACCTTTCGAGCCGCACAGACAGTAGCCAAAGCTGTGTCTTTGGGTTTAAATTTACCGAAAGAAAGACTAAGCGCAGCTTTGGCGGGCTATGAAATAGCTGCCTTTCCTGTACCACCAAACCCCGCATTACGTATAGCTCTTGTTAAGGTGCATTACGTTCTCCCGTCTTTTTGAAGTTCCAGCAGTTCAATGGCTTTCATCAATTCTTTTTGCAGTTCATCATAACCGATCACACGCCCGATTCCCGTCAGTTCTAAAAAGTGTATCTTCAATTCGTGATACAGCGATTCCCTGATCTGATTTTTGATTTGAACCACTTCCGGGGTTTGGTTCATATCGTCTGACTGTTTGTACAGTTTCAGTAAGCCTTTTCTATATTCTGCTGATTTTAGAGAAAGGTTAGTCCGATGCGTCTTCCCAACCCTTGCTCGAAAATGCGGATCAGTGTAGAAAGCTGGATGTTCCCTTTAGCGTTCTCCAGTTTAGAGATATAGCTCTTGCGGGTTCCTGCTCTTTTTGCCAGCTCTTCCTGGGTGAGGTTGGCTTCTTTGCGAGCTTGCTTGAGCATCTCACTGGTGATAAACATCTGGGCATTTTCTTCGTATCGATTCCGCTTGGGAGAACCAATTTCACCGTATTCCTTTTCGAGAAGTTCATCAAAAGTCTGAACCCCTTCGTAATTCTTATTTTCCATGATCTTGATCTTTTAACTCAAAGTATTCATCCATTAATCTTTCGGCCTTTTCGATTTCTTTTTTCGGTGTCTTTTGAGTCTTTTTCTGAAACCCGTTAAAAAGCACCACCAGCTTACCTTCATCAAAACAGCAGAAGATCCGGTATATGTTCGATTGATAAGCAACCCTAATCTCATACAAGCCATTAGTGCCGTTCAGGTGTTTCAAAAACTTTTCGGGCACCCGGTCTACCTGCTTGATCAATTCAAGCACATATTGGATCTTCTCCTTTACTTTTTGGTCTTACTGCTAGTAAAACGCAATGAAGTGATCACCGTGAAAAATTATCTGCCTGACTATTACACAAAGTTATCTCAAAAGAGAACAGTGCGCAAATTTATCTCGCAGGTCGGCATTAATGCACCCTAACGTCTGGATAAAGTGAGTTTCTTCACTTTATCACTTAACTACTTCAAAATACTTATTATCCACTGAACTTGCTAGAAAGCACGGGGAAATTCACTTTATCTTTTGTGATGGGGCGTATCATATTCTTCAAAATATTTTACTATCAGACCTACAAATGTCGAGGGAGTTAATTTATTTCCTAGACCTTGTTGATTCCAGTGAAGTCCAGAATTATCACGAAACCAATCTCTAAACTTTTCTGTAAGGATAAAACTATTCATCTTTCCGCAATTTTCATCATTTAATTCAATCCCGTAAACCTCAAATAGCTTTTTATTTCTTTTCATAATTCTTTCGAAATAATTTTGTTTTTCTGCCCATCTCATAAATACATCCTTAAAGGAAGTATTAGGTGCAAGATCATGACATTCCTTACACATAAGAAAGAGATTTTCAGGGTGATTGTTTCCTCCTAAAGATTTAGGAATGATATGACATCTTTGTAAAGAAGACTTGTTCCAATGTTTTTTGATTGTTTCATCTGAAGAATAAAAATCTGTGATATCATATTTTCCATTGAAACCATATCTACAAGCCCAACATGTTGGCTCTCCCCAGTCGAAACCGTTCTTATCTAACCATGTTTTCCAATGTTCAAATATTTCACCTTTACTTGGCATAGATTTCATAAGAACTAATTCTTTTTATCTTTTTTAGTCATTGTGATACTTTATATGGCCCATAACGGGCTCGGCTAAAACTAGTGCGGCTTTCCCATAATTCCTAAAGAGATGGACATTTTCTCTAACCTCAATGGTTTAGGTTACTAGCCCTGATAGCCGTATTAGTTTTTAGCCATTGTTAGCACACGTTTTTTTATTTCTTCAATTGTTTTCCACTCTCTATTTCGGACTTCACCAACTGGAATGTCAGGTTGAGTTGATTGTCCTGTCAAGAATATCACAGGCATTACTTTTTGATTTTCAGGAATTGTTATTTCACCGTCTCTTTCAATATCATGCTTAGTCGAGTAATAAATCAACGTTATTCCGCCTTCTGTCCGAGTCATTATGCCTTTCGTGTCCCATGGATAGCCCCAATAATCCTTTTCATTGTCGATAATCACCGGGTTGAAATAAAAGAGAAGCTCCTGTTGTCCTGTCTTCATGTTCAGGTCGTAAATGGCATAATCAATTCCATCTGAGTATCCACTTGCGGAATACAATTCGGGCTCGGGGTCGTTGTCAAGATTCATGAATCCCATGAAGTCATAATCCTGGATATATTTTGAAATTCTATTGAAAAGCAAAAAGTCTGAGGTCAGCCAAGTCTCTTTGATTTTCCCTTCTTTATCCATTTTAGTCTGAACGATATAATCTCCCCTTGAGTCCCCTGTGAAGTCAACCTGATAAACTTTGTCAATTTCTCCTTTCACTTTTGAGTATATTTCAATTGGGTAGTTAGTCAATGTGTCCATTTGGATAAATGACTGCCCGAATGTCAAAGTCGGAAGCAGCAGAAATATGAATTGAAGAGTTCTCGTCATCTTTTTAATTGTGCACAACGGCCCGGCTATAAGGTCGGCCGGTTTATGGATGAATATTTATCGGCCGAGTGAAAGGTAGTGAAAGAACCGGAATACTATAGACGGAGACTTCGCACCAGGCTGGCTTATAGCCATTGTTGTGGTGCGTTTTTTCAATCGAGGATTAGTGCTGCTAATGCTATTAGGGTCGATAGAATACTTATGCCTATTGCAATAATTGAATTTCTTCTTGCTGCATATTCATCTTCAAAGGACTTTCCGTCTAAATAATGTCTCAATCCTTTTTCAGTCAGCTTGACCTGATTTTCTACTGGCTTGTTTCTGACTAAATAGCTTGTTGCCACTAATTCGTCATGAGCTTTTCTAATTCGACCAAAAAGCTTTTTCCCTTTACTAAATCCTAATGCGGTCAATTTAATGATTAAGGCCTTGTGGACTGTATTATCATTGATAAGAACCTTGCAGTATTCTTTGTTTCTTGTCGTGTAAAAACTTCGAAAGCTTCCAGAGTTCTTGGCTTGTTCGACCAGATATTTGGTTTCGGGAGTTTCAAGTTCCCTGGGGTCTTCAAAGGTCAAGTTGACTACTGGGCTTTCAATTCTTTGAACTACTTCGTTATAGCAATGGTCAAAAACATGATTTATTAATATGTCTTTAAGTCTATTATGTTTTATCATGTCCTCTTTTTCAAATGCACCACAACGTTTGTATAAACGCACCTTAGCTTATTAAAGGTGCTATTATTTTTAGTTTAGACGTTACGCAATGTAAGTTTTTCAATGGGACTAACAATCCCCTTCAATATGCTTGTACTTACATGCGTATAGATCTGTGTGGTGCGTATAGAATTAGGCCCTGTCTGTCCGATAGGCAGGCTTGACTTTTTATTCATGTCGCAATTATTTTAGTGGTATTCATGAGCTCCCTTCGTTCGGTTGGTTCGTTTTGGGTCAACCGAGCCTTGAGAGCGAGCTCATGAACTCCTTTGAAATAAAAATGAAGTGCGTAACTAAGCCAAAATGAACGGCAATACAATTACGACCACCCATTAATCAAAATGATTGCAAGTACTTAAACACAAAAGAAGAAGGGAATTTCACCGGAGCCCTGTATGCAGATAGGGTTGTTTTCGCGTGTTTTAACATGCCACGAGTGCTCAAGACAAAAGAAGTATCCTTGTGTTTTGCGATTGAGCCGCTCCCCGCAAGTGTGACCAATAGTGCAAAGGCCAGTCACGTTATAAAAAACCTGCTCCAACAGTTTATTCTAAGCTTTTTTCCGCCCCTCAAACTCACCTGAAAATCTGATCCCATCCGGTATCCTCAAATAAAAAAAGCCCCGCGGAGGGCTTTATTTTTTTCATTCATCTGCCGTGAAGGTGGTAGTGCAACGGCTACCGTTGTTGTGGCTGGTTTACTCCTTCAACTCGTAATTTTAAATCTAAAGACGGATTGCTGGTTTTCACCATCGACTAATTTGATCAGGTAAATTTTGTCTTTGACAAGTCTGACTGGGTATAGTTCATCAACTTCTAAGTCGAACGAAAGTGTTTTTACTGATGAAATGTCAAGTGTTTTAGTTGAGGTTATCTTGTTCATTTCTAAATCAACAATCTGAAGGTCAAATTTCTTTGCTTTATCAGCAAAGTCGCTGAAGTCAAAGTTTACTACATCTTCAGGTTTTAGTGTAACGATGATCTCTTTTTTTACTACTTCAGCCTGTAAAGGGTCTTGATCGTCATTTATGGTAATCGTATAGGTATTTGCTACTTGTCCAACAAGAGTTTGAAAGGCGGAAAACATACTTAGAGTCAGAAGGAACGTTTTTATTCCCATAATTAGATTAATTAAAATTAGTAGCCATAACGCCAGTATAATAGCACCCTATCTTATCAAAGGTGCTATTATTTCCGGTTTAGATGTTACGCAATGTAAGCTTTTTGATAGGACTGACAATTCTCTTTTTCATACTAGTGTTTATGTGCGTACAGAATTATGACCGGGTATTTTTCCGGTATTTGTCCGCCCACTTGCCATCCAAACTCCAACCGAACCCGTAGTTTGTGGAAGCTTTCTGCATAAAAATACGCAGCAAAAGAAAAGGCTTCCCGACTTTTGGATAACTTGCCTCCCGGCTTTTAGGTTTACAATGCATATACACACTAGGCTTTCCTTACACTTTTTAGCAGACATACAGCGGCTGTTCTTTGGCCTCCGCAAAACGAGCGGTTGTGCTTTTTTGCTTTGCCTGCTGGCCCTCGTAGTGGGCTGTACCTCCACAACAGAGCCTGACACTTTAGGCGAACGGGATTGGACAGAGATCGAAAAAGCGGGGCAGGGCACCACCGTACAGTTTATGATGTGGCAGGGAAGCCCGATCATCAATGCCTATATCAATAACTACGTAGTGCCTCGCGTAAAAGAACTGTACGACATTGATCTGAAGATCAGCGGAGGGCAGGGGCCCGAGATCGTACAATTGGTGATGGGCGAAAAACAGGCCGGCATAACGCAGGGGCAGGTGGATATGGTATGGATCAACGGGGAAACCTTTTTCCAGTTGCGGAAGATAAACGGCTTATACGGGCCCTTTGTGGAAAAGCTTCCCCATGCGGCTTACGTAGATTTTGAGGATACCTACATCAGCACAGACTTCCAGCAGCCTGTAAACTATATGGAAGCGCCCTGGGGCATCAGCCAATTTGCCCTGGTGTACGATTCTGCCCAAGTGCCCGCACCCCCTAAAAAGCTCGATGAACTGGAGCACTTCATTAAAGCGTATCCCGGCACGTTCACCATTTCCAACGACTTTACGGGGATGACCCTGCTCAAGTGTTTTCTGGCGGAACTAGGAGGAGCGCCTACCTCCCTGGACGGGCCCTTCGATGAAGAAAAATATGCACGCCTGTCGGCCCGGCTATGGGCGTATATCAACCGCAACAAAAAATACTTTTGGAAGGAAGGCGAAACCTTTCCTACCGAGCATTCCAAAATGGACCAGTTGTTTGCCAGCGGAGAGCTCCTCCTCAGCTATGGCTTCAGCGAGGGAGGGATAGAGGAGAAGGTGCACCAGGGCCTTTTCCCCGAAACCACCCGGGGCTACGCCTGGGAAAACGGAACCGTGCGCAACGCCAACTACCTGGGGATAACGGCCAATGCCCCGAACAAGGCCGGGGCTATGCTGGTCATTAATTTTCTGATGTCGCCCGAAGCCCAGCTGGAAAAGGCAGATGTGAACCGGATGAACGCAAACACCGTTCTTTCCATGGAGAAGCTGCCGGCCGAATGGCAGCAGAAATTTGCCGCAGCCCCGGGCCGCAAATACGGTCCGGAGGTAAGCGCCCTGGCGCCCTATGCCATACAGGAGCCCGCTCCCGAATACATGATCCGTATTTATGAAGATTTCAGGACAGAAGTAATTGAGAACTAAGTCGCCCCACATTGGCATTTTGTTTTTCCTGGCCATAGGCGTGCTGCCTTTTGCCGCTGCTTTCGTATACGCCTTGCTGTATAGTTTTGGTGCAGTGGGGGTACTGAACACCAGTTATACCACCGCCTTTTGGGCAGCGGTTTTCCGCTCCGGGGAGTTTTTCAAATCGTTGGGGTATTCGGCGGCTATAGCAGCCGTGAGCGTAGCTGTTTCCGTAGGTTTGGCCCTTTGGCTGGTGCTCAGCTACCGGCGCGACTTTGAAAAGAAAGCCCTTTCTTTTGTCCTGTACCTCCCGTTGGCCATTCCCGGAGTGGTGGCCGCCTTTTTTACCTTCCAGTTGCTTGCGCAGTCGGGGTTTTTTGCCCGCATCACCTACGCACTCGGTGGCATTGATAAGGCACGCCAGTTTCCCGATCTGGTAAATGACCCTTGGGCCGTAGGCATACTGCTTACCTTCATTTCCCTGGTAACTCCCTTTTTCGTGCTGCTCTTTATGAACGTGTATAAGAACGAACGCCTGGGCGAGTTGAAAACCCTGGCCGTTTCGCTTGGCGCAACCCCCAGGCAGGTGAGGTGGAGGGTAAGCATTCCCATTTTGCTTACAAAAACCCGCACGCTGATCGTACTTTATTTCATCTTTATCCTGGGCGCCTATGAAGTGCCGCTGATCCTGGGACAGCAGTCTCCGCAAATGTTGTCCGTGCTCATTATACGCGAGATGCGCCAGTTTGACCTCGCTAAGATCCCCGAGGGTTATGCCGTAGCGGTACTGTACACCTTCATCGTATCGGGAGCTGCGGTACTCCTGTTTTACCGCAAAAAAAAGACGGCCGATGCGTTTTAGTGTAAAACCCTTCATACTGAGCCTGCTGGTGCTGCTGGTGCTTTTTCCTTTTGCTTACCTCGGTCTGCTTTCTTTAGCCGGCGACTGGCGTTTTCCCGATGTGTGGCCGGCTTACATCGGCTTGCGCAACTGGTATGCCGTGCTCAGTGCCGAAACAAGCCTGTGGCAGAGCTTCCTGCTTTCTGTGCTCATCTCCGTTTCGGTAGCTACCGCAGCTACCTTTTCCGGTTTTTTTATCAGCCGGTTGGTATACTACCATCCCAAACAACACCTGCTTACCTTGCTCAGCTACTTTCCGTATATCCTGGCCCCGGTAGTCTTTGCCGCCTGCCTGAGCTTTTTCTTCTTAAAGCTTGGCCTTTTCGGTAAATCCGGTGGGGTGGTCGTTGCCCAGTTTATGGTAGCCTTTCCCTATGCCCTTATCTTTTTTGGCAGTTTTTGGGGAAGCAAAACGCAGCAACTGGAAAAGCTGGTAGCCACGCTCGGGGGCAATCTTTGGCACACCTTTCAGCGGGTGCTTTTGCCCATGGCCAGGGGCATGTTGCTGGTCTGTTTTTTTCAAACGTTCCTCATCAGTTGGTTTGAATACGGATTAACGTCTATTATTGGGGTAGGCAAAGTACAAACGCTTACGATTAAAGTATTCCTGTTTATCAAAGAGGCAAATTTTTATTACGGAGCCCTTAGTTGTGTGCTCCTTATACTCCCGCCCGTAGCTTTGTTGTACATCAACAAACGCTATGTGTTTAACAAATTGGTGTAATGTTCTTAGAAGTAAAGCAGATCCGTAAAAGCTTTGGACAAGAACAGGTGGTAACCGACCTGACTTTTTCTTTGGAGCGGCATAAAACGCTGAGCATTTTAGGGCAGTCGGGATGTGGGAAAACCACGATGCTCAAAATGTTAGGCGGGCTGGTAACGCCTGATGGGGGAGACATTCGGCTCGATGGCGCATCGATCAGCCACAAAAAACCCGAGCAGCGCAACATCATTTACCTCTACCAGGAAGACCTGTTGTTTCCCCACCTCAATGTATTTGAGAACATCGCCTTTGGCCTGCGCCTTAAAAAACACCCGGCAAAGGAGGTACGGCAAAAAGTAGAAACCATGGTAGAAAGCCTGGAACTACAGGGGCAGCAAAGCAAAATGCCCCACCAGCTTTCGGGTGGGCAGCGGCAAAGGGTGTCCTTTGGCCGTGCTATCATCAACAACCCGGCCTTATTGCTTTTGGATGAGCCCTTCGGGAGCCTGGATGCAGGCACACGACAGAGAATGCAGCAGCTGTTCAAGAAAATCGCGGGTGCATTCAGCATCACCTCGCTCTTTGTAACCCACGACTTAAAGGAAGCCATTTTAATGGGCGATGAGATCGCCTTTATGAAAAGCGGGGTTTTGAAAGTATACAAAAGCAAACAAGCCTTTATTGAAGACCCGGAAACGGGGGTACAAAGCGAGATCGGCTTTTGGAAAGACCTGAAATAAAGTAAACGCAACGGATATAAAATGCACTTTAAAGAAATAAGAAAATGAAAAAACAGGTTTGGATCGATACGGACCTTTCCGTGGGCATGAAACGCCAGGGTAGGGAAGACTATTGCGATGTGGACGATGGGTATGCCGTTTTGCAACTGCTTAAAGCAAAAGAAACGGAAGTGGTGGGCATGAGTGCGGTATTTGGCAACACCACCCTGGAAAATGCCTATCATTTGTGCCAGCACATGAGCCACAGCTATGCCGGGGGCAACATTTCGGTTTACAAGGGTGCCGAACAGCCTATGGTGCTGGCCCATATAGAAACCAATGAAGCGGTGGAGGCCCTGGCCAACGCGCTGGAAAAGCAAAAACTCACCATTATGGCCATTGGCCCGGCTACCAATATAGGTCTGCTGGTGTTGCTGTATCCACATTTGGTAGCGCAGATAGAGGAAGTAGTACTCGTTGCAGGCAGGAGAAAAGCAAGCGATCATTTTACGATCGGGGCCCGGAAGGCTTCTGCCCCCGACCTCAATTTTGACCTGGACAACGATGCCTTCAGGGTGCTTTTTCAATACCAGGTCCCCCTGGTATTCTGCCCCTTTGAAATATCGAATAAAGTGTGGCTGCAGGCCGAAGACCTGGATGCCCTGGAGCAGGGAGACGAAGCCTGCCGCTGGCTGGCCGGGCATTCTCGGCCCTGGTTGCAACAGTGGGTGGCGATGGATGAGCGTGGTTTTAACCCTTTTGACGTATTGGCCAGCCACTACATATTGCACCCGCAGGATATCATAAGTGAAGCTTTACAGGCCCGCCTGGAAGCACACCTGAAAGACGATATGGACGGCAACACGGGAGATGTTTACAAGCAATTTTTATTGTGCGACCGGGCCACCGCAGGCTACCCGGTAAAGTATTGCTACGATGTAGTGCAAGGCTACCACGAAAAACTGATGAATAGTTTGTTGAAATAGACCGGAAGGACTGAAAACAAAACGTATGAACAAAAGAAAATGCAAAAACTCACAACCGATTTAAAAGAGCTGGAAGCGTATTTACAGGCGCAGGTGTGGCTGAAACCGGGAGAAAGCCTGGAGCGGGCGGAAAAACCGGGAGAGGGCAATATGAACTTCACCCTGAGGCTTGTTACAAACCAGCGCAGTTTTATTGTGAAGCAAAGCCGGGCGTATGTGGAGAAGTACCCGCAGGTGTCAGCCCCGAGGGAGAGGGCTTTGCGCGAAGCCGAATTTTACGGCTTGATTGCGGGGAAAACGCAACTGGCCCAAAAAATGCCGGAACTCCTGGCTGTGGATAAGGTCCATTGTGTTTTGTTGCTGGAAGACCTGGGAGAAGGAGCAGACTTCACCAACTTGTATAAAAGCGGGCAGCAGATTGAGAAGGCACACCTTGTTGACTTGATGGAATTTGCCGCAGCCCTGCATAACGCTTTTTCAGTAGATGAGGTAGCAAAACCCATTACCAACCGGGAGATGCGCGCACTCAACCATGAACATATGTATGTATACCCCTACCTTGAAGAGAATGGTCTGGACCTGGACGATGTACTCCCCGGTTTGCAGGAAGTAGCCTCAGCGTATAAACAGGATGAACCGCTCAAAGCAAAAGCCCGTACATTAGGGGAGCGCTATCTGGCCGATGGAGAAAAGCTGTTGCACGGGGATTATTTTCCGGGAAGCTGGTTACAGACCAGTCAGGGGCTTAAGGTGATTGACCCGGAGTTTTGCTTTTTCGGGCCGGCAGAGTTTGAAGTAGGGGTATGCCTGGCGCATTTGAAAATGGCAGATCAACCGGCCGAACTTATTGATCTTGCACGGGCCACCTACCGGGCAAAAGCTCCGTTGAACGAGGCCCTTTGCCAGGCTTTTATGAGCGGAGAGATCATACGTAGGATATTGGGCCTGGCACAACTTCCGCTGGAAATAGGTTTGGAAAAAAGAATACAGCTCTTGTCTGAAGCCAGACAAATACTTATACGCGAATAAGGCAATTTGCCGCTGCATAAAAAGCCATGAAAAACAACTTTACCCACATTGAACGGATCTATTGGGTGTTCACACAGCTGTGCAATGACCACTGCGACCATTGCTACAACGATAGTGGCCCCTATGGAGCGCGGATGAGTGAGGCGGAGTGTATGGCGGTGATTGACAATATGCCCGATAAACTCGACCGCATTAGCCTGAGCGGAGGAGAGCCCCTGGCGGAAAGGAAATTGCTGTATAAGATATTAGATAAGCTCAATGCGAAATACGGCAAGCAGTTGTACATCGCTTTGCAGTTCAACGGAGACCTGCTTACCCCCAAAATACTAAAGATCCTGCTGGAAAAAGGGGTTGATCGTTTTTCAATAGCCAGCATCGACCGATACCACAAAAAGCAGGGCGAGCGCAAAGAAGAGCTGGCCACCATGTTCGAGGCCCACGGCATAGAGTACATTGAAGGGCAACCAAAACTCACCCGCACAGAACTGGAAAACGATAAGCGGGCGCACCCCACCTATGGTTTTTTCGGGGCCACGGAAGACATGTGGCTGGGCGGAAATTGGGCGCGGGGCCGTGCTATGAAGCATAACATCTGGAAACGGGACGGGCTGCATAACTTTTGCGCCATTCCCTCCGGAGCCATTGCTTTTCTGGGGAATGAAGAAACGGATCTTACACAGGAGGTCTCCATACAATTGTGGGCCATAAACCCATGCTGCCCGGGTACCAAAGATCCTATGGGAGATGCGCGGGTAGAAAAGGTGTTTGAAGTAATGAGGCGTATGGAAAAGTCAAAAGTTATGCAGATGCTAAACAAAGGAGACGCCTGGAAAATGGGGGAGAGCATTGGCATTACCGAAGAGTTTGCACGGGCACGCTCGCAGGAATTGGAGAACGTATGCCTGTGGTGTGATGAGTTTTTTACCAAGTACTTCGACATGAAAAAACAGGAAGCAAAGGCGTATAAAGCAAAGCACCCGGAGTTTATCCCCCGGAAAATGGAGAACAAGATCAGCATACACCGCGACCTCTCAAATTAAACGGGGGCAGCACAGCCGTTGACTTCCGGATATAGACAACACTTTAACAAACCAAACGCAGGAACTTCTGATTACAAACCATACACAGCATAAGCATGTACAGGGGCGTACGGCCCTTCTGGTGTTTTCGCGTTCTGCTTCACTCGAAGCGCGGCAAAAGGCCTTATTGGGCCATGGCCGGAATGCAGAGAACAAAGCCGTGTGCCAGGCATTGATCGCACATACCCGCTCAGAAGTAGAAAAACTCGATCTGCCCGTTTTTTGGATGGATGAGCAGCAACAGCGCGGTAAAAATTTTGGAGAACGGCTGCACAATGCCGCAGGAGATGTATTTGCCAGGGGGTACGAACGCCTGTTGATCATCGGAAACGACAGCCCGCAGCTCACGGTTGCTAAAATGCAGAGCGCTGCAAAGGCATTGGCTAAGGAGACTTTCGTGCTGGGCCCGGCCAGGGACGGAGGCGTTTACCTGCTGGGTTTCAACCGCAAACAGTTTCAGCAAGTTGATTTAATACACCTGCCCTGGCGACAGGCCCATTTGTTCGAAACCCTGCAGAACACAACAGGAGCATTCGGCTTTGCGCTGGAAGTACTCGATACCTTATCCGATATTGACCATAAATCGGATCTCTTTGCCTTTTTGCGAAAGAGCAAAAAGCTATGGAGCAAGGCCCTACAACGAAGGCTCAGCAAACTTCAGGGAGTACCCTTCTTAGGAAAGGCTTCTTTTGCTGAAGATCCTGAGTACAGAGGCCCTGCTCCCTTGCGCGGCCCCCCGCATATACTGCAAGCATAACAACATCCATTTACCCGGTTCAACCCGGGTTGCAGTATAACATTTAACGCATTCTATGAAAAAAATATATTTGGTGGTGTTGCTCCAATGCAGCATCCTGGTGGGACTTGCGCAAAAAAATACCTACAGCAGCAAGGTCCTCGATGCTTTGGATAAAGCACCCATTCCTGGGACATCCATAGTGGAAGTAGGCACGCAAAATTTCAGCGTGTCGGCAGCGGACGGCAGCTTCAGCATTACCGTACTTCCCACGGCCATGCTTAAGATCACAGCATTGGGATACAGTGAAGTAACGATCCGGGCCAGTCTTTTAAACGCATCGGTTTTATTGTCTCAAAAAAGCGAGCAACTGGATGACGCGGTGGTAACGGCCCTGGGCATCCGCAAAGACAGGCAGTCCCTTTCAGCCAGTATTGCCGAAGTAGACGCCCGGCAGCTTACCGATGTGCCGCTCACCAACGTGGTCAACAGCCTTTCTGGCCAAGTAGCCGGGGTACAGGTTACCAATGGTTCATCGGGTACCGGCTCTTCTTCACGCATCATTATCCGGGGAGAGAACTCCCTGAGTGGCAACAACCAACCCCTTTTTGTGGTAGACGGTGTTCCGATCCGCAATCAGCAGATCAGCAGCAACCTCACCAACAACGGGGCCATGCAAGAGGTGGATTATGGGAACGGTGCTTCCGAACTAAGCCCCGATGATATGGCCGGGATTACCGTGTTAAAAGGCCCCGGAGCAGCAGCCCTGTATGGTTCCCGTGCGGCCAACGGGGTGGTTTTGATCACTACCAAACGAGGGCAACGCAAGAAAGGCTTTGGCGTAAGCACAAGCAACATCCTTACGTTTGAAACCCTGCTTACCCTCCCGCAGTATCAAAATGAATACGGCAGCGGTTCACTGGATGCCCAGGGAGTGCCGCAATATGCTTTTGAAGACGGCATAGGCGGGGGTATTGCCGATGGAGGGCTGGCGAGTTTCGGTGTGCCGCTGGACCAGGGCTACCTGGCGCCCCAGTTTAACGGGCCTTCTTTTGACGTAAACGGTGACCCGGTACGCGGGGGAGATGTAGTGGCCCGTACAAATCCCGATGGCACCCTAAATCCCATTACGCCTACGCCCTTTGTTTCACGGCCCGATAACGTGCGCAATTTTTTTCAAACCGGGCTCACCTCTCAAAACAACATTGCTATTACCTCATACAATGGAAGCACGGGCATCCGTTTGTCGTACAGCAATTTGCGTAACCAGGGCATCCTGCCCAATACAGACCTGAACCGGGATGGCCTTTCCTTTAGCCTCGACCAGCAGGTGGGCAGCCGGGTTAGGGTAGACCTTTTTGCCAATTACATCAATTCGCGCAGCGAAAACCGCCCCAACCTGGGCTATGGGTATGAAAACGTGATGTACGGCTTCAACTGGACCGGTCGCCAGATGGATATAGCTGCCTTACGGGATTACTGGCAGGCAGGTCAGCAAGGGGTACAGCATTTTGACTTTAATTACTTATGGCTCACCAATCCCTACCTCACCCTTTTTGAGAATACCAACAGCTTCAATAAAAACCGCATATTAGGGAATGGGGCGATAACCGTTGACCTTACAGAGAAGTTGAGCTTTCGTTTGCGTAGCGGGGCGGATATATGGGATGATGCCCGGGAGTTCAGAAGGGCCATCAGCACCAACCGTAAGGTGTTCGGAGGCTACCGGGAAGACAACGTTCGTTTCCGGGAGATCAATACCGATGTATTGTTGACGTACCGTGACCGGCTCAATGCCGCCTGGACCTACGATGTTTCGATAGGTGCAAACCGCTTTGACCAGGAGATCAGCTATACGTTTGCAGAGGCCGATCAATTAGCCGTGCCCAATATTTATAGCCTTTCCAACGCACGCGCCCCGCTTACCGGTACCAGCGAATTTTACAAAAGGAGGATAAACAGCGTGTATGCCTTAGGAAATATAGCATACCGCAACATTGTATACCTCGACCTTACGTTGCGGAATGACTGGAGCAGTACACTCCCGGCCGATAATAACTCCTTTGCCTACTACTCCCTGGGTGCAGGTTACGTACTCTCGAATCATATAGATCTGCCGGAATTCATTACCTACCTGAAACTGCGCGCCAATGCAGCAAGTGTAGGCAACGACACCGACCCTTACCAGCTTATCAATACCTTCCGGTTCAACACTACATATGGGTCTTCCTTTCGCCTCACCAATGAATCCATCCTGGCGAATGCAAACCTTAAGCCGGAGCGTTTGAACGCCTATGAAGCAGGCCTTGAGTTTTGGTTGCTGAAGGATCGTCTGCAATTTGATGCTTCCGTTTACCAGAACACCAGCATCAACCAGATCATAGGAAGGCCCATTTCCTACGCCACCGGTTTTAGCAACATCATTGAAAATGGTGGGGAAGTACGTACGCGGGGTTTTGAGGCCATGCTCAGCGGAAAAATTGTTAAAGGAGAGCGTTTTCAGTGGCTGGCTTCGGTAAATTTTTCCACCTTCAGAAGTGTAGTAACCAAACTACCACAGGGGGTAGACCAGTATGTAACCGGCCAGGCCAATATATTTGGTGGCTCCGGAGGTTCCAATACTGTTTTTTACATAGCCCGTGAGGGGGGCAGGGTAGGCGATATGTATGGGAGCGGATTTGTAGAGATTGACGGACAGATCCTTTATGGTTCCAATGGCTTGCCTGTACAGGATGGAACCCTGCGTTTACTCGGTAACTACAACCCCGATTTTTTAATGGGCTTTAACAACGAGTTTTCGTATAAAAACATCAGCCTGGGCATTCTCTTCGATTGGCGCTATGGAGGAACCATTGTATCGCGCACTAAAGCCCTGGGCAGTACCTCGGGTGTATTGGAAGAAACACTGCAAGGCCGCGAGGGGGGCATAGTTGGAGACGGGGTAATGAACATCGGCACCCCGGAAAACCCCGAATACGTACCCAATACCACCGTAGTTTCAGCCAGCCAGTTTTACAATAACTTTTACGACCGGGGAAACGAGGCCAGTGCCTTGTATGATGCGTCATACATCAAACTGCGCCAGCTAAGCCTGTATTATACTTTACCTGAAGCGTGGGCCAAAGCAGCCGGATTTCAGGAAGTAAAGTTCGGCTTTGTAGGCAGCAACCTTTTGTTGTTTACCGAGAACCCGCATTTTGATCCGGAACTCAACGCCATGCAGGAAACCAATTATACCTATGGAGTAGAAGACATGAGCTACCCTTCCACACGCAGCTATGGCTTTAGCCTGAAAACACAATTTTAAAGACATTCCCATGAAAAGAATAATAATCAGCAGTGCAATACTCGGCCTTTTGGTTTTGGGGTGTACCAAAGATTTTGACGAGATAAACAAGAACCCCAATGCTCCCGAGGAGATCACCCCTCCTTTTTTACTGACCAATGTTATTTCTGTGGCGGCCGACAGGAACGCCTACGAGCAGGGGTTTCGCCTGGCCAATTACCTTGTGCAGTTTGCAGCAAGTGTAGAGTTTGAACGGATCGACCGCTACGAGATGGGGTCGAACAGCAGCTATTGGAACACACTCTATACTTTGCTGAATGATGTAGAATCCATGAAGCGCCTGGAAGGTTCCAATGAGGCTTATGTGGCTGTGGGCGATATCATGCGGTGTCACATATTTTCACAGTTGACGGATATGTGGGGCGATGTTCCGTATTCTGAAGCTTTGCAAGCCGGCAAAGGCAACTTCACCCCGGCTTACGACCGGCAGGAGGATATTTATACCGATCCGCAAACCGGTATTTTGGCCGTATTGGAAAAAGCCGTAGGCATTTTGCAAAATACCAATAGCTCCGTTAACGGGGACGTGCTGTTTGGCAACGACCTGCAGAAGTGGGTCCGCTTTGCCAATTCCCTGCGGGTACGTTATTTATTGCGCATCAGCAAGCGTATGGACGTAAGCAGTGCGTTACAGGACCTGGTAAACGAAAACCAGTTGATGCAGTCGAACCTGGATAATGCAGTGTTGCCCTACCTGGCCTCGGCACCAAACCAGTTTCCCATGAGCATTGCAAGCCTGGGCTTGTACCAGGAGCACCGCATGACCCGCACCGTGGATTCGATCCTCACGCTTTGGAACGACCCACGCATCAACGTTCTGTATAAACCCAATAGCCAGGGAGGCTTTGGCAGTCTGCCGAACGGGCTTAGCCGTGAAACCATTGGCAATAGAGGCATTGACCTGGATACGGTATCGCTTTTCGGGAGTATTTTCAGAGATGTCCCGGATGGAGTAGACGCGCAGTTTATGCAGTATGCCGAACTGCAATTCGCACTGGCCGAGGCCGCGCAAAGAGGCATTATAGCAGGAAGCGTGGAAGCATACTACCAGGCCGCTATCGAAGCCAGTTTTGCATATTATAACGTAAGCCTGCCGGGCGATTACTTTACCCGCCCGGAAATAGCGCTAAATGGGAGCGATAACCTGGAAAAGATCCTGACCCAGAAATGGCTCAGCCTGATCAATGTGGGGCATGAAGCCTGGTTTAACATCAGGCGTACCGGTATCCCTGCCCTGGAACCCGGGCCGGACAACCTGAATGAAGACCGCTACCCGGTGCGCTATCTCTACCCCGAATCGGAGCAGGCTACCAACAATGCAAACTACAGCAAAGCGGCTAGCCGTTTGGGCGGGGATAACATCAACAGCAAAGGTTGGTGGGAACAATAGATTGTGTAGCCTTTTCCTAGCTACCTTGTATAGAAAGCATACCCCCGGTGCCTCAGGCACCGGGGCTTACGCCATTTTCAGATGTTCTTCCAATGATTCCCGGGCGGCGTCTATTACCAAATGGTAAAACTCCTTTGGGGTGTTTGCTACCTGCACTTTTTCAAGCGCACGGTAGTATTTCAGCCTGGAGCTATGGTCGCCCTTTAAACTGGCTATGGTGTATCCATTGCTCAATAAGATAAGGTTCATAACCAGGCGTGCCGTACGGCCGTTTCCATCTACAAAAGGGTGAATGCTTACCAGCCGTTCGTGCATCCCGGCCGCCAAAATTACCGGGTGTACCTGTTGTTTTTGCATTTGGTAATGCCGGAAATAATCCATCATCAAGCGATCCAGTTGCAAAACACCCGGTGGAGTATGCTTGCTGCCGGAAATACGTACTTCAACCGTTCGATACTTTCCCGCATTGGTACGGTCGATCCCCTTCAGGATGAGC
>JANQPD010000018.1 GCA_028285465.1 Owenweeksia sp. | reverse complement strand
CACCTGGCTCTGCTTATAAAGGCCACCATCAAAGCCGTAAAACCCCTGGATGTGCGCATGGCCATAGGCATAGGCGAAAAAACCTATACGGGCTCATCCATAAGTGAATCCAGCGGGCCGGCCTTTGTACATTCCGGACAAGTTTTTGACGGCCTGCGCAAAATGAAGCAAAACCTCGCTATAAAAACCCCCTGGGGGGCGTTTGACGAGGAAATGAACCTCTACTTCAAGCTGGCCCTGATCGGGCTGGACAACTGGACCCCCGCCGCCGCCGCACAGGTACGTTTTTCCTTGCTGCAGCCGGAGCTCAATCAACAGCAAATGGCTAAAAAACTGGGTATTGCGCAATCTTCCGTAAGCGAAAGGCAAAAGCGGGCGCACCTGGCCGAGCTCGTGGAAATGGATGCCTTTTTCCGGAAAAAGATCACTCAACAACTGCATAGATGAGCCTGCTCCTTAAATTACTCCTGGCGCACCTGATCGGGGATTTTTTCCTGCAGCCCTCGAGCTGGGTAAAGGAAAAAGAAAAGCTGGCCCTAAGCTCTCCCAAGCTTTACCTGCATGCCCTCCTGCACGGCATACTGGTACTCCTGCTCCTTTGGGATTGGCAAAGCGCACTCCTGGCCTTACTTGTACTGCTTGTACACCTGTTTATAGACGCGGTGAAACTACTCTTCCAAAAAAAGAAGACCAGGCGGTACTGGTTTTTTATCGACCAGGCCGCTCATTTCTGCGCTCTCCTGCTCCTTTCCCTCTGGTGGGAAGAACAGTGGGTATTGCCGGAGGTATTATTCACCGGGCAAAGCCTGGTGCTGTACACGGCCGTTTTGGCGCTTACCCTCCCCGCCTCCGTAACCATTAAAACCACGATCTCGAAGTGGGCGCCTTACACAGAAGAAAAAGAGAACGAATCCTTACAAAGTGCCGGGAAGTATATCGGGATCATGGAACGCCTTTTCGTCTTCATCTTTGTGGTGATCGGGCAGCTGCCGGCCGTAGGCTTTCTACTCGCAGCCAAATCCGTATTCCGTTTTGGGGACCTGCGCGAATCCAAAGACCGCAAACTAACGGAGTATATCCTCATAGGCACCCTGCTCAGCTTTGGCATGGCCCTTTTGCTGGGATTGCTTACCCGCCACTACCTCTTTTAATAGCCCGTCAATAAGCCGGTGCTTTTGACATAAAGTCCCGGTCGGTAAGAGACTGCATAAAGGCGATCAGTTGCTGCTGCTCTTCCTCACTGAGGTGCAATGAATCAGCGGGCAGGGTTTGATGAGGCAGGTCAAGGCCTATACCTGCTGCGCCGCCGTGGTTGTAAAAGGCCACCACTTCTTCCAAAGTATTGTACGCCCCGTTATGGAAATAGGGAGCGGTGAGGGCTACATTCCGTACACTAGTGGTTTTAAAGCTCTTCTCATAGAAATACACCCCGGTTTCTTTAGGAATTTTATTGGCTGCCCTTCCCCTGTCGGGATCAACCCCCAGGTCTTTTCTTCCGGGTTTTACCAGCACGCCCAATACTTCAGATTCGCTTTCGTTAAAATCGGGAGGCACGAGGCCTGCAAAAGTGGGGGCAAAATGACAGGTTCCGCAAGCGGCTTTACCCATAAAAAGGTTAAACCCGGCCTTGGCATCTGCTGCCAGCGCGCTTCGCTCCCCGCGTACGTATTGATCAAAGGGGCTGTTGAAGCTCCGCAGGGAAAGCAAATAGGCATTTAAAGCGAGGTTAAAATTGTTTTGGGTAATTTTTTCGGTTTCCTGCGCAAAGGCTTCCGCAAAGCTTTTTTGGTATTCCGCATCGGCCTTTAGTTTTTTTAAGATGGCCAGGTACGAAGTCCCAAACTCCTTATGGTTGGTTACTACGTGTTCCATTTGGTCGTCAAACCTGTGTGCGCGCATATCTGCAAAAAACCGCTTGGAGAACACGGCATTGATCAAAGTGGGCGCATTGCGTTCAAGGCTATCCCGGCCATTGCTGGCCACGGAGGTCTTGATGCCATCGGCAAAGGCCAGTTCGGGTTTGTGGCAGGTGGCGCAACTCATCTGACCTGTTTTGCTCAGGCGATTGTCGTAAAAAAGCTTTTCGCCCAATTTTTTCAGGCTGGGGCTGTCCTGTGCCCGGGTAAGGTTCGAATAATAATAAGGGTTCAGAAAATCCTTCGAAAAAAGATCGGTGCTGAAGTAATTCACGGGGTTTTCCAGCGTAGATACCTCATTTATGGTTTCTATATGCAAGGCCAAATGCAATTCCAACAAACGGGCATACAGCGGGTTGATGTAGTTTTTCAGGTAATGCAGGCGGTCAAAACGATCAAAACCCGGGTGTGCCTGCAAGTAGGCTATGCCCTCATCAAACAAGGTTTTGCAGGCCTCTGCGATATGTTGCTTGTCTTCGGGCAAGGGCCCGGCTAACAGCGCTGTAGTACGCTGCAATTGTTGCAGGCTAACCCGTGCTTCGGAAAGGGCATTTAACGAACCGGGGGTATCGAAACCCGTAAGCCCCAGGGTGAAAATACGCACCAGTTGCTGGCGTATGGCTTCCAGTGTTTCCCGCTGCTCCAAAGGGTGTTGCGGTACGTTCTCGTAAATGGGGCGCAGGTCTTTCATCAGGTGTTCCGCCAGCTGCTGAAGCTCTTCTCCGGCCTCGCTAAGTTCATCGGAGTAGATCAACTCATCCAGGCGCTGCATTCCTTTGGGTGCGAGCACCACCGGCCGGGGAAAGAACGGGTCCAGGTGCAACAAGGGGGCCCCATTGATCTTGGCCTTTACATGCGTCGGATAGAAATAGGCGTACAAAAATTCAAAACGTTTGTACCGCAGGCGCACTTCATCGATCTGCTGTTTTAGCGTTTCCACCTCGGCCGGTTTACCGCTGAAGTTACCCGCCAGGGTATAGAGCTCTTCAATTTCCGATCTCAGCGCGTCTGTGTTTTGCACCCAATCTTTGCGGAGTTCGGCAAGGGGTTCTTTTGTTTTAAAGGCAAGGTTCATTATGGCTACCAGGCTCAGCAAGCCGGCCAGCAACCAAAGGCTTTTATTCTTTTTTATGCGCTTCATAAAAGGGTGCTTTATAGGTGAAAAGAACAACTCCCGCCTGTTTTAAAACAGGCGGGAGTTGTATGTAGTTAAAGGAGAGATCGCTTACTCTACAATAAACTTAAGGGTTTGACCTTCTCCGTTTTGCAGGTAATAAATACCGCTGGCCAGATCAGAAACGTCAATAGACTTAGCTCCGCGGTATACGCGGATGCGTTGGCCGTTGTTGTTGTAGATCGCCACATCTGTTACGCGGCTGAAGTTGAGTTCGCGCGCTACCGGGTTAGGGAATACGCTGAAATCTTCTACGGTGAATTCCTTGAGCGAAACCGTTGTACGGTCGAAGCCGGTGATGGCCAATGTCAAAGAATTGTTATAGGGGAAAGGATTGGAACCGGAAGGGTGTTGCGAGTTCACCAAAATGGTTTTCTCATCAATGGCAATGGCCCCGGTTACTTCTGACCCTTTAGGGAATACCCCTATGCGCATTAAGTCGGTAACGCTGGGGTTGGCAATGCTCATATCCAGTAAGAACAGTTCGCAGGTGCGGCCTTTTCCGGCTGGCGCACTGCCAAAAGTGTTTTGGTTCAGGTCTTCGCAAATGATCAGGTAGTCCTGGCCATTCACGGTCATGGCGTTCAATCCATCGGGGTTAGAAAGGTGTTTGTCCGGATAGGCATTTACAGCAGGGCTGGTCGTATCCATTCCACTGTTGCTCAGGTCAGGACCTCCTTCTAGGTATACGCTAACATCGTTGGTAGCGGGATCGTATACCAATATGCGGCCGTAGAAGTCAAGGTAATCACCTGCATCAGGAGTAGTACCCTGTGCAGTAGCGCGGGCAATGTGGTGAGGCGCCAGCACACCACCGCCGGCCAGCTCATCGCTCCAGCGGCCACCGGGGTTTGAGCGTCCTGTTTCGGTCATGTACACTTTACCTCCTATATTGGTTACCCACTCCAGGCGGTTGAACATGGTTGCACCGGCAGCAGTAGCTTCGGCTTTGAAGTTCAGCATTTTGTTGAAATCCGCATTGTCGATCTCCACCCATTTGCTGCTTGTTCCATCGTGCTTGTATACATAGGTGGTACCGGTAGTAAAATCTCCGGCCGTAGTAGCCACAAACTTGGTAAAGTAACCAGGGGTATCGTCTGCGCCCAGGTAAACGGTTCTGTTATCTGCCATAATGGTTCCTCCTTCAAAAGGCTGGCGGCCCCAGTTGTACTGCTTGCGGATCGCTTTGGCCTCTTTGGGATCGATCTCTACCATATAGTTGTAGTTCTGGAACTTCTTCATGCTTTCCCCGTTAAACCCGGGAAAGCCCGCAGGAGCCGCCTGAGTAGCCGTACCCGTACCTACGGTAAACATACCTGTATCACGGTCGGCTATGGAGGTGTTACTGCTTCTGAACCATTCTTCAGCGGTCCAGATGCGGCCGGTAGGTCCGGTGATGCCTCCACAGTTCATACCTGTTTCTCCTACGGTGTTTACGAAATCTACGGCAAAAAACTTACCGCTGCGGCCGTCTGTAAGCGTTTGATCCACAATGATCAGGGAATCGGTATTGGGATCTCGTCTAACCTTAAATACGGTCATACCCCCACCGTCACCGATGCTGTCGTTTGCGATGATCATTTCGTGGTTTACCGATACCCAACCCAGGTCGCCACTTCCGCTGTTGTCTGGTGTAAAGCCAATAAAGTCGTGCCATTGCTTGGCCAAGGCTTCACCGGCGGCGTTGCCATAGGTTGGAGCAGTCTGTACTTTGTGGTAGCCCCCGATAAACAACACTTGTGTTTCAAGGGGAGATTTGGGAAGGATCGCGGTTACCGGGTCATATACGGTATCGATACTGGGATCGAATTGGATTTGAGCGCTTGCCGAAGCAAAAACACCCAGTGCACTAAAGGCGAGTAAAATTCTTTTCATCTTCTAAAATGGGTTTTATGTAAGACACAAAACTCCAATGATGATGTTACGCCAATTTTAAGACGGTCTTAAGGCTAGAGCATGTTTGCATTAAGAACTATACGTGAGTGTTAAATGAAAAAGAGCAAACGTTACAAAAAAATAAAGCGAGACTTTTGAATGTAATCTTACCTTCTGATAATCATAAATATACGCATCTGAAGAATGGTATCTTACACAAAACTACCGGGAGTACAAGGTGTAAGATCAAACTGCTTCAACGCGGTTTGCTGGGCCGGTTACCCGATATGTTTCGCTGCTGCTTCGACCTGAAACGCCAGGGCCCGGCCTCCCGTATTTTCCGGTGTTTGGTTTTCCGGCCCTGCACGCGGGCCCTCCACCGCCTCCAGCTGCTCAGGCGCAACCGGTACTTCATGAGCTTTATTACCTCTCCTTCGCTTAGGCCGAATTGTGCTTTTATGGCCTCAAAAGGCGTGCGGTCTTCCCAGGCCATCCCTATTATACGGTCAATAGCTGCTTCTTCCAGCGCGTACTTTTTAATCACCTTCATGCTTTCTAATACGGTCATTTGATGCAAATGGTTCTTTAAAAGCAAAACCCAAAGCCGGTAGCTTTGGGTTTTTGACAGACGTAGATATCACATTATACCACTTATGCCTTTTCGGGCACTCTCTTTAGTGCCTCAAGGAAGTAGTTCCAGAATTTTTCTACCGAAGCAATATTTACTTTTTCGTCCGGAGAATGCGGGTGCCGGATGGTTGGTCCGAACGAGATCATTTCCAGGTCCGGATAGTGCTGTCCTAATAAACCGCACTCCAGGCCGGCATGGCAGGCGATTACCCGTGGCTCTTCGCTATACATTTCAAGATACAGGGCACGCATCATCTGCAACATAGGTGCGTTGGGGTCCAGTTTCCAACCCGGGTAAGAGCCGCTGTGCTCTACCTTAGCGCCTACCAAATGCCAGGGCGCGGCTACCGTCATGGCCATATCCATTTTTGCTCCCTCCCTGTCGCTGCGTTGCAGGCAAAGTACTTCCCCCTGCCCTTCTTTTACTTTTACCTGGGCAAGGTTATTCGAAGTTTCCACAAGATCCGGTACATCGGGGCTCATGCGCTTTATGCCATCGTGTGTACACTGAATGGCGAGGATCAACTTCCATTGTTCGTCCCGGTTCATTACCGTGGCCGGAGCTTCTGTCTCATGCCACTCCATACGTAAATGGGGATCGGTGGTAGCAAATTCCTGCGTAAGCACCTTACGCATAGCTTCCCAGTGTGTAATGAGTTCTTCTGCTTTGCCCGCAGGCACGGAAAGGTGCGCTTCCGACTCCCGGGGAATGGCATTGCGTAGCCCGCCTCCCGTTAAACTTCCGATGCGCACATCAAAACGATCCGCATCTGCTAACAAGCGGTTCATCAGCTTATTGGCATTTCCCCGCCCGTAAATGATGTCCATACCGGAATGCCCGCCCATTAAGCCGGATACTTTGAGGATAAGCCCCTTGCGGTTGCCTTCTTCTTTTTCCTGTGTGTACTCAAAAGTGATGGTGGTGTCAATGCCGCCTGCACAGCCAATACTCAGTTCATCGTCATCTTCCGTATCCAGGTTCATAAGGACCTCCCCCTTGAGTTTTCCGGGCTGCAGGTTATGCGCCCCCGTCATTCCGCTTTCCTCATCTATGGTAAACAAGGCTTCGAGAGGAGGGTGAGGAATGTCGTCTGCGGCTAAAACCGTCATAATGGCCGCTACGCCCATACCATTGTCTGCGCCCAAGGTTGTTCCTTCTGCCTTCACCCAGTCTCCGTCTATATAGGAACGTATGCCTTCGGTATCAAAATCAAAAACCGTATCGGCATTTTTTTGGTGTACCATATCCAGGTGCGCCTGCAAAACCACCGGCCTACGGTTTTCCATGCCTGGCGTAGCAGCCTTGCGCGCTATGATGTTTCCCACGGCATCTAGCTCGTAATCGAGCGCATGCGTTTGCAAAAAAGATTCCATGAAGCGAATTACCTTTTCTTCTTTTTTTGAAGGACGCGGCACGGCATTCAGGTCTTCAAAGTTGTTCCACAGGCGTTGCGGATGTAAAGTGCGTACAGATTTCATATGTGATTATTCATTTTAAATGTCTGTTATGCCTGCACAAAAACCTTACAGCCGAGCGGTTTTTCGGCTGCTTGTGCATATAAAAAATGGCAAAAGAGCCGTTCGTTATGTGTTGCGCAGAACGGCCTTTTGCCATAATCCAGGCCATTAGGCCTTACTTATCTCCCAAAATAATAGGCAGGCCGTCTTTGCCACTCCCTACTATTACGGTTTTCGCATTGGGCGATTTAGCGAGCTCCAGGGTAGCTTCTATACCCTTTTCTTTTAAAATACGATCGGTAAGGGAGCTGTTGATGATCTCGTAAGCAGTGGCCTTCCCTTCCGCTTCAATTTTTTGACGCTCCGCTTCCTTACGGGCTTTTTCCAGGCGGTATTCGTATTCCAGGGAAGCTTGCTCCTGTTCAAGCTTGCGCTCTATGGCGGCTTTGAGCTTTTGCGGCAGCTGAATGTCGCGGATCAACACAGCATCCAAAAACAGATTGTTTTTTTTCAGGGCACTGGCTGTGCGGTCTTCGATTTCTTCCTGTATCGTCTCTCTTTTGGTAGAGTACAGTTCATCGGGCAGGTACTTCCCGATCACCTCCCGGGTTGCTGAACGGATCTCGGGGATAATGATAATGTCATGATAATCCGGTCCTACGGTATTGTGCAGGTAACCTACTTTATCCTCTACCGGGTGGTAGCGGTAAGAAAGCTCTGCCTTAATCGTAAGTCCATTTTTACTCAACACCTCCATTTCAGTACGCGACTCCTGCTTCTTTACGTTGTAGATAAAAATATCATCCCAGGGCCATTTAAAATGGAAGCCTTGTCCATACACGGTTTCCACATCCAGTCCCCCCTGGAATTTGCGGAATATCACTCCTTTTTCCCCGGTATTTATAGTATACGTCAGGCTGTTCCAGGCGATAACCAATGTGAGGAAGGCTGCCGCCAGAATTACGATTGCTATGGTTCTTTTTTGATTCATGTTGTTTTTAATATTTACCAAAGTACTTACGCAGTACCCATTCTAATCCTGCTAAAGTAAACAGTAAAAAGAAGAATAGCTTTACACTAATGAGCGGTTCTGTTTTGGTTTTGACAGTAGCTACCGGCAAGGCACGGGGCGAGTCAAGAAGGTCTGTCACTAATGTCTTGACTTCGAGCAGTGTATAGGCTTCCCCACCACTGGTAAGCGCCATATTCCGCATTAAGCCGAAACGCGCGGTAAGGTCGTTCGCCTCAAGGGCGACCTCTTCTACTTCAAAATTCCCCACTTTAAGAAAGCGCTCTTCTCCCAGTTCTGCCGTGGCCTGGTAGCGGTAAATGCCCTCGGGTAACGGTTGCAGCCGCAAGGCATAGGCCTTTCCTTCCTTGGAAAATCCGTATGTAAAGCTTTCATTCTCCTCATTGGTCAATACCAGTTTTACCCGGGCCTGGTTGCTTAACGCATTGTTTTGGTTAAGCACATGGGCTTTAATGGGAATCATTTCCCCGCTGCGGTGTTTTCTTTTGGTTAACACACTGAACCTTTCTTCATTTTCCTGCAGTGAAAGATACGTAACGGTTGCATTGATAAGTGCATCGAACAGGTTGAAGGAACCATTGAGCCTATAGTCTTCTATGCGCCACCGCCATAGATTTATTCCCTGCGTAACCGTTGTTTTTCGTTTCCCTTCCTGGTGGTAGTACCAAAGCGGATCTGCGGTAACCACATTGCCCACCTGCTTGTAAAAAAGGGGTGCCGCCCCCTGAGGAGCCGGGAGCTTTCCGAAGGGGCTTAACAAAGGTGCCGCAGAACGCGTAAGCGCATTTATTTCGTCAGGTATGGAAAAAAGCGAAAAACTTGTATTTAAACGTGCGGCTGTAGGCTCGAACTGATCGGAAACGGGCTGCTGTAAAAAAGCCCGGATGGCTTCCTGCGCTGTATTGGGCCCATTGAGCAACCAAAAAGCCTTTCCTGAAGCCAATACTGCCTGCATTTGAGCTGCGCTGGGCTGATGCAGTACAAACAGCGTATTTTCAGCAAGTGTTTCTTTCCCCGGTACCCTGCCAAAATGATCGGTAACTTTAAACCGTTGGCTGCCGGTCAAGGCTGCTTTTATCGCGTATACATCCGGGTGTGGCCCCTTACCGATCACCGCTACCCGGATCTGCCGGTTGCTTATATTGAGGGTAAAGCTTGCCTGATTGTTGCGCAGGTTTACTTCTTCCTGAAGAGGGCTCAGGCTTAGAGAGTACTTACGCAAACCTGCTGCTTCTGGTTTTATAAAAAACTGGTAATTAAAACTTTGATCTCTTTTACTTATAGAAATACTTTCACGCAAAAGCACTTTACCCTCCTGGTTGCGCAACTCCAACTGTGCGCGTTTTCCGCTTAAGCCATTCGCTTCAATATCGAGGTTTACGGCAAATTCATTTTCCAGAAATGCCTCATCGTTATGGCGCAACGCGCTAATGCGTAAATCTGCATATTGCACACTGTCTCCAAGCATGAGGGGATACAGGGGGGCGCTAAAAAATTTAGCGGCATACAAAGGGTTTGCCCCGCGGTTGTAGATCCCATCGCTAAGCAACACCGCCGCCCCCACATTTTGGTTGTAGTAATTGCTTTGCGCGTTTTGCAGCGCCGCCGAAAGGTTGGTATAGCTTCCGTTAAAGGAGGTGCTGTCGAGCAACCCATCAGCAAAGGGCATAGGCACTACCTGGAATTTTTCGGTGAGCAGCTCCTGGTAATAGGAAGTAGAATCGCGCAACCAGGCCTTTGTGGCCAGGGAATCTTTGTGCAGTACCACAGATGCTGAAGCATCCTGCAGCCACAGCAAAATGGGCTTTTCTTGTTCCTCCAGCTGTCTTTTAAGCATGGGAGAAAGCAGAAAGAAGCCCAATAGAAAGACCAGCAAAAAGCGTATTCCTCCTAAAAGCCACCGTTCTCCCCTGCTAAAGCTACCGGCTTTGTAATACAATAAAATAGCAAGCCCTACACTAGATAGCAGTATTGGTAGTATCCACCAAAGCGAATGTTGAAAAACAAGCTGTGCCAAGTGGCGCTGTGGTTTTTTAAGTTAACATCCCCCCGTCTACGCTCAAGGTTTGACCGGTGATGTACGTGGAAAGGTCTGAAGCAAGAAAAAGACAGGCGTGCGCTATATCTTCAGGGCTTCCTCCCCTTTTAAGAGGAATGCTGTCTCGCCAGGATTGCACGGTTTTTTCATCCAGCTTTTCCGTCATCTCGGTTTCAATAAAGCCGGGAGCAATGGCGTTGCAGCGGATGTTGCGGCTACCCAGTTCCAAAGCGACCGACTTGGTAAAGCCGATCATGCCTGCTTTTGAAGCAGCGTAGTTGCTTTGTCCGGCATTGCCTTTAATGCCTACTATGGAACTCATGTTGATAATAGAACCCGAACGTTGCTTCAGGAAGGTGCGCTGGATGGCTTTGGTGGTATTGAAAACGGACTTAAGGTTGATTTCCAGCACCTTGTCAAAGTCTTCTTCACTCATACGCATCAACAAATTGTCTTTGGTAATGCCCGCATTATTGATGAGTATATCAACAGAACCGAAGTCATTCAACACATCGTTTACCAGCTTTTCAGCGGAAGCAAAATCAGACGCATCGGAACGGTAGCCCTTTACCTGTGTGCCTTGTGCCGCTAATTCTTTTTCGAATGCCTGGGCAGCTTCTACCGAGGATAAGTAAGTAAAAGCCACATGGGCTCCGTGCTTCACAAATACTTCTGCAATGCCTTTGCCTATGCCTTTAGAGGCCCCCGTAATGATGGCCGTTTTACCTTCGAGTAATTTCATAAATAGGTATTTTGGCCAAAGATAAACTTACAATTGGTTTTGAAAGTTTTCAATAAGGCAAAGTATACCTAAGGCTGTTCACATCACAGCCCTCGGGTAGTCCTTGCGGGAAACGGCTGTACAGTTTAAGCTCTTCCCAGCTTACCGTACCGGGATACCTTATCTCATAGTAGTTTACAGGACTTACGGACAATGCCCCTACTGTATTGATGGGAAGAGCTATTGACGCCAGCATGCCATGTCCGAAAGACCACAACCAGATCAATCCTCCCCAGGCTCCTGTAAGTTCCGTACTGGAAGAGGTGGCACTTACCTTTGCCTGCAAAAATTTTATTTCGTCTTTTTTCAGATAAACGATGCCCTGCCGGGTGAGTAAAATCAGTGAATCTCCTTCCAGGGCAATCATTTCCCCGTATTCCGACCAGGAAAAACGGTGGCGCACATCGGCAACGTGCCCATATACCCTTTCCTGGTGCTCCTTATACCCCAGTCCTTTTTTGGCTGTACAGGAAGTAGTACCCGGTAAAGCAATGATCAATACAACTAAGCCGGTAAAAAAGCGCTTCATAGTTTGGGTTTTGAGGTAAACTTGGATTGGAAAAAGTCTGTTTCGTAGCTGGCTTCCATTTCTTTAAACTCCCGGGCCAGGCTTCTCCAGGCAAAAGGCTCTAACGCCGTGACCCGGGCCAACCGAAGCAGGTTCTTATCTTCCTGCCAATCCTGCCGCAAGTATTCGGTGTAATACCCCTTGCTATAAAGGAAAAGCTGTTGTTTCCCTTGCGGGAGGTCAAAATGTAAAGTCGTTTTATCCCCGGCATCACAGAGCAGGTATGCATCGTCATCCCTTAGCAAAGCCGCATGATGTGTGGAGTCAGGTGTTTCATTTTTTACAACAGAAAGGGGGTCTATTCTTTCGGGTATTGCCTCCCGGATATTTAACGCCATACGCACGGCATCAAACCGCCAAAGCCCTTTTGAATAACGCAGCTTTATTTTAACACTATCCTGCCCGGCTGCCTCTTCGGGAAGAGGTTGCAACTGTGTATTGATCGCAATGGGGCCGTTTTCATTAAAATGACCGAAAGGTACATAACGTCCATTGGCCTCATCAAAGTACGAAAGCTCAATATTCCCCAGGTGATCCAGGATGTTGTAAAACTTCTTTCGGGTATCAGGGTCGCGTTCCATTTGAGCCAGCAATTTACCCGCATCCTCTCCCATCAGATCAAAGATCTTGTAGAACAAGAAAGTAGTAACAAAGCTTTGACGATAATCCAGCACAAGGCCGTGTTTTCCCTCCGGTACATTCTTAAAGGTGAATTCAAGCTCCTCCTTATCTGTCAGGCTATTTGCATTTGTTTTCCCTTTCCACTCTTCCTTATCCCGGTGCTTGAGTAATGGCGCTAAAGTGTTTTTACTACAGCTCGAAAACGAATGCTCTCTGGATGCCGAATAGAAACGCTTTGTTGCCGGGGCATGGAAGTATTTTCTGCCGCTTTCCAGCGGTAAGCTCAATAAATGAACCTGGTTTACCACGTGTCTTTCCGCTGCTTCATTGCGCATGTACAAAGTGAAGCTTCCCCCCTCATGGATGGCGTTCAGGTCATCAATATCCCCGTACTCAATGCTGGGCAGTATGGCACTGGAAAAGCCTTCTGCGTTGCTGTAGTGGGTTTGCGCATCCTTGTCCAGGTAAAAGGTAGGACAACTGCCAAAACAGGCTTTGGGGTTGGTCACACAAAAAGCCGTTAAGCCAACATTCGCTATAGTTAACAGGGTGAGCACCCCGATTTTTTGCTCCAGCCGATCCTTAAGCCTTGCCGTACTTTCCAGCAAAACAATACTGTCGAGCGCAAGTGAAAGGGAACCTTGTTCCGTTTGGGTGCGGTGCAGGTCATAACGCGTAGCGGGTCCTTTCAAAAGGTTGCTATCCGCCTGGTACTCCCAACCCCGCGCAAACAATACTACATCCCCGTTACGCAGGTGTGCTTTCAGGGTCGGTTGATCCGGGTGGCCCTCGTACAAAAGCAGTTGCTGTGGTTCGCTTACCTCGCGTTTATGGCCGTTCTTTAAGGTGGTACAGGAAAAAAGAAGACAGAAAAGCCCTAAGTACGTGAGTTGTTTTAGCATAAGTAAGTGGTTTCTCTTACAAAGCAAAGAAAGATGACCTGAGGCAAAAAATTATTTTTTGCCAAACGCAAAGGTCCTTTGGCAAAAAACAATTGAAAAGCGCGAGTAAGTCCCTATTCTCCTTTTTTATTATTGAAAAGGCAAAAACCAAGGGAAGCACTTACCGTGCTAACCTGTGCCAAATGATACCCAAGGTTGAGGTCTGCCCAATCGCCCAAATTAACATTGAGCGCTGCACTCAGGCGCAGCCCGCTTATATTTTCGGAAATGCTAATGGGGTCTGTAGTAGAAAAAGCTTCCTGCACCACAGGCTGGCCCAAAACGCCAGAAGTCTCTACCTCATAGCGGTAAGTTCCCTCAATGTTAAAGCTGTTTTGCATGGTGTAAACGCCCAGGGCACCTACTACACTTAAAAAACCCAGTCGGTAAGAAACAGCGCTTTCCACTAAAAAAGCATTGCTGATAAGCTGTACATTCTGCTCTTCTCCCTCCAGGAAATCTACCGGCTCATAATTGAATTGGTTTACGTCATAAAAAGCACCGGCACTGATCTTTAGCTTTTCATTATCCGTGAAATACTTCCCTACATTGTGTTTCAAGCCAACGCCAAACTCACTGTGCGTAACGTCATCAATCTGTATGAAAGGTAAAAAGCGTGCACTTACTTCAAAATCACCGGGTAAACCAAGTGAAAACTGCGGTACGGCATTGGGAATGGCATTATTAGGGGATGAAAAGCCGGCAAATGCAGGAATCTCTTGAGCATAACGTGTGCCATTGTCCGCCTCTACCGTATATACGAAGATGGCATCCGTTTCTCCTCCCAAAGCAGATACAAGGGTAGGATCGCCGGGCTCTTTTAACTCGAGATTATCAGTAAAACCTACCTGGTTAAAGTTGAAGGTGATGTTGTCTGGCCTTGCAAAAGCTGCGGAAGCCACAATCCCAATGCGAAAAGCCCAGGGATTCAATAGCTCGGCATCGTATTGCCACGCATTTACCTGGCTAAAGCTAAAAGAACCCAGTATCGGGGCGGTATATCCAGCCGCATACAGATCCATGTTCTTAATAAAGTCTTTTTCTATTTCTTCGCTGTCGAAGTTGATCAGGCCTTGGGCAGAAACACTTATGCTGATGGCAGAAAACAAGCAAGCCAGGTAGATGTAGCGCATGTAAAACGGTGTGTTAATTCAACGTTCTAACAGGCGATGCAAGCGCTTGTTCATGATGCCAAACCAAAGCGGCGGCAAAGCAGCAAGGAGCATCATACCCGGATACCCGGTAGGCATTTGAGGACTTTGCTCGTGATGGTTGAGCACCTGGTATTTTTTGTGCGGATTGGCATGGTGGTCACTATGACGGGACAACTCAAAAAGCACGAGGCGCCCTACGAGGTGGTTTGAGTTCCATGAATGCAAGGGAGTAGTTTGTTCATACCGCTTATCCGACACTTTTTTGCGCTGCAGCCCATAGTGTTCGATGTAATTCACCGTTTCAAGCAACAGGATGCCAAACGTGGCCGAGATAAGAAAACCCCACAAAGCGGCTAAGCCAAATGCTATATAAATGAGCACCAGCAGAAGTATGGTGCATACGGCATACCAAAACATATCGTTCCGGTAGCTGAAAAAACTGCGCTTTTGCCGCTTGAGCAGGCCCATTTGTATGCGCCATGCGGAAAGATAGCTGAACGCAATTGAGCGGATCCAAAAGGCATACAAAACTTCATTATAACGCGAGGAGGCCGGGTCTTGGGGAGTGGATACATTCTTGTGGTGCCCGAAGTTATGCTCAATATAAAAATGCGGATACAGAGAAGTGAGCAGCAGGGCTTTTGCCACTTTTTGTGCTGCCTTCTCACGCCTGTGCCCCAACTCATGCGCTACGTTTATGCCCAACACGCCACATAAAAGCCCCATGCCCAGGCTGCGCCCCCAAAAACTAAGGCTAAAAGCCTCTACGGTGCCGATGTTGAATAGAAACCAGCACAAAAAGCCGTATTGTACCGGGAGGGTGAGGTACAGTAAAGCATCGTATAGCTTGTCTTCCCGGACTATTTCTGCCTGAGCGGCTAAGAGGTTTTCTTTATCGGGAACAAAGAGCAGTTCCAATAGCGGAATAAGCCCGAAAGCATACAACAAAGGCGTAAAGGTAAGCCAGCCGGTAGTCAAAAAAGCCTGCGCTACAAAAAGCGGGAGCACAAAAGCCAACAGGTATTTCAAAGCCCTAAACCTCATTATACCAAATATAGTAAGAATGCTAAGATCCGGGCGGCTGTTTAGCTGTATGCAGGTCCTGGTGCAAAAGAAAGCGGTGGGCTTCTTCTATGGTATTCACTTTTCTATTAAACAGGCCCTCCAGCGCCTCGGGAATGGCTACATCTCCATAATAATGATCCCGGGCAAAGTGTACCAGCTTGAGCATTTTAAACCCATCAAACCAAAAGCTGAAGTTACGTGCGAACTGCTTCTCGTTTCCCGACCGTTCTCTTAAATGCAGCAATTGTTTTTCCAAGCCAATATTCATGAGATATGCGCTAATAAAGCCCGGTGTGTCTGCTTTTTCCTTACTTAAACCAACACTTTCCAACCACTGCTTTATACCTTTAAATATGAAAGGGTTATACACTTCTTTAAAGTCTTTTTTCCCGTTGAACATATCCAGCATGGCCTTACCGGTACCAAAGGGCACCCGGCTGGAAAAACGCGCCTGGGGAAATACCTTGCAGCCTGTAAGGTCATAAAAACTTCCCTGCGGCATAAGCTTGTGCAGAAAGTAAAAATCCTCTCCGGCCTTGCGCTTGTTCATCCCGCCTATTTTAGCGTATGCCGATGCCCGGCAGGCCATGCCCGACCCGATGGTATGGTGTGCGTGGGCAAACCCGCAAAATTTCCACGCCTGTACATAGTAGCGCAAGAACACTTCATACTTCAATATGGCATTGTTCTGAGCTGTATGGACCTCCGGGTGTTCAAAGGCAATGCTCAGCCCATTTACCGGATGTCTTTCTGCCCGCAAAAGGCTTTCGAGGTAGTTCTCGGAAACTTTGCAATCCGCATCGAGGCACACGATTAAGCCGTCATGCCCCTTTTGCGCAAATAAAGCCAGGGCCAGATCCATTCCTCTTTTGCGCGCCATCCCAACTCCCGCTTGCTTTGGAGGCAGATCAAAAGCTTTGATACTTCTCAGGGCCACCCCGTTTTTCAACACCTCTTTCCGATATTTATCGGCCTGCTTTACGTGCTTTTGTACCAGGTCTGCCGATGCACCTTTTGCATGGTTGAATACGAGAAGTACCAATACCGATTCGGGCTTTTCTATTGCATTCAGGGAAAGGCTTTCAAGCACATATTCGGGGTGCTCGTCATAACAGGGAATAACGAGCACCAAACGCAACTGCCCCGTACCAACAGTAGGCAAAGCAGTGTCTGTATGGTACTGAAAACGTTGCCGGTAACGGTCAAAAAGAGCGGAGATGGGGCTTGACTGCAAAGGCTTGTGTACTTTTGGCTAAAATACGCGGTAAAATGAACACCACATTGGCGCTAAAGGCTACTTCTTCTAAAGCCTGGATTGAAACGGTACTCCACGATTTTGATGCTTTTTTGAAGGACCATGCGGATTGTGAACGCAAGGCCAGCAGCATGGCGATGAGCTTTGTAGCCAAATACCCGGACCGCACCGAGATCATCCCCGAGTTGATCCATACGGGCATTGAAGAGCTTGAACACTTCCGGCTCGTGTACAAGATCATGCAGCAACGCGGCCTTACCCTTAACCACAGCATCGGGGAAGACCTGTATGTGAAACAACTGTTGAAGCACTGCCATAGCGACCGCGAAAAGCGTTTCCGCGACCGCCTGATCATTGCCAGTATAGTGGAGAACCGGGGGTTTGAACGCTTTAAGATGGTAAGTGAACACCTTGACGATCCCGAATTAGCGGAGTTTTACCACATGATCTACGTATCTGAAGCCAAGCACGGCAATATATTCGTAGAAATGGCCTGCCGGTATTTTGATGAGACAGAGGTGCTGGAACGCTGGGAAGAACTGGCCGAAAAAGAAGCAGACATCCTGCAAAACCTGCCGCTTAAGCCGGCTCTCCATTGAGCAGGTTTGCTTTACTCCATGGGAATTCATTACTTTAACCTGCCAAACAAAAAGGCATGATGCAAAGACCCTGGGTTTTCTTATTTTTTGTTTTTCTGTCAAACACGCTCCCGGCCCAGCCCATTCGTCATAGTTTTTGTGTGCAATCCGAAGAATACGAAAGTTTTAAGGCTACCCTGGTATTTGAATCGGTTGATTTTGGTGAGCAAACCGCTAAGTACATCCTTACACAGCAATTGGAGCCTAAGCTTAAAGCGCAACTCCGGCTATTTCCTTATTCATCGGCTATATCCTGTGAATGTACCAATGAAAGCTGCCCTGAGTTGGTACTAATGGCCAATGAGACCAATGGTGTGTTTAAAACACGCTACGCAAAAAAAGGAGAAAACATGCCCAGTGCTGCGGTAGGCACCATTGATAAGATTGTGGCGGAGAGCAAAAAGATCATCGATGATCCGCAAGCTGCTTTAAAAACGGCTGTAAAGCAGGGAGTGAAACTTTTAGGGGAGCTTTTTGACTGATCTTTTAGGCAGGTTCAGCAAGAGGGGAGCAGGTTTGTTCCCCAGGAAATGGAAAGCCACCGCGCCCAGGCTATACGCCAACACATCCAGCACATCCGCATGATGCCGGGCATCAAATTGCGGAAAAACCACTTCAAAGAGCAGGCTATACCACACTACGAATACTACGGAGTGCCAAAAAGAGAAGATGTAGGCCGCATTCCTGAACGTTAGCTGCTGCTGAAAGGCCAGGGCGAAGCCGAGTACGATGCCGGCACTTAAGAGGTCATCCAGGTAAGCGTGTACAATAGGGATATGTATACCAGCCTTTTCTATGAACTGGTTACAACTAAAAACTACCAGGCAACACCAGAAAAAGGGAGTGAAAAGGCGCCCCATCAATGTACGGTTGAAGAAGCTATACTAGCTATGATAGACAGTATGGTAAGGAAAATGAGCTGCGCCCATTGCACGGGGCGCTTCCAGAGTTTCTGAATAAAGGGCTCCTCCTCCCCGATTTCAATCACCGGTATGGGATTTCGCTCTGTTTTTTTCCGCTGGGCCGCTTCAGCCTCACGGCCATCGTCCAGGCTTTGACCACAATGTACACAATGTGTGTGCACTGCTTTGTTCCAGGTTTCGCAGTGTAGGCATTTGATCTCTTTCATAAGGCTAAAGTACTTCCCGGAAAGCTATAGAACGAATCCAAATAAGCCCGCAACGGGAGAATTTCCTTAAGTATAAAAGCCTCAATACGATTCCGGTATACCATATTCGATATGGGTAAGCTCAAAACGTGCATAAGGGTACTCTTCGGTATCCTCTTTCCATACAGCTTCTATAAAAGTAGGGATCATCATTTCATCAAATGCTTCGTATGCTCCTGCTCTTCCTATCCATGTTTTTTTCTGCCCCGGTTCCTTATAGCGTTCCACTTCAACTCTAATGATCTGCCCTTTTTCATTAAACCTCGTCAGCATAGAAAATGAGAGGTGTTTATAGGCATAGTTCAGCTTTGCCGTATTGCGATCTATTGCTTCCCATTCGACAAAAGGGCCGGGCAACAGGTTGGTGGGAAACCAGAAGTTTTCGCTCACCCAGCGCTGTAGCTCCGCTTCATCTGCCTCCAGCCCTTCGGTATCTACCATTTTAAAAAGGTGCAGCAGCCTAACGGTCAAATTTCCTTCACCATTCACAAAACGGTCGTGAGCGGTAAAAAAAGTGGTTCTTCCTTTCCATATGAACCCGGGAGGACTTGCAGTGAAGTACTGCTCTCCTTCAATCGGCACCCATGACTTATCAGGCTGGGTTTTAAACTGGCCTTTGTGCTTTAGGCGCACATAGCGGACATAAGGCTGCCCTTCTTTCAGTGCGTATTTAAAATAGCGTTGTACGGGTTCGGGTAAACCTTCTAATTGTGCATAGCTAAATCTCTTGATAGGTTTTTCTTCAGAAAGGGCAAACAACGCATCAACATCATTTCTATGGTTTGCTTCCATTCTCCATAAGAAAAGCCATCCTGCAAGCAACAACAGGCTTATAAGCAAAAAGAAAAACATCCACGGGCTAACCTTCATTTCTCAATAGAAATCAAAGGGCAAAATTCTGAAGCACAACAACACAAAACAATGACAAGGATCAGTGATCCAAGGGGTTTAAAACAGCATGAGGCATACAAAAAAGCCCACCTCTTACGAGGCGGGCATGTAGGAATAAAACAAAGCATCGCCTATGCGTCTATATTCGCGTACTTGGCGTTGCGTTCAATGAAGTCTCTGCGGGGCGGCACATCGTCTCCCATCAACATAGAGAAAATACGATCCGCCTCGGCCGCGCTATCGATGGTTACCTGGCGCATGGTACGGCCCTCCGGGTTCATGGTGGTTTCCCAGAGCTGCTCTGCATTCATCTCACCCAAACCTTTGTAGCGCTGTACGTTTACACCGCTTTTATTTTCACCTCCCATTTGTTCGATCAAAAGATCACGCTGGTCATCGCTCCAGGCGTATTGTTGTTTTTGGCCTTTCTTTACCAGGTAAAGAGGGGGTGAAGCGATATAGATGTAGCCGTTTTCAATCAATTCTTTCATATAGCGGAAGAAGAAGGTAAGGATCAATGTGGCGATGTGGCTGCCGTCCACATCCGCATCACACATGATCACGATCTTGTGGTAACGCAGCTTGTCAAGATTTAAAGCTTTGCTGTCTTCTTCGGTACCGATGCTTACGCCCAGGGCGGTAAACATATTCTTGATCTCTTCATTCTCAAATACCTTATGTTGCATGGCTTTCTCCACGTTCAGGATCTTACCCCTCAAGGGAAGGATCGCCTGGAAGTTCCGGTCGCGCCCCTGCTTGGCCGTTCCTCCGGCCGAGTCCCCCTCTACCAGGAATATTTCGCAAACCGCAGGGTCTGTTTCTGAGCAGTCACTTAACTTGCCCGGCAAGCCTGCCCCTCCCATTACGGTTTTGCGCTGTACCATTTCCCGGGCCTTACGTGCTGCCACGCGGGCTTTGGCCGCCAGGATCACCTTTTGCACGATGGTTTTGGCGCTGTTGGGATTTTCTTCCAGGAAGTTGGTCAACATCTCTCCCACCAACTGGTCTACTGCACCGCTTACTTCGCTATTGCCCAGCTTCGTTTTGGTTTGGCCTTCAAACTGGGGCTCCATTACTTTTACGGAAATTACGGCTGTAAGCCCTTCCCTGAAGTCGTCACCGCTTACTTCAATTTTCTCTTTCGCCAGCATGCCGCTTTCGTCTGCATACTTCTTAAGCGTGCGGGTAAGTGCTCTCCTGAAACCTGCCAGGTGTGTGCCGCCTTCATGCGTATTGATGTTGTTTACGTAAGAGTGTATATTCTCTGCGTAAGACGTATTGTAGTGCATGGCTACTTCTACCGGGGTGTTGTTCTTCTCTCCTTCCATATGGATAACCTCCGGCATCAGCGTTTCGCGGTTCATGTCGATGTACTCTACAAACTCACGCAAGCCGCCTTCGCTGTAAAAGCGTTCTGACTTTGGGTTCCCTTCTTCGTCAGTTTCGCGCAGGTCGGTAAGGGTAATGGCTATGCCTTTGTTCAAAAAAGCCAGCTCACGCATCCGTGCTTCCAGGATGTCGTAGTGATAAACCGTATCCAGGAAAATACTGGCATCGGGCTGAAAGGTAACAATGGTGCCCCGGTAATCGCTGCTGCCGATCTCTTTTACCGGGTATTGCGGTACACCTATTTCAAATTCCTGTATGTAGTGCTTGCCGTTTTTGTGTACCTCTGCTTTTAGCTGGGTAGACAGTGCGTTTACACAGCTTACCCCTACCCCGTGGAGCCCTCCTGAAACCTTATAGGAATCCTTGTCAAATTTACCTCCGGCATGCAATACCGTCATTACTACCTCAAGGGCAGAACGGCCCTCTTTCTCGTGCATTTCCACCGGTATTCCCCGGCCATCGTCTTTTACCGTTATGGAGTTGTTTTCATTGATCGTTACTTCAATGTTCTTACAGTAGCCTGCAAGTGCCTCATCTATAGAGTTATCCACCACCTCATACACCAGGTGGTGCAGGCCCTTAAGCCCAACGTCTCCAATGTACATGGAAGGACGTTTACGCACTGCTTCTAAACCTTCGAGCACTTGAATACTGCCCGCACTATACTCCTTTGGTATATCGCTCATAATCTTATAGTTAGATCTTTTTTCGTAACCTTACAAATTTAAGCTTTTACGGTGGCATTTACCTAGCCTTAACACCAGTATTCATGCGGGTTTTCCACATCTTTTTAACATTGAGTTAATATACCCGGGAGAGGATAGCCGTATATGTATATGAAGCGCACCTATACATGAGGAAATATGGACACAGGATGGGCTAAAAACGCTTTATACGCTTTCAACCCAAGGATTTAAGTTATTGAAAATAAGAATTTTACCAAAAAAAGCTAAGAACAGGAGCTACTCCACCCACATTTTCATTGTCTCCACCCCATCCGCACCCTGTATTTGTACAAAATATATGCCCGGAGCAATGGCACCCAGGTCAATTTCCATATGCTCATCAAACCTAGCGGCATAAACAGACCTTCCCTGCACATCACTGATCCTTATCAAGGCTTTTTCGGTTGATTCAATAGTAAAGCGCCCTTTATTTGGATTGGGATAAAGGCTTAGCTGCTTCGTGCCAAGTTCCTCCAGTCCTATCTGGCTTAGCTTAAACGCCCGTTCATATGCTTCTCCGCAGGTGTTATAGACCGTAAGGGAAACGAGGTAGTTAAAGCTGGGCACTGTATAAACATGCCTTGGGCTAAGCGATGTGGTATTCGTATTCCCGTCACCGAAGTCCCACAAAAAACTGGATGTATTTTGCGCATTGGAACCATTAAAATCTATGGTCATGCCGGAAGCTCCCGAGGCCACTACTGTATAGGTCCAGTCTACCCAGGGTGCACCACAAACGTTAACTGAATCGGCAAAGTAGGCGCTGTCTCCACAAGCATTTATGGCAATGAGCTCTACCCAATACGTGCCAGCATTGGCATAGGTATGCGTGCTGTTTATCCCGGTGCCCGTTCCTCCGTCACCGAAATGCCAGAAAAACTGACTGGCACCGCTACTGGCACTGGCATCAAAGAGCACCGTTCCCGAAACAAGCTGGTAGCTAAAATCAGCCTG
>JANQPD010000005.1 GCA_028285465.1 Owenweeksia sp. | reverse complement strand
GGGCCCAAGGTTTTTACAGCAACCGCTACCCCGAGCAATTTGAGAAAACGCGCACGCTCTTTGTGCAATTGGGCTTGTCCAGGAAAGGAGATAAAAGCACCTTAAAACGCGAACTTTATTGGCGCAGGCACTGGGATGAATTCCAACTCTTCCGCGAAGACGAAGATTTCTACACTTTTGACAACGGTTTTTTTATAAAAGGGCAGGACACAGCGAGTTATGCACCCGGGGTGTACTACCCGGGGCACAATTACCACCGCAGCGATGTGGCCGGGGGCAAGCTGCACTACAGCCTGGAAAGCACGGTGGGCATCACTTCTGCCATGGCGGAATATCGTTTTGAAGGTGTATTGAGCAACAATCTCGGCACCCCGCTTGAAGGTACTTACCGCATCCCGGGAAGCCGGGGCACGTATACACTCGGGGCACAACGCAACAACATTAGTATAGCGCTGGAGCATCAATATGCCTGGCAGAAATGGAGTTTCAATGCCGCCATGCTTTACAACTACAACACGGATTATCCGGGAGAGGATTTTTACCCCTCATTAGGGATAGGGTATGCCATACAGCAGGGTCAGCGCCTGTTTTTTAATGCCAACAGGTCTTTCCGCTTACCTTCCTATACTGATCTGTACTACCGCCTGGGCGGCGCCCAGGGCAGCATCGATCTGCAGCCGGAAAACTCCATCAATGTGGAACTGGGCTATAAATTCAACAGAGGGCAACATTTTGTGCAAGGTTCTATTTTCAGGCGTATGGGTACCAACCTCATCGACTGGGTAAGCTACCCGGATAGCACCGGCCTCTTTGCCGCCAACATCACCGAGGTAAACCTAAACGGGGCCGACCTAAGCTACCGCCTTCTTGGCAGAAATACCGGTTGGGCCCGGATGCGCTTTTTCGAGTTGGGCTACAGCTATTACCAGGCCGATGATAGCCAACAGGATTTTGAATCGCTGTATGTACTGGATTACTTAAGCCACAAGGCCACGGCTCGCTTACAGTTTCTCTTTTGGGAAAAATTATCGTTTACCCCTTCTTTTACTTTCCAGCAGCGAAACGGCACCTTCTCCAATACTGCAGGAGAACTGGTTCCTTATGAAAGTGTTTCCCTGCTCAATGCCCGGATCAGCTATAGCCTTCCCCTCCGCTCTGAGCTCTACGTATATGGCACCAACCTACTGGACCAAAGCTATGTGGATCGCGGAAACGTACCATTGCCAGGCATGTGGCTATGGGCCGGTTTAAAATTTACGCTATAGGGGCTTCTGCCTGAGCTTTTCATTGGATTGATGGCGGTCATGGTCTCTTTGTGCTTTGACCGCCATTTTTTTGTCAAAAGCCGATTGCAGGTCTGTCCCGGTTTGATTGGCCAGGCAAAGCACTACAAAAAGCACATCTGCCAGTTCCTCTCCCAGGTCTTTTTGCTTGTCGCTTTCTTTCTCGCTCTGCTCTCCGTACCTACGCGCTATGATGCGGGCTACTTCTCCTACCTCTTCCGTTAGCTGCGCCATATTGGTAAGGGCATTGAAGTAACGCACCCCATGATGCTGTATCCAGTGGTCTACTTCGGCCTGAAGCTGTTCTATATTCTTAGTTGACATACGCTTTCTGCATTTTTGCAAACATAGCAACGCAAGTCTATAGAGACCATAGCGTTACAAAAAACCGGGACATCCGGTTCACCTTTCAGTCATCGTCAAAGGCGGTAAGCTCGATCCCCACCCGCAAGCCCGCCGTAACGGTAGGCGCAAAGGAAATAAGCTGCCCGTCACTCAGTACCGCCAAGCCTGGTGCCAGGAATACATCTGTAAAAAAATAACGCCCCCAGGTAGTTTGCATGCCCCCTCCGAGCCCTAAAATAAGAGAGCCATCACTAATGGCCACCCGGGATTGGTAAGTGTAGGCTCCTCCGTGCAGGTAAAAACCTTCAGCCCGTTTGCTGTCGTTTAAAAAAGATATAGCCGGGCTATTGAAGTAATAGCGATACTGTGCATAGATGTACGGCTTAGCCAATAAGGCACCCTCTACTACATCTGCCGACATCCCTACTCCCAACAAAAAAGTAGACCCTTTTTTAGAGGCTGTTTCTATACTTACCTCGGGCAGCAACAGGGAAACCCGAAAACCGGCTTTTGGGAAACGATACCCAAAGTTGTTTTCCTGTGCATGTGCCTGTAACATCCAACACGCTGCCAACAGAATAGTATAAATGCTTTTCCGTATCACCTATTCTTTATTTTTTGAGTCGAGCCAAAGAGTTACAGGCCCATCGTTGATCAAATGTACTTGCATATGGGCACCGAACTCCCCGCTATGCACATTACCGGGAAATGCCTTATTCGCTTCCCTGATAAAATAGTTGTATAACAACTGAGCCTTAGCCGGGGCGGCCGCTTTAATAAAAGAGGGCCGGTTGCCTTTTTTCGTACTGGCATGTAAGGTAAACTGGCTTATGATCAGCATTTCTCCTTTTAACTCCTGTAGGGAACGGTTCATTTTCCCTTCTTTGTCTTCAAAAATACGGCATTGCGACACTTTGCGTAACAACCAATCTGCATCTTCTTCTCCATCTGCATCTTCTACACCTAAAAGGAGGCAAAGGCCTGCACCAATAGTGCCCACCATCACGTCATCGATCAATACGGCGGCTTCCTTAACTCTCTGTAAAACAATCCGCATAAACGCTTATTCAGTTCGCAAGGCGCGCCTACGCAATTCCAGTTTTTGAGCCGGGGCCGTTTTACTTCCTCTCGGATATAGCTTTTTTTCGAAGTCGCCATACATGGGGTTAGGCAACAACACAAAGTGGCGGGCAATGCTATCCCGTAAAGCGGGGGGTACACGCGCCTCTTCAAAATCCATTATTTCGTACGACATGAAATCACTGAACTGGTCTCCCACGCTCAGGATAATCGTATGTGATGCTTTGAGCAATTCCCTGCGCTCGGTTTTGTCGCTGGTTTCCGTTTTGAGAAAAATATGCCCGGGATCACTGAATGGAAGGTTGTGTCTCTGAAGGTTCTCAGAAGTAGGTTCCAGAAGCTCTGCGCTGCGGTTGCTTATGTAAAAAACTTCTACGCCTGATCCTTCGCATACATTCAAAAACTCTTCTACACCCGGTATAAGCCGGGCTTCACTGCTCATGACCCACTCAGCCCAGCTTTGGGGAGAATAGGTGGCGTTGTTTCTGATCAGCCGCGCTTCGTACGGGCTATTGTCCAAAACCGTTTCGTCAATATCAAGCACTACGGCCAAGGGCTTTTCACTCCCTTCGTAACGTATCATGTTTTGCTTGAGCAACCTCCTGGCTGTGGCATACGCCTGCATAGAGATGATCTTACGCTCTATGGAACTCTGGTACCAAAGGGTGCTCATCACCAGTTGATCAGAGAGTTGTGCCTCCGGGCTAGGCCCCGGTTTTTGCTCCACGGCCACTTCCTTCTGTCCCCCGCATGAATGGAGAACCAGGCTCAGTGTAAGGGCTGCTATACAGCTTTTTAGGCTATTCCGCATAAATGTCTTGCCGGTAATTGTTTTCTTCTTCATCGTTTGCTATAAAACTTAAATAACTTTCGTAACGGGTATAGGCCAGCTCGTTGCTTTCTACTGCTTTTTTTACGGCACAGCCCGGTTCTTTAAGGTGCAGGCAATTATGGTACTTGCATTGCTCCTTTAACCGGAATACCTCAGGAAAATAATCCCCGATCTCCCGAGGGCTCATATCCACCAACCCAAAACCGCGTATACCCGGGGTATCAATAATTTCTCCGCCAAAGCTAAGCGAAAACATTTCTGCGAAGGTAGTAGTGTGTTGTCCCTGTCCATGGCTTTGGCTGATGCGATGGGTTTTCAGGTCCAGCGAAGGCTCAATTTTGTTGATCAGGGTTGATTTTCCCACCCCACTGTGCCCGCTCAACAGGCTTCTCTTGTCTTTTAACAAAAGTTTCAGGTCTTCCAGGCCCAGTTCCTTTTCTGCAGAAGTATGCAGCACCTCGTAGCCGGCTTGCTGGTATACAAGGCTGTAAAAAGCAAGATCGGTCAGCGCTTCTTCGCTGTACAGGTCTACCTTATTGAATACCACCGCTGCCGGAACCGCATAGGCTTCGGCCGTTACCAGAAAGCGGTCTATAAAGCGCGGGAAGGTTTTGGGATATTCCAGGGTAACGATCAATACGGCCAGGTCTACATTAGCGGCAATGATGTGCGTTCGTTTGCTCAGGTTCACCGACTTGCGCACAATGTAGTTTTTGCGGTCGTTGATCCCCGTAATGATGCCCTCCTGCTCAAAAGAAGCCGCATCCTGTTCAAAATGCACTTCATCACCTACAGCAATGGGGTTCGTGCTTTTGATCCCTTTAAGGCGAAGTTTCCCCTTTACCCTACAGGAAAACAATTCCCCGGCACCTGTTTTTACCATATACCAACTGCCTGTAGATTTTACAACCGTGCCCTGCATCCGGGCAAAAATATCGGTAATTGTTTGTTTAACGTACCCGCGTCAAGATAAATTCGGGCCGGGCGGAGCCTTTTTTGTTTCTTTGGATCAGAATAAAGTAGTGAAGAGAATATGTCCATCAGTGTAGCAGGCGTAAGTAAACGATACGGCCCCCAAAAGGCATTGAACAAGGTGAGCTTTGAGATCGGCAGTGGCGAAATTGTGGGTTTTTTAGGCCCAAACGGAGCGGGAAAGTCTACCATGATGAAGATCCTGACCTGTTATATCCCGCAAACGGAAGGCACAGCAAAAGTATGTGGTTTAAGTGTGGAAGAAGATACGATAGCCGTACGCAAAAAAGTAGGGTACCTGCCGGAACACAATCCGCTCTACCTGGAGATGTATGTAAAAGAATACCTGCGGTTTATGGCGGGCATGCATGGCAAAAGCAACACTTCGCGCATTGAAGAAATGATCGAAAAAGTTGGACTGAGCCCGGAGCGCCATAAAAAACTTGGGCAACTCAGCAAGGGATATCGCCAGCGGGCAGGCCTTGCGGCTGCTTTGCTACACGACCCCGATGTGTTGATCTTAGATGAGCCCACCACTGGACTGGACCCTAACCAGTTGGTGGAAATACGCAACCTCATCAAAGAGATCGGCTCGGAAAAAACGGTGATGCTCTCCACCCACATTATGCAGGAAGTTGAAATGCTCTGCAACCGGGTGATCATCATAAACAAAGGCGAAATTGTAGCTGACCAGGCGGTAGATGCGCTCAAAAACCTGGGCGATACAAAGACCTTTACGGTGGAATTTGACCTGCCTACAACCGCCGGCAGGTTGCGCGAGCTCAAGGGCATTAAAGAAGTGAAAAACCTGGGCCAGAACCGCTGGCAGATCGTTAGTCCCGCAGCGGAAGACGTACGCAGTACCGTATTCCAGTTTGCCGTGAAGGAACAAATGGTGGTATTGGAACTAAAGCAGCAGGAACAAAGCCTGGAACAGTACTTTCAAAAACTCACAGAAAAGAACTGATCGTATAGCAAACCTAAACCCTGAACCCATGAAAATGCTATCTAAAACCATTCTCCTGTGCCCCCTACTTTTTTGGGCTTGCAACTATGTTCCCAATACGCACAAAGAGGATTACGTACGCGAAGAGCACACTTTTTCGAAGCTGTTTAAGGATGAGGAAGCGGAAAAAAGCAAAGCGGCCAAGACAAATTCAGGACTAAAAGTCGAAAAGTACCCCAGTGGAAAGGTTAAGACCAGGATCAACTACTCACATGGAAAACGGGAAGGGGTAGGCCGGGAGTATTTTGAAAACGGTAAAGTGTATAAGGATGCCGTATACAAAGACGACAAACTCGAAGGCGTAGTTAAAGTTTACGACAGCCGGGGCCGGCTGAGCCGGACAGTGTCTTATACTGAAGGTCGGAAAAACGGAAAACTTACCCGCTATTTTCCAAGTGGCAAGCCAAAGTCGGAAATGACCTATATGGAAGGCGCCCCGCAACCGGATCTTTGGGAAAAAGATGCCCGGGGCATGGTAAACACTGATTTTGGGAAACTGCAAGTGGAAGTAGTAAAAGACCGTAACGAAAAAAACACGTTTTACTTAAAGGTAAGCATGGCCGAAAAAGCGCGTCATTTTGATTGTTATGTTTTCCCCAGCGATGTAACGCTGAGCCGGGGCATTCACCCGCGCTACCTGGTCACCAAAGATGCTGTGCACCACCATATGCCAATAAGCGTGTCTGAGGGAACACGCTTTGCAATAAGCATTACCGCAGTAGGGGTTTACAAAACCCCGATGCGGAATGAGGCGGTCCTTTCGCTTCCTTTTGATTACGAGATCAGCAACCCTTAGGCTACTCATTTTTTCCGGATAAAGATTTGTAGAGGCACCCCTTTAAAATCAAATTGCTCACGCAACTTATTCTCCAGAAAACGCTTATAGGGTTCTTTTACATATTGCGGCAAATTGGCAAAAAAAGCAAAGGTTGGAGTTTTCGTAGGAAGTTGTGTGCAAAATTTGATCCGCACATACTTTCCTTTTGTTGCAGGGGGCGGATTGCCTTCAATAATGGGCAACATGGTGTTGTTCAGTTTAGAGGTACTGATGCGCTGGCTTCTACGTTCATACACGCGCAACGCCTCCTCAATAGCCTGAAAAATGCGCTGTTTGTTCAATGCACTTATAAAAATGACCGGAAGGTCAGTAAACGGCTCCAGCTTTTTCAGGATCACTTTTCGGAACTGTTCGGCTGTATTGGTTTCTTTTTCGATGGCGTCCCATTTGTTTACCAAAACTACCACGCCCTTGTTATTCTTCTCTACCAAAGAAAAAATGGATAGATCCTGTGCCTCCAAACCGCGTTCGGCATCGACAAGCAAGAGGCAAACGTCCGCATTTTCTATAGTGCGGATAGAGCGCATAACTGAGTAAAACTCCAGATTTTCGTGCACCTTGCTCTTTTTGCGCACCCCAGCCGTATCGATCAGCAAAAAGTCTTTATTGTAAAGGGTATACCGCGTATGGATGCTATCGCGCGTAGTACCGGCTATGTCGGTAACGATGTTCCGCTCCTGGTTTGTAAGTGCATTAATGAAAGAAGATTTACCCACATTCGGGCGTCCTATAACGGCAATGCGTGGCAGGTCAAGGTCTTCCTCTTCAAGGTCTTCCGGCATCTTGGCGACCACCTCATCCAGTAGCTCCCCTGTCCCTGAACCATTAATGGCAGACACATTGTAAATATCCCCCAGGCCCAGGCTGTAAAACTCTGCACTCATGGTCTGGCGCATGGCATTATCTACCTTGTTTGCTGCCAAAAGGACCGGTTTTTTTGCTTTGCGTAGAAGGGCCGCAACTTCCTGGTCCATGCCCGTTATGCCCGCCTCTGCATCTACTACAAAAAGGATCAGGCCTGCCTCCTCAATGGCCAGCTCCACCTGCTTCCGTATCTCTCCCTCAAAAATGTCTTCGCTACCAGTAATGTAGCCCCCGGTATCAATAACGGAAAACTCACGGCCAACCCATTCAAACTTTCCGTAGATGCGGTCGCGGGTAACCCCCGCCACACTGTCTACAATGGCTTCGCGCTTTTGGGTAAGTCGATTAAAGAGGGTGGACTTGCCCACATTGGGCCTGCCTACAATGGCTACTATATTTGGCACCTTACAGTTTTTTTACGCGGCAAAAGTACACATTGCACAGGGGTTAAATAAAAACGCCCGGCCAAATGGCCGGGCTGACTTTTCTGAACGAAAGAAAACTACTTTTTTCCCTGCAGGATCTGAGGGTAATTGGAGGCAAAATTGATCAGGTCTACCACAGATTTACCCCCTATCTTATTGAGCAGCCTAAGCTTGTAGGTGCTTACGGTTTTATCGCTGATCTCCAGTTCTTCGGAGATGTCCTTATTTGACTTGCCCGTAGAAAGCAATTTAAGCACTTCAATTTCGCGTTGACTGAGCTTTATCGGCTTATACTTTTTCTTATTGCTGAGCAATTCTTCGCTAAATATCTGCTCTCCTTCATACACCCGGTTAATGGCAGAAACCAGTTTTTTAGGCTCCTCATCCTTGATCATATACCCACTGGCACCCATCTGCAGAGCCGTTTTTCCGTAAATATCTTCGGGGTGCATAGTGAGCACAATGATCTTGAGTTCCGGAGCGATCTCTTTTATTTTCCTTATGGCGGTGATGCCGTTCATTTTTGGCATGTCCAGGTCCAACAACAAAATATCTGCTTCTTTCTCCTGTATCATCTCCAGAAGCTCTTCTCCGTCAGAAGCTTCTCCCATCAGTTGCAGGTTGTCTTCATAACCAATAAACAACTGTAAACCCTTCCGTACCACGGCATGGTCATCAGCAAGTAAAATTCGAATCATAGTATATTGTTTGTTGCTGTAAGAAAATTCTTATTAAACAAAAATAGTAAAAAAACCTAAAGTGTCTATTTAAAAGCGCTTTACCTGAAAGCAAACGTTTACCGCAACGCTTCCGGTATCTTACATACCGGAATAGGTTGCATCTTATGCTGGTTGGCTCTATGCAGGCGGAGATAGATCTGCATCACCTCTCTATCCCTTCCTTCAAAATCCTCTGCTCTTTTATCCTGCTCTCTTTGTGCCATAGCCCATTCCAGTTCAGGATAACTGGCCCCGATCTGGTCTTCATCTGTCCTGTCATCCCCCCAAAGCCCATCCGTAGGAGGTGCGTCCAGGATGCCCTCATTCACCTCCAAAGCACGGGCCAGTGCATATACTTCTGTTTTCAACAGATCTGCTATAGGGCTTATGTCTACGCCTCCATCCCCGTATTTGGTGTAAAAGCCCACCCCGAAATCTTCTACCTTATTCCCCGTGCCCGCTACCAGTAAGCCGTTAAGGCCGGCAAAATAATACAAAGTAGTCATCCGTAAACGTGCACGGGTATTTACCAGGGCCATGCTTTTTTGCGGGTTTTCTTCCGTTTCCGGCAATACGGCCGTAAACGTTTCGTACACTTCGGTGAGTTCTACTTTTTGCAGCTTCACATTGGCATACGTATTTCCCAGGGACTCCATATGCCGCCTGGCACGGTTTACCTGATCCTTGTGTTGGTGAATGGGCATTTCCAGTAAGAGGGTTTGCATGCCCGTTAAAGCTGCCAGGCAGCTGGTTAAGGCAGAATCAATACCTCCTGATACGCCTACAACAAAGCCTTTACAGCCTGCCTCCTGGGCATATGTTTTCATCCATTGGCTAATATGCCTGATGACCGCCTGCTCTTCCATACCGAGTTAAAACAAGAATCCGATAGTAAGGTTCACATAATCAAACCTATACGTGTATTCTTCCTCCAACCTCGAATCGTTATCAATGAGGTTATCAAACAAAGAGCGGTTGTAGTCTATACCAAGCAATAAAGCTGAGCGGCTCCCCAGGCTATATTCTGCCCCTGCACCAAATATGAACGTAAGCCCGAATGGGTTTACATAACTTTCCAACTGGCGCGCCTCCGGGATATCGGGATCAAAAGCCGAACGCTCCCCTGTTTCAAAACCTATTGCTCCGCCAAACTTAGCAAAATAGGTAAGGTAGCCAAACTCCCTCGTGCGCAATTTTAAAGCTATGGGCAACTGCACAAACCCACTGCTGTAATCCCCGACGGTATCCCTGGCTTTAAACTCTCCTCCCCTGCGCATAATATCTATGCCGGAAAGCAGCGAATAGTTTTCAGCAAACTGGTATTCGGCCAGGAGGCCGTAGGCAAATTTCACCTTCAACCCACTTTCCGTATCTGGCTGTGAGCTGTTTACCCAGTTAAAGGTAGGTGTGGCATGCACGCCTAAGCGAAACTTTTGTGCATGAGCCACGGCTGTACTCATTAGCAATAAAAAGACAACCTTTGCGTAACTATATTTTAGCATAAAAACGATGGGTATGGGCGGGTAAAAGTACCTGTTTTACTTAATCTTTTCTTGTATGAAGAAGACTTTCTACCTCTTTTTGTTCGCGAGTGCTTTGATAGGATGCACGAATCGCTCAGCGCCCGATATATCGGGAATTGGTATCGAAACCTATTTTAAGCGTTTTGATATGGCCTTTTTTAATACGGATACCGCCAGGGAAGCTTTTTTCGAGGAGCTCCCCGCATTAAAAAAAGACTTTCCCTACTTCTTTATGAGCAATGAAACGGATCGCTTTTTTTACCTTCAACGCAAAGAGGAACTTTCCCGTGCACTTTTTCAAGAGGTAAAAACCGTTTTTGGTTCTATGGAAAAACAAAACCGGGAACTGAACCAGGCCTTTAAGCATTACTACCACTACTATGGCACCCACCGTGCCATACAGCCCATTACCTATATTTCCAACCTTGACTTTGATTACCCGGTAATCCTGGCCGACTCGGTGGTTTTTGTAGCTACGGACCTGTACCTGGGGGTAAAAAGTAAGTTTTATGCAAACATTCCCTCCTACCAGGCTTTTTACCGTCAACCGGATTTTATGGTACGGGACGCGGTGGAATCCCTTGCACTTTCCAGATCCTTAAAACCTCAGAAAAGCAGGCTCCTGGACGACATGCTCTTTCACGGAAAGATCCTCTACTTCATACACCGGATGATGCCGGATACCCCGGATGAAAGTATAGTGAAGTACGCTTCAAAAGACCTGCTTTTCTGTAAAGAAAATGAAAAATCCATCTGGGCCTACTTTATAGAGAACAACCTGCTTTTTGATACCAGTCTCGATACAAAAAGGCGTTTTGTGGAGATGGCTCCGTTTTCAAAATTCCGTACCAAGTTCGACAACAACACCCCGGGGATGATTGCCCGCTGGGTCGGCTATGAAATAGTAAAGGCCTATATGCAAAACAACCCGGAGTATACCCTGGAACAACTGATGCAGGAAACCGAAAGCGAGAAAATATTGAAGCGCTCTGGCTACAAGCCTTAGCCTGCTTACCTTTGCCCTTTTTACACACATACTGGTATGGCAGCGCACAATTCTGAAGTGAAATTTAACATCGGGCTGGATGAAAACCGGGTTCCCGAACACATTGACTGGACTGCGAGTGACGGGGGAGTAAACCACGCCCCGGCAAAAGCGGCCTTGCTTTCCGTATGGGACAAAAAAAGCGGGGATACGCTAAAAATTGACCTCTGGACCAAAGACATGACCACCGATGAAATGAAGCGCTTTATCCACCAGACATTCATGGCGATGACCGACACCCTGGAACGTGCCACGGACGAAAAGGAAGTGGCGCAGGAGATGCGCGCCTTTGGCAGGCAGATCGGGAAGAAAATGGACTTATTCTAACCGATGCATTCCGTCAACTTTTGCCAGCTTTTAGCTGCTTGTTTATGGTAGCGATATAGCCCAGCAGTTCATCTTTCCCCGTGCCTGCTTCTGCCGAAGTAGCAAAATACACGGGCATTTCTTCCCAATCCTGTAACATGCGTTTTTGATACGCCCTGATGTTTTTGTTGATCTGATTCCCGGTTAACTTGTCGATTTTAGTAAACACTATACTAAAGGGAATGCCTTTTACCCCACAGAATTCCATGAATTCCAGATCAATGGGTTGTGGTGCCAGGCGTGAGTCGATCAATACAAACAGGTTGGTCATATCCTCCCTTTTTTCCACGTAATCCTGGATCAAAGCCCCGAACTTTTCTTTGCTTTTTTTACTCACCTTGGCGTAGCCGTAACCGGGCAGGTCAACCAGGTACCACTCCCCGTTTATCTCAAAGTGATTGATGAGTTGCGTTTTGCCGGGACGCCCCGAGGTCTTCGCCAACTTTTTATTGTTTACCAGCATATTGATCAAACTGCTCTTGCCCACATTGCTTCGGCCTATAAAGGCATATTCCGGCTTTTTATCGACAGGGCATTGGATGAGCCTGGCACTGCTCTTAACAAATGTTGCTGTTTTTACCTGCATGCGGCGAAGGTACAATATAGGCGCTACAGGCCTTTGCCCTGCCAGCACCCTACACAATCTGACATGTATCACTAAGGCATAGGGTTGAACAAGGAGATACAACCGGGGCCTTTCCCATACTCCACTTTTTACCACTTTGATTTTTCACTCCTTACCTCCCGCTAAAACAGGGCCGGCGCAATATTTATGCACTTCGTTCAGTTAACAAAGTGGGAAAACTTATTAACAAAGTGGGATGTTGTGGGAAAAGGTGGTAAGATATTTCTATTTTTGAATCATTAAGCACCGAAAAGTTAAAATGCTGAACCTGATAGGAGTACATGAATGTAAAATGGATGCCAAGGGCCGGGTAATGATCCCCTCCGCGCTCAAAAAGCAGCTATTGCCTGTACTTGAACAAGGTTTTGTGATCAAACGAAGCGTTTTTCAAAAATGCCTGGAACTCTACCCCATGGAAGAATGGAGACAGGTTATGAGCAAGGTGAACCGCTTAAACCGTTTCGTAAAAAAGAATAACGACTTCATCCGCATGTTTACGGCCGGGGTAAAGACCATAGAAATGGATGCCAACGGTCGGCTCAACATTCCCAAAGACCTTATGACCTTCGGTGGGCTCACTTCCGGCCTGGTGCTCTCAGCCTCCGTAGGCATTATTGAAATTTGGGATAAGCAAGCTTATGAAGATACCCTGAATGACCCCTCCGTGGATTTTGGCGCGTTGGCCGAAGATGTAATGGGAAGCCTGAACGAAGAAAGCCATGGAATATCATAAGCCCGTAATGCTGGATGAATGTATCGAAATGCTCCAAATAAAGCCCAATGGCACTTATGTGGATGCGACCTTTGGTGGGGGGGGGCATAGCCGTGAAATCCTGAAGCAACTCGAAAACGGCAAACTTTATGCTTTTGACCAGGACCAGGACGCTGTGGCCAACAGCCCGGACGACCCCAACTTTGTTTTAATTGAGGCCAACTTCCGCCATATGCAGCGCAATTTACGGGTATTTGGTGTGCAGGAAGTAGACGGCATCCTGGCAGACCTTGGCATTTCCTCGCACCAGATTGATGCCCCGGAACGGGGGTTCAGCTTGCGCTTCGATACCAAATTGGACATGCGCATGAACACCGCCAGGCCTTTTAGCGCCTTAAACGTGCTCAATGAATATAGCCGGGAGGAATTGAATCGGGTGTTAAAGGAGTATGGCGAGTTAGCCAAAAGCTGGCCTATGGCAGGCGCTATTGTACACTTCCGGGAAAACGCTCCCCTTCAAACCACAGGCGATCTCAAAAAAGCCCTGAAAGATTTTGAACCTCGTTTAAAGCCCGCTCAATTCTGGGCAAGGGTCTTCCAGGCCATTCGCATGGAAGTAAATGATGAAATGGGCGCCCTGCACGACATGCTGGAGCAGGCCAGTGCTGTATTGAAACCCGAGGGACGCCTGGTGGTGATGAGCTACCACTCCCTTGAAGACCGCCCTGTGAAGCATTATATGCGTACAGGGAACTTTGAGGGCACGCCGGAAAAGGACTTTTACGGGAACCTTATCCGGCCGCTTGAGCCCGTTACCCGAAAACCTTTAACGGCTCCCCTTGACGAGATACAGGAAAACCCACGTGCCCGGAGCGCCAAGTTGCGTGCTGCACAAAAAATAGCCCCGCGCAATGGAAGATAAAGCACCTCAAAAATACAACTCTATCGGAAGCCTTTTTACAGGCCGCTTTCTGGTAAGCCAGCGCTGGGAGAAAAACTGGCCCTTCATCCTTTACCTCAGCTTTTTAGCGTTGCTGATGATCTACAGCAGCCACAGCGCAGACCGCAAAGTACATGAGATTGCCCGCTTGCGCAGCGAAATGAAAGAATTGAACTCAGAGTTTATTGAGACACGTTCCAACCTGATGTTGGAAGCCCTGGAAACTAAAGTGGTAAAACGTGCACAAGCCATTGGCCTGGTAGAATCGCAACATCCACCCATTAAAATAAAACCGGAACAAGAGTAGCGTGCAGGGAGATAAAAAAATATTGAACCGGGTTTACCTCATTGCCATCCCGCTTTTTTTGACGGCCGTTGCCGTATTGGTAAAGCTGCTTTTTATACAATACGCAGAAGGGCCTACGCTTCGTGCCGAGGCCGAACAGGAAGTGGTAAAGGAAATAAGGATACCCGCAGACCGGGGAAACATTTACAGCAGTGACGGCAAGCTTCTGGCTACCTCTATGCCTGTGTACACGCTCTACTTTGATCCCTTAACGGTAAAAGAAGAAGTGCTTGCAGACAGCCTGGGTAAATTGTCCACCGGCTTAGCCCGTCTCTTTCCCCAAAAAACGCAAAGGCAATGGGCAAGCTACCTGCAGGAAAAGCGTGCTGCGGGAAGCCGGTATGTGTTCCTGGCTAAGGAAGTAAGCTTCACCGACCTGCAAAAGATTAGGGCCCTGCCCATTTTTAACCTCGGGCGCTTTAAAGGAGGGTTGATCTATGAGCAGCAGAATTACCGCAAGATGCCCCTGGGTAAAATCGCTGAACGCACCATTGGTTACGACAAGCTACGGGCACAAACGGGTATTGAAGGTGCCTTCAGTCACTACCTCTCAGGCCGGGATGGTATCCGGTTAAAGCAAAAGGTAAGCAACGGCAACTGGAAGCCCCTCACCGACCATTATGAAGTAGAGCCCGAAGACGGACTGGACATCATCACCACCATTGATGCGCGTATCCAGGACATCGCACACCATGAATTACTGGCTGCATTGGAACGCTTCGAAGCCGACCATGGATGTATTGTAGTAATGGAAGTGGCCACCGGTGCCATTAAAGCCATTGCCAATTTAGGCCGTACCGAAAAAGGCACCTATTTCGAAAAACGGAATTATGCCGTATGGGAAAGCACTGAGCCGGGGTCTACCTTTAAACTGGCTTCCGTTTTAGTGGCGCTTGAAGATGGGGTAGCTGACACCAATACCCTGGTAGATACCCAAAACGGCATTTGGGAGATCTACAATACCAAAATAAAAGACAGCAATTACAAGAACGGGCGTGGTGGCTATGGTGAGATCAGTCTGAAACGTGCCTTTGAGCTATCCTCCAATGTAGGTATCGTAAAGCTTGTTTACGAAAAATACCGCCATGAAGAGAGTCGCTTTGTAGACCGGCTTTACACCATGGGCCTCAACCGCAGGCTTGGGCTCTCCATTTTAGGTGAGGGAAAACCCATTATCCCCCAAAAAGAAGACCCCCGCTGGAGCGGGATCACGTTGCCCTGGATGAGTTTCGGGTACACTGTAAGCCTTACTCCCCTGCAATTGCTCAGCCTGTACAACGCGGTCGCTAACGAAGGGGTAATGGTAAAACCCCGTTTTGTAGAAGAGATAAGGAAGCACGGCCGCACCATTGAAGAAAACCCGAAAACCATATTGAACCCCGCCATATGCTCGCAGGAGACCCTGGGGAAAGTAAGGGCCATGCTGGAAGGAGTAGTGCAGCAGGGCACCGCCAAAAACCTTAAGAACGCCATAGTACCCTTAGCAGGAAAAACGGGCACCTGCCAAACCAACTACTGGAAGCAGGAAAACCGGGGGTACCAGGCCTCTTTTGCCGGGTATTTTCCTGCGGACAAACCCAAATATTCGTGCATCGTAGTGGTAAACGAGCCCAACTACCACGTAGGTTATTACGGCTCCGCTGTAGCAGCGCCTGTCTTTAAGGCCATAGCCGAGAAAATTTACCTGGACACACCGCAGGAAATCACTCCAAAACCCAGGGAAAACGCATTAGCGGAGACCCGCTTGCCATCAAAAGAATTCAAGGTATTGCCCAACCTCAGGGGACTCAATGGAGCTGACGTTATCAGCACCCTGGAAAACAAAGGGCTACGCGTATTGACAGAAGGGAACGGGAAGGTGCACTGGCAATATCCTGCCCCGGGTACTCCGCTCGATCAACTAAAAACGGTACAGATAAAACTGATATGAAACTGCTGAAAGACATATTGTACGGCACTTCCCTCCTGGATGTAAGGGGCAGTACCAATATTGCCGTATCCTCTCTGGCTTTCGATTCACGAAAAGCAATTAAAGAGAGTCTTTTTGTGGCTATAAAAGGAGTGCAAAGCAACGGACACGACTACATCGACACAGCCATCGGCTATGGAGCGCGCAGCATCATATGTGAGGATCTGCCCGCACAGCTACAGGAAAAAATCACCTATATACAGGTAAAAGACAGCCACGAAGCACTTGGGCGCCTCAGCAGCAATTATTACGGTAACCCTTCCGAAAAATTAAAGCTCGTAGCCATTACCGGCACCAACGGAAAAACCACTACCGCCACTTTGCTTTACGCGCTTTTTAGCGCATTGGGGCATAAAAGCGGTTTGCTTTCTACGGTCAACATCCGCATTGGTAAGGAAATCCTTCCTGCCACGCATACCACACCCGACCCCGTTAGTCTCAATGCGCATTTAGCCAAGATGGTGGAGGCAGGTTGCAAATATTGCTTTATGGAAGCCAGCAGTCATGGTATTGTGCAAAGGCGCATAGCCGGTTTAAAAATAGAGGGGGCCTTGTTTACCAATATCACCCATGACCACCTCGACTACCATAAAACCTTTGACGACTACATCCTGGCCAAGAAAATGCTCTTTGACGGACTTTCGGCAGAGGCATTTGCGCTTGTAAACATTGACGACCGGCATGGCAAAACCATGCTCCACCATTGCAAGGCCCGGAAATACAGCTTTGCCCTCAAAAATGAAGCAGACTTCAAGGCCCGCATACTCGAACATCAATTGGATGGCATGCTGCTGAAGCTGGACAAGCATGAGTTCTGGAGTAAGCTCATCGGTGAATTCAATGCCTATAACCTCATTGCTGTGTACGGGGTGGCTATGTTGCTCAAGCAAGACGAACTACAGGTGGTGACTACCCTCAGCAACCTGAAATCCGTAGAAGGACGGTTTGAATATTTCCGCTCGCAACAGGGTGTTACAGCCATTATAGATTATGCCCATACCCCTGATGCCCTGAAAAACGTAATGGAAACCATTAACCGGATCAATGCAGGGGCCGGGCAGGTGATCACCGTAGTAGGGTGCGGGGGCAACCGCGACAAAAGCAAACGGCCGGAAATGGCCCGTATAGCAACCAGTCTGAGCGACCAGGCCATTTTTACCAGCGACAATCCCCGGGATGAAGACCCTGAAGCCATTATTTCCGAAATGGAGGCCGGGGTAGAAATGCACCTGAGCAGTAAATACCTGAGCATCACCAACCGCAAGGAAGCTATAAAAACTGCCGTGCGGCTCAGTAAAAAAGGAGACATTATCCTGATTGCCGGCAAAGGCCACGAAAAATACCAGGAAGTAAAAGGAGAAAAACTGCCTTTTGATGATTTTGAAATAGCCCGCGAATTTTTAACTCCCAAAAGCAGCTAATGCTATACTACCTCTTTGAATACCTAGACAAAACATACGACTTGCCGGGTGCCGGTGTTTTCCAATACATCACCTTCAGGGCTTCCTTATCGGTTATCACCTCTTTGATCATATGCCTGCTGTTCGGCAAACGCATTATAAGGGTTTTGCACGCCAGGCAGGTTGGAGAAACCATTCGCGACCTGGGCCTGGAAGGCCAGGCACAGAAGGCGGGAACCCCAACCATGGGTGGTCTTATGATACTGGCCGGCATTCTCGTGCCCACCCTTCTTTTTGCCAAGCTGGAAAACATCTACATCCTGCTCCTGGTCATAACCACCGTGTGGATGGGCCTGATCGGTTTCCTGGATGATTACATCAAGGTGTTCCGCAAAAACAAAAAAGGCCTGGCAGGTAAATTCAAAGTTATTGGCCAGGTAGGGCTGGGCCTTATTGTCGGTTCCATTTTATACTTCCACAATGATGTGACCATAAAAAACCTGGAAAAAGACCCTACCGTAGTGGATGAATTGCGGGTTGAAACACGCGCCCACCTGCCCGTGTATGGCGAAGCACACAAGTCTACCACCACTACCATTCCCTTTTTTAAGAACAATGAGTTGGACTACAGTTCGCTCATAAGCTGGATTAGTCCTGCGGCAAAAGACTATGCCTGGCTCATCTTTATCCCCATCGTAATTTTCATCATTACCGCCGTTTCCAATGGGGCCAACCTTACGGATGGGATTGATGGCCTGGCCACAGGTACTTCTGCCATCATAGGCATTACGCTCGGTGTTTTTGCCTACGTATCGGGCAGCATCATTTTTGCCGATTACCTCAACATCATGTACATCCCCAACACCGGGGAGCTGGTAATCTTCATCGCTGCCTTTGTAGGGGCCTGCATCGGTTTTTTGTGGTACAACAGCTACCCCGCCCAGGTCTTTATGGGCGATACGGGCAGCCTGGCCCTCGGGGGAATTATTGCCGTATTTGCCATTGCCATCCGCAAAGAGCTGTTGATCCCCATCCTCTGCGGCATATTCCTGGTCGAAAACCTTTCGGTGGTGATGCAGGTGAGCTACTTCAAATACACCAGGAAAAAATTTGGCGAAGGCCGAAGAATCTTTAAAATGTCTCCCCTTCACCATCACTACCAAAAACTAGGGTATAACGAAAGTAAGATCGTTACCCGTTTCTGGATCGTGGGCATCTTTTTAGCCGTGATCACCTTTGTTACCCTTAAGCTGCGTTAATGCATTCGCCTGAAAAACATATTGTGATCTTAGGCGGAGGCGAAAGCGGAGTAGGTGCAGCCCTCCTGGCCCAGGCCAAAGGCTTTTCGGTGTTTTTAAGCGATGCCGGAAACCTCAAGGGGGCCTACAGAGAGCAATTGGATAAAGCGGGTATCGCCTATGAAAGCGGCACGCACTCCCTGGACGAGATCCTGAAGGCCAGGCTGGTGATCAAAAGCCCGGGCATTCCCGAAAAAGCTGCTGTAATAAAGGCTATAAGAGATAAGGGCATTGAATTGGTTTCGGAAATAGAGTTTGCCAGTCGTTACTGTAAGGGTAAGATCATTGCCATTACGGGCAGCAATGGCAAGACCACCACGGCCAGCCTGCTGTACAACATCCTGAAAAAGGCAGGGGAAAAAGTAGCCCTTGGCGGAAACATAGGGAAAAGCTTTGCCTCCTTGTTGCTTGAAGCGCCCCAAACCTATTATGTGCTGGAAGTAAGCAGCTTTCAATTAGACGACATCAACTCTTTTGCCCCTCACCTTGCCCTCATCACCAACTTCAGCCCCGATCATTTAGACCGCTACGACTATAAAATGGAAAATTATGTAGCAGCGAAGTTCAAGATCACAGCATACCAGACAGCGCGTGATTTTTTCATCTACAACTATGACGATGCAGAAAGCCGCAAGTGGCTGGAGACACATCAGACATCCGCTCAAAAAATAGCCTTCAGCCTCCATCAAAAACTACCTGAAGGCGCCTACCGGAACGAAGCACAGGAAATAGAAATACACATTCAAAATCAAGAAAAAATGAGCATCAACGAACTTGCCCTGCAGGGCAAACACAACACTTACAACAGCATGGCCTCAGGTTTGGCAGCCAAGTTACTGGGTATACGAAAAGAAGCCATTCGCGAAAGCCTGGCCGGCTTTGAAAGTATAGAGCACCGCCTGGAACCCGTGCTCCAGGTCTATGGCATCCAGTTTATAAACGACAGCAAGGCCACCAATGTAAACAGCACATGGTATGCGCTGGATAGCATGCAAGCCCCTACCATCTGGATCGTAGGTGGTGTAGACAAAGGCAACGACTACAGCGAGCTGTACGCCCTGGTAGAAGACAAGGTAAAGGCCATCATCTGCCTGGGTGCAGACAACAGCAAGATCCACCGTGCTTTTGAAGAAAGGGTGCCCTTTATGATCGATGCCGGAAATATGGATGAAGCCGTACGTATTGCGTACAAACTGGGAGATAAAGGTGACCACGTTTTGCTTAGCCCTGCCTGTGCCAGCTTTGACCTTTTTGAGAATTACGAAGACCGCGGAAGACAATTTAAGGCCGCCGTACGCAGCCTGTAAGCATACACTAAATGGCACAGATCCTACAAAGACTACAAGGAGACCGCACCCTATGGGTGATTGCGGTGCTATTGGCTTTGTTTAGCCTGATGCCGGTATACAGCGCCAGCAGCAACATTGCCTATATGTACGGCAGTGGCGATACGTTTACCATGCTGGCCAAACACGGCATTCACCTGCTCCTGGGGTTGCTGCTTATGTTTGCCGTGCACAACATGAATTACCGGCACTTTGGCGCCATAGCTGTTGTGATGATGCCGGTAGCCGTAGTTTTGCTTATCTACACCTACTTTGGCGGGGTCAATACTTCTAATGCTACCCGCTGGATACGCATTCCCTTCCTTGGTTTCACCTTCCAAACTTCGGCCCTGGCCAGCGTGGTACTCCTGCTCTACCTGGCGCGCAACCTGGCCAAAATTGACAAAGCAGATCTCAGGAGCTTCAAGCACTCTTTTACCAGGCTCCTGCTCCCTATTTTCGTGATCTGCGGATTGATCTTACCCAGCAACTTCAGCACGGCAGCTTTGGTGTTTATCATGTGTATGATGCTTCTTTTCGTTGGAGGCTATGCCCTCAAGAATTTGCTTTACCTCCTCGGTGGTGGAGTTGTGGTCCTGGCCCTCTTCATCACGCTCGTAATGGCTTTCCCGAACATAAGCAACCGCGTAGCCACCTGGAAAGCCCGTATCGAATCTTTTGTAAGCCCTGAAAAAGGAGACAACTACCAGGTACATAAGGCAAAGATGGCTATTGCCCAGGGGGAGATCATCGGCAAAGGACCTGGAAAAAGCGTGCAGAAAAACTTCTTACCCCAGTCCAACTCCGATTTTATCTATGCTGTAATCGTAGAGGAATTCGGGTTGATCGGTGGATTTTTAGTTGTAGCCTTTTACGTCCTCTTTTTTGTACGGGTATTGATCGTAACCACCAAGGCACCCACTAACTTTGCTATGCTGGCGGCCTTTGGCACGGGCCTCGGCATTATAATACAAGCCTTTGTAAACCTGGGCGTAGCCGTAAACCTATTGCCGGTAACCGGGCAAACGCTACCCCTTATCAGTGCAGGGGGCTCTTCCATTTGGATGACTTGTATTTCCATAGGCATTATTCTGAGCATTAGCCGGGGTAAGTTGGAAGAAAACCCGGAACCTGCCCCGGAAGAGATGAACCCGATAAATGCCGCACATGCCTGAATATAGATTCATGTTGAGCGGTGGAGGCACAGGAGGGCATATTTTCCCAGCCATCGCCATAGCCGACGCCCTTAAAGTGCGCTTTCCTGAAGCGGAATTTTTGTTTGTGGGTGCCAAAGACCGCATGGAAATGCAGCGGGTACCTAAAGCGGGATACAAAATTGAAGGACTTTGGATCAGCGGCATTCAACGCAGTCTTACAGCCAGCAACCTGGCTTTTCCCTTTAAGTTATTCAGTAGCCTGGTAAAGGCACAGCGGCTACTTAAAAGGTTTAAGCCCCATGCCGTTATTGGCACCGGAGGGTTCGCCAGCGGGCCAGTGCTCTATGCCGCCTCCCTTAAAGGTATTCCTTGCCTTATACAAGAACAGAACTCTTACCCCGGCATTACAAATAAGCTATTGGCATCCCGTGTACAAAAGATATGTGTGGCATACGACCATATGGAGCGTTTCTTCCCGGAAGAAAAAGTGCTGAAAACAGGAAACCCTATTCGCAGCGACCTGAGGAATATTGCCTTAAGCCGGGAAGAAGCCCACCGCAGCCTGGGGCTTTTACCGGAACGGAAGACACTGCTGGTTTTAGGAGGCAGCCTGGGGGCAAGAAAAATAAATGAGCTTATCGGCACCCACCTTGAAGAGATCATGGCCCTTGGCATAAACCTTTACTGGCAATGTGGCAAGCTTTACGAAGCTGAATGGCTAAAGCGTTTCGGCACATGGCAAAGTGACCAGTTCCGCTTAAGTGCCTTTATCCAGGATATGCCTGCCGCCTATCGCGCAGCTGACTTTGTCATCAGCCGGGCTGGGGCAGGCACCCTAAGCGAGTTGGCCGTAGTGAAAAAAGCCAGTTTGCTCATCCCTTCACCCAATGTTGCGGAAGATCACCAAACTAAAAACGCCCAGGCGTTGGTTGACGTGCACGCAGCCCTTATGCACCGGGAAAACGAAGCAGGTTTCATGGATAAGCTTACTGCACTTTTGGAGCCCGGCCTGGCGCAAAAGCTCAGGGAAAATATCTCCAGGTTGGCTCAACCTGATGCCGACCAGGTCATAGCAGATGAGGTGGCAACCCTAATAAAAGCACATGGAGGATAAAGCCAACATCTATTTCATAGGCATCGGAGGCATTGGCATGAGTGCCCTGGCCCGGTATTTTTTGCATCAGGGGAAAAACGTAGCGGGTTACGATAAGGTACGCAACCCACAATGTGAAGCGCTTGAAAAGCTAGGGGCACACATACACTACGAAGAGGATACTGCACGTATTCCGAAGCACTTTAAAAAAACCAATACCCTAGTGGTATATACACCAGCCATCCCGGCAGAGCATGCCGAGCTCGTACTGTTCATCAAAAAAGGCTATGCCCTTTTTAAACGTGCGGCAATATTGGGCGCTCTCGCACAAAAACACCTATGCCTTGCTGTAGCCGGAACACATGGAAAAACTACTACCTCAGCCCTACTCGCCCATCTTTTCAGACAGGCGGGGCGCAACATCACCGCTTTCTTAGGCGGGCTAGCTGTGAATTACAACAGCAATTTCCTGGCCGGAGAGCTCGAGGAGATCCTGATCACGGAAGCAGATGAGTACGACCGCAGTTTTCTGACACTTCAACCTGACGGTGCCCTTATTACCTCTACAGACGCGGACCACCTGGATATTTACGGGGATGCCCAAACACTAACAGAAACCTTTACCGACTTTGCCCGTAACGTACAGAAACACCTGCTTGTGCATGAAGATGTGGCGCTACCGGGCAAGCCTTATGGCTTCAAACCCGGGAGTCCCTTTTATGCAGATCAAATACGCATTGAAGCCCATAATTATATGTTTGACCTTCATCTGGGTACAGAGGTTACCATCCAGGACATTTCAACAGGCTTACCGGGAAGGCACAACATAGAAAATGCCGTAGCCGCTGCTGCCCTGGCTTTTCACTACGGACTTTCTGCAGCGGCCATTAAAGAGGGCATTGAAACCTTTAAGGGGGTAAAAAGGCGCTTCGAATACCACATTAAGTCGGAAAGTCTTGTGTACATTGACGACTATGCGCATCATCCTACGGAGATCAGGGCGCTGATAAATTCTGTGCGCGAGCTGTATCCGGAACACCACATCACCGGGATTTTTCAGCCTCACCTCTATTCGCGCACCCGCGATTTTGCCGATGGATTCGCAGAAAGCCTGAGCCTGTTGGATGCCCTCATTCTTATGGAGGTTTATCCTGCCCGGGAAAAACCCATACCGGGTGTGCATTCCGGTATGTTGCTGGAAAAAGTAGAATTGGAAAGCAAGTGGCGCCTTTCTGCGCCCGATATACTGGAGCGCTTCAGGAAAGAAAAACCCGAAGTGATCCTTACCATTGGTGCCGGAGATATTGACCAGCTTGTGGCTCCGCTTAAAATGAGTTTACTGGATGGTTAGGTGGAAAAAAATACTCGGCTGGTTGACGGGCCTCGCTCTCCTGTTCACAGTAGTAGGCTTTGGGTACAAAAAGGCAGAAGAGGCGAAGCTTAGTGGGTTGAGCATACATATCGATCACGAAAGCGGGCTTTATTTTTTACAACAAGCAGAGATAAAGGCCCTGATCAACAAAGCCTACCCCTTTTTAGATAGTTTAAGGTTACATGAAATTAACATTTCCCTGTTAGAAGAAAGCCTTGATAATCACCCTTCTATCCATAAAGCAGAGGTATATTCGGGTTTAGATGGCAGGTTACAGGTCGATGTGAAACAGAAAAAACCAATAGCAAGGGTTATGCACCCCCAAAAAAGCTACTACATTACGGATGAGGGAGATAGCATGCTGTTAAACAAGAATTATTCAGCCCGTGTTCCTTTGCTTACCGGTGAAATAAACCGTTCCACGCGTGCCGCTCTCTTCGCGTTTATACAACAAACGCAAAAAGATGCATTTTTTCTGGACTTCTTTTCAGGTATTCACGTTAAAAAAGAAGGCACCTGGATATTGTATCCTAAAGCGGGCAACCTCCACATTCTTTTGGGTAAATACCAAGGCGTGGACAAAAAGCTTGGAAAGTTAAAAACCTTTTACCAAACTATGGTTGATGAAAACATGCTGACTGAAATAAAGCGCATCGACCTGCGGTTTACCAACCAGGTTATTTGCCAAAAACATAAAGACTCATGAGCGCCAGTAAAATAGCTGTAGGCTTAGACATAGGAACCACTAAAATCGTAGCCATGATCGGCCGTAAAAATGAGTACGGCAAATTGGAGATCACCGGCAATGGCAAAGCGAAATCGCTGGGTGTACACCGGGGGGTGGTGACCAATATTACCCAAACTATAGAAAGCATCAAACAAGCCGTAGAAGATGCCGAAAATCAAGCGGGTATTGAGATTAAAAGTGTTGTAGTGGGCATTGCCGGACAACATATCCGCAGCCTGCAACACAGCGATTACATCGTGCGCCAGAACAGCGATGATGTAATTGACGACAAAGACATTGACAACCTGGTGCAAAATGTACACAACCTGGTGATGCTGCCCGGAGAGGAGATCATCCATGTGCTTCCCCAAGAGTACAAAGTAGATGGTCAGGCGGAGATCCGCGAGCCACGCGGGATGTATGGTAGCCGGCTCGAAGCTAATTTTCATATTGTAGTAGGCCAGATCACCTCTATTAAAAACATTGGCCGGTGCGTGAAGGATACCAATTTAACGGTAGCGGATATTACCCTGGAACCATTGGCCAGTGCTGATGCCGTTCTTTCACAGGAGGAAAAAGAAGCCGGGGTGGTTTTGGTAGATATTGGAGGAGGCACCACAGATGTGGCCATTTTCAAAGATGGCATTATCCGCCATACTGCGGTTATTCCTTTTGGAGGAAATGTAATTACGGAGGACATAAAAGAAGGCTGCTCTATTATTGAAAAGCAAGCCGAACTTCTAAAGATCAAATTTGGCTCGGCATGGCCGGGTGAAAACAAAGAAAACGAGATCGTGAGCATTCCGGGTTTACGTGGGCGGGAACCCAAAGAGATCTCCCTGAAAAACCTCAGCAAGATCATCCACGCCCGCGTAGTGGAAATTGTAGAACAAGTATACCAGGAAATCAAAAACTACGGTTACGAGGAAAACAAAAAGAAGCTCATCGCGGGCATTGTACTTACCGGGGGAGGCAGCCAGCTGAAGCACATAAAACAGTTGGTAGAATTCGTAACCGGTATGGATACACGCATAGGCTACCCTAACGAGCACCTTGCCAGTGAGAGCGATGACGAATACAGTTCACCCCTCTACGCCACGGCTGTGGGCCTTGTAATGAAGGGCTTACAAAAAGAAAGCGAGCAAGAAACAGCAGCTGAGCCCGACCTCAATGACCCGGACCTATACGAAAAAGCCGAAGAGGTGGAGGGAAATGAGGTAGCTCAGGAAGGAGAGCAAAAAGAAGAAATACAAAAACCGAAAGCACGCAAGGGCTTTCTGGAAAACTGGGCCGATAAGTTCAGGAATTTTTTAAATGACGACCTATAAATAAGCAGCATGGAGGATTTGAATCAAAACGATACGTTCAACTTTGATCTCCCTAAAAACCAGTCATCCGTAATAAAGGTAATTGGTGTTGGCGGAGGGGGAAGCAACGCGGTAAACCACATGTACCGTGCAGGCATTAAAGGAGTTGACTTTGCCGTATGCAATACTGATGCACAGGCCCTGGAAAACAGCCCGGTGCCCAATAAGATACAACTCGGTGTAAACCTTACCGAAGGCCTGGGTGCGGGTGCTAACCCGGAGGTTGGCCAGCAGGCCGCAGTTGAAAATATAGAAGAGATCAAAAATGTATTGCATACCAATACCAAAATGATCTTCATAACCGCAGGTATGGGTGGAGGTACCGGTACAGGGGCCGCTCCTGTAATTGCAAAGGCCGCAAAAGAAAGTGGCATTTTAACGGTAGGTATTGTGACCATCCCCTTTCTGTTTGAGGGAAACAACCGGAAAATGCAAGCGGAAAAGGGCATAGAAGCCCTTCGGCAAAATGTAGACTCACTGATCGTGATCAACAACAACAAACTCCGTGAAGTATATGGAAACCTGGGGTTTAAAGCCGGCTTTTCAAAGGCTGATGAGGTATTGGCCACGGCTGCGCGCGGTATTGCCGAAGTAATTACCCACCACTACACTACCAATATCGACCTCAGGGATGCTAAAACCGTACTGGCCAACAGTGGTACCGCCATTATGGGAAGTGGCGTGGCATCCGGTGAAAACCGTGCCTTACAGGCTATTTCCAGCGCCCTGGACTCCCCGCTTCTGAATGACAACCACATCAACGGAGCAAAAAATGTGCTCCTGCTCATTGTGAGTGGCCAGGAAGAAATTACCATTGATGAAATTGGAGAGATCAACGATCACATCCAAAACGAAGCCGGTGGCAGTGCCAATATCATTATGGGGATCGGGGAAGACGACAGCCTGGAAAATGAAATTGCCGTAACCATAGTGGCAACCGGCTTTGCGGCCGATCAGCAGGTACAGGTAATTGGCCGGGAACCCAAAAAAGTAGTACACACTCTGGAGGATGAACAGGCCGTAAGTACATCGCTTTACAGCAAACCTGTGCCACAGGAAGAGGAGGAAGACAACATGGTGGAAATGGAACTGGCGAAACTGGCGAAACAAAAAGAAGAAGAGACCCAGCCGGATCTTTTTTCAGCAGGTACACAGGAAGAAACTCCGCTGGAAACAAACAAGCAGGAGTTTCCTTCTAATAGTGAAGAGGTTGTGGTTCGGCATAGCCTGGAAGAAGAGGTACCGGAAAATGTTGCTGTAGAGATCTCTGCAGAAGAAAATCCCGGAGAACAAAAAGACCCCGAAACACCTGAAGAGGAAAAGGCTACAGTTGTAAAACTCGATTCCGGGGAAACAGCGGAGCCTGCAGAAGAGGCAGTGGAAATGTCTTTCTTTATAGGGGAAGAAGATGATGAGACCCTGGTAAACGAAACAGAAAAATTTCCTGAGGAAGAACCGACATCAACACAGGCCGAAGCACCAAAAGAAGAAGAGGCAGAGGAGCCTGCTGTAGTTAAACACAGTCTTGAAGACTACTTAAGTCTTGAGCAGGAGTTGAGAGCTTCCAAACCGGCAGAAGAGAAAAAAGAGCCCGCTCCTAAAACGGAGGAAGAACCGGAAGAAGCCTTACGCTTTGAGGTAAAAACCAAGCGCGAGGACACCCCTAAAGAAACCACCGGCAGTTCCGAACCCTCTCCGGTTTCCTATGTAGATCTGCCCATAGAAGAAAGCATCCGGTTGAAGCAAGAGGAAAGAAGGGCACAACTAAAACAATTTAATCACCGCTTCAAAACGCATACACGCGCTAATATTGACAAGGTAGAGAACATCCCCGCCTATAAACGTCAGGGCTTAGACATTGATGAAGCACGCTATAGCAACGAAAGCAACGTAAGTCGCTTCTCCATCGATGAGGGAGTAGATGGCGATGACATTAAAGGAAACAACAGCTTTCTGCATGACAATGTAGATTAAAGTTATACTTCATTTATATCCTACCACCAGGCCCCGCATTTTCATGCGGGGCCTGCCTATCTTTACTCGATGAGAAACGTTAAGCTTTTCCTATTTCTCTGCGCTGTACTCGGGGCTGCTGTATTTCTTGCTGGTTTTTCTTTCCAAGGAAAAACGGACTCCTTACCCGAAGGTAAAGCGCTTTATAAAAAGCACTGCCAAAACTGCCACAGGAAGAAAGGGCAAGGCTTTCTAAAAAGTTATCCTCCCCTTACGGATACTGCCTGGGTGGGCAACGACACGCTTATGGTACGGAATATAGTAAAGGGAATTCGCGGCCCCATTACGGTAAACGGAAAGGAGTACAACAAGGAAATGGCTCCAATTACAGGATTAAAAAATGAGGAAGTTGCTGCCATCATAAATTATGTGCGCATAGAAATAGCAAAAATAGATTTGCGGATAACCCCTGAAAAAGTAGCTGCCCTACGCAATTTGTAAGGCTTATTTTTGTAACAAAATTTGAATACCCATGAGTTTAAGTAGCAAAATTGCCGAAGAAATAAAAGCGGCCATGCGCGCCAAAAACAAAACCGCTTTAGAGTCGTTGCGCGCCATTAAGAGCGCCATTCTGTTGGCCCAAACAGAAAAAGGAGCCGGGAGTGAACTAAACGAAGAAGAGGAGCTGAAACTGCTGCAGCGTTTACAGAAACAACGCAAAGACTCTTTGGAAATATATACGCAACAGGGGCGCGAAGACCTGGCCGATGAAGAACGTGCACAATTGGAAGTTATTAAAGGCTTTTTGCCCAGGCAAATGGATGAAGCCGAACTGGTAACTTATTTAACCGGGCTCAAGGAAAAGGTAGGCGCTGCAGGGCCTCAGGATATGGGGAAGATGATGGGTGTGGCTTCCAGGGAGCTTGCCGGTCGCGCCGATGGAAAGACTATTTCAGCACAGGTACGTAAACTGTTGAGCCAATAGTTAAATCAACCTGTTTCTCAGCGCTACTTGTATAGCCTCTACTTTGTTGTGCACCTGTAGTTTCTGGTAGATATTCTCGATGTGCTTGCGCACCGTGCCTGCGCTTATGAACAGGTTCCCGGCAATTTCATTATAATTGCGCCCGGTACCCAGTTGTTCCAGGATCTCATATTCCCGGGGCGTAAGGTTAAATTCCTGGCTTTCTGTCTCTTTTTCCGTTAGACGGGCATTGTACCGGATGAGGTTTAAAGCTTTACGGGCAACGGTCGCGCTCATAGGCGCGCCTCCTTCCATCACTTCCCTAATAGCGGCATGTAACTTTTCCGGACGCTCGTCCTTAAGCAGGTAACCGTTTGCCCCGGCCAGTATAGCACGAAAAATGTACTCTTCTTCATCGAAAACGGTGCTCATGACCACCTTTACCTGGGGGAAGCGTTTCTTGAGTTCTTCTGTAGCTGAAATGCCATCGCGTACCGGCATGTTTACATCCATTAACACAAGGTCTACTACTTTTTCGCGCTCCACCCTGTCCAGCAAGGCCTGTCCGTTTGGCTCCCAGCCCTTTACCTGAAAGTCATCAAAAAAGGCCAGCTTTTCGATAAGCGCACGGGCCAGGCGGTTGTTGTCTTCGGCTATTAGTATTTTCAAAGGCATATACCTTTTAATTAAAAGTCTGTTCCACGAAACTAGCTTTCTGCCCGCATGCCGGCTATACGTCAAATGCCCTATTTAAGCGGTTGTTGTAAAACGCATAAAGTACAAAACCAGAAGGCAATGCGTATTCCCCGAATGTGCACGAGGACGCTTCAGACCGGAAGTTCCGCTTTTATACGGGTCCCTTTTCCCTCTTCGCTATGCAGGGAAAAGTCCCCGCCTACTTCCTCGATACGGTGTCTCATATTGTTCAATCCATAACCATCCGACTGCATCACAGTAGGGTCAAATCCTTTTCCGTCATCTGTTACTTCTATTGTGAGCCTGCCTTTTTTTATGTTGAAGCTAATGTCCAGCGTTTTAAAGTCTGCGTGTTTTAATGCGTTGTTCAGTGCCTCCTGGCACATCCTGAAAACCGCTATGGTTTTGGCTGGCCCCAACAGAGCGTGCCCATTGCCGCTTACGCTTATGTGGATCTTTTGTTCCTCCAGCAGGGAGGCCAACTTGCCTACGGATTCGCGTAACTTGGAGGAGAGGGCTTCTACGCTGGTATGCTCATTGCTCATGGCCCATATGGTTTCCCGCAATTGCCCCATGGTTTCCCTGGTCTGGTTACTTATTTGATCATAATTTGATTTATTGGCCCCTTCTTTATAGGCCAGCGCGTCTAAAGAAGATGTAATGATCGTTAGCTGTGCCCCTATGTGGTCATGCAAGTCGCGACCTATACGCTGGCGCTCTTCCTGTATTTTTTCACGTAGTTCAGCCCTGCTTTTTTCTTCTTTTAAGGCGTTTTCTGCCACCAGCTTTTGTTGCCTGAGCTTTGCCTGGTGGCGAATGGCCAGCCCTGCAAAAATGGCCAGGAGAAAAAAGGAAGTGAGTACTACGATCCATACGGTACGCGCTTTAAGCATAAGCGATTGCTCAGCTATCTGTGCTTTACTTCTGGCTATTTCCGCTTCTTTCTCGGCCGTTTCATACTTAGCCTGTATGGTGCTGATGGCTTCTTCTGCCTCCAGGTTGTAAATGGCCTGGTTAAGCCTGTAAAACTTAGGCCAGTTTTTGGCCAAACCAGCAATATTCCCTGTAGCAGAATCCAGTCGCAAACAAGCGGAATAATAGTCTCTTAGCCTTAGTTGAGAACCCATATCAAACGCCATAGTTGCCGCAGAATCCAGGTAGGCCCGGGCAGTTTTGTGGTCTCCTTGTTCTACATATACTTTTACCAGGGTACAGTAATCTTGGAGTAACTGATTGTTTGCATCTACAAGCTTGGCAATGGATATCCCTTTTTGTATAAATGAGATGGCCTTTACACTTGCGCCCAGGCTACGGTAGGTAACGCCTAAATTATTATAGGCAATAGCAATGCCCAGCCGGTCGTTGGTTTTCTTTTTTATTTCTAGGGCTTTGTTAAAAAAGACCAGTGCACTATCGTACTTTTCAAACTCTGCATAGAGATTGCCGAGGTTACTATAAGAGGCGCCCAACCCATATTTGTCATTAATGCGCGCTCTTATTTCCAGGGCTTTCTTTTGATACACCAGGGCATCTTGATACCGCTTCATATCCTGGTAAACCAGGGCAATGTTGTTTAGGTTATGCGCCACACCTCTATCCAGGTTATGGGCCTTAAATATCTCCAGGCTTTTTGTAAAGTGTTCAATGGCCTTTTCATTGAACCCCTGGTTCCAGTATACGAGTCCGATATTATTCAGCGGTTCACCGAGAAAGCCGCTTCTCTCGATAGGCGGGGCGTTTTCAACCGATTTCCGGTACATATACAGGGCACTATCGTATTTAGCGCTTACGTCATATACTATACCCATCGCGTTGTAGGCTCTGGCCAGTAAACCCTTACCGGGATGTTCCAGGCTTAAAGCAATGGCTTCTACGGCATATGCTCGTGCCTTTTGCGGATCTTTGTTTACTACGGGAATAACCGACTTTTCCAGCGCTCGTATAAGGATACTGTCGTTTCCGCTTTGTCGCGCGAAGGCCAATGCACTATCCGTTTGCGCATTGAGCACAATACCGCTAGCCAGGCCGAGCAACAGCCATACTGATTTGAACCTGGATTTTATAGCGTGCTTATACATCATTTTATCTCGACCGCCTCTCCCAGAAACTTAGGGGATGTACCTAAGATATACAAATCCAGCATCATTTTTACACGCGCAAGGTACTCCCGGAGATGGGTTTTGAACCCAGCATATTGCGCTACGTCCCGGGCATTAAACCCAAAGGCTTTTAGCCCCCTGTTTTCGGCAATGTACAGGGCTCTTTCGTTGTGAAATTTTTGCGACACTACAATAAAGCTTTCCTGGCCGAAAACCTCTTTAGCCCGAACTACGGAATCTAAGGTGCGAAAGCCGGCATAATCCAGTACGATCTTTTCTGCCGGCACTCCCTTTTTGATCAGGGCATCACGCATTTTCTTCGGCTCATTATAGGTTTTCTCTCCATTGTCCCCGCTTACCAAAATATACGCTACTTTCTTAGCTCTGTACAGGGCGTAGGCAGCCTCTATCCGGTAACTGAAATACAAATTGCGATCGCCATTGGATAGGTACTGGCTAGTGCCCAGCACCAAAGCTACTTTTTCCTCGGGTACTTCTTCCAGGGTAAAGGAATTTTTGTCTTCGGTACTTTCGAAACGAATACATAGGTCAACCAGGTAAAAAGAACGGTAAGGGCCGTCAGCAAAGAGAGCCCTAAAACAAATCGTTTAAAGCCTGTTAACACTACTTCTCAGGAAGATAATCTTCGATGAGATACTGGCGGGAAGCGAAAAAGTCTTCACGGTAATCCTGGTTGCGCTCTACAAAATCTTCCAGGTCTCTTTGGGCATATTTATACTCCTTTTCCTCAAGATATACATTTCCCAGGGCTTCGGCTGTGGGGATTAGCTTTACATTGAGTTCCTCTTCCATATCTTCCAGGTAATACTCCACATCGCGTTGCAGGCGGTTGCCTTCGGGCGCACCGGTATACCCGGCCAGCTCCTCCTTACTTTTGTTAATGGCTCCCCGCATATTTTTAATGATCAAGGGCAAGCTATCCATATTGCCTCGTGTTGCGGCACCTAAATAATCTTGCACCTGCGCATCAACCCGGAAAAAGACCTCTGTCATATCGCGCGCAAATAAAGACACTTCGTCCAATATGCGGTATTGCTCCAATGCCTCTTCATCTACTCTTACACTTACCCTGTAAGTTTTGGCAAAATACCCTTCTGCCTTTTCAATTTTACGAGCGGCATCGATCATCGTTTGCTCTGCCTCTTCCAACCTGGTGTAATAGACAATCAGGTCATCGAAAGAATTGTACTTAAACGCACTGAGCGAGTCTGCCACGGCAAACTGCTCACCAAAGGCCTTGATGTACATATCCAGGCCGTCCAGGTATTCCCGTTTAAGCACATCGTCTCCATTAAACTCCTTTACTCTTTGTACAGCCTTTTTTGACTCTTTCATCTGTTCCACCACCATTTCCCTGTAACGGTTTATGCGCCTTGGATCGCTCCCCTTCACAGTGGCTTCCAGGTAGATGTAGTTTTTGCGGCTTATTTTCCGGCTTTCGCTCTGAAAGGTCTTAAAATAGGCACGTGCCTTATTGTTTTTCTGTGCCTGAACCGGGCTAAGCAATACCAGGCCCAACAGCAGGATAAGTATGTTTTTCATAAGAATAGGATTAATTGCATCACAAATATATGGGTTGTTGTACGTGCAAAGAAAACAAGCTTAAAGCTTTCCTCTCAACGGCTGGCATACATCGCTTGATAATACTTTTGATAATCTCCTGAAGTAACGCTATTCATCCATTGCTCATTAGCCAGGTACCAGTCAATCGTTTGGGAAAGTCCTTCTTCAAAAGTAACCGAAGGCTTCCAGCCCAATTCACGGTTTATTTTCCCCGCATCGATCGCATACCGGCGGTCGTGCCCGGGGCGATCGGTAACATAGGTGATCAACTTTTCAGAAGTTCCCGGCTCACGGCCCAGTTTCTCATCCATCTGTTTAATGAGTACTTTGATCAGGTCTATGTTCTGCCATTCATTAAAACCGCCAATGTTGTACGTTTCCCCTTGTTTGCCTTTATGGAAAACCAGATCAATGGCAAGAGCATGGTCAACTACAAACAACCAATCGCGGGTGTACTTCCCGTCTCCGTATACCGGAAGAGGCTTGTTGTGGCGTACATTGTTTATGAAGAGCGGGATCAACTTTTCCGGGAACTGATTGGGGCCGTAATTGTTGGAGCAATTCGTTACGATATACCGCAACCCATACGTTTCTCCGTAGGCACGCACAAAATGATCCGAACCGGCTTTAGAAGCCGAGTATGGAGAGTTGGGATCATAAGAGGTTGTTTCTTCAAAAAGCCCCGTTTCACCTAAGGTGCCGTACACTTCGTCCGTGCTGATGTGGTAAAAAAGCCGATCGGTAAAATGCCCTTTCCAGGTAGCCCTGCAGGCGTTTAAAAGATTTACCGTACCCAGGATGTTGGTCCGCACAAATGCCAGTGGATCAGTAATGGAGCGGTCTACGTGACTTTCTGCCGCCAAATGTATGACGTCTGTAAATTGATGTTCCTCGAAAAGCCGGTTTAAAACTTCTGCATCTACGATATCTGCCTTAATGAAATGGTAATTGGGTGCCTGGTCAATATCTTTCAGGTTTTCCAGATTTCCGGCATAGGTGAGCGCATCCAAATTGTATATTTGATAATCAGGGTATTTGTTGACAAACAAACGTACTACATGTGAGCCGATGAACCCGGCTCCTCCGGTGATCAGGATCTTACGCGCCATTGATAATGCTTTGTATTAGGACACAAAGAAACTAAATCAACCGCTTATAGTATCCTGAGAAAGGATTATTAAACCTAAGATAGTATGAAAAAACTGCTGTGTCTTTGCCTTTTCCTATTTACGTTTTCGCTACCCGCACAATTGATGTACGGTATTTAGGTGGGAGGCGCCAACTTCACCGGGCTTGCCTTCACGGGTGCCTATCACGTTCAGCTAAGCAAAACGACCCCGGCTTACCTGGCCCCAAAACTAGGGATAGGGCATATTTTTTTCTGGGATCACCTGATGTCCGTACAGGGGGGCCTCGGATTGGGTTACTCTTTTAATCAAAAACACGGCCTGGAATCCAACACCACCTTAATTATCTTTTGGAAAGTCCTCTACTAAACCTGGAAACCAATCGAAATCGTTTCAGTAATTTTTCTGAAAACAGCGGAAGCTTTTTATGGTATACCGGGGTTGATTACCAACTAAAAACAGCTAACGTTACCTATAGCTTCGGGGTGGGCACCATAACCCTCTTGGCTCTTTCTATAGATTTCGGCAATGAATCCAGGAGTTATTTAGCGGAAGATTTTTTCCCATGGTGAAATTTGGCGTACACTTTTAAAGACCGCGCACCGCCTTTTCCCAACGCCAGGCATCGGCCATGGCATCGTCCAGGCTTTTTTCTGCTTTCCAACCTAAAACATCATTGGCCTTGGTAGTATCGGCATAGGCGGCCGTAACATCACCAGGCCTCCGTTCTACTATTTTGCAGTTCAATTTCTCGCCCGAAACTCTTTCAAAGCTCCGGATCACTTCCAATACAGAACTTCCCTTTCCTGTGCCCAGGTTAAATACCTCATAAGGCTGGCTGTTTTTTTTATCGAGTAGCCGCTTTACGGCTACCACATGTGCTTTGGCAAGGTCTACTACATGAATATAATCACGAATACAAGTACCATCGGGGGTATCGTAGTCATCGCCAAAAACAGAAAGCTGTTTGCGTATCCCGGCAGCAGTTTGCGTAACAAAAGGCACCAGGTTTAGGGGGACTCCCAACGGGAGTTCTCCAATTTTAGCCGTAGGATGTGCGCCCACGGGGTTAAAATACCGGAGCGATATTACGTTGAGGCCATGGGCCGAAACCGCCTGTTGCAATACCTCCTCTCCCACCTGTTTGGTATTGCCATAAGGGGAATTGGCCGGCACTACCGGGGAATGTTCTGTTATAGGGAGCTCCTTAGCCTGCCCATACACGGTACAACTACTACTGAAAATGAAGTTGTTTAGCCCTTGGTTACGCATTTCCTGCAACAGGCAAACCAGGGCCCAAATGTTATTTTCGTAATACTCTAAAGGCTTCTCTACCGACTCGCCCACGGCTTTATAAGCCGCAAAATGGATAAGCCCGTCCATATCCCGGTGCCGGGCCAGAAGCGCCCGCACTTCTTCCCGATGCCGTAGGTCGACTTTCTCAAATAAAGGTTCTTTTCCGGTTATGGAAGTGATGCGCGACACTACCTTTTCATCGGAATTGCTCAGGTTGTCTACCACCACTACCTCATAGCCATTTTGTTGAAGCTCCACCGTTGTGTGGGAGCCAATAAACCCTAAACCTCCCGTAACCAGAATTTTAGCCATGTACTCTTTTTTTACGCTGCAGTCCCTTATTTTCGGATATACGCCTCAAAATCTTTATGCTCCTTTTTGTAAAGCTCTTCCTGGGGTAAAGATTTAAAGTATTCATAGGTGATCTTTAAGCCTTCTGCCCGGTTTACTTTTGGCTCCCAGCCTAGTATTTCCCTGGCTTTACTTATGTCGGGGCGTCTTTGTGTAGGATCGTCTTTAGGCAAATCCTTGTAAATCACTTTCTGGGTAGTCCCGGTAAGCTTTATGATCTCTTCCGCAAATTCGCCAATGGTAATCTCGTCCGGGTTGCCAATGTTTACCGGATAAGGGTAATCGCTTTTCAGCAAACGGTAAATCCCCTCGATCAGGTCGTCCATATAACAAAAGGAGCGGGTTTGTGAGCCATCGCCAAAAACCGTGAGGTCTTCCCCTCTTAGGGCCTGGCCGATAAAGGCAGGCAGTACCCGGCCGTCATTCAAGCGCATACGTGGCCCATAGGTATTAAAGATGCGCACGATACGCGTTTCCAAACCGTGATAGGTATGATAAGCCATAGTCATTGCTTCCTGAAAGCGCTTGGCTTCGTCATACACTCCGCGGGGACCTACAGGGTTTACATTTCCCCAGTATTCTTCCGTTTGCGGATGTACGGTTGGGTCTCCATAGACTTCCGAGGTACTCGCCACTAAAATGCGGGCTCCTTTTGCCTTAGCCAGTCCAAGGCAATTGTGCGTTCCCAAAGAGCCTACTTTCAGCGTTTGAATAGGTATCTTGAGGTAATCAATTGGACTGGCCGGGGAGGCAAAATGCAGGATATAATCCAGTTGGCCAGGCACATGGATAAAGTTGCTTACATCGTGATTGTAAAAGCTGAATTGCTCTAACTTAAAGAGGTGCTCAATGTTTTTCAGGTCACCCGTTATCAGGTTGTCCATCCCTACCACTTCATATCCCTCCTTAATAAAGCGGTCGCATAGGTGAGACCCCAAAAAACCGGCCGCTCCGGTAATGAGTATTCTAGGCATTACTCCTGTGTTTTTAATCCGATACAATGATATTCTATCTCCTGGCGCTTCATTTCATCTTTATCAAAGATGTTACGGCCATCAAAGATCAGGGGGTTTTTCAAGCGCTCCTTCAGATCTTTGAAATCCGGGATGCGGAATTCGTTCCACTCCGTTACCACGAGCAGGGCATCCGCTCCATCCAGCGCGCTGAATTCATCCTTTGCATAGTTGATCCTGTTTCCAAGTGTATGCTTAGCTTCTTCCATAGCTACCGGATCGTAGGCCGTTACTGTAGCGCCCGCTTCCAATAACTGGTTGATGATCACTACTGATGGAGCTTCCCGCATATCATCCGTATTGGGTTTAAAACTCAGCCCCCAAACGGCAAAGTGCTTTCCTTCTAAACCGGAAAAGTGCTTTTTCACTTTGTTGAAGAGCACACTCTTCTGGTCTTCGTTTACATCTTCTACAGATTGCAGAATGCGCATCTCATGGCCATTTTCACGGGCCGTGCGGATCAAGGCCTTCACATCTTTGGGGAAACAGCTTCCTCCATAGCCAATACCCGGGTAAATGAACTTATTCCCAATCCGCGGATCGGAGCCAATGCCTCTGCGTACCAAGTTTACATCAGCCCCCATAATCTCACACAGGTTCGCGATGTCGTTCATGAAACTGATCTTAGTGGCCAGCATGGCATTGGCAGCATATTTGGTCATCTCTGCCGAGGGAATGTCCATAAAAATAACCGGGTGCCCATTAAGAGTAAAAGGGTGATAAAGCTTGTCGAGCACCTTCTGTGCTCTTTCGGAAGAAACCCCGATCACGATCCGGTCCGGCTTCATAAAGTCGTTTACCGCAGCACCTTCTTTAAGGAATTCCGGGTTGGAGGCCACATCAAACTCGATTGCCCGGTCGCGCTTTTCAAGAGCTTTTTGTATTTCGGTCCGTACCTTGGCAGCTGTGCCTACAGGCACGGTAGACTTGGTAACAATTACGCCATAGTCGTTCATGTTCTCCCCTATCTCACGGGCTACAGCCAGCACATATTGCAGATCAGCGCTGCCGTCTTCCCCGGGAGGGGTACCTACCGCAATAAACGCCACATCCGCTCCTTTTATGCTTTCGGACAGGTTGGTACTGAAGCGCAACCGGCCTTTTTCGTAATTGCGATGCACAAGTTTGTCCAGGCCAGGTTCATAAATGGGCAGTATCCCCTTTTTCAGGTTCTCGATCTTGCGCTGGTCTACATCCACGCAGATCACATCTATGCCCACCTCAGCCAGGCAAGTGCCCGTTACCAGTCCTACATAACCGGTGCCTACTACTACTATTTTCATACTTACGAGTTAAAGAATTCAAGTACCGACTGCGTGATATAAACCAGTTGTTCATCATTCAGTTCGGTATGCATTGGTAAAGAAAATACCGTGTTAACCAATTGCTCGGTTACCGGGAAATCGCCCTCCTTGTATCGCTCATCCCGGTAGGCCTTTTGCATATGTAAAGCTACGGGATAGTAGATCATGGCCGGAATGTTTTTGCTCGCCAGGTGATCAATCATGGCTTGCCGGTCCCCTTCCAGTTGAAGGGTATACTGATGAAAAACGTGTGTGCTGTTTTCAGCAAGGGCCGGAGTCTTCAACCTGGGTTCATGCGCAAAAGAAGTATTGTAAAATTCCGCAGCCCGCCTTCTACGCGCGTTGTATTGGTCCAGGTGAGGCAATTTCTGGCGTAAAATAGCGGCCTGTATACTGTCGAGGCGACTGTTTACACCAACCTCATCGTGGTAGTATCTCACAGACTGTCCGTGGTTGGCTATCATACGCAGCTTTTGGGCCAATTCATCACTCTGAGTAAAGATCGCCCCTCCATCACCAAAGCACCCCAGGTTCTTACTCGGGAAAAAAGAAGTAGCCCCTATATCTCCGATTGTACCGGCTTTGGCTTTTTTTCCGTTGCCAAACGTGTATTCCGCACCAATAGCCTGGGCTGTATCCTCGATCACATATAGCCCATGTGCCTTGGCAATCTCCATAATCTCTTCCATAGGCGCACATTGTCCGAACAGGTGCACCGGTACAATAGCCTTTGTTTTGGCCGTAATGGCTCCTCTTATTTTTTCGGGTTCTATCTGAAACGTATCCGGGTGTACATCCACCAATACAGGTTTAAGCCCTAAGAGCGCAATTACCTCGGCAGTTGCCACATAAGTAAAAGTAGCCGTAATCACCTCGTCTCCGGGCTTTAAACCCAAGGCCATCATAGCTATCTGGAGAGCATCTGTTCCATTGGCACATGGGATCACATGCTTTGCATTCAAGTACTCCTCGAGTTCTTTTTGAAAGCTTTTTACTTCCGGGCCGTTAATATAAGCTGAAGAACGGATCACATCGAGAACCGCCTGGTCTACGTCTTCTTTAATGTGGTTATATTGGCTGATCAAATCAACCATTTGAATTTTTTTCATCAAAAGATACTTAAGGGTTGCCAAATATAGCAAGGCTTGTATTACCATTGCTTAAATTTGCCTTAAATGAAGAGCAAACTGATCGTCGCATTTTTTCTTGCCGCTTTTTTAACAAAAGCGCAAAAAAGCGGGGAAACCCGAAAGGCTACTCTGATTACAGCCAACGTAGCCTATCAAAACAATTGGGGTGAAATAAGCAAGCGTTTTGGCTACAATCTGGGCATTGGGGCCGGGCTTGGCCTGAAAACAAAAAGCAACTGGGTGTACAGCCTGGAAGGGAGCTATATGTTTGGGCTTCGCGTAAATGAAAACACACAAATCCTGGATGATATCGCAGGGCAACAGGGTTATATTTTCAACCAGGTAGGCAATTATGCAGAATTAAACGTATTGATGCGCGGTTTTTACGTTCACCTGAATGCAGAGAAGATCTTGCCTCTTGTGCAGGTAAACCCAAACTCCGGACCCATTATAGGTTTTGGAGCGGGTTATCTTATGCATTGGGTAAGGTTAAATAACGTAGGAAACGATGCCCCCCAGGTGTTGGATGCATATGAAAAAGGATATGATCGCCTCTCCGGAGGCTTTTCCCTCAAAGAGTCTTTAGGCTACTTATACCTTTCAAAATCAGAAGGAGTAAACCTTAAATTATCTTTTGACCTGATCCAAGCCTTTACTACCAATTACAGGGGATTTAACTACGACACGGGGCGGCCAGACACCGAGCAAAATCTCGATCTTTTCTACAGTATTCGCCTCAATTGGTTTTTGCCTATTTACCAGAAGGGCAAGAATGAATATTACATCAACTGATGAACGTACTGTATGAAATAGCCATGCAAGGCTATGGAGCACTGATGTCTCTTGCCAGCCCATTCCATGCCAAAGCAAAGAAAAGAACCAAAGCTATGCAGGGTTTTTGGCAGGAACTGGAAGAGCACGTAAGTCCTACAAGTGACATCATCTGGATACATGCGGCCTCTTTGGGGGAGCTGGAACAAGGCTGGCCCATTATAAAAAAGATCAGAGAAGCCTATAAGCAGCACGAACTCCTGCTGACTTTTAGTTCGCCCAGCGGGTTTGAACATTTCAAAAACGATGGCAGTATTGACCATGTATTCTACTTGCCGGTTGATACCTATGCGAATGCCAACCGCTTTGTGGCCACGATAGCACCGGATCTGGCCTTTTTTATAAAGTACGAGATCTGGTTGCACTACCTGCTTGCCCTGCAGCAAGCAAGTATCCCTACCCTCCTGGCTCCTGCCGTGTTCAGGGAAAAGCAGTTCTACTTTAAAGGGTGGGGCGTTAAGAACTTCCTTCCGGTGATGCGGAAGATTGACCGCATCCTGGTACAGGATAAAAGTTCCCTGGAACTACTGAAAAAATTTGATTTTGACAACGTAGAAATAGCGGGCGACAGCCGTTTTGACCGGGCTATAGAAACAGCCGACACTCCTTTTAACGACAGCATATTAGAAGAGTTCTCAGCAGATAATTTTACTTTGATAGGAGGAAGCACCTGGGAAACGGATGAAGAACTTTTGCTCGACTGCCTTCGTAAGACCAAAGACACCAAACTTATTGTTGCGCCACATGAGGTAAACAAACAAAGTATTGACCGCATTCGCAATGCCTTTGGCAAAGAGAATTGTGCGCTGCATTCGGTACCTCCGATGCATTTCAGGAAGACGAGGGTTCTGATCATCGACAGTATTGGCATTCTATCCAGGGCCTACCGGTATGGGCAAGTAGCATTTATCGGGGGCGGGTACAAACAAGGGCTTCACAGTACCATAGAGGCTGTGGTATACGGCTTGCCGCTCTTTTTCGGCCCGAATCATAGGGCCTTTATAGAGCCGGGCGAAATGCTAAAGGCTGGCATTGCCTTTGAAGTGGATAAGAAACTAGGATTTTCCGATCAGCTCAAGCAGTTTATGAATCATCCGAGGTATTTTGAAGAACTTTCGGAAAAAGCCAGGAAGTTTGGCCGCTCACGGGGCGGAGGGGCGGCAAAAATTATGAGCCATGTAGAACGACTAGTTTACAAACCTCCGGTAACCATATAATCGCGCCTCCCTTTCTCTATGGCTTACTTAGTCCTCTGTATAAGCCTTGCGCAATGTAGATAAAAACGCAGCTAACCTTCGATCTCCGGGCATTTTTCTTTGGGCATTTTCAAACTGCCTAATGGCGCTTGCTGTATCTCCCTGTACCAGAGAAATGTTTGCAAGCTCTACAAAAAAAACGTGGATCATTGGGATAGTTCTGTATAGCTGAGTGGTACACCTGTTTGGCCGAATCCACGAGATTTTCTTTAAGTAAAAGTTGGGCATAGCTTACATATACCTTTTTTGCCATTCCCACCAAAGCCTTATTTTTTTCACTTTGATTTATCAGCTTTTTGTAGTAAAATAAAGAACTGTCCAGCTGACCCAACTGCCCATAACAACTGCCAATGTTGTATATATTGTTTTGAGAAAAGGCAGAATCTAGTACGTAGGCCTTTAAAAAATTTTGCTTAGCTGATTTAAAATCTCTTAAAAACTCATATTGTAGAGAACCAAGATTATTGTAAACCTCTACGTAAGAGGGGTATACCTCCAAGGCTTTCTTGTAATGTGTATAGGCCTGTTTAATATGGGACGCTGCTTTTACCTTATCCTCTTCCCGTCCTGCATTCATATAGAGCTCATTGGCCAAAAGAGTGTTCGCCTTGGCAGATTCTTCCAGGTGATCTATATCGCTCTGGTACAAGACTAAGTAGTTTTCCCAATCCGGATTCCTGTTTATTACCCTGACGCTGTACAGAGCCAGCACTGCTAAAAGCATCACTCCGTAGGTTGTGGGTAACTTCACGGACTTTCCAGCTTCAAAATGTACCTTAAAAAATTGGCTCAAAAGAGCAACGAACGCAATACAAAACCCGAGAGAAAAAAAGTAAGGAAAGCGATCGGCTACTATCCCCGCTACCGGAGAGAGAATGTTCAGGTAGGCAAACATTAGCCCCAACCAGAGGATCAGTCCCAAACCAAGGGCGTTCCGTTTAATAAGCAAAACAAAGCCATATACCAGAAGAAACAAATAAAGCGTCAAAGCCAGCCATACTTCATAATAGCTCCAATCCGCCATGGGGATCTTACTATACCCGTAATAAAAAGATAATTCGTGAGGGTAGATCAACATCTTAAGGTAATGCCAGGCGCAATACAGTCCTAACGAAAACCTATCCCAAATGCCCCCTTCCGAAACAAGCGGATTTTCAAAAAACTCAAGATTCCTCACGCTAACGTCGGTTAGTAGGCTTTTTTTCAAAAGCACAAAGGCAGCAACGGCTAATATCAGGCTCAACACAGAGGCAACAAAGGGCTTCGCACGAGCCTTATCAAAATAGAGCACTATCGGCAAAACACCCAGAAGTCCTATGGCCGTTTTTTTCGAAAGTACGGCCATAAAAAAGAAGAGGGTAGCTAGCATAAGATGTTTTGCCTTAAGGTGCCGCGCATACTTTACGTAATACAACAAAGCGGCTATTGACCCCAGGAACATCAGCAACTCATCCCGGCTTTTCAGGTTATCCACTACTTCCGTGTGGAGCGGGTGTACAACAAAGAGCAACGTAATCAAAAAAGAGAACGTATGATCCAACCCAACGAATAAGTACCTAAGAAAATAAAAGAGCACAAGAGCCGTGAGCGCATAGAAAAGCAGGTTTACGAAATGGCTCACATTGGCCTGTGTCACTTTGTTTTTAATGCGTTTCTCCTTTACAGTTTGCTTGGCCGGTAAGCTTTTGAAGAGCTTTCGCTCCAGGGAAAACGTCAGCAAAACCAAGGGACGATACCCGTATTTCTGGTGTTCATCCGAAACATGGTGATGGGTGAAAATGCTTGCTAAATGGTCTGACCCCTCAAAATAGGCCAGCCTTTCGATCACCACATTATCATCCAGGGCATATTCATTGTCTACACTGTTCGCGTAGATAAGGAAAACCGTAGCTACCAGTAAAAAAGGAAATAAGATTTTCTTTGCTTTGCTGTTTTTGATCCAGGTCATGTTTTCAGAATAACGGAATGCTTACGTAGCCCATATAAGTACCTTGGGGCTTTGGCCATTTCCCAAAGCTATACAAGTTTATACAAAAAGGAAGCCTGTAGTTTGTTGAACGACAGGATTAAACTATTCACCCACGCGGGATAAAAATAGATCAATTCTTCATATGGTTTACTTTATGTCCTCAAATGGTCTCGACTACGCACCTATCTTTATGCCCAAATAAGCTGCCATTTGATTACCAATAAGCTCAAAATACTGAACGACCCTATTTACGGGTTTGTTACCCTGCCCAGCGCGTTGATCTTTGATTTAGTCGAACATGCTTACTTCCAGCGTCTTCGCAGGATCAGCCAACTGGGATTGACCTACCTGGTGTATCCGGGTGCTTACCACACCCGTTTTCATCATGCCCTTGGTGCGATGCACCTGATGACCAAGGCCGTACGCATACTACGCAGTAAAGGACACGAAATAACCCCAAAGGAAGAAGAAGCCGTAAACATTGCCATACTATTGCATGACGTAGGCCATGGGCCCTTTTCGCATGCCCTGGAAAACAGCATCGTGCCGGGCATTAAGCACGAAGAGTTGAGCCTTGAATTTATGAAGGTGCTCAATCAACAGTTTGAGGGAAAACTTTCCCTGGCCATCGAGATCTTCCAGGACAAGTACCCCAAAAAATTCCTGTTCCAGCTGATTAGCAGCCAACTGGATATGGACCGCCTGGACTATTTGCGCAGGGATTGTTTTTACACAGGAGTGAGCGAAGGACAGGTAAATACCGAGCGCCTGATTACCATGCTTAACGTGGCACAGGACCAATTGGTAGTAGACGCAAAGGGCATTTACTCCGTAGAAAAGTTTATTGTTGCCCGCCGGTTGATGTACTGGCAGGTTTATTTACACAAAACTGTCCTAAGTGCCGAGTTCATCCTCATTAAAATACTGCAACGTGCGAAGGAGGTGTACACCCCAAGCATGCGTTTACCCGAAGTACTAAGGCCTTTTGTAAGTGGTGCGCTTCCGAAACACTATGGTGAGCTTTTGCCCCATTATGCGCTTCTTGACGATTTTGACGTTATGGGCGCAATAAAAGAATGGAGCCTGTACGGGGAACCTCTCCTTAAAATGCTTTGTGAACGGCTTCTGAGCAGAAAGCTGTTAGCGGTTAAAGTCGGTAAAGCCCCCTTTCGCCAAAAGGAGATAGAAGCGTATTTACAAAAAACGGAGGATCACTTTGGCATAAACCGGCGGGAAGCCCAATACCTGGTGTTTACTGAGGTGATGAGCAACAATGCCTATAACCCGGATAAGGACCGGATTAACCTGCTTTACAAAAACGGCAAGACAAAAGACATTGCACAAGCAGCTGATCAATTGAATATTTCAGCATTGAGCAAAGCGGTATCCAAGTATTTTCTCTTCTATCCCAAGGAGTGCCGTGAGATAAAATAGAGCACAATAATTTTAATACTTTTGGCGCAATGGAGTACAGCGCAGCACAAATAGCCCAACTGCTTGGCGGGCAGGTTGAAGGCCAGGCAGATGTGAAGGTACATAACCTGTCTAAGATAGAGGAAGGGAAACCGGGCACACTCAGTTTTCTGGCCAACCCTCAATACACCCCTTACATTTACAATACGGAAGCTTCTGTGGTCATTGTCAATGACGATTTTATTGCGGAACAGCCCGTTTCTTCAACCCTTATCCGTGTGCCCAGCGCGTATGAGGCCTTTGCCAAGCTGTTGGAGTTATACAACCAGATGCAACAAGAAGAAGCAGTGATTGATGAGCATGCTTTCATTGCGCCTTCAGCTAAAGTGGGTGAAAATGCCTACATCGGAGCCTTTTGCTACATCGGAAAAAACGTTACCATCGGCAGGAATGTTAAGATCTACCCGCATACGTACATAGGAAACAACACGCGTATTGGAGATGATTGTACGTTTTTTAGCGGGGTGAAAATCTACAACGATTGTGTGCTGGGGTCAAAGGTAACCCTGCACAGTGGAGTAATTATAGGCGGAGACGGTTTCGGTTTTGCGCCTAACCAGGGAGAATACAAAAAAGTGGCACAAATTGGCAACGTATTGATTGAAGATATGGTAGAGGTGGGCGCCAATACTACCATAGATCGGGCTACGCTGGGGCATACGATTATACGAAAGGGAGTGAAGCTGGATAACCTCATCCAGATCGCGCATAATGTAGAGATCGGTGAAAATACCGTAATCGCTGCGCAAAGCGGAGTGGCCGGATCAACCAAAATCGGCAGAAACTGCATGATCGGTGGGCAGGTAGGGATCATCGGCCACTTAAAAATTGGCGATAACGTAAAAATAGCGGCCCAATCCGGCGTAGGACAAAATGTGGCAGACCATCAGATCATACAAGGCTCCCCGGCCTTTGGCATTGGCGACTACAAGCGTGCATACGTCTATTTCCGCAAATTGGCCGACATGGCAAAAGATATTGACCACTTAAAAAAATACGTGCAGAAACAGCAAAACTCATGATTACAAACCAACGCACCATACAAAAAGCAATAAGTGTAGAAGGCACAGGCTTACATACTGGAGCACAGGTAACCCTTACCTTCCATCCTGCTCCACCCTATGCCGGTTTTTGCTTCAAGAGAACCGACCTGGCAGGCCAACCGGAGGTTAAGGCCATAGCAAAAAACGTAACCACCACCGAACGAGGCACTACCATTGCAAGCGGAGAGGCTCTGGTAAACACGGTAGAACACGTTTTAGCGGCCCTGGTTGGCTTGAGTATCGACAACTGTTACATAGATGTTGATGGCCCGGAAACACCCATTATGGATGGCAGCTCGAAGTACTTTGTGGAAGCTCTTGAAAAAGCGGGCATCAAAGAACTTGAAGAACCACGTGACTTTTTCGAGGTAAAGGAACCCATCACCCTTAAACTGGAGGAAGAAGGGGTTGAACTCATTGCGCTTCCTGCCGATGAGTATGAGCTCTCCGTTATGGTAGACTACGGCACAAAAGTGCTCGGTAGCCAGGGATTCAGGCTGAACAAAATTGAAGACTTTAAAAAAGAAGTATCTGACTCCAGGACCTTTAGCTTCTTACACGAGCTGGAGTACCTTTTAGAAAATGGTTTGATCAAAGGCGGAGACCTCAATAACGCGATTGTGTACGTGGACCGCGAGGTATCCCCTGACACGCTGAATAAGCTAAAAAAGGTCTTCAATAAAGACAAAGTATCTGTAAAACCCAACGGTATTCTGGATAACCTTGATCTGCATCACCCCAATGAAGCCGCGCGGCATAAACTATTGGATGTGGTGGGTGACCTGGCCTTAGCCGGAAAACCAATTAAAGGGCGCATTATCGCCATAAAGCCCGGCCATAAAGGCAATACGGAGTTTGCCAAACTCTTATTTGAAAAAATAAAAGAGCAGGAACGCAAACCCGCTGTTCCTGTGTATGACCCGGGTAAAGCCCCTCACTACGATGTAAACCAGATTATGAACATCCTTCCTCATCGCCCGCCTTTTTTATTGGTAGACAAGGTACTGGAGCTTGGAGAAGACTATGTAGTGGGCTTAAAAAATATAAGCATGAACGAAGGCTTTTTTGTAGGTCATTTTCCCGGGGCACCGGTAATGCCGGGTGTTCTGCAAATAGAAGCCATGGCGCAGGTAGGGGGCATACTGGCCCTTTCCACGGTAGAAGAACCTGAAAAGTGGCTCACTTACTTCTTAAAAATGGAAGGAGTGAAGTTCAAGCACAAAGTAGTGCCCGGAGATACCCTCATCTTTAAACTAAAACTTACCCAACCGATAAGACGCGGCATTGTACAAATGCGTGGGGAGGCTTTCGTTGGTGAAAAATTGGTGACCGAGGCCGAAATGATGGCGCAAATTGTAAAAGAAAGAGACTAGAAATGAATCAACCTTTAGCATACATCCACCCTTCCTCAAAAATCGCCAATACCGTTGTTATTGAGCCTTTCACCACCATCCACAAAAACGTGGAAATCGGGGAAGGTACCTGGATCGGTTCGAACGTAACCATTATGGAGGGAGCCCGCATCGGAAAAAACTGCCGCATCTTCCCGGGGGCAGTGATCTCTGCCATTCCGCAAGACCTGAAGTTCGAGGGGGAAGATAGCCTGGCCATTATTGGCGACAATACAACGATACGCGAATGTGTAACGGTGAACCGGGGTACAAAGGCATCCGGTGAAACGGTAGTGGGAAACAATGTGTTGATTATGGCGTGTGCGCACGTAGCCCACGATTGTATTATTGGCGACCATGCGGTTATCGTAAATGAAGTGCTGCTTGCGGGGCATGTAACCGTAGGGGAACATGCCATTTTAGGAGGCCTGTGTGCGGTCCACCAGTTCATAAACATCGGGCAGCACGCTATGGTGGGCGGAGGATCTCTGGTGCGTAAGGATGTGCCCCCGTATGTTAAAGCAGCTAAAGAACCTATAAGCTATGTAGGGATCAACTCGATCGGGATGCGCAGAAGAGGTTTTAGCACCGAAAAGATAAACGAGATCCAAAACATTTACCGCATCTTGTATCAAAAGAACTTCAATAACAGCCAGGCCGCTGATTACATTGAAGCGGAAATGACGGCTACTCCTGAACGTGATGAGATCATACAATTTGTACGTAATTCGCAGCGGGGCATTATGAAAGGCTTCCGCATGGAGTGATGCAAGTAGAGCTACAGAACCTAGGGCGCAGCTTTGGTCGCCAAGTTGTTTTCAAAGCGCTTTCTTACACTTTTGAAACGGGAGGTTCGTACGCCATACTCGGAGGGAACGGCAGTGGAAAAAGTACGCTTCTCAGCATTTTGTATTCTGCCCTCAGCCAAACGGAAGGAGAGATACGCTGGTGGAAAAGAGGTGTACAGGTTCCTGTAAGCCAAGTTCCTTTCCGATGTAGCCTGAGCGGCCCGTATTTTGAGCTCATTGAAGAGCTAACGGCACTCGAGTTCCTGAACTTTCACCAAAGATTTAAACCTTTTCTAAGCGGTGTTGACCCGAAAACCCTCCTCGCAATCGCTCAGTTGCAACATGCGGAAAAAAAGGAGATCCGGCATTTTAGCTCGGGTATGAAACAAAGACTTAAGCTGGCCATAAGCTTGCTGGCAGACGTGGATCTGATCCTGCTGGATGAACCCTCCTCCAACCTGGACCCATCGGCTACCAGCTGGTACAACAGTCTGGTAGAAAGCTATAAACGGGATCGTACCCTCATTGTCGGAAGTAACTTTAATGAAGCGGAAATGGGATTTTGTGCACACCGGCTGGACATAGATGCTTACAAACAGGTCTAAGCCTTACCTTTACCCAAATTTAATACCAAATGGCAAACGTATCTGATATCCGCAACGGACTTTGCATTGAGTTGAATGGCGCCCCTTTTCAAATCATAGAATTTTTGCACGTAAAACCAGGAAAAGGCCCAGCCTTTGTACGCACAAAACTGAGAAACCTGGACAATGGCCGGGTTCTGGAGCACACTTTTGCCGGCAGTGCCAAGATTGACATTATACGTATTGAAAACAGGAATTACCAGTTTTTATACGAAGATCCCAATGGATATCACTTCATGAACATGGATGATTTTAACCAGATCACCATTGCAAAGGAATTGATAAACGCTCCTCAGTTTTTGAAAGAGGGTATGGAATGCCAGGTACTTTTCCATGCGGATGAAGAACGTCCCCTTGTATGTGAACTCCCACAAAAAGTAGCTATGGAGATCACCTATACAGAGCCCGGTATAAAAGGAGATACGGCTACCAACAGCCTGAAACCCGCCACGGTAGAAACCGGTGCTGAGATCCGCGTTCCGCTTTTTATTGAGCAGGGCGAAAAGGTATTGATCGATACCGCTACGGGAGAATACAAAGAGCGTTACAAGGCATAATGAGGCTTCCAAGAGCACATACCCTTCAGGAGGTTGCCGCTTTATTAAATTGTGAGTTCTTGGGCACACCAGACCATGAAATACGGGGCATCAACGAGATCCATATGGTTGAGCCCGGAGATTTGGTCTTTGTAGACCATCCAAAGTATTACAAAAAGGCGCTTAACTCTGCGGCCACCACTATCCTGATCAACAAGAAGGTAGAGGCTCCAAAAGGCAAGGGCTTACTGGTCTCCGCAGACCCTTTCCGGGATTTTAATCGCCTTACGAGGCACTTCAAGCCTTTTCGGGAAAGCAATACCGCCATTTCAGCCACTGCCAGCATTGGTGAAGGAACACAGATTCAGCCCAACTGCTTCATAGGGAATCATGTGGTTATCGGGAAAAACTGCCTTATCCATAGCAACGTAAGCATTTATGACCATACGGTTATCGGGGATAATGTAACCATTCACGCCAACTGCGTGCTGGGGGCAGATGCTTTTTACTACAAGCGCAGACCTGAAGGCTACGATAAGCTGCTTTCAAGTGGGCATGTGGTTATAGAAGACCATGTAGACCTGGGTGCTTCCTGTACCATAGACCGGGGCGTAACTTCCGCTACCCGCATTGGGGCGGGCAGTAAGCTGGATAACCATGTACACATAGGCCACGACACGCAGATCGGCAAACACTGCCTGTTTGCTGCCGGGGTAGGCATAGCCGGCTGTGCAGTAGTGGAAGATGAAGTTACCCTATGGGGTCAGGTAGGTGTAACCAGTGGCGTTACCATTGGCCAAAAAGCAGTCGTTTCCGCTCAATCGGGCGTTTCAAAATCTTTGGCGGGAGGACGTGCCTACTTCGGCTCACCTGCGGAAGAAGCCCGTAAGAAATACCGGGAGATGGCATCTCTTCGCATTCTCCCCTCACTCATTGAACGCACCGATTTTACGGAACGTGAAGAATAGACAATACTACGAACAGCATTAAAAAGAACCCCCTATCGAGCTTGGCACGATAGGGGGTATCTTATGCTTAGATTGTTTTCTTTACTGATCCCAATAAACAGGATCGGTAAGAGATTTGACATCCACGGGAAAATTCTCGTTATATAGACGCTCATTTTGTGGAAGGATAAGCCTCACCGGAATGGAATTAATATTCGCATTCGGATTAGGTGTCACCCCAAGAGGAAAACCTGTTCTCCTAAAATCATTGTAGGCCTCTATCTGACCAAACATAGCTATGTATTTTTGATTCATTATAGTTTCCAATGATAACGTAGCACCTGTTTCAGAGGCATATGCGGTTACAAAGGCAGCGTCAGGAGGAGTACCTGTTACCTGTGTTACGTTCTCAATAACCGCTTCGTTATAGGCCAGGGCCGCACCGGGTGCATCACCTGACCTGAACCTGGCTTCTGCCTCAATAAATTTTATTTCAACGTAACTCATCAACGGAATCCGGGCAGTCAAAGAATTTAAGTAGGGGCCAATATCACTTGTGTTTAAAGAATCTACGTCATCCTTGGGCACTCCCACATAAGCTCCCCCATCAATGGTATCGGAATAAAAAGGCAGCCTGGGATCATTGTTTGTTTTGAGCAGTTCAACGAAAAACTCTGCCATCTTGATGTAGTTACCCCTTTGTTGGTTATACGCATACCACTGATTCTGCTCGTTGCCATTGGTTCCAAAAACCATATACGCATTTTCTGCGCTGGAACTTATCGCCGAAGACAAAGCAGTCAGGGTGCTGGCGGCACTACCCGGGCCGTCCACCTCACTCAAATGATTATAGTGTCTGGCTTTTAATGAATTTGCCAAGGCTATCCATTTTGAAACATCTCCATTATAGATGAAGTCATCACTGGATGGAACAAAAGCATTGGCTGAAGCGGGCTGGTTCAGATCTTCAATAGCCTGATCCAGTAAGGCAAAAATGCTATTCACCTTAGAGTCATCGTATAAATCCTGTTGGGTATCATACGTTGGACTAAACTCTGCTTGTAAACCCTTCAAGGCATCTGAAAAAGGTACGTCTCCCCATAAGTCTGTGGCAGAGCCCAGGTTCATAGCCATGATCACCCTCGCTATTCCGGCATAATGCGGATTTTCTGCTCCGAAATCATTGATGAGGATTCTCCCGTTTATCAAAGCTCCGGCATATATTACACTCCACTCATTTTCGTTGGTGAGCTCTGTAATATTATAGTTCATAATCTCAACGGTTTGAGAACCAACAGAAGTACCTGCAATTTGCTGTGTCATAATTTGCGTTTGACGTGCTAATTGACCGCCAAAGTTGGCAAAAGTGGATACCTCTATATTTGACAGGAGCAAAGAAGGGGTAACATTCACAGGGTTATTGGGGCTCGCGATATTGTCCTCAAAGTTTTTTTCGCAAGAGCCAAGGCTTATGCCCAGGCATGCGACTACTGCTATATTTAATAATTTTGTTTTCATCTTACAACGCATATTTTATTAAAATCCAAATTTTACTCCGAAACTGAAAGACCTGGCGCCAGGGTTATTGAAGTAATCCAGGCCACCGATATTGGAACCGGCACCTGTTAGGCTGGTTTCGGGGTCCACCCCCTTATAGTCAGTAAAAAGCAGTAAGTTTCTACCGTTAAAACTCAAATCCAAATAACTAATACCCAGCTTACTGTCGCGCAGGTTGAATCGATAGCTAAGGTTCACGTCTCTTAAACGCACCCAGTTTATTTCCTCAACAAACTGCTCCGCAGCTCCGCCTGCATCTCCTACATATCTTCGGAAATAGTCAATTGCGTTAACCCTTGTCTCATTTTGCTGTCCACTAACGTCTTGTCCGTTTATGACCGTTCCTTCAGCATAAACTCCTTCAATCAGGTATGTCCCATCTCGATTTTCCGCAGATTCGGCAGTCCGCCCAAGATTGTTCAGACGGGCATAGGTACCATTCCATATATCACCTCCACTTCGAAAGTCAAACAGGAAAGAAAATTCAAAGCCTTTGTAGTTAAATGTATTTCGGATACCTGCTAACCAATCTGGGTTAGGATCGCCGACCCCTGCTGTTTGTGCAGCCTGTGAAGGCAAACCATTTGCCCCAATGAGCAGGTTACCATTGGCATCTCTTTCCCAAACGGTGCCATAAAATACGCCATAGGGCTCGTCTACAATCGCAAAAGAGCCTACAGAAGCGAAGGCCGCCTCAATGCTGAATTGCTCTACTCCCGGAACAAGCGCAAGTGTTTTGCTCACATTCCTGGCCCAATTGATGTCCACACGGTAAGTAAAGTTATCCGTGCGTACTGGTACTAATCCTAATTGGATCTCCACTCCCCTGTTTTGAATCTCTCCTCCGTTTACATAAGCCTCTTCAAATCCCGAAGAATTGGCCAGGGGTCTATACAATAAGGCATCCGTAGTAACCTGCTCGTAGAAAGTAATATCGAAGTCAATTTTCCTATCCAAAAAGATCAAATTCAGGCCGATTTCATTGCCCGTAAGTCTTTCGGGTTTAAGGTCGGGCACAAACAGCCTTTCGTTAATACGGAATCCATTTTGACCCAAATACGGAAAGGACAGGCCGTCAGTAAAGCCATCTGTGAAGGTAGGAGCAGCGTAAATAGTCCTTGTAGAATAGGGCACAGGAGCAATTCCGGTTTGTGCATAACCATAGCGGATCTTACCGAAATTAAACCAGGATGGGCGATCTTCCCAAAACTCAGTAAAGATCAAAGAAGTCCCTACCGAAGGGTAGAATGCGCTATTATCTTCTAGTTCGAAAGTAGAAGACCATTCGTTCCGGCCCGTCAAGGTAATAAAGAAGGTGTTCTTCCAGTCAATGGATGCCTGACCAAAAACGGCCGTGGTAAAGATTACTTCTCGTTCATTTGAAGCATACAGGTCAGAAGCGTTGTTTAAATTGTAAAAGCCTGGAACTGCAAGGATCCTACCCCTGGAAAAATTATCGTTAAACCGGCTACTGGTTATGTTATGCCCTAATAAAAAGTTGGCATTCCAGTTTTGGTTGAGTTTGGTGTTTATATTAACGAGGAAATCCTGATAGAAATCCAGGTTGAACAACTGATTATTGTTTACCTGGCCAACTCCTCCGATATCATCTCCGAAAGAGGAAATGGCATAAATCTGTTGGCGGTCATCTCCATACGCATCAGCTCCTACTTTGTAGTTAAAACTCAGCCAGTCGGTTGCCTGGTAACTTGCATATACGTTACCTAATACCCGGTTAATGTTACTGGTAAAAGGGTTTTCATTAGCGGTGAAATACGGATTATCGTAAAAAGCAAAATAGGTACGCTGGTTCCCATTGTCATACTGATAATCTGTGATATCATAACTAGTTGGTGCCCGAAGCAAACCCAACATAATCCCGGCCAGGTTACTGCCATTTTGAGAAGCTGTAGTCTGGCTGTTTATATAGTTTACCGTACCGCCAATCTTTACTTTTGAACTCAATTCAGTATCTGCGGTAAGACGCACTGATGCCCGATTGTAATTTGTATTCGGCACCATCCCATTATCAGCAAGGTAACCTAAAGACAATCTCACACTGGATTTTTCAGTACCCCCTGTAATAGAAATGTTGGTATTGGAAGAAACACCGGTTTGGAAAAAGTTCTTCGGGTTATCTACCGCTGGAATACCGAGAGACTGCAAGGATGGGCCCCAACTTGAGGAAGTACCCGTAGAAACATCATCTGAAGTGAAGTAAGTTTGATCGGGTCCCGGATCACCTTCTATAAAAGTAGCTGCTGCATCTCCCTGTGGTGTACCTCCCCCCAAACCCTGCGCATAGCGCTCGTTTAGTTCCGGTAGCTTGTTTACCTGGTTAAAGGTAATGTTCTGTGAAACGGTTATACCCAAACCTTTTCTTCTGCCTATTTTACCTCGTTTAGTGGTATAGATAATTGCACCGTTACCTGCCCGCGCTCCGTAGAGCGCTGCAGCAGCCGGGCCTTTTAGCACAGTAACAGACTCAATGTCATCAGGGTTAATATCTAACGCCCGGTTAGCGTTATTCACCCCGCTTAAGTCGGAATTAAAAGGGTTATCACCCGCTGTAGATTGTGTAGTAGTATTATCAATGGGAACCCCATCTACCACAATTAGAGGTTGATTTTGACCGGTGAAGGTAGCATTGCCCCGAATCAATATCTTACTTGAAGCTCCAGGAGTGCCTCCAGAGGAGACCACCTGAATACCTGGTGCCTTTGCATTCAGAGAAGCTATAATGTTGTTTTCCCCTGATTTTTGCACCTCATCGCCCCCTACCGTGCTGACAGCATATCCCAAAGCTTTCTTTTCTCTGGTTATGCCAAGGGCCGTTACCACCACTTCTTCCAACTGTTCGGTGGATTCTGCAAGAACCACTGAAATAAAATCCTCGTTTCCAAGAACTATTTCCTTTTTTTCTTTTCCAAGAGACTGGAAGACCAAGGTGGCGTTGGAAGTGGAAACAGTGAGATCAAATTTTCCCTCAAAATTGGTCACTGTTCCATTTTGAGTACCTTTCTCAAGGATGGCCACTCCCGGAAGGGTTTCGCCTGTTTTTGCAGACCTGACGATTCCGGAAATTGTGCGCGCTTGCGCAAAGGCCACCTGAGTAAACAGCGCAAACAAAAGCACCGCTACTAGCTTAGCCGTGTTTTTCATGTAGATAAAATTTTGTGTTAAACGTTAGTACTAAGGTGCGTACAATTTTTGAGAAAATCAAAGTACCTAACGGAAAATGTTAAGGATTTGTTAAGGATACTATGCGTGCATAGAATTATACGCATACATAACCAACAGTTTATCAACTCTTTGTGACAAAGCAGAAAAAAATTAATCCCTTTCCGAAGAATACGACCGGAGCACGACCAGAAGGGCCGTGAAACCGAAAACAGGGCAGGCTGCCTTATCCATATCCAGGAAGTTATTCAGGAAGCCATGCGTCCAGTAAGAAACCAAACCCATAAGTGTAGCCAGGCATATTGCTTTGAGCCTGGGATCTTGCAAGGTATGAAAGGTGCTTACTCCGGTATAGAGTGTGGCCAATACAAAAGCCAGCACCAGCAGCATACCAACAAGCCCCATTTCGGCAAGCGGGCCTATGTATTCACTATGGGCATTGCCCATGTCTCCGGCATTGGTGCTGATGATGGTTTTTTCATGGGGCTTCTGGAAAGGAGCATACAGAAACATATAGGTGCCCGGGCCCCATCCCAATACCGGCCTCTCTTTAAACATACGGTACGCGCTTTTCCATCGGTTAATACGCTCCATATTACTGGCATCGGTGCTGATGTTTGAAATAGATTCTACGTGCTCTGTGAGGTTATCGCTGCTCACGGCTTTGTTGTCTTCAAACTTAGCCAGGATGCGGTCCTGGTTAGCCAGTAAAACACCTACAACCACAATGCCCAGAGCCACTACGATCTCCCACCTGATCTTTAACACCAATATGAGCATAACGAGTATAGCCGCGACCAGGCTTACCCAGGCTGCCCGGGTGTAGGAAAAGATCGTACCCAACAAGAGGATAATAAAGACCAGGGTCGCCAACACCCGCTGATTCAACCCTTGTTTCAGCACAAAAGCGAAGGTAAAAGCAATAGGTACATACATGGCCAGAACGGCCCCATAACTAGTATGCTCTTTAAAAAAGGGAAACATTACCCAGGTACCAGAGATCTTATCAAAGCCATGTTGAGAGTGAATATATAAGGTATACAATACTACTGCCGCCAAGGGAAGCATATAGAGCCAGAAAAAGAGCGATATGTTCTTTCTCTTTTTAAGTACCTGCGACATCAGGTAAAAAAATACGGTTACAAACCATAACCTGGCCAGCCAATATTTAAATGAAACTAATGGCATCTGACTGGTTATTGTGGTAAGCAACATCCAAAAAAGGCTTAGTATGATCAGTATGGACAGGGGATGACGGACAACGCGGGAGTCGAATGTTCCTTCGTAAAGCAGCTTAAAAAAGAAGAGGAGCATTACCCCGAATACGATAGGCTCTGTTGGTAATGTGAAACCAACATGCAGATCCGGATTAAAGTAAAAAATGGAAAGGGGCACCGTAAACACCAGGAAAAGCAGCACTTTATCCAGCGCCAGTATTAAAGCCGCTACCAGGGCCAGCCCTAACGGCAGCAGTAAACCCCAATAGTGCTCAGTAGCGATAAAAGCCGCATTTGCCAGGGATAGGAGTATTCCTGCCGCTATGATCCACTTGTCCTCAATATTTCTGAGCTTATCTGGCAATATCCCTATTTAAGCCTGGATTGTTTAATGGTATCAAGCACCAGTATTATAATAAGCGTAAACACAAAGGCCGATAAAGCCGCAATGGCTACAATAAGCCAACGGGTGGGGTAAGATTTTTTCTCTGCCGGAAATGCCATGTTTACCTTAAAAGAAGCCGGCAAGGTTTCAGACACGTCTACTTTAGCCTGGTCATACTTTGTTTTCAGGCGCACCAATTCTTCTTTCAGGTATTGCAACTCATCGCGTAAAGAAACATAGGTGCCTCCGTACTTTGCCAGGGTATCCAGTTTGTTCTCTATTTGCTGTACCGCCCCTCCTCTGGGGTTTTCGATCAGTGCGGTAGCCAGCTGCTCATTGAGCACAGCCGATTGCGTTTCATAATCGTGTACGCCTTTATAGCGCAATTCAGTAAGAGAGTTTTCGTACGCCTTGATCTCATTCTTTAATGCAAAATACTCTCCTTCAATAATGCCCAGCCCTTTTTTAGCCCGGTCTTTCTGAATGCGGTTTTTCACATCGTCCAGCAAAAAACTGATGTCGTTGGCGATCAAGGCTGCCGTATCCGGGTCTGTATCCAAAACATTGATCTCTACCGACATGTATTCGGTACGCCTGTACGAAATATTAGACTCATAGGTCTTATACAATTCCGTTTTGGTGTACCTGCCCGAAGTGTCGATATCATAATGCCGAAGCAAATGGTATTTTTCAATGATGCGGTCGCGGATCTCATCCGAATTCAATATCTGCAGCAGTTGCTCGGCTTCTTCCTCGGCACCAAACTCCAGTATGTCTTGTCCGCGAGAGGCGAATTGCTGCGGCAAAAGCGCCTTGGAAAGGGAATTGGTAGTAGTAGGGAAAACCGTAACGGTAGACTTGTACAAAGGGGGAATGAAGTAAGGAGCACTGAAAACAGCCGCCAGCACAATTGCCACCAGGGTTACAATAAGCAATGGCTTGCGTTTGTCGTATATGTAGACGATAAGGTTGCTGCTATCAAAAACTCTTTGGGTGGGCGTATGCTTCTCCATTATTCAGTATCAAAAATTTCGGCAAAAATATAAAAAGGAAACGGCCGGCGTCAGCGAAAACGCTGCCCTAGTAATTCTATTGCTTCTCTTACCTTAAAGAAACCCACCAAAGCTGAGAAGAACAAGGTGGTGCCTAGCATAAGGCCAAACTTCCATATCCATCCAATGCCTTCCAAACCATTGATGATGATCGACAGAAAAACGGCACCGGCTACGAAGAGTACTACCCGCCCCCAATAGGCACTCACCTCAAATTTCATTTTAAACAAGCTGACGGAGACAACCAGTTGTACCAAAGCAGTAGCAAATTGCGTCATCACCGTAGCCATTGCGGCTCCGTAAGCCTGATAATGAGGAATGAGCACGAAGTTTAGCAAAATATTCAGCACGAAGCCTCCGAAAGCAATTTTGTTCAATAAACCCAAACTGCCGTTTGCGGTAAGCAAAGTGCCAAATACAAACGTGCTGCCAAAGGCTATAGTGCTTAAAATAAGCAGGCGCAAAACAGGAATAGAAAGCTCTGCGGCCCCTACGTACAGTGATTTCATGAGGGGCTCTGCATTGAAAAAACACGCTAAACTAATGGCCAGTGTGCCGGCCAAGATCAGGTTAAAGGTCAATTCCACCAGAGGAGTTACACTGATCTTACGGGAAAGCATATGCGCGAAAAGGGGCAACAAGAGCACGGCAAACAGGTAACCCACCTGGTTTACGGCATCTACCAAGCGAAAAGCAGCCGCATACACCCCACTGTAAAAAGGGCCTACCATAAGATCAAGCATAACGCTATCGATACGCGTATACAGAGCCATTAGCAATATAAGTAAAGCATAGGGGAAGCTCTTGTACAAATTGTAGCGGTGTTTGCGCAAACTAAAAGAATACGTGAAGTGCCCGGCCTTATTGAGCACCAGTATAAAAGCGAGTAAAACGGTAATAGCATAGCTTACAAATTGCGCTGTAGCGAAGTCGAGGACGGTGATTTCTTCCTTAAAAAGAGGGGTGAAAAGCAGAAGGGCACAAATGCCGATCATGATCAGTTTATCGGCCACGCTTAACATGGCATCTAAACGAAAAAGCTGAAGCCCCGAAATATTGGAACGCAAAAAGAGTAGCAAAGAAGCCAGGAACTGATTTACCGTAAGCAGCAACAGCAAAACAAAACTGTTGTGGTGATACCCTAATAGGGTACCTATCCCCAGGCTTATGAGCAGGTAGACGGCTCCTAAAAGCAATTTCAGGCTAAGGAGGTTTGAGAAATTGGTTCTTAGCTGTTTGTGGTTCCTGGCTACCGACTGATTGTTGTAATGAGTAAGACCCGCATCCAGTATAATGTTAAAGATGATGGTAAAGCCAACCAGGGAAAAATAACGTCCATAAGCTGCCTCCCCCACTATGTTTTGCACGGTACGGTCGATGCCAAACAGCCAATAAGGTTTCACCAAAAAATTGAGGATCAATAACAAAAACAGATTGCCGATAAAGCGCTTACGCATGTACGTTTAATGATAAACTTAGCTGTATTATACTGCTATATTTGCGGCCGTGAAGATAGCAGTAAATACGCGCTTTTTATTGCCCCATCGACTGGAAGGCCTGGGTTGGTTTACTTACGAGGTCTTTAAACGCTTGGTAGAGCGCCATCCTGAGCACACATTCCTTTTTTATTTTGACCGGCCCTACAAAAAACGCTTTGTCTTTGGCCCTAATGTAAAACCCATAGTGCTCTACCCCCCGGCACGGCATCCCATTTTATGGCGCATTTGGTTTGATATCAGCCTGTATTGGAGTTTGCGCTGGCGTAAACCCGATGTTTTTGTTTCACCCGATGGGTATCTGAGCTTACCTTATAAAGGAAAGGACATAGCCGTGATCCACGACATAAATTTCGAGCATAAACCGGAATACGTTAAGCAACCGGCCCGCAAATATCTTCTTACTTATTTCAGGAAGTTTGCCCGTAAAGCCACCCGCGTAGCCACCGTATCCGAATACAGCAGGCAAGACATTTCCCGTACGTATGGAATATCGCCCGCCAAGATAGACCTGGTATACAACGGAATTGGCGACTTTTTTAAGCCCCTCCCACCTGAAGTGCAGGAAACCATAAGAAAACGCCTCAGTGGTGGGGCGCAGTATTTTCTCTTTATCGGTGCTTTAAACCCTCGTAAAAACCTGGACGGTATGCTTAGGGCCTATGCCTTATACCGCGAAAAGGGAGGCACTAAAAAATTCCTCATCGTAGGCACCAAGATGTTCTGGGACGAAAACATAGAGCAGATCTACAGTGCGCACGCATTTAAAGAGGACATCATTTTTAGCGGGCGCCTGGAACGCGAGTCGCTCAACCAGGCCCTTTCAGCCGCCCACGCCTTGCTCTTTGTCTCGCACTTTGAAGGTTTCGGCATCCCCATGATCGAAGCTTTCCAATGCGAAGTTCCGGTCATTACTTCAACCAAAACGTCTTTACCCGAAGTGGCAGACGGCGCGGCGCTTTTGTGTGCGCCTGACGATCCCGGCCAGATTGCAGAGGCTTTGTTCCGGGTAGAAGAGGAGGGCACCAGGGCCACCCTTATCGCAAAAGGAAAAAGGAGAGCACAGTTTTTCAGCTGGGAAAAGTCGGCAGATATGATGTGGGAGAGCATTCAAAAATGTATGGCCTCATGAAACGGAAATATTTAAAAAGCTGCCTGCAAAAGGAACAGATAGAAGCCGGTTGTGATGAGGCAGGACGGGGTTGTCTGGCCGGGCCCGTTGTAGCGGCTGCCGTTATCTTACCCGCACGCTTCAAACACCCCCTGCTCAACGACAGTAAAACGCTCAAAGCGGAACAGAGGAAGAGCTTATGTGTCTATATAGAGAAGCATGCCTTAGCTAAGGCCGTGGCTTTTGTAGACCATAAAATCATTGATGACATAAACATACTGAACGCCTCTTTCCTGGCCATGCACAGGGCAGTAGCGCAACTGGAAGTCAAACCCCAGTTGTTGTTGATCGATGGAAACCGTTTCAACCCGTACCCCGGAATCCCACATAGTTGCCAAATAAAAGGAGATGGACGGTTTAAGAGTATCGCTGCGGCATCAATATTAGCCAAGACCTACCGCGACCGTTATATGGAGGAGTTGCACACCCGTCACCCAGCCTATAACTGGGTGCAAAACAAAGGCTACCCTACTAAGGCACACCGCCAGGCGATTGCCGAACAAGGAGAAAGCCCTTTTCACCGGAAGAGTTTTCGCCTGCTGTAGAGTCATCTGACAGGACTCTATTACAAGTTTATTTTAGTCATACCTTTGCAGGGCAAGAAACTTTTGAATGCGAACATACGCTTACGCGCTCTGTGTACTTGTATTGCTGCTGTTTGCCGGTGGGTGCAGGGAAAAGGCAACACCCCAGGCGGATCTTTACAGCACGGTACCCAAAAGTTCCGTTGTTTTGATCGAAAGTCAAAGCATACTGGAAAGCCTGCATGACCTGGCAGAAACGGCCGTGTTCCAGCAAATAGACAGCTTACCTTTGGTACTGGCCTACAGCTTCGATCTAAAAGAAGCAGGGAGCCTCTATTCCCGTGATTCTCTAGTGGATTTTTTTGAGGATCGCCAGGTTTTGATAAGCCTTGCATTGAGTGGAGCCAAAAAATACGATCTCCTCTATGCCACCATAGCATCCCCTGAATGGGAAGGCCTTTTACTACGCAAGTTACAACAGCATTATGTACTGGAGAGCTACACCTACTCGGAGCAACGCATTCACCACATTAAAGCCCGGGAAAGCTTCTACTTCTGCAGCATGCAAGGCATATGGTTGGCCAGCTCAAACAAAAACCTCGTAGAGGAAGCAGTACGCCAGGTATTGAGCGGCTTTAGTCTTCGGAAAGAAGCTAGCTTCGAAAAACTGCACCGTACGGCAAACAAGAAAGAGCAAGCGAATGTATATGTGAATCTGCAGGAAGCAACTCCTTGGTTGCGTACACATTTTCCGGAAGCGCGCATTTCTTTTCTCAATAGCCTGGGCAGTTGGGCCGAGCTCGACCTCGAACTTTTTAATAAAGATGTATTGCTTAGCGGAATCAGTCTACTACCCTCCCCAGATCAATGGTTCCTGAATACCTTTAAAGGGTCTACTCCAAAACCGATTGGCTTCAAACATATTTTACCTGCAGCTTTTTCCTCTTTCGTAAGCTACCACTTTAATAGTGCAGAAGCCTGGCACAGGAAGTATATCGCTCTACAGGAGGCCAAAGGCAATGCTTCGCGTTTACTGGATTTCAGGGCTACCCTGAAACAGGAATATGCACTTGAGGCAGATGAACACCTTCTTTTTTGGATCGATGATGAAGTAGGCGTATTTCAAAGCCCCGGAGGGAATAAAGGCAATGCCGCTTTCGGTTTTTTGAAATCCCGTGACACAGAACAAGCCACACTAGCGTTGGAGAAGCTGTCCGACCCTAACTTTATTGAAGGATACAGGGGCGTGGTCATTAAGAGGTTGGCTGTAAACAACCCGCACTACCACTACTTCGGCTCCTTGTTCAGCGGCTTTGGGAAACCTTACTACTTCGAATTCGGGGGATACATACTCTACACCAGCAACCTGGCTGCACTCAAAGGAGTGATCAATGACTTTTTGGCCGGGAATACGGCAGCCAACCAGGAAGGCTTTGACAATTTTAATCAGAGCCTGGGGGGCAAAGCACACGTACACGCTCAAATAGCCAACCCTGCTTTTTTGCAGAGCATAAGGCACACGCTACCGCAAAAGGAGCAAAAAAACTTTGCCGCACAAATTCCTCAATTGGCTGCTTTCAGCTATGGCGCTGTGCAATTTACGGTGGAGGAAGGTGCCGCTTACACCAACCTTTACCTTCGGCACGATCAGGCCGAAAAGGAAAAAGTAAGCCGCCAGTGGAGTGTCGTTTTGGAAGCTCCCGCCATAAATGCTCCCCAGTTTGTGCTTAACCACAACAACCGAAAATACGAAATACTCATCCAGGACAGTAACTACAAGCTATACCTGGTAGACCGCAGAGGGAAAATACTATGGACAAAGCCATTAGATGGCCCCATACTAGGGAATGCTACCCAAATAGATATTTTCAAAAACCGGAAGCTTCAATTGGTATTTAACACCGCAGAGCGCATTTACGTTCTGGATCGCTTAGGGCGACATGTGGAAAATTTCCCCCTGCCACTCAAAGAAACCGCCACCGCCCCCATGGCTGTTTTCGACTATGACAAAACCCGCAGCTACCGCTTACTTGTACCCTGTGGGCAACAGCTATTGAACTATGGGGTAGACGGTAAAAAAGTTAAAGGGTGGCAATTTGCCGGAAGCAAGTCCGCTATCCGCCACATACCGCAGCATTTCTCCGTGGGGAAAAAAGACCTTATTACGGTGTATGACGAGGAGGGCAACCTCTATTTCCTTTACCGCAACGGAAAAGAGCGTTACAACAGGCAGAACCTTAAGCGCCTGGGAGAAACCTTTTATTTGAAGCCGGGAAAAACGCTTGAGGATGCGCAACTCCTGAATATAAATAAAGACGGAAAGTTGGTGGTAGTGAATGTAAAAGCGGAAGCAGAACAGATCTGGATGGATAAAGAAAAGCCTGCGGAGCACTTCACGTATTTTGACGGCCGTTACATATAC